>CAZELR010000018.1:22172-68773 GCA_964513075.1 uncultured Anaerolineales bacterium
AGGTGGTGCAATCCTTGTAGGCATCGCCCTCGATGGGATGCGGGATCGCCTTGGCGGTGCCTCCGCCAGATTGCCCGGCGCCGGATGTTGCGGCGGGGCCCTGCTTGTGGCAGATCAGACACGACTCGGCTGGGCGTCCCGCGTGGTCCTCGGGATAAGGCTTGATACCGTCGCTGCCGTGGCAGACGGTGCAGTCCTTGTAGGCGTCTCCCTCGACGGGATGCGGGGCGGCCGGGCCCAACTCGTTGTTCTCCACTGTGCTGACAGGCACAGGCGTCGCGGCCAATGGGACGAAGACTGCGGCGGGTGTCTGGGGCGCCGGCAGAGTCGCGATGGCTGTCTTCTCGAAGGTGGCAAACCAGATAACGCCCAAGGCCAGCAGCAACCCGGCTACCACCGTGAGCGGCACGAAGATGCGTTCGCGGCGGCGCACCCCTTCGGGCGGCGCCGGTGGCCGGGTTCTGCCGGCCAACAACTGCTCCAACTCCGCCCCGTGCTCTGCTTCCATCTGATGCCGTGTCATCTTCCCGGTGAACATCGCCTTGTTGAACATCTTGATGTGCACGCTGTAGAAGTGCCACACGAAGATGGCCAGCACGGCCAGGATCGCCTCGGCGCCATGCGCGGCTTTTGCGGCCGGGATAATCTGGCCGGGCAAGAGTTTGGTGGTGGCGATCGGGTTCCAGAGCATGAAGCCGGTGATGCCCATGACGACGCCGCCCCAGATCATTGCCCAATATTCGGCCTTCTCTGCGAAGTTGTAGCGCGGCAGCTTGGGGTGCTGCTTGGACAGACCCAGGTTGTAACGCACCACATCGATGGCATTGATGACATCGCCCAAGCCTGGCAGCATGGTCAATTCGATACGCCGCACGAAGACCCTGTAGGCCAGGACGGTAAAGTGGTAGATGCTCTGCAACGCGAAGGTCAACGCGGCAATGCGATGGATGATGCGCGTCGTCTCGATGCCGCCGAGCAGCCCGATGAGCCCCTCGGCGACCGGGTTGCCGCTGAACTTCTGGATCAGGCCGGTGAGGCCCAAGAGCGAGAATGACACCAACAGCACGATGTGTTCGATGCGTTGCGGCAGCGCGAACCGGGTGTAGGTTTCTTGCGTATGGGCGTGGGTGTTCTCTTGCTTAGCCATGGCTCACGCCCCCTTTCTCATGAAGCGATTGATGATCTTGCGCACGAAGTCCAGCCCCACGAATGCCGCCATCGCACCGATGACCGCCGGGATCAGGATCTTGTAGAACAAGTCGACGTAGTATACCAGCGGGTAGTTATCGCGGCTCGGCGCGAAGTGGCCCACCCAGCTATCCGGGAAGTTTGCCGTGGCATCAGGATGGCAGCTCTGACACGTTTTCAGCAGGTTCTCCTTGACCACGGTAGCATTAGAGTCACTGACCTGTTTGATATCGTGGACGCCGTGGCAGTCGGTGCAGACGGCCTTGTTGGTTTGTTGATCCGGATGTTGCTTTTCGAACAGCGTCACCGTTGTGCCGTGGAAGTCGGCCACATAGGTCTGGAACACCTGGGTGGAGATCCCGTACTTCTGCATCAACGCGGCGTTGGCGTGACAGGTGCCGCAGACGTCGGGCGACTTGAGGCGGAATGCTGCAGTGGTGGGATCTTCCTGAGTGTGTGCGCCGTGGCAGTCGGTGCAGGTGGCCACATCCGGGTTGCTGGTTTCCAGCAGTGCGGTGCCGTGCACGCTGCTGGCATATTGATCGTAAATAGTGCTGTGGCATTTCTGGCAGGTCGCGGAGATCCTCTGACGCGGCGTGTTAGCCTTGGTCACATCGTGCGCCCCGTGACAGTCCGTGCAGATCGCCGCATTACGATTGCCGGCTGCCAACGCGCGCGCATGGTTGCTGTCCAGTGAGTCCTTGTACTGCTGTGGATGGCAGGTCTGGCATTGTTGGTAGCGTTCCATCTGAAAGTCGCGCCGACTGGAGACAGTCAGGGCCGGATGGGGATATTCCTTGATGTTAGTGTGGCATGCGACGCACGTTTGGGCGCCGTGCACCGACGCGCCGTACATCTGCGGATCGATGGTGAGTGGCAGAGTCTCGCCGTTAGCTAGCTGCGTGCTCAAACCAGGAATGCTGTGGCAGCCTATGCAGGAGGTATTGTCACCTTGGGCAGCGCTAGCTCCTGTGGCAAAGGCAATAAGTAGCAGGCAGCCGAGACCTGCAGCAGCAAGCCACGTGATCCGCTGCCGATGAGGGCAGGCAAAAGTCATTTAAGAGGCTCCTCTTGACGGGTGGATAACCGATCAGCGCGATCATTGATACGCCGACAATAACGCGGGCCTATTATAACAGATAGCACAATAAAGAGCACAATGACATACATCATGCTTCGGCCTCATCTTGTCTCAGTCCTTAGCATGAGGAACGCACTTGCGCGGCTGTTGTTGATGCATCAGCATCTGTGCTGTTGAGAAGGCGCGGCCCCAAAGATCAGGATTGGTGGCGTTGGCGGCTCAGCCATGCGATCACGATAATGAGCAAGCCGAGGGCAGCCAACAGGCCCACGACGGTTGCCGTCAGGCCCGACCAATTGGCAGCTTGGCGCTCCTGCTCCAGGGTGATAGCCGTAGCGGCAGGCGACTTCCGATGGGCCGGTCCTCCTGGTGTCAGATCAATTGCCTTACCACCGATGGTGACGTGCTGAATGCTCATGCCGTCCTCTGGATGTGTCTACTAGTTCAACAGGAATCCCTGGCCCGAGGTCATTCCGTGGCCCGGTGCCAGGGATTCCGTGGCTCGGGACCTATTGCGTCCCGTAAGTTTGAAGCAGGGCATCCCAAGGCGGAGAGCGATGTGGCATGGTGTGCAATGGCTGCGATGATTGGGATGGGCCCAGACTTCACATGAGAATGTAGCGCGTGAGGCCGTTTTCGTCCATGACATGCGTCATGTTGGGCTGCGCACAGAGACCCGGCTTGTAGCAAGAAGCCGGGTCTCTGTCTTTGGGTCTGTCAGCCCAGGTCGGTTAGGCGGCTGCGCAGGCGATCGACGCGCGAGCCTAATTCGGCCAGCTTGTCGTGCTCGCGCTGCACTACGGCTGCCGGCGCCTTTTGTGCGAAGGGACCGCTAAGCAAACTTTCACTGCGTGCGATCTGCGCTTCGGCGTCAGCTAACTCCTTACGCAATCTTGTGCGCTCGGCGTCAAGGTCCACCAGGTCGGCCAGCGGCAGGTAGGTCGTGACGGGCCCGGTCACCAGCGTTAGGGCTTTGTCTGGCGCCTCCGCGTGCGTGGCGACGGTCAGCCGACCTGGGTCCAGGCGCGCCAGAGTGCATAGGATATCAGCCTGTGTCTGCAGCAGAGACACCTGGTTGGCAGCAACGATGGTGGCTTGAATTGGTTGCCCCGCCTTCACATCGTATTCGGCCCGCGCGTTGCGGATGGCGCGCACCATGTCCATCAACAGGCCCATCTCGCCCTCAGCAGCTTCATCACGGGCGGCAGCGGTGGGCCAGGGCGCAACGATCAGGCCGGCCGGCCAGCCGGTCGCTACGCCACCCGCAGCCTCCTTCAGGTAGCCCCAAACCTCCTCGGTTACGAACGGGATGAACGGATGCAGCAGCCGCAATGATGTATCCAGAACGTCGATCAGCGTCTGCCGTGTGCACGCCTTGGCCGCCGCATCACCGCGATACAATGCGACCTTGCTGATCTCGAGATACCAATCACAGAATTCATTCCAGAAAAAGTCATAGATCTGCCGGCCAGCCTCACCGTATTGGAAGGTGTCCATCAGTCGTGTAGCATCCGCGACGGTGGCGGAAAGGCGGCTGAGAATCCAGCGTTCGGGCAATGACGAAGGACGAGTGACGGAGGACGAAATCATCGCGGTGGTGGAGGCTTCGTCTTCCGTCGTTGAGCCGGCGTCCGCCAGTTGCGACAGCACAAACCGCACCGCGTTCCAGATCTTGTTGGTAAAGTTACGATTGCCCTCGATGCGTTGGAGGCTCAGGTTCATGTCGTTGCCGGGCGTGGCGCCGGTGAGCAGGGTAAAGCGCAGCGCATCGGCGCCCATAGCCTGCAAGCCGTCCGGATACTGGGCTCTGATGTAGTCGCTCAGGGCCTCCGGTTTGGCGCCATCCAGCAAGGCAATGGGGTCCAGTACGTTGCCGGTCGTCTTCGACATCTTGCGGCCCTGGTCATCGCGGATGATGCCGTGCAGGTACACCGTTTCGAACGGGATGTCGTTGGTGTACAACAGCCCCTGCATGATCATGCGCGCCACCCAGAAGAAGATGATGTCGTAGCCGGTCTCCATCACCGTTGTCGGGTAATAGCGGCGCAGATCGGGCGTATCATCGGGCCAGCCCAGCGTCGAGAAGGGCCACAGCCCCGAGCTGAACCAGGTGTCCAGTACGTCCGAGTCCTGCTCGATGCGCTCGGACCCGCAGTGTTCGCAACGGCTTGGATCGACTTGCGTCACCGTCATGCCGTGACAGTCCGCGCAGTGCCAAGCGGGGATACGGTGGCCCCACCAAAGCTGCCGGCTGATGCACCAATCGCGGATGTTTTCCAACCAATTGTAGTACACCTTGGTAAAGCGTTCCGGGATGATGGTAATGCGGCCGGATCGCACGGCCTCCAGGCCCATATCAGCCAAGGGCTTGATTCTCACGAACCATTGGGTGCTCACCATCGGTTCGACGATCTCGCCGCCGCGTTGCGATCGCGGCACCTGCGTACGGTATTTTTCGGTCTTGATGGTCAGGCCGGCGGCGGCCATATCGGCCCACAGTTTTTTGCGACACTCGAAGCGATCGAGGCCTGCGTAATGCGGGCCGGCCTCCGCGTTCATCTTTACATCCCGGTCCAGCACGCTGATGATCTGCAGGCCGTGCCGCTGGCCGATGATGAAGTCATTTGGGTCGTGGCCCGGTGTGATTTTCAGCGCGCCGGTGCCGAATTCCATATCTACATAGGTGTCATGGATGATCGGGATGGTGCGCTTGAGCATCGGCACCAGGCAGGTCGCACCGATCAGGTGGCGGTAGCGCTCGTCGTCCGGGTGTACCGCCACCGCGGTGTCACCCAGGATCGTCTCGGGCCGCGTGGTGGCCACCGGGATGTAGCCCACGCCTGGCCCGTCGTCCAGGTTCGCGCCAGCGATGGGGTACTTGAAGTAATACAGCGTTGCGTCCTCTTCGCTGTACTCCACCTCAAGATCGCTGACCGCAGTTTGCAGGCCGGGCGACCAGTTGATCAGGTACTCCCCGCGGTAGATCAGCCCTATGCGGTAGAGGCGTACGAACGCCTCGCGCACGGCGCGGCTGAGTCCCTCGTCCATGGTAAAGCGCATGCGATCCCAGTCGCACGACGCGCCCAGGCGGCGGAGCTGGCGCACGATGTGGCCGCCATACTTCTCCTTCCAATCCCAAGTCCTGCGTAGGAACTCTTCCCGGCCGATGTCCTGGCGGCGGATGCCCTCCTTGGCCAGCATCTTCTCCACCTGAAGCTGGGTGGCGATCCCCGCATGGTCATAGCCGGGCACCCACAGCGCCGCATAGCCGCGCATGCGTTTGTAGCGGATCATCAGGTCTTCCAGCGAGACGAACATCGCGTGGCCCAGGTGCAACTCGCCGGTGATGTTGGGCGGTGGGATGGAGATCACGAATGGCTTGGCGTCCGCGGGCGCGATCTCGGGCTTGAAGAAGCCGGATTGCTCCCACCACTCGTAAATCCGGCGCTCTGAGGCGCTGGGATCATAGGTTTTGGGCATTTCAAATGATGGCATGAGACTCCTCCTTCAACCAAACCAAAAGCCCTTCCATCGCAAGGACGGAAGGGCTTCTCCGCGGTACCACCTTGGTTGGCAGAAGTCAGTGATCAGGAGACAGGAATCAGTGATCGGAGACTGCTGCCCACTCTGAGCTGTAACGGGCTGGCCCGTGATCACCTACAGCAGCTATCAGCCATATGCCATCGGCTACCTGCTATCAGCGACCAGACTCCCCGGCGACTTTCGGCGGCGCTCACGTCGGTAGGGGGCTTGCACCCGGTGGCTCCCCACTCTCTGGCGACGGCTGCCGTCTACTCCTCCGGTTCAACATCTTTTTGGATGATAGCGTAGATTATAAGCGCCCAGGCGAGATTTGTCAATCGGCCGGCACGTGGCGGTGCAAGTCGGCGATGGCGGCTTGCAGGTCCTGACGCAGGCCTGAGCCGCTGGGAAGCTGGGTCAGCATGCCCTCGGCCGCTCGCAGCCGGCTCCGTGCATCAGCATAGTCGATGGCGCCCGCGTTCACCTGCTGGCGCACGGGCAACAGCAGCGCCAGTGCCTGATCGAAGACCTCGCTGGCGGTCAGGGGCATGGCCTCATCGGCTCCCCTGACGGACCTCAGCCCGCGCACGATTGCCTGGCTCGCCTCGATATCCTCCGGGTTGACCAGCCACTTGGCGGCCTCGCCGGCCAGGGCGCGAAATGCGGTGTCGGGAGAGAACCCCGGCCTTTCGAAGGTTGCGCCGCGATCGACGCTGTTGTGCGCCAGGCTGGTGCGCTGCACCGCCAACTGATAGGCCCCTTCGTCGTTCAGCGACAGCACGCCGCTGACCCGGTAACCGCGCGGTGCGGGCAGGATCCAACTCCATAGGACCTTCAGCCAGCTCATGCCGCCCAAGTCGAGCTGCGGCTCCGGCGCTACAGGCACTTCCCTGGCCTGAATCAATTGGTTCCACGCCAGCAGCTTTTCAGTCATAGCTAACGGCACAATGCGCGCCGCGTTGGCTCCGGTGTCGCCCAGTCCGTTCGTGAACTCGCCGATCAGGTATCCTGGCGCAATGGCGGGGCGTTTCAGCAGCGGCAGCGCACGCAGATACCACGCCTCGCGCAGCCCCTGGAGCAGCCAGCGGATCGCGTTGGCCAGCAGGTAGATCAAGACCACCAGCGCGAGCGCGGCCAAGGCGGTCCCCAGAAATTCGCGCAGCTTGGTGCTGACCGCATCGCCCAGCGTCGGCGCCGGTGTTGGAACGAGGAGCGGCGTCGCGGTGGCCGCGGCCGTAGGCTGGGGCGCGATCATGGTGGCCAACTGCATCGCTTTCCCATCCAGGGCGGCCTGCAATCCTGCCAACGCCTCCGAGTTGCCGCGCTCCTCTTCAGCGATGGCCGCGAAAATGGTCGCCGCCTGGTCATAATCCTTGCCGGCCAGGTAGGTTTGCGCCAGGGTCAGCTTGGACTGAAGCTCCGTCAAGGTCGGCGTGGCCGTCGGCGTCAGCGTGGGCGTGCTTGTAGGCGTGGGCGTTCCGGGAGTCATCGGTGCAGCAGACGTCTCTGTCAAGAGTGCAGCCTGCGTGGGAACGGGGGTGGCGTCCTGGGCCAGAGCGGGTGAGGCCAGCAATACGCCAACCAACGTCAGGATCAGGGAAGCGGCGAGCAACCATGCATGCTTGCGGGTCCGTCGTGGACTCATGGCAACCTCCGGGAATGACGAGAAACGAATGCAAACGCCTTTCAGGGCAAGATTATAGCATCGCTTGTGGTGCGTGGCAATTGCTTCGTCCTCGTGATGCCGTGCTATAATCACGCAGTTGATTTTTGATTGCCGATTGTCGATTTCCGATTGTAGATGGCAAATCGCAAATCAAAAATCGCAAATCAAAAATCTCTCGGAGATTCTATGGCGCATCCGTTCCTTGATCGCCTTGCTCGTGGTCCGATCCTGGCCGACGGCGCGATGGGCACTATGCTGCACGGCCGCGGCGCTGGGCTGGACCAATGCCTCGAAGAGCTCAACCTTACGCAATCCGGCTGGGTGCGCGAGATTCACCTCGCTTACATCAAAGCCGGGGCCGAGATCATCCAGACGAATACCTTCGGCGCCAGCCGGCCCAAGCTGCTGGATTTCGGCCTGGGCGACAAGGTTCGCGAGATCAATTTCCAGGGTGTGAAACTGGCACGCGAGGCGCGCGAGATCAGCGGGCAGCCGGTGCTGATTGCGGGATCCGTCGGGCCGTTAGGTCGCCGCGTCCGCCACGGCCCCCAGTTGGTGGCCCGCGTCGTCGCGGCCGCGTTTCGGGAGCAGATCGGCGTAGCATGGGAAGCCGGCGCGGACCTCGTGATTCTGGAGACTTTCTCCGACCTGGCCGAGTTGACGGCCGCGGTGGTGGCGGCGCGTGAGACCTCCGATCTGCCGGTAGTGGCCGAGGTTACCTTCGGCAATGACGGGATCACCGTCGATGGCGCAGGTCCGGCCGAGGTTGCTCATGCCCTGGCCGCATTGAGAGTCGATGTCGCAGGCGTCAACTGCTCGATGGGCCCGGCGCGCATCCTGGAGTTCCTGGTCGAGATGCACCGCGCTGAGCCCGCGCTTCGCCTGTCGGCCATGCCGAATGCCGGGCTGCCGTTCCGTGCTGCCGAGCGGATGATCTATCCGTCATCCCCGCACTATTTTGCCGAGCGTGTGCCCCAATTTGTGGCGGCCGGGGCCTGCCTTGTGGGCGGCTGCTGCGGCACCACACCGGCACATATCCAGGCGATGGCCGCGGCGCTGAAGCAGATAGCGGATCGCGGATGGCAGATGGCGGATGGCGGAGAGCAGGCTGCAATTGGCGCGCCAGTGCCGATGGTGCGGGTGACTCCGTCTACCCTGTCGGAAAGTGATGATGAAGCGCCGGAGCCGACTGGGCTGCTGCAAAAGCTGCGCGCCGGCAAGTTCGTGGTCAGCGTCGAGGTAGATCCGCCGCGCGGGTTCAGCGCGGCTAAGATGCTCGAGGGCGCGCGCATTGCCCGGGAACAGGGCGCGGATGCGGTCAACGTGGCCGACAGCCCCATGGCACGCGTGCGCATGAGCGCACTCGCCCTATGTGTGCTGATCCAGCAGCAGGTGGGCATCGAAAGTATCCTCCACTGCACCGCGCGCGACCGCTCGCTCATGGCATTGCAATCCGACCTCATCGGCGCACATGCGCTGGGCGTGCGGAACATCATCGCTCTCACCGGCGATCCGCCCAGCCTGGGCGACCAACAGGACAGCACCGCGGTCTATGACGTGGACTCCATCGGCCTGGTGCGCCTCATCGATGCGTTCAACCGCGGGTTGGATCGGGCCGGCAAGCCGTTTGGCACGCGCTCAGCGTTTACGATTGCAGTTGCCAGCGATCCCACCCGGCCCGATCTGGTGCAGGAGGTGGATCGCTTCCACCAGAAGGTCTCCGGCGGCGCACACCTGACCATGACGCAGCCGATCTTCGATCCGCTCCTATGGCGGCGCTTCTATGAGCTATACGAGGAACGCCATGGTCCCTTCCCGGTGCCGGTGCTGATCGGCATCCTGCCGCTGCAAAGCCACCGCCACGCCAGCTTTCTGCATAACGAAGTGCCGGGTATCACCCTTTCGGAGCGCGCCCTGGCCCGCATGGAACGCGCCGGCGCGGACGGCCGCAAGGAGGGGGTTAAGATGGCCCAGGAGCTGCTGCTGGAACTGGTGGAGATGCCCAAGGTGCAGGGGGTGTACCTGATGCCGAGCTTTGGACGGTATGAGGTGGCGTGCGAGGTGTTGGACGTGGTGAAACGTGAGGCGTGAAACGTGACGACATTACTTGTCATAACTGCGCATCCTGACGATGAGGCGTTCGGCGTAGCGGGGACGCTGGCCAAGGCCGCGGCCGCGGGCGTGCGCACCGCGCTGATCTGCGTGACCCGGGGCGAGGCAGGGCAGTCGGCCGGGTTGGCCGAGACGCGTGAAGCGCTGGCCGCCCTGCGAAGCGAGGAGTTACGCTGCTCAGCCGGGGTCGTGGGCGTAACGGAGTTGGTGCTGCTGGATTATCCCGATGGTGGCGGCGCAAGTTGGAATTTGGACGCGTTGATGAGGGAGCTGGCCGCCCATATTCGCCGCATCGGCCCGGATGTCGTGGTCACTTTCGATGAACAGGGCGTCACCCGCCATCCCGATCACATGGCAGTGCACCGCGCGGTTCGGCAGGCGCTGGAAGGCAACGCCAACCGCCTGGGCGTGCGCCGGTTGTTTTACCAGGTGCTCACCTGCCCGGACGCTGCGGATCCCCAAGGCCCGAGCCTCGCCTGTGTCGCGCCCGACGCCGTCGACGTTACTGTAGATATCACCGCGTTCGAGCCGATCAAGCGCGCGGCCCTGGCGTGCCATCGCACCCAGGCTGCGGATACCTCCTGGATGCTCGATCAGCCCGCAGGCAGCCTGGCCGCCGAGCATTATGTTCTGGCCTGGGATGCATCCTGCCGGCGGCCAGCAGCGGGGGAGGGAGACCTCTGGGCGGGATTATCGCGTGAGGCATTTGCCGCGATAAGCCAGATGGAATCTTTGGGAGGACCGACGATGATCGAGCTCAGCAACCGAGCGATGATCGAACAAGCCAGAACGGCGTTGCTGCAGATCAAGCGAACAGACATTGTGATAAAACCGGATTGCAGCCGGGTCATGCTGCGACCGTTAAACCCAGGCAGCGAGGCGCGGATGGCCCGCATTATTGCTCGGGCCATGGCTTTGCCGGAAGAGGCCGTGACAAGCGAGCTGGCCGCGACGCTGGCCAGGTTCGCCGGGCGGCATCGTGATCTGGCGGGCTTTCTCGCCGGTCGTTTCGAGCAGGTCCGCCAGTACGTGCCGGCGGACCTGCCCATCAGCCGGGACCAGCAGATACTGATTGCTGCGTGTCTCACCATGGAGTACGCGTTGGAGTGCGCGGCATTGTTCAACCCTTCGCCGGTCTGGCACCCGGATCAAACCGGTTTGCCTGCGGGTAGCCGCCGCTTTATCCTGGCCCTGCGCGCGACTGGCGAAGGCCACATCTCGTCCATCACTTTCCGCTCCGGCGTTATCGACGCCCAGGATCACATCACGCTGGATCAGCCCGCGCCGTTCGTCACTCCGCCGGAGGTGGTGCTCGGCTTGGGGCCGGAGGCGGTCGCCGCGGCAGCGGCGCTGTACGAGGCCCGCTTTACCTCGGAGCAGCCGTTGTCAGAGCGTATCATCTTTCCGGTCGTGCCGGCCGAACGCAATGGCGTCGAAGACGCGCGCTTCGTCGAGTTTCGCGATGATGACGGCCGCGTGACCTACTACGCCACTTACACCGCTTACGATGGGGTTGCGATCCAGCCCCAACTTCTGGAGACCGTCGATTTCTTGCGTTTCAAGGTCAGCGCGCTGCACGGTTCGGCGATCCGCAACAAGGGGCTGGCGCTGTTTCCCCGCAAGATCGATGGCCGTTACGCCATGCTCGGCCGGCAGGACAATGAGAACTTATTCCTGATGTTCTCCGACAGTTTATATCGCTGGGATGCCGCGGAAATTCTGCTGGAGCCAGCCTACCCCTGGGAGATCGTGCAGATCGGCAACTGTGGTTCGCCCATCGAGACCGCGGCCGGCTGGCTGGTGTTGACTCACGGTGTGGGGCCCCTGCGGCAATACGCTATCGGTGCATGCCTGCTGGACCTGCATAACCCCGGCAAGGTGATCGGCCGCTTGCGTGAGCCGCTGCTGAGCCCGGATGAGCGCGAGCGCGAGGGTTACGTGCCCAACGTCGTTTACAGTTGCGGCGGCCTGGTTCACAACCGGTCATTGCTGCTTCCTTACGCCATGTCCGATATCGCCAGCAGCATTGCCATTGTCGATCTGGATGACCTGTTGAATGAACTGATTTGACATTCTGCCGGTTTCGCGGATAATAGGGAAGTAATCGTAATCGGCGCCGCGTGGCGCCGTGCTTTTTGAGAGGGGGTACAACATGGCTCAGGCAACCAAGATGGGTGCGGATACCGCCACGCTGGAGAAGCGCCGCAAGACATTGACCGGACACAAGTGCACGAAGTGTTCGCTGGATGTCGCTTTCGGTGACTTGTTGATGGTCAAGATTGTCGAGATGGAAGCGAACCGCCCGCGCTCACACCAGGTGGTCTACCATCGAAAGTGCTACGTGATCTGATTTTTCAGGGTATCACAAGAAGCGACGGCGCGCTGTCACGACAGTGCGCCGTTTTGTTAATGAGAGGCTTTAGCTTCGCGCTTTGGGCGCTTAACACCGATCACGACCGTTTCGATTCCCCACAGGATGGCAGCTATTGCCAGGTTCACTGCGATGCTGAAGATGAACCCCAACGTCAGCACTTGCAGCACCCCCACGACGCTGTCTCGCATTGAGCGATCGATCATGGAGAGCCCACCCAGCAGCCAGGCGAGTACGAGCGCGATGGCCAGGTAAACGCCGGCCACCAGCCAAGGTTGGCGATCCGCCGAGCTTGGGGTCATGGCGTTGCTGACGACGAACACCACATACGCCCACACCCAGACATCGCTCACCTGCCACAGGTCAGCCAGGGCGGCGCGCAGGCCGCTCCAGCCCGCCTGGGCCCACGCCTGACCCAGGACCGTTACATCGAACACCTGGTACGCGATCAACAGCAGCACCGCAGTGCCGGCCACAAACGGCGCGAAGCCCACCAGGCTATCCCGCACCGCTCCGCCGCGCTGCACCGTCACCGAGCCCAACTCGATGGCATTGCGGCGGCGTTGTGGCCCCATGGCGAACTTGCTTACCTTCAGGCCCAACAGCAGCGCTGTCAGATAGTGGCTCAGCTCATGCAGCAGGATGCCCGGGAACATCAGCAGGTAGTAGAGCATCACGGCAACAGCACTGCTGTCGGTCACGCGCAAGCCGATGATTTGGACCTGCCGGTTGATCCACCGGCTGAGGGCCATCAGGACGGCCAACGTTGCAGCGAAGGTGAGGGACTGTGTGAGGAGGGACATGGTCGGGTTATCAGTTCCAGGTCGAAGGTGACAGGTTGCAGGCCCAAGCCCGCAACCTGTCAGGTTTTTATTTTGAGTACAGCTCGGAGGTAACCCGAATCATCTCCGAGAACGTGTCGACTTTCAGGCTGGCGCTGCCGATGAGCGCACCGTCGATATCGGGCATGCACATCAGATCAGCGATGTTCTTTTCATTAGCGCTGCCCCCATACTGGATGCGGACTTTTTGCGCGCTGTCCTCGCCGTACATGTCGGCCAGGGTCCCGCGGATGATGAGGCCGCAAACGTGGTTCGCTACCTCCGGTGTGGCGGTCTTGCCGGTGCCGATGGCCCAAACTGGTTCGTAGGCGACCACCATTTTCTCTGCCTGCGCGGCCGGGAGTCCTGCAAAGGCCGCGCGGACCTGGACGGAGATCCAGGATTCGGTCTCGCCGCGCTCCTTCTGTTCCAGGTCTTCACCCACGCAGATGATCGGCGTGAACCCATACGCCACGGCAATATTGACTTTCCTGTTGATGAGCATATCGGTATCGTTGAAGTATTCGCGCCGCTCACGGTGGCCGATAATGACGTAGTCGATCAGTCCCTTGAGCATGGGCGCCGAAACCTCGCCCGTGTAGGCGCCTTTATCAGCCCAGTGCATATTTTGCGCACCGACGCCGATCTTGACGCCGGCCAGCGCCTGAGACACGCCTTGCAGGGCCACAAAGGGCACGCACACAACCGTGTCCACGTTGTTGTACTTGGTGACCAGCGGACGCAATTCCCGCACGAACTCAACAGCCTCGGCGGGCGTTTTATACATCTTCCAATTACCAGCTAGGATTGGTTTACGCATGGGATGTTAGCTCCTCAAGTGCCTCGTATTCTTCTGCCGTGATCAGCTTGCCGCCGGTTGCCTCGGCGTTTAGAACCTTAGATTTCTTGGGGTCGAAATGCAGCGTGACTTCAACAGTTTGAAAGCAGTGATCCTTACCGCTGCCGGTTAATCCTTTGCGGACGATCCATGTCTGGCCGTCATCGGCCAGGCTGGGATCGTTATTCAGGTTAACGCGGCTTTTCAGCGGCTCGCCGCAACGCTGGCATTGGGCATGAATCCAATAGACATCAGCTTCGTCCCCAAAGCTGCTGCCGCCGCCGCCGCCAGCGAGTGAGTTCTTCCTCTTACCAAAGAAAACATTGCGCACATTGCTCAGGAACCCCATGACGTCACCTCTGCTTCCGAGAGCTTGCCCCCGTGGTTCTGCGAGGCCAGTATAGCATAAGAACGCATTTGGAACAGTAACTCCGCATGGGCGCTGCCAGCCGCGGCGCTAACTAGAGAATAGCCGGTACAAGCCGTATTTTTGGGGAATCTCGGCTTGTACCGGCCTGCTCACGTGTGCACTGAGACCTGCACCTTGCTGCAGCCAGCGCTGTGCGGGTATTCTGTGATTCGCTTTACTTGTCGTTCAATGCCGCCACGCCGGGCAGGACTTTGCCTTCGAGGAACTCCAGGCTGGCGCCGCCACCGGTGGAGACGTGGGTCATCTTCTTGGCCACACCCGCCTTCTTCACCGCGCTCGCGCTGTCGCCGCCGCCGATCACAGTGGTCGCATCGATCTCGGCCAGCAGCTTGGCGATCGCGAAGGTGCCTTCGGCAAATCTCGGGAACTCGAAGACGCCCATCGGGCCGTTCCAGACGACCAGCTTGGCCGCCTTCAGCACTTTGCCAAATGCTGCGATGCTCTTGGGCCCGATGTCCAGCATGCGCCAGCCCGCCGGCACCTTATCGACGTCGACGATCTGGGAGTTCGCCTCGGCATCAAACTTGTCGGCCACCACCGCGTCCACCGGCAGCAGCAACCTGTCGCCGGCCTGGGCCAGGATCGCCTTCGCAGTCTCGACCGAACCGGCCTCCACCAGGCTGTCGGCCATATCGTAACCCTTGGCCGCCAGGAAAGTGTTGGCCATACCGCCGCCGATGATCAGGGTGTCGCACTTGGCCAGCATGTTCTCAACGACCAGGATCTTGTCACTGATCTTGGCGCCGCCCAGGATGGCAATGTAAGGATGCGCCGGGTTATCGGTGGCGCGGCCCAGGTACTCCAACTCCTGTTCCATCAGGAAGCCGGATACTGCAGGCAGGAAGCGCGCCACGCCCTCGGTGGAGGAGTGGGCGCGATGCGCTGAGCCGAACGCGTCGTTCACGTACACCTCACCCAGCGCAGCCATCTGCTTGGCCAGCTCCAGGTCGTTCTTCTCTTCGCCCTTGTGGAAGCGCGTGTTTTCCAGCATCAGTACGTCGCCGGGCTGGAGCGCCTTCGCCATTGCTTCAACCTCGGGGCCGACGCAATCCGGCGCCATCTGCACGGGCTTGCCCAGCAGCTTGCTCAACGCCTCGGATGCAGCCTTGAGGCTGAACTGAGGGTCGAACCCGGTGCCTTTGGGCCGGCCCAGGTGGCTCATCAGCAGGAGTGACGCGCCCTGGTCCAAGACATACTGGATGGTAGGCAAGGCGGCCTTGATGCGCTTGTCGTCGGTCACGACGCCATCGGCCATCGGCACGTTGAAGTCCACACGCATGAGGACCCGTTTCCCCTTGAGATCGATGTCGCGGACAGTCTTTTTGTTCATGATGTTACCTTTACAGCTTGCTTGCCATCAACGCGGCCAGATCCGCCGTGCGGACGCTGTAGCCCCATTCGTTATCGTACCAGGTGACGACCTTCAGGAAGTCGTTTTTCTCCTTGCCCAGCACCATGGTGAACGGCAGGTCCACCGACGAGCTGTGCGGGTCGCCCTTGAAGTCGACGGAAACCAGCGGTTCGTCAATCGCAGCCAGGATGCCCTTCATGGGTCCGGCGGCGGCGGCGCGGAATGCCTGGCGGAGTTCCTCGGTGGTTGTGGGCACCTCGACCTGGGCCGTGAAGTCAACGACCGAGACCGTGGGTGTGGGCACGCGCAGTGCATAACCGTCGAACTTGCCCTTCAGATCGGGAATCACCAACGCGACGGCTTTCGCAGCGCCGGTGGTGGTCGGGATGATGCTCACAGCCGCGGCGCGGGCCCGGCGCAGATCGCTGTGGGGCAGGTCCAGAATCTTTTGATCGTTGGTATAGGAGTGCACCGTCGTCATCAGGCCGCGTGTGATTTTGAAGTTGTCGTTGACGACCTTGGCCGCCGGTGCCAAGCAGTTGGTGGTGCAAGAGGCGTTGGACACGACATGATGGATCGCTGAATCATACTTGTCATCATTCACGCCCATCACGATGGTGATGTCTTCGCCTTCGGCCGGGGCAGAAATGATGACCTTCTTGGCGCCGCCCTTAGTGATGTGGTTCTCGGCGCCCTGGACGACCTTGCCCTTCTTGTTCACGCCATCCTTCTTGATGGTGAACAGGCCGGTGGACTCGATGACGATCTCGACGCCCATGTCGGCCCACGGCAACTTGCCGGGATCGGTCTCTTTGAAGACCTTGATCAACTTGCCGTCGATGATCAGCCCATCGTCGCTGACTTCCACCGTGCCGTCGAAGCGGCCGTAGTTGGAATCGTATTTCAATAAGTGAGCCATGGTCTTCAGGTCGCCGATGTCGTTAAATGCCACGACTTCCAACGTGTCACCGTGGCCATCACGGATTGCCTTGAGGACCTGGCGGCCGATACGCCCAAAACCGTTGATACCAACACGTACTGTCACTGAAAGCCTCCTAAAGATGGGTATAGGGTTGTGTGCTAGGAAAAGAGATCGCCGGTGCCCTGGGCCAGCGCTATCATGCAGCAACTATGTCCGCATGAAGTCCAGACCCAAACATGAAGTATAGCACATTCGCGCCGAACGCACTATGAGCTACATCACGCAATTTGCCTCAGTCAAACAACCGCTCTCCAAAGTCAACCGCGGCCTGGTAGTTGCGGCCCAGGCGCTCGTAGAGGCGGCCGTTTTCGATGGCCAGTGCGCTCAGGCTGGCGATGGATTCCACCAATGTCAGCTCTGTCTCTGAGAAGGTGCGTGGTTGTCCGGTGTACACGCGCATCACGCCGATCGGCTGGTCTTGTACGCGCAACGGCACGACCAATACGGAAACGATCCCTTCTTCGCGCGCTTGTTCCGGGTATTGAAATCGTGGATCGCTGCGGGCATCGCTCACGCATACTGCCGAATCGCCGGCCAGGGCCAGTTGATCGATGTTGCTTTGTTCGATCAGGACGTGGCCTTTGGCGCGATAGCTGGCGCTGAGGCCATAAGCCGCACCGAACATCAGATGCTTGCGATCCGGGCTCAGTAACCGCAGCGAGCAGGCCTTGGCGGACAAAGCCTCTGCTGTGCTGGTAACGATGGTCTGCAGGATCTCCATGATGTCAAGCGAGGAGTTGACGGTGCGCGCCACCTTATAGAGGGTCTGAAAGAGATAATCACATGGCCCATTTGCCAACATAGAAGCTATTCCTCCGAGTGTGAATTAGGCATTGATGAGTGCCATCACCGCGCGGGCCAGCTTGGCAGAGTCGTGTCGCCAGGGGTACTGCAGGTCGACCAGGTCCATGGTGCGCAACTCATAATCGACGGTTTGGTGCTGCGGCAGCCGGACCCAATCGACGCCGCTGCCGGGCGGCGGACTGTCACCGAACGTGTGATTGGTCAGTACGGTGGAGAAGATGTCGGGACTGACATGGCTGCGCAGTGCGGTAACGTGCGCATCTACATCGTAGCCTTCGGTTTCCCCAGCCTGGGTGGCAACATTGCAGACGTAGACTTTGCGGCCCGAGGCTGCGATTAGGGCCTGGGCCAGGTCGGGCACCAACAAGTTAGGCAATACGCTGGTATACAAGCTGCCCGGCCCGATAATGATCAAGTCCGCATCCAGGATGGCCCGGATCGCCCCCGGGTAGGCCGGCGCGTCTTCCGGCTCCAGGCAGACGCGCTGCACCCGGGTGCCCAGGGTGCCAATGTTGGATTCGCCTCGTACAACGCGCACGGATGATCGATCGCCTGGCGCTGTGGCCGTCTCTGGCGCCAGCACCTCGGCGCACAAGGTGACTTGCGCAAGTGTGGAGGGGACGACCTGGCCGCGCACCGCCAGCACCTTGCTGGATTCCTGCAGCGCGGCTTCGAAACTGCCGGTGATGGCAGTCATGGCTGTCAGGTACAGATTGCCGAAGCTGTGGCCTTCCAGGTCAGTATCGGCGCCAAAGCGGTACTGGAAGAGCTGGCTGACCAGTCCTTCTGCGTCGGACAAGGCAGCCAGACAATTGCGAAAATCACCTGGAGGTAACATGCCCAAGTCACGGCGGAGACGTCCCGAACTGCCGCCATCATCGGCTACCGTGACAATGGCAGTGATGTTGTCGGTGTATTCTTTCAGGCCGCGCAGCAGGGTGTTGAGGCCGTGACCGCCGCCGATGGCAACCACTTTGGGGCCGCGCTGCCGCTGCCGATGGCGGTAGACGGCATCCACGACTTCGGCGGAATTGTTGCGGCGAAAAGGAGACAGGAGCGACCGGTTAAGGCGGTAGATCGCCGCCCCGACCAGTGTCGTGCCCCCCAGGGTGAGGAGGATGATTTCGGCCAGAGGACTTAATGGCCAGATGTGCAGTTTTTGAACGAAAATCCATAGAGGGGTGAGCTGAGCGACTCTCGACAGGCCTGCGGCTGCTAATGCCAGCAAAGCAATTCCCGCGATAAGCAACGCCAGCCATCGTTTGACCCCCATCCCGGGACGTAACCACTTTCCTTGGCTGAACGGCCATCGCCATCGCCTCATTCTCACCTCGCACGCTAAGTGAATTATTATAGATGAGATGAGGATGGAAGTCAAAGATACCGGGAGTTTTGACCACTTTATTGCTCCCCGATGATCTTCAGCAGCACTCGTTTTCGCCGCCCACCGTCGAACTCGCCATAGAAGATCTGCTCCCACGGCCCAAAGTCCAGCCGACCCTCGGTGATGGCTACCACCACTTCGCGGCCCATCACCTGGCGTTTCATGTGCGCGTCCGCATTGTCCTCGCCAGTGCGGTTGTGCCAGTAGCCGCTCACTGGCTCATGCGGCGCAAGTTTCTCCAACCAGACTTCATAGTCGTGGTGCAAGCCGCTTTCGTCGTCATTGATGAACACGGATGCCGTGATGTGCATCGCGTTCACCAGGCAGAGACCCTCTTTGATGCCGCTCTCGCGCAGTGCGGCTTCAACCTGTGGCGTGATGTTGACGAACCCGCGGCGGCCCGGGATGTTGAACCATAATTCTTTACGATAGCTTTTCACCGCAGCCTACTTGACGATCGCGAAGATCAGCCAGGTGAGCAGGCTGAGCACAACGGAGCCGAGCAGCGCACTCCAGAACCCGTTCCGCAGATGCACGCCCTTGACCAGCGCGGCCATCAGCATGATCATCAGTGCGTTCAGCACCAACGCAAAGAGGCCCAGGGTCACGATGGTGATGGGGAGTGAGAGGAACCCCAGGATCGGACGCACGATCGCGTTCAGCAGACCAAGCACCAGGGCGGCTACCGCGGTTGTGCCCAGATCTTTGATGCCGATGCCCAGGTTCAGCTTGGAGATAATAAAGAGGCTGACCGTGGTTACAAGCCAGGTTACTAGAAAGCTCGTCATACGATTCTCCTTCCAGAGTGAAATGACCGATACAAAATACACTACGTGCTATCTGTCCATAAGTTGCATCGCGCGGCATGCTGGCTTACCGACATGTCTCATGAAAGATCATTCAATAGAGACTCGAGATAGATTCGAGGAAAACCGCCCCTCAAGGACAAATGAGAATGACTGATTACAATCGATGGATCGCAGAGCACATCCCCCTGCAGACCGGCAAGACCGCGCTGATTACCGGCGCAAACAGCGGACTGGGGTACGAGGCGGCGAAGGTGCTGTCAGGCCGGAACGCGCGTGTGATCCTGGCCGTGCGTGATCCGGTCAAGGGCGAGCGTGCGGCTGCACAGATCCGGCGCACCGTGCCGGGGGCCGATCTGGAGGTGCTGCTGCTTGACCTGGCCAGCCTGGCATCCATCCGCAGCGCCGCGGCCGCCTTCTTGTCGGCTTATGACCGGTTGGATATCCTGATCAACAACGCGGGCGTAATGGCGATCCCGCGGCGCACGACCGCCGACGGCTTTGAGATGCAGTTTGGCACCAACCACCTGGGGCATTTCGCGCTCACTGGACTGTTACTGCCGTTGTTGCTGGCGACGCCGGCCGCGCGCGTAGTGACCGTGAGCAGTGGCGCGCACATTCTCGGGCGCATGAACTTTGGTGACTTGCAGGGCGACGGTTTTACCAGCCCTGGTTGGTGTATGGCCAGAGCAAACTGGCCAACCTGCTCTTTGCCTATGAGTTGCAGCGTAAGCTGGCGGTGACCGGCGGCAGCACCATCAGCGTTGCCGCGCACCCTGGCTACGCGGCCACCAATTTGCAGGCCGTGGGGCCGGAAATGGTCGGGTCGGGATGGGGCAAACGGCTCATGTCTTTCAGCAACCGGTTGTTAGCGCAAAGTGCCGCGCTGGGCGCGTTGCCCGAAGTCTACGCAGCTGCCTCCCCCGACGTGCGCGGCGGCGATTATATCGGGCCGAACGGATTGCTGGAGCAGGGTGGGTATCCGAAAAAGACGCGGTCCAACGGTCGCTCACACGATCGAGCGGCGGCAATCCGATTGTGGGCTGTGTCGGAGGCGTTGACAGGAGTCAGTTATCGGTTGGGTTAGTTTGGCGCGCCCCTGTTTTTGACAATCTGTCGGAATGGCGCGATACTGTGCATAGTTAAACGTTTAGATGGATTATTACTGCCGCCTGCTGTTGCGGTCTTATTTTTAACTCAGGAGTTAAACGTTTACATGGCTGTGCCGACCATCCATGATGTTGCCAGGGAAGCTGGCGTCTCCATCGCTACAGTTTCGTATGTCCTCAACGGCACCCGACCCGTGGCCGCAGAGACGCACCAGCGCGTGCTTGGCGCGGCGCAGCGGCTCGGCTATCGGGCCAACATCATGGCGCGCAATCTGCAAGCGCGCGAAACGCGTCTCATCGGTTACACCTGGCGTCCCAGCCTGGCCGATTCGTTCAATCCCATCCTGGATCGTTTTCTGCCTTCCATGGCCGAGGCGGCCGCGCGGCATGGCTATCGTGTACTCACCTTCCCCACTGCATCGCTGGAACACGAGCTGGCGACCTACGAAGAGATGATGCGCATCGGTCAGGTGGATGGTTTTGTCTTGTCTAGCACCAACCGGGATGACCCACGTGTGCGCGCTTTGCTGGACGCCGGGTTTCCGTTTGTAGCGTTCGGTCGCGCCAACTCGGATTGGGATTACCCCTGGGTCGACGTGGACAGCGCGGCAGGGATGGAGATGGCCACCGCGCATCTTATCGCTCAGGGGCATCGCCGGATTGCGTGTCTGGCATGGCCCGAGACGTCGCTGACTGGGCAGTATCGGCTCGCCGGCTATCTATCTGGGATGGCCGCGGCCGGTCTGACGCCTGAACCGGGGTGGGTCCTGCACGGAGAGAGCAGCTATGGTGGTGCGTACGGCCTGACGCAGCAGCTGTTGAGCCTGGCTCCCCGGATGCGACCGACCGCTGTAGTAGCAATGACTGACTTGATGGCGATAGCTGCGCTCAATGCGGGGTGGGATGCCGGCTATCAGATGGGTCGCGATCTGGCAGTGGTCGGCTTCGATGATGCGCCTATCGCCTCTGTTGTTCGTCCCGGCCTCTCCAGTGTGCGCCAGCCCATCGCTGAAGTGGGCGAGCGCCTGGCCACCATGCTGGCCGACCTGTTGGCTGGCCGCGCGATCACCGAATCTCACATCCTTTTGCAGCCCGAGCTCGTTATCCGTGAATCCAGCGTACAACATCACGGACGCGAAATATCCGTTCTCGAAAGCTGAGCACGCTCAGCGATTCAACGATTTCATCATTTGGGAGACGAATACTTATGAATCTGCAAGCAATCATCTTTGACCTGGACGGTGTCATCACCGATACCGCCGAATATCATTATCAGGCCTGGCAGCGTCTGGCCGATGAAGAAGGCCTGCCCTTTGACCGTGAGATTAACGAGCATTTGCGTGGGGTTGGTCGTCGCGAATCGTTGGAGATAATTCTGGCCGGCCGGCCGGCTGCAGAGGCTGCGATTGTCGAGATGACCGATCGCAAGAACCGGTATTATGTGGCGCTGCTCGAGCGGGTGAGCCCTGCTGACCTCCTGCCCGGCGCCCTGGAGCTGTTGCACGAGGTGCGCGCTGCCGGCCTGAAGATTGGCATCGGCTCGGTCAGCAAGAACACGCCGATCGTAATTGAACGCCTGGGCATTGCCGAGCTGCTGGACGCTGTCGTCGACGGCCATATTGTCGAACGAAGCAAGCCTGCCCCCGATATTTTCCTGAAGGCTGCCGAGTTGTTGGGCGTGCCGCCTGCTGCTTGCGTCGTGGTCGAAGATGCGGCTGTCGGTGTGGACGCGGCTTTGGCGGCTGGGATGTGGGCCGTCGGGTTGGGGCCGGTCGAGCGGGTGGGACATGCCCATCTACGCTTTGAGAGCCTCGCCGGCGTCACCCTGGCCGATATCCGCGCCGGATTGGAAGCGGCAGTCTGGACGGTGGCTGAGTCGGCCTTCGATCCGGCCAGCATGCTGCACAAGGAAACTGTTTTTACCACCGGCAACGGCAACTTCTGTGTGCGCGGCTGCTTCGAGGAAGGCTATCCTGGCGAGAACGCGGCCAGCTTCATGCACCGGCTGTGGGATGATATGCCGGTCAATGTTACCGAGTTGGCCAACCTGCCGCGGTGGTGGGGTGTTGATATCTGGGTCAACGACGTGCGGTTCCGTTTGGATCGGGGAACGGTGCTCGACTATCATCGTTGGTTGGACTTGCGCACGGGCGTACTCGCGCGCACGGTGCGTTGGCAGCCGGCAGACGGCGGGCCGGTGCTCGATTTCTGCTTCGAACGTTTCATTAGCCTGGCCGATCCCCACTGCGCTGCCGTCAATGTGCAGGTGGCCGCGATCAGTGGTCAGGCGGAGCTGCGCTTGCGCACCGGGTTGGACGCGCACGTCGAAAATACGGGACTGGTCCACTGGAATCTGGTGGCGCAAGCAGTGACGTCTGACACCGCTGTCCTGCATGTCCGCACGCGCGCCACCGGTGAGGACCTGGCCGTAGCGATGGCCGTCAGTATGTCGGGGGTCCCGTGGCAGCCGGGGATGTGTGACGCGGATGGTCAACCGGCCATCGAGCGCCGTGCGACCCTGCGAGCGGGCGAGAACCTGGCGCTCCAAAAATTCATCGCGGCCGTGCCGGGGTTTGACGCCGCAGATTTCGAGGCAGTCGCGCTGGCGATGGCACGGCGGGGGCAGGCCGAAGGCTATCTGGGGTGGCGTGCGATGAATGATGCCGAGTGGGCCAGAAGTTGGGAGGCCTCGGATGTGGAGGTCGAGGGGGATAACGAGGCGCAGCTTGCGCTGCGCTTTAACATCTTCCAATTGTTGATTGCTGCCCCGCGCACCACCGACCGCGCCAGCATTGGCGCCAAGACCCTCTCTGGTTTCGGCTATCGGCATCACGCATTCTGGGATACTGAGATCTTTATGCTGCCACTGTTCAGTTACACTCAGCCGGAATTAGCTCGCAATATGCTGATGTATCGGTGGCATAACTTGCCCGGCGCGCGCGCCAAGGCGACAGGTAATGGCTACGAGGGCGCACAATTTCCGTGGGAGAGTGCCGGTGATGGTCGCGAGGTCACGCCGACCTGGGTGACACATTTTGCCGACCCCAAACAGCTGGTCCGCATCTGGACCGGCGATATTGAGATTCACATCACCGCGGATGTGGCTTATGGGATTATGCAGTACTGGCGGGTTACCGGCGATGATCGTTTCATGGCTGAACACGGCGCAGAAATGATCCTCGATGGAGCCAGTTTTTGGGCGAGTGCGGCGCAACTCGAGATCGATGGCAAGTATCATTACCGTAATGTCATCGGTCCGGATGAGTATCATGATCGTATCGACGATAACGCCTACACCAACCGTCTGGCAAAGTGGCACCTGGAGACCGCGCTGGACGTCCTGGCATGGCTGAATCATGAGTATCCGGACCGGGCGACCGCATTAGCGGCCGGTCTGGACCTCAGTGCGGCGCGGCTGGCGCACTGGGCCGAGGTTATCGAGAGCATGTATCTGACCGCGGATCCTGAAACCGGCCTGATCGAGCAGTTTGCCGGTTATTTTGGCCTGACTGATGCGGATCAGGCGGTGTTGCGTGATCCGCAGCGGAACAAGTCTATGCAGGCGCTGCTCGATATCGAAGGCTGTGCAGCGACGCAGAATCTCAAACAACCCGATGTGCTGATGCTTCAATATCTCCTGCCCGAGCGCTTTGGCGCCGAACAGGTGCGCGCCAACTACGACTACTACGCTCCCCGCACTGACCACGAACATGGCTCCAGCCTGGGTCCGAGCATCAGCGCGGTCATGGCATGTCGGATGGGCGAATACGAACTGGGATATGAGCACTTCCTGCGCGCGGCTCGCGCTGACCTGCTGGATGTGCGGCATAATGCCGGCGATGGCATCCATGGCGCCAGCGCGGGTGGGTTATGGCAGGCTGTTGTTTTTGGGTTCGCCGGCCTGCGATTGACCGAGCCGGGCTGGGAACTTCGGCCCATGCTGCCCGCTGGCTGGACTCGGCTTGCGTTCAAATTCTTCTATCGCGGCAAGCAGGAGAGTGTGGAAATCAACGCGTAACGTTTGATCTGATCTTCTGCGTCGATCGGTGACATCTGTGGGCAAAAAAGTGCCAGGCGTCTGTGGTGCGCCTGGCACTTTTGGCTTAATCATGCCTGAGCAAGGGCCCTATTGTTCGGGCCGATGACAGTTTTGGCAGGTATCGTTGGTTCGGCCGGCATGATCGGCCGGCGCTGCCTTCACGCCACCCTCCGGGTTGTGGCAGACCAGGCACTGATCGCGGCCGGTCAACTCATGCGGGATAGCCGGCGGGCCTTCCGATTCGCCAGCCGAGTCATCGTCGGAGGCGGGCGCAGCTTCTGACGCAGGGCTGTCCAGCGATGCCACATGGCAATTGGTGCAGATGTCGGACGTGAAGGCCGCGTGGTTTTTGGGCCACGGCTTGATGCCGCTGTCCAACCCGTGGCAGTTCTTGCATTCACCCATGCCCGCCAACAAGTGCGGGATGGCGGGCGCGGCGCCCGCTGCGACCCCTGCCTGGCCTGCTTTATGGCAATTGGTGCAGATGTCGGCCGGGAAGGCAGCATGGTTTTGGGGCCACGGCTTAATGCCGCCTGCTGCATGGCAGTTCTTGCACTCGCCCATGCCCTCGAGCTGGTGCGGGATGGCCGGCGCAGCGCCCGGAGCGACCCCGCCTTCCTGCAGTGACGCCTGATGGCAGCTTGCGCACATGTCCGTCGTAAAGGCCGTGTGATTCTCCGGGTACGGTTTTACCTTGCCCGGCCCATGGCACACCTGGCAGTCGGTCGTCAGAGCGACAGGGTGCGGGATGGGATTAGGCCCGCCTTGAGAGGGGGCGGCAGGCGGCGCCGAAAGCTTGCGCACCTTCGGCGCGTCCAGGCCCACGTATTTCCACTGGGTGGCATGGCACGCGCTGTTCGAGCAGAAACTGCTGTTGTCGCTGCCGCCTGGGTTATCCACCTTGTGGCAGCCCTCGCAGCTCGCGTCGAACTTGTACCGGTGCTCCGCCAGCCAGGTGGTGCTGCGATGTGCCTCGGGTTCTGCTGCACTCGCCGTCTGAATTGCCGGCAACAGCTGCCCCGGCAAGGCCACCTGTGGGATGCTGTGGCAGATGTTGCACTCCAGGCGAATTGCCTGGTTATCGCTGCTCAGGTGCTTGCCATCATGACAGCGGAAGCAGCCCGGGAAGTTCTTGTGCCCGATGTTGTCGGGATGAGACTCCCAGGTGACATTCATGAAGGGGAAAGCGGTCTTATCGAAGATGGCCTGCAGGCCGGCTACCGCGGCCTCAACATCTGGCTGGCGGGCCGAGTAAACCTCGGCATGTTGGGTCTTGTAGAGATCGACTACGCCCGCGATCGCCACTGCCGCTTCTGCTTCGCTGGCGTAGGGCTTGCCCAGGACTTCGCTGCCATATTGTTTGATGAAGGGCAGGTCCGCCGCGATGGTGCCGTTCGCCAGTGCAGCGTCAAGCGCATCGTCTGAGTTGCGGAAGATGTGCGTCGCGCGGTTGTGGCAATCCACGCAGTCCATCTGCCGTTTCTCCGCCTTGGCAATGTCCTCCGGCGTCAGGGTGCTGTCGGTGGAGACGTATTCGGTCACCTGGCCGTTATACGCCACCTGCACCCAGGGGATGTCCTGGCGCTTCTCGTCGGTGGCGATGTAGTAGACCGGGTTTTCGATGTGCCAGTGGATGCCGCGGCTGGTGTTGGCGCCCTCCGTCGCACCACCTGTCTTCAATAGCAGCGCCGTCTGCGTCAGGCTGTTCTGTTCGTCCTGGGCGTAGTCCGGGATGATGTTCAGGCGTTCGGCGTAGAATTTTTGCGGCCAGTGGCATTGCTCGCAGACCACCGTCGTCGGCCGCAGGCTTTTGATGGGCGATGGGATCGGGCGTTCGTATTGGTTGAGCGGGTAGACCCAGAGATAGCGCGCATTTTCGATCTTAGCCTTCACGGCAGCCATCACGCCGGGCCCCACATGGCAGGTGCCGCACTCAACGCGCGAGTGTGGCGAGTGTTCGTAGGCAGTGTACTCCGGTTTCATTACGTGACATAATGAGCAAAATGGCGTGGATTCGGTGTAGTCGAGCACAGTGACAGACGCAATGAAGAAGACGAAGAGCGCGACGACGGCTGCCAGTGCGCCGAGCACCCAGGGCCAGCGTTTGCGGCGTCGCTTGGGTGATTTGACCTCCGGGAGCGGGGAGGCGGTTTCGGGTGGTTGCGGTGCGACTTGATCTGCCATAGATACCTCGCTTCATGGGGGGACAGTGACGGCTTATCCGCCGGAAAATGCCGCGATCGAACAACTATCTCTATTGTAGCATTGGAGCCTAAATTACACAAGAGACGAAAATGACGGGTCCCTTGTCTCAGGCCGGGCGAGACTGCCAGTTCTCGATATATTCAAACGATTGATGCCGAAAGTAAGTGTCGTACAAGGTGGCATAATGACCGCCGGCCGCCATCAGGCTATCATGAGCTCCTTCTTCGATGATCTGCCCCCCGTCCATCACGAGGATCCGATCAGCGCTCTTGACCGTTGATAGCCGGTGCGCGATGACGATAGCCGTGCGGTCGCGCATCAGGGCCTCCAGCCCATCCTGAATCTGCGTCTCGGTGAACGGGTCCACGCTGGCAGTCGCCTCGTCCAGGATGAAGATGGCCGGGTCCTTCAGCACCACCCGCGCCAACACCACCAACTGTCGTTGACCCATCGATAGGCTGGCCCCGCGCTCCCCTACGTCGGTGCTCAACCCTTGGGGCAGGTCGTTCAGCCACTCGCCGCCCGCGACCTGTATGGCTGCGGCGTGCACCTCGGCGTCAGTCGCGTCAGGCCGGCCGTAACGGATGTTTTCGCGCACTGTACCCGAGAAGAGAAACGGTTCCTGGGGCACGATGCCGATCTGCTGGCGGTACGAGGCCAGGTCCAGCCGCCGGATATCGCGGTCGTCCACCAGCAACTCCCCGGCTTGAAATTCGTAGAAGCGCGCCACCAGGCGGCCTACGCTGCTCTTGCCGGCTCCGGTGTGGCCCACTAGCGCGACGGTTTCGCGCGGTCGGATCGTCAAGTTGAAATTGGGAAGTACGATTTCGCCGCTTCGTTTTTCATCGGGCGCGGGAGTGTAGGTGAAGCGGACATCCCGGAAGGTGATGCGGCCCGCAAGTCGCGACACCGGCTCGGCCGCGGCCTGCACCACCTTGGGCTCGGCATCGATCAGCGCGAACACGCGCTCGGCCGCGGCCAGGCCATCCTGAAACTGGCTCCAGAATGAGGCGATGTTGGTCAGCGGAAACCAGAAGAATCCGACGGACTGCATGAAGAGGAACCAGTCGCCGGACGAGATCGCGTTCGGTCCGCGCGTGGCCAGTCCGCCGAAGTAAATCAGCAGCGCGACCCCGAGACCCGCAGACGCGCCCAGGAGCGGGAAGATCGTGTTCAGCGTCAGCCCGCGGCGCAGCCCCACCCCATATGCCTGCCGGTTGTTGGCGGCGAACGCGTCGTAAATGGCGCGCTCCTGGCGGAAACTTTTGGCCACCACGATGCCGCTGACTGATTCCTGGATCTGCGCGTTGATTTTCGCGGTCACCCGCCGCGCGCGCTGCGTCACGATGCGCGCGATCCTGCGGAAGCCGAGGGCAATGACGGCTGCGATGGGGGCCATTCCCAGCAGCAGCAGCACCAGCCGCCACTCGATGTTCGCAAGCCAGACCGTCAGGAACAGCACCAGCAGCACCTGACTGACCAGGTTTGTCGTGAGCGTGACTACCTCGGATAGATCCTGCGTATCCGACGTGATGCGGCTGACCACCTTGCCGGATGAGTGCTCGTCGTAGAACGACAGGTCATGCCGGATCGTCGCTGCGAAGACATCCTCCCGGATTTTCAGCACCACATCGCCCACCACCCGCGCCGAGAACCACTGTTGAATGAAGTTGAAAACCCAGGCCGCCGCGCCTAACAGCAGCACCCCGCCCGCCAGCAGCAGCATCGCGGTGGTGGAGGGATTGCGTGCCATCAGATCGATGCCGCGGGAGATCAGGATCGGGCCGCCGCTGCCGGCGGCCGAGTTAAGGGTGAGCGCGGCCGCAATCAGCGCCAGGCGCCCGCGATGGGGCACGAAATAGGCCAGGACTCGGCGCAGCAGGTCCCGGTCGCTATAGTGGCGGTCGTATGTCTCGCTGTCGAGACCGTCAAGAATGAAGCCCATCTTCTCCTACCCACACCGCGCAAAAATGCGACAGTAGTCTGCACTGCGCGCCAACAGCTCTTCATGCGTCCCCTGGTCGACCAGCTCGCCGCGCCGCAGCACCAGAATCCGGTTGGCCCAGCGAATCTGGCTGAGACGGTGGGTGATCAGGAAGGTGGTGCGCTGGCTGCTGATGCGCCGCATGGCGCGTTGAATCTGATCCTCGGTGGCGCTGTCGATGGCGCTGGTGCTGTCGTCCAGGATCAGGATGCGCGGGTCGGTGAGGAACGCGCGTGCGATGGCCAGGCGCTGCCGCTGTCCTCCGGAGAGGGTGACCCCGCGCTCCCCGACCTCGGTCTCGTACCCATCCTTGAAGCTCATGATGAAGTCGTGCGCCTGCGCGGCCCGAGCCGCCCCTTCGATCTCAGCGGGGCTGGCATCCGGGCGGCCGAACGCGATGTTCTCGCGCACCGTACGCGAGAACAAGAAAGGATCCTGCTCAATAGTCGAGATCTGCGAGCGCAATGATTCCAGGCTCCACTCGCGCACGTCTATGCCGTCAATCAGCACCTTGCCCGCATCAGTATCAAAGATGCGATTAATCAAGCGGGTCAGCGTCGTCTTGCCTGAGCCGGTCTGTCCCACGATAGCGACGGTTTCACCGGGCCGAGCGACGAAGCTGACGTTTTTCAGAACCCCGTCACCGGAGTGATCCGTATCGTAGCCGAAGCTAACAGCCTTGAATGCCACCTCACCGACGATCGGGCGCGCGATGCCCTGGAGATTCTCGTCCAGCTCGGTCTCGGCATTGATGGTCCCCAGGATGCGCCGCGCGCCTGCGAGGCCAAGCTGCACCAGGTTGAAGGTGAAAATCGAGATGAACGTTGGGAAACGCAGGGCGCCCATCAGCCCCAAGAATGTGATCACCTGGCCCAAGGTCAGGCTGCCGGCCCGCCACAGCAGCAGGCCGTGCAGCAGCGCGCCGGCCCATGCCAGGGTGAACGCGAGCATCGGCCAATAACGCGCCTGAATCTCGCCCTGCTTGACAAAAAGATCGCGGAATTTGCGCGCGTCGCCGGTGAATTTCAGCCATTCGTAGCGCTCCTGGACATTGGCCTTGACCACCTCAATGCCCGCTATCGCCTCGGCCAGCCCCGCGTTCATCGTTCCGAACTGCTCGCGGATGTTGAAGCTCACCGGCTTCAAACGGCGGTTGTAGTCCCAGATGGTGAGCGCCAGCGCCACGAGAAAGAGGCCGGGCACCAGCAACAGTTCTAACCGCAGCCGGGCGATGATCACCAGGGGCACCACCACCCCCATGGCGGAGTCCAGGATCAGCATCAGGCCGGGGCTGAACAT
Organism: uncultured Anaerolineales bacterium; assembly: GCA_964513075.1. Taxonomy (GTDB): domain Bacteria; phylum Chloroflexota; class Anaerolineae; order CG2-30-64-16; family CG2-30-64-16; genus DAOUBP01. Next base: position 52,165 of record CAZELR010000018.1, read on the forward strand.
GAGGTTGAGCGACCGGACGTCATTGGTGGCGCGCGCCATAATGTCGCCGATGCGCTGGCGGCCGAAGAAGGTTTGGCTCTTGCCCAGTAGGCTGGCGTACAGCTCGTCCCGAGCATTCCGCTCGATGCGCTGGGCGACAAACTCGACCGCGTAGTTGCGCAGCAGGCCGGTGAGGCCCTGGCCGAACGCGATGCCCACTACGGTTATTGCCAGCCTGGCCAGCACATCAGCTGTCCATCCTGGCGCAGTGATCAGGTCAAACGCGCGGCCGATGTACACCTGGATCTGGCTGTAGAAGAAGTTGTTGAAAATCGCAGCCAGCAGTGCGGCCAGTGGAAAATGCGGATAGCGCGCCAGATGCGCCAGAATCCAGCGGACCGGCCCCTGGCGGTTATAACGATACTCGTGATCGAGGCGAAACTCGCGCTTACTCATGGATGAATCATTCACTCTGCATTTCTTGCCCGAGAGATGTCAGCTCCATCTGTCGTTGGTAGAGTTGGCTGTAGAGCCCGTTGTGGGCCAGCAGCTCGTGATGGCTGCCGATCTCACGGATGCGGCCCTCATCCAGCGCAATGATCTTGTCCGCATTGCGGACGGTGCTCAGCCGGTGGGCAATCACGAAAGCCGTGCGGCCCTGCAGCACCTGTTCCAGCGCCTGCTGAATCAGATACTCCGCTTCGGCATCGACCGAGGAGGTGGCCTCGTCCAAGATCAAGATGCGCGGGTCGGTCAGAATGGCGCGCGCCAGCGCGAGCCGCTGCCGCTGCCCGCCGCTTAGCTTGACGCCTCGCTCGCCCACCTCGGTATCGTAGCCCGCCGGCATAGCCATGATGAATTCGTGGGCGTACGCGGCTTGGGCTGCCGCGATCATCTCTGCGTCGGTTGCGTCCGGCGCCCCATAGGTCAGGTTCGCGCGCACGGTGCCATTGAACAGAAAGGTATCCTGCAACACCACGGAGACGTGCTGCCGCAGTGAGCGCATCTGTACGGTCCGCAAGTCGTGCCCGTCGATGAGCACGCGGCCTTGGGTAGGATCATAGAAGCGGCACAGCAGGTTGGCGATGCTGGTTTTGCCTGCACCGCTGGGACCGACCAGGGCCACAACCTCGCCCGGCGCCACGTGAAAGTCCACGCCGTGGAGCACAGCTTCTCCGGAGCCGTAGCCGAAGCTGATATCCTCGAACGAGACCGCACCCGTGACTCGTTCGAGCGTGACCGCGTCCGGGGCATCACGAATCTCCGGGGTCTGATCCAGCAGCTCGAAGACGCGCTCGGCCGCCGCGGCTGCCTGTTGCAGGATGTTATCGATATCGGTTAGCCGGCGGATCGGCTCGTAGAACGCGACGATGTACGACAGGAACGCCACCAATGTGCCGAGAGTCAGCCGGTCCTGCAGCACCATCCGTGCACCCACGCCTAGCACCAGCGCGCCGCCCAACGTCGTCAAGAAACCGAGCGCGGGGAAAAATGTGGACCAGGTGCCGATCGATGCGATGCGCTCGTTCAGATAGCGCTGGCTGACCGCGCTGAAGCGATCCAGCTCCGCGTCCTCCTGCCCAAAGGCCTGGATGACCCGGATGCCGGCCAGGTCGTCTTGCAGCCGCGCGTTGACATCACCCAGCCGATCGCGCACGCGACGGTAGATGGGTCGGGCGCGGCGGTTGAACCAGCGCAGCCCGAGCGCGATCAGCGGGACCGGCAGCAGCGCTATCAGCGCCAGCCGCCAGTCTAGCACCAACAACACCACGGCGCTGCCCACCAGCCGCAGCGCTGCCACCCCGGTCAGGATGGTGCCGTGGGTGATGAACTGCTCCAGCGCGTTGACATCGTTGCTTACCCGAGACATCAGCTCGCCGGTGGAGGTGCGCTCGAAGAACGAAAGAGACAACCGCTGCAGGTGGTCGTAGATACGCACCCGGAGATCATACAGAATGCGCTCGCCGATGGTGTGGCGCAGGTACTGGTCGCCGAATTCGGTCAGCCCGGTGAGCGCGTAGATCGCCACCAGTCCGAGGATGAGCGGCAGCAGGCGTTCGACTTGCCTGGCGCCGATGACGCCGTCTACGATCTCGCGTTGAAATAACGGCGGCGCCAGGCTCAGCGCGGTCTGCACCAGGATGAAAAACGTCGTCAGGGCCAGCCCGCGCCAGTAGGGACCGAGGGCGTAGATGAGTCGCTTAAGTGCCGTCATATCCCTAATCATACCGCTACCGCAGCACTTTGTGGAAATCCGGACCATTGTTCGAATTCGTCTTTGTTTCAAAGGCGCAAGCTTGTTTCAAAGGCGCAAGCATCCTGAGCGGGTCTACAAGTCAATGTACTGAACGAAGTGTGACCAGTCAAAGGATGCAGTCTTTCCGGGACGCCGCTTCGCACCCTTCGACTGCGCACTGCGGTGCTCCGCTCAGGGTGCTCCGCTCATTTCCGCCATCAAGCCGAAACACGCCGGTCGGAGGATGCGGCCTTGCCTCATTTCATGTCGCGGCGGTATAATATCTTCTGTGAATACCTCACGCATCTCTGTCATCTGCACCGTTCTCAACGAAGGGGAGTCCATTCGCCGCCTGCTGGAAAGCCTGGCCGCGCAAACGCGCCAGCCCGATGAGGTCGTCATCGTCGACGGCGGCTCGCGTGACACCACCGTAGCCGTGATCGACGAGTATGCTGGCCGACTGCCGCTGCGTGTCCTGATCGAGCCCGGCGCCAACATCTCCCGCGGCCGCAACGTCGCCATCGCCGCCGCGTCCGGCGACATCATCGCGTCCACCGATGCCGGCGTCTGGTTGGAACCACAGTGGCTGGAGAAGCTCATCCAGCCGTTGGAAGGTTACAGGTTGAAGGTTGAAGGTCTTGGCGACTCTGTTGACCTTCAACCTTCAACTTTCAACCTTCAACGCCCGCAGGCCGCCGCCGGGTTCTTCGTCCCCGATGTCCGCACCACGTTCGAAATCGCCATGGGCGCGACGGTGCTGCCAACAGCAGATGAAATCAAGCCGGAGAGCTTCCTCCCCTCCAGCCGGTCGGTGGCGTTTACGCAGGCGGCCTGGAAGGCGGCGGGTGGCTACCCGGAATGGCTGGACTACTGCGAGGATCTGATCTTCGACTTCAGGCTGCGCCAGGTCGCGGGCCCGTTCGCCTGGGCGCCGGAGGCGGTAGCGCACTTCCGGCCGCGCGGCACGCTGAAGTCGTTCTTCAAGCAGTACTACCGTTACGCGCGCGGGGATGGCAAGGCCGACCTGTGGCGCAAGCGGCATCTGATTCGCTACATCACTTATCTGGTCATCTTCCCCGTTCTGCTCATCCTCGGCCTCATCCACAACCCGCTTTGGTTCCTGGCATTGCTGGTGGGGGTCCTGGCCTATTGCCGAACGCCGCTGCGCCGGCTGCTGCCGCGCCTGGCCGCGCTCGCGCCGTTTGAGCGGATCAAGGCCATTGCCCTGGTCCCCGTGATCCGCGCCGCGGGCGATGTGGCCAAGATGCTCGGCTATCCCGCCGGTTGGGTCTGGCGGATCCAGAATCGGAGAAGGCCTGAGATTCACTGGCAACAGAAATAAACAGGACCCGCGCGACCGGTCTCACATGCGCAATTTCGCGTTTTTGACATTACGTTATACAATTATGTTTTATAGTTGCCCTATTTGGAGGAGGAATCATTCATGGAATTGCTCAAACAACGTATCCAACGCGAAGGCGTCAACCTGGGCCACGGCATCCTCAAGGTCGACTCTTTCATCAATCACCAGGTGGACCCGGCGCTGATGTTGGCCGTGGGCGGCGCACTGGCCGCCCGCTTCGCGCACCTGGGTGCCAACAAGATTGTTACCGCCGAGATCAGCGGCATCGCGCCCGCGCTCACAACCGGCCTGGCGTTGGGCATCCCTGTGGTCTACGCGCGCAAATCCAAGCCGGTGACCATGCACCCCAACACGATGACCGCCTCGGCGCCGTCGCACACCAAGGGGGTCATGACCGAGCTGATGGTCTCGCCCGAATTTCTGGGCCCGCGCGATCATGTCCTGGTGATCGACGACTTCCTGGCCCGCGGCGAGACGATTCGCGCCCTGGTCAGCCTGGTGTTGCGCTCCGGTGCGCAGCTCATGGGGATCGGCGCCGTGATCGAGAAACGCTTCGAGGGCGGCCGCGACGCCCTGGCCGATCTGGGCGTGCCCATTGAAACCCTGGCAGTCATCACCAACATGGACAACGGCAAGATCGTGATGGAAGAATAAAGGCTGGATACTGGATGCTGGATGCTGGAGAGAAGAAGCGGATAATCGCAGTACTCAATACGCAGTACGCAATACGCACCACGCACCACGTCACGCCCATCTCGGAGCTTTTATGGCTATACACGACACCATCGCCATCCTCGACTACGGCTCGCAGACCGCGCAACTGATCGCGCGGCGCGTGCGTGAGCTGCATGTCTACTGTGAGCTGATTCCCTGGGACGCGCCGAAAGAGCGCTTTGCGCAGCTCAATCCCAAGGGGTATATCCTCTCGGGTGGGCCGGCGAGCGTTTACGATGCGGGCGCGCCGGCCTTACCCCCGTTCGTGTTGGCGTCGGGGTTGCCGGTCCTGGGCATCTGCTATGGCATGCAGCTTCTGGCGCTCAACCTCGGCGGCAAGGTGGACCCCTCCGCACGTCGCGAATACGGCCATGCTGGCGTGACCGTGGTGGCCGACGATGCGCCGTTGCTGGCCGGGCTGCCGGGCGAGCTGTCGGTGTGGATGAGCCACGGCGATCACGTGACCGACCTGCCGCCCACGTTTGCACCGCTGGCCATCACCCCTTCTTCGGTGGCGGCCATGGGCGATGTGGCACGCGGCATCTACGGCGTGCAGTTCCATCCTGAGGTGCAGCACACGCCACAGGGTAAAGAGCTGCTGCACAACTTCGTGCTGGATATCTGCGGCTGCCGGCCCGACTGGACCCCGGCGAATTTCATCATGGAGTCGGTGGACGCGATCCGCACGCGTGTAGGCCAGGGCCGTGTCGTTTGCGGGCTCAGCGGCGGGGTCGACTCCGCCGTGGTGGCCAGCCTGCTCCATCTCGCGATCGGCGATCAGCTCACCTGCATCTTTGTGGATCATGGACTGCTGCGCCTGGGCGAGGCCGGCCAGGTGGTGGAGACCTTCCAACGCCACCAGGGCATGCGATTGAGCACCGTCAACGCAACCGAGGATTTCCTGGCCGACCTGGCAGGCGTGACCGATCCCGAAGTCAAACGCAAACGCATCGGTGCGCGCTTCGTGCGGGTGTTCGAAGCGGCCGAGGCTGCCGCCGTAGCCGCGCTTTCCGATGCGCCGGCCGCGTTTCTGGCCCAAGGGACTCTTTACCCCGACGTCATCGAGTCGGCCAGCAGGCAGGAACAGGCCACCGCCCGCACCATCAAGACCCACCACAACGTCGGCGGCCTGCCCGCAGACATGACCTTCCAGCTCATCGAGCCGCTGCGCAGCCTGTTTAAGGATGAGGTGCGGCTGGTAGGCCAGGCGCTCGGCCTGCCGGAAGAAATCGTTTGGCGCCATCCCTTCCCGGGACCCGGTCTCGCCATCCGCATCATCGGTGAGGTCACGTGGTCGCGGCTCGAGACATTGCGCCGTGCGGACGCGATCTTCCTGGAAGAACTACGCGCGGCCGGACTTTATCGCTCGATCTCACAGGCGTTCGCTGTGCTGCTGCCGATCCGCTCGGTGGGCGTGATGGGGGATGGCCGCACTTACGCCGATACCATCGCGCTGCGCGCAGTCACGACCGACGACTTTATGACCGCGGATTGGGCTCGCCTGCCTTACGATCTCATCGCGCGCATCAGCAACCGCATCGTGAATGAAGTGCCCGGCGTCAACCGCGTGGTCTACGATGTCAGCTCGAAGCCGCCGGCGACGATTGAGTGGGAATGATGGAGTGAGTTGGTTCGATAGTGCGGTAGTGCGATAGTGGTCTGTGCATGAGGACAGGAGGGGTGGCCAATGGCGTTGATTCAGCGGTTTGAGGATCTGCTGTGCTGGCAGAAAGCGCGACAGTTGACCAACCTGATCTATGACCTGACCGACGGTGCCACATTCGCCAGAGATTTTCAGCTCCGCAACCAGATCAGAGATGCGGCTGGATCAGCTATGCATAACATTGCTGAAGGTTTCGACTCCGGCACGCCAGGCGAGTTTACGCGCTTCCTGAAGATCGCTCGTCGATCGGCCAGTGAAGTGCAATCCGAATTGTATCTTGCGCTTGATCGGAGCTATATCACACAGCCAGAACTTAACCAAGCCTACGACTTGGCATCAGAAACCAAACGGCTCATCAATGGCATGATCACACATCTCAAGCAGAAAAGGAGTGGTGAGGCAGTACGATAGCGCGAGGGTACAATAGTGAGATAGTATGGTCGTGCGGTAGACATTGACATACCGACTCACCAACTCACTATCGCACTATCGCACTATCTTACTAACTCACCATCGCACCGTGCGCAAACTATTCCTCACCCTTCTGGTCCTGACCGTCATCGCTGCCGCGCTCCTGGCTGCGCCGTATATTCGCTACCGGCGGACAGCAGGCGTCGTGCCCGGCTGGGTGCGGCTGGGCGGGCTGCAAGTCGGCGGCGCGACGGATGCAGAAGTGACGACGGCGTTGAACCGCGGCCTGGCGGAACCGGTCGAGGCCTATATCGGCGACCAGCGGGTCTTGTTGCGGCCGGAGACGGTTGGCTTCAAGGTAGACGTGGATGGGATGATCGCTCAGGCCCGGCAGCAGGACACCGCCAACCGGTTGATCCGTTACCTGGTTGAGACTTCCCTGGAACGCCCCCCAGCGTTGATCGATATCCCCCTGCGCTATACCTTCGACGAAGCGGCCCTGGATGCCTGGCTGGTCGATGTGGCGGCGCGCACCAATCGGGCCCCGCAACCACCGCAGCCGCTGCTGGAGGACCTCACCCTGGCGCCTGGCAAACCGGGCATCGAGTTGGATGTTGCGGCTGCGCGCGGGCAAATGCTGGCCGCGTTGGCGAATCCGACCCAGCGCACCGTGCATCTGACGGCGCATGAGACGCCAGTTCCGCCGATAGATATCGCAGCCCTGGGGACACTGTTGCAGGCGCGGCTGGATCAGTTTCCCGGCATCGGCAGCCTCTGGTTGCATTACCTGCCCACCGGCGAAGAGATTGCCATCAACGCGGATGTGGCCTATGCCGGCACCAGCACCCTGAAAATCCCCATCCTGGCGCAGGTCTACCGCAAGCTGGATGCACCGCCCGACCCGGACACGACCAAGATCATCACCGAAACGATGGAATTCAGTGGCAACTTTACCGCTAACTTGATGCTGGGCATCATCGGGGACGACGACTGGGACCGCGGGGTAGCCGTCATGAATCAGGCGTTCAAGGCATTGGGCATGACCAATACCTTTATGGCCACGCCTTATGACCGCAAGCTGGCAGTGGCGCCGCACATCGTCACCGTGGCCAACAGTCGCACCGACCTGAACACGCAGCCTGATCCCTACATGCAAACCACGCCGCGCGATATCGGCATGGCGCTGCAGATGTTGGTCGCTTGCAGCCAGGGCGGCGGCACGTTGATTGCCGCCTACGGCGATCAGATCACGTCCGCAGAGTGCCAACAGGCGCTGGACTTCATGGCGCTGAACGAAATGAAAGAAATGCTCGTGGGCGGCCTGCCCCCAGAGGCCAAGGCAGTGCACAAGCACGGCTACGTGCCCGACACCCACGGCGACGTCGCGGCCATCTGGAGTCCGACCGGGCCCTATGTGCTGGCAGTGTTCCTCTATCGCCCTACCTGGCTGGAATGGGACATCTCCAACCCAACGCTCAAGGATTTGGCGCGTGCGACGTGGAAGTTCTTTCAGACGTATGAGGGGAAAGACAATAACTGAGAGGTGACCGAAAAAGAGCGCCCGAAATGCTTCTGCCATGGAGCATTTCGGGCGCTTTGGTGGCAAATCAGTTTCAATTCCTTAAGCTGGTGTCTAGGCTTCTGTAGGCGGCTCCGCGGGCGGCTCAGGAGCAGCAGGCGGTTCCGCGGCCGGCTTGGACTCCAGCTTCTCCAGCAGCTTGCCCAGCTCCTTGTTCAGCGCGTCCAACCCGGTGAGGATGCCCTTGCGCGCCTCGTCCACCACGTCGCTCTCGCGAACCTCTTCGACCACTTTTTCGGCTTTCTCGCGCAGCTCCTTGGCGGTCAGGCTCTCGCTGGCTTTATTGACGGCCTCGCTGACCTCCTTGCCGAAGTTCTGCACCCCTTCGGCGATCTCGTTCTGCAGCTTCTTGCGATCCTCGCTTTCCCAGGCGGCCTTGATCGCGTCGGCCACCTGCTTCCCCAGCTTGCTCAGCTCATCCGCAATGTTGCGTTCGACCTTCGGTTCCTCGGACATGGTTGCCTCTCCTTGATGTCGCGTTCTCAAGCCACCGATAGTACTCGGTGCTGCTACTTATTCTACGTATATCTCGACGAAAAGTTGCAGGCCGTTGATACCTGCGCTAGGTGGGGGCGGGACCCTGGTTGGTTTGGATCCTTGCCGATGGCTGCGGCATCCCGATTCCGTCGTGTAATTGCGGCATATCAAAAATCGCATAGCTCAAACCGTCCCCTAATTCCTTTGCGATTTCGTCGTTCCGTTGTATCATAGCACACATTGAATCGGGTCACACGCGTCCGGTTCCGGTTGCCTTGCTGTACACCATCACGCGGAGAGTATTGGATGATCAAGATATCGCCGTCCATCCTGGCTGCTGACTTTGCCGATCTCGGCGCGGCTGTGCGTGGGGCTGAGGCCGCAGGGGCCGACTACATCCATGTGGATGTGATGGATGGCCATTTTGTACCAAACATCAGCATCGGTGTCCCTGTGGTGGCCGCGCTGCGCCGCGTAACCCGCCTGCCGTTGGACGTGCATCTGATGATCGAGGCGCCCGAGCGTTATCTGGCCGATTTTGCACGCGCCGGGGCCGACATTCTGACCGTCCATGTCGAAGCTTGCCCGCACCTGCACCGCACGATCCAACAGATTCGCGAGTTGGGCGTGCGGCCGGGCGTGACGTTGAATCCGGCGACTTCATTGGAGACGCTGCGCGAGATTCTTCCTGACGTCACGCTGGTGCTTGTGATGACCGTCAATCCGGGGTTCGGCGGGCAGCGCTACATCCCGACTAGCACGGCACGGGTGGCGCGTCTGGCCCGGATGATTGCTGACACTGGGTCACAGGCAGAGATCGAAGTAGACGGTGGGATCGACGCGAGCACGACGCCGGAAGTGGTTGCGGCGGGGGCCCGCGTGTTGGTGGCCGGTACGGCGGTGTTCGGGCATCCTGACGGGATCACCGGCGGGATCGCCGCGTTGCGCCGCGCGGCACAAGGGCTTTAAAAGCAAACAGCCGGCGTTGCCGCCGGCCGCGTGCTGGGATGGGTCAGAGCGATTCAGTTCGCCTTTTGCATGGTCTTAATGCACTTGGCGCAGACAAACACCCGCTGCTCTCGGCCGTCCACCATCAAATGCATCGACTGGATATTGGGATTCCAGCGGCGCTGAGTGTGGCGCATAGAGTGGCTGACGTTATGCCCAAACTGTGGCCCCTTACCGCAAACTTGACACTTGGCCATCGGTACGTTCTCCCTTGTGAGCGCTCAAAGTCAGACAAATGGCGACCGAGCCTCACAGGGCTCGGCCACACTAGGACCAGTGTACCACAGGCCGCCAAGGAACGCAAAACAGAGCGTGTCGCCTGGAGAGGGTCTTTCAACACGATCGGAGGAGCGCATGGCTGAAGAAAAGAAACCTGGCCGCATCGAAATTTCACCACACGCTATTGCGACCGTTGCAGGTGAAGCGGTCTTGCGGTGCTATGGCGTAGTCGGCATGTCCAACAAAAACCTCATCAACGGACTGGCGGTCCTTCTGCAGCCTGAAAAATGGCACCGCGGCGTAGATGTCCAGGTGCGCGAGGGTGAGGTGATTGTCGATCTATACGTGATTATCCAATACGGCACCCGAATTTCCGAAGTTGCTCATGGGGTCATGAATAGTGTGAAATATACCCTGGAGCAGGCCTTGGGCCTGCCAGTGGCAGAAGTGAATGTACACGTTCAGGGGCTGAGAATGCCGAACGGTGATAAGTAGTGCGCGTCTACAAGGCTTAATAGTTGGAGGATTAGAACGTTGGCAGTAACAGAAACCTCCCCTGATCGAGGGTTGACAGGCCAACCTGTGCTCTTCCTGGATGGCATCAAATTCCAAGGTCTGCTGCTGGGCGGCCTGAACTGGCTCGATCAGCAGCACGAGATCGTCAACGCGCTCAACGTGTTCCCGGTGCCCGATGGCGACACTGGCACCAACATGCTATTGACCATGAAGTCGGCCTGCCGTGAGATTACCGAGGAACATACGCGGAGTGTGGGCCTGGTCGCCAAGGCGGCAGCTCATGGTGCGTTGATGGGCGCGCGGGGCAACTCGGGCGTGATCCTGTCGCAGATTCTGCGTGGCATCTCGCGCAGCTTGGGCGAACAAGAGACCCTGACAGGTCCAGCCTTTGCGGCCGCGCTGACAGAAGGCAGCAGGGTGGCGTACAAGGGCGTGAATCGACCCGTGGAAGGCACGATTCTTACCGTAGCACGTGAGGCTGCTGTAGCGGCCGAGAACGCTGCCCAACTGGATAACGACTTGCGTTTTATCCTATCCCGTACGCTGCGCGCAGCTGATGAGGCCGTGCTCAACACCCCCAACCTGCTTCCCGTGTTGAAACAGGCCGGCAAAGTCGATAGCGGCGGCAAGGGCCTGTTTTTCATCCTGGAGGGGATGTATCGCACGCTTACCGGCGAGTCGGTTCAGGCCGAGGTGGTTTTGCCCGCGGTTGCTGCGCCGGCCGCACCCCCGCGTGCCACCAAAGGTCACCGCGAGCTGCCGTCACCGGTATACGGCTTTGATGTGCAATTCTTGGTGGAAGGTGGGGGCCTTGATGTCGCCGCCATCCGAGAGTGCATTACCGCCATGGGTGATTGTCCGCTGGTCGAGGGAGACGAGAATCTTGTCAAAGTACACGTCCATGTGCCCGACCCAGGCGTTGCACTAACCTACGCGATAAGTCTGGGTTTTGTTACGGACGTCGTCGTGGAAAACATGGACGATATGTCCATTCCAGACATGCCGGCCGGCTATGATCCACTCCCCCCGCGCTTTGCAGAACAGCAGCCAACTGTTGCTGACCCTGATCAGCTGCCGATGTGCGATGCCTCGGGCCCCATTGACGGGCCAGGCGTGGTCGCGGTAGCGCCCGGCGCGGGCTTGGCCCGGGTGTTTCTCAGCTTGGGCACTCATTGTATCGTTTCGGGCGGCCAGACCATGAACCCCAGCACCCAAGATCTATTGGAGGCTGTGAACCGGTTGCCCACCAACGAAGTCATTCTATTGCCCAATAACGGCAATATTTTGATGGCGGCACAGCAGGCGCAAGCTCTGGCCTCGGAACAGGGTAAGACCGTTAGCGTGATTCCTAGCAAGAGTATCCCGCAGGGCATCAGCGCACTCCTGGCGTTGAATCCCCACGCTGATCTCGCACACAACACGCAGTCGATGACTTCGGCTCTGCATAATGTGCAAACAGGCGAGGTCACCGTGGCCGTACAAGATGCGCAAATCGAGGGCATCGAGGTGCGCGCCGGGAATGTGATCGGCCTGCTGAACGATCAGCTCACAGCCACCGGCCCGACGCCAGAAGCGGTGGTGGAAACCCTGCTGGAGCAAATGGACGCGAAGAACCTGGAAGTCATCACGCTCTACTATGGCGAACCTGCCAGTGTTGACCAGGCAGACGGGTTGCGGGCAAGGTTGCAGCAACGCTATCTGGATCAGGAAATTGAGACCGTAGATGGCGGTCAACCGTTTTATCATTACATCATTTCTGCGGAATAATAGCAGATCGTGAGGGGCCACTTTGGCACAGGTTAGAGTTGTTACAGACAGCGGCGCATACTTGCCCGACGCAGGTATGATAGCGCGCTATAAAATCGAAGTTATCCCGATGGTCGTGCGCTTGGGCGGGCAAAGTTATCTGGAGCGAGTTAACCAGATCGATGATGCGTTTCTGCGCCGGATGTCCCAGGCCGACGACAGCGTAACGGTGGAACCGCCTAGCTTGAGCCAGGTTCGAGCTGTTTTTGGCCGCCTGGGTGAGACCACTGACAGTATCGTTTGTATCCATACCTCCAGCGCCTTACACGATATCGCTGAGATCTCAGAACGTGCATCGCGCAGCTTCATGGGACGTCAGCGTATCGTTGTGCTTGACACCCTGACGACCTCGGTTGGCTTGGGACTCATTGTGGAGGCCGCGGCTAAGGCGGCGGCCGAGGGCGCGTCGCAGGCCGATGTAGTCAAGATCGTGCGCGGCATGATTCCACACATATATGCACTCTTTCTGTCGGATAGCTTGGCGTATCTGGAGAGTTGGGGCCGCCTGGGCTCGGCACAAACCATGTTGGGCACCATGCTGGGCTTGCGCCCCATTTCCATCATGGAAGATGGCGACTTCATTCCCATCGAAAAAGTGCGCAATTATGCGCGCGCTGTGGATAAGCTGTACGAATTCATCATCGAGTTTTCTCATATAAAACAAATGTTTTTGGTACAACACGGGTTCGAGATCGAGGCTGCGCATCTTCTGGAACGCCTCGATATCGTTTTCCCGCACCGGGAGTTTCCCGTGATCGGTTATTCTCCTTCGCTTGCTGTGCACATTGGCCCCAAGGCGCTAGGTGTTGTCGTCTGCGAAGGTGCGCTGTGATGGGCGCGGTGCGAGGCAGCCATGGATAACGCGATCTTGCGTCTCTTGAAGATTCTCGCCCTGGAAAAGAGACAGGGTTACCGCAATAAAGCTGTCATTGGCGGGCTCGATAAGTTCGTCAGTCGCTGGGAACCGGATGCGCGCGCCGAGGTTGGTAGCAGCGCTGCCATCAACGAAATCGTTGCGCTCCTGCTGGGCTACCCTGTGGTAGAAGATGCCGCTGCGCGGGAGCGCATACTCGACCAGGTGCTGCGCAGAGCTCATGAGTTAGGTGCTCCGTTGGAGCCGCCGGCGGCCGCTCCAACTCGCACCCCTGTTGAGCCGCCAGTAGCCAGCGCGCCGCCTGGCCGCGCGGCTGAGGATAGCGCAACCGAAAAGCCGCGGGAACGTCCTGCCGAGTCTTTCGGACCGGCCCTGAGCAAGCCTGTGACCCCGATGCCTGCCCCTTCTGCGCCGCCTGCCCAGGCAGAACCGCCGTCGTTACCGCACGCTGCGCGCGAGCAGAGCGTGTATCCCTCCGTGCCGCAAAGCGGAATGGCTGCGCCGGCCAAGGATCAACCGTCGCCGGAGATGACTGAGGCGCATCCTTCCAGCGGCATGCCGCGGCCGTTTGGTCCGGGCATGGGCATCGAGGCATCTGTCACTCGACTGCCAGGTGTTGGACCAACCTATGCCCAGAAACTGAGCAAGCTGGGTGTGCGCAGCGTTCGAGATCTGTTGTACCTGTTGCCCCATCGTTACGATGACTACAGCAACTTGCGGACTATCGCCCAACTCAAGTGGGGCGAAGAGGTGACGGTTATCGGAACCATTTGGGACATCAAGAGCCGCTCAATCGGAGAAGACCGGAAGCTCGTGACGGCACGCGTCGGTGATGGCACCGGCGAGATGCACATGACGTGGTTCACTCCATTTATCGAGCGTCAATTGCATGTTGGCCATCCTTACGCGTTCAGCGGCAAGGTCGACAGCTACCGCGGCATTCCCACCATACGCCACCCGGCTTTCGAGCCGCTGGATCGCAATCAGGTCAGCACCGGTCGGCTCGTGCCGATCTATCCTTTGACCGAGGGCCTCTCCGCGCAGTGGCTGCGCAAGGTAATGGATCGGACCGTGACGACGTGGGCGGCCGAGATCCCGGATTATCTGCCCGAGGTTATCCGCCAAGAAAACCGGCTGCAGTCATTATCCCAGGCGCTGAAACAAGTTCACTTCCCAGATAACCAAGAACTGCTGGCAGCCGCCCATCGTCGCCTCAGTTTTGATGAGTTTTTCGTATTACAGCTTGGCGTTCTCGCGGCTCGCCAGCGTTTTCGGGGAGTTGCTGCTCGCCCACTAACGGCCGATGCGTCGATCCTGGCCTCATTCCTCACCGCGCTGCCTTTCTCCCTGACCTCAGCGCAGCGCCGTGCCCTGGATCAGATCGCCGATGACCTGCGGAGCAGCCAACCGATGAGCCGTCTCTTGCAAGGCGACGTGGGCTCGGGTAAGACGGCCGTTGCTGCAGCCGCGTTGTGGCTTGCCGTGGCAGAGAGCGCGCAAGGCGCGATCATGGCCCCCACTGAGATCCTGGCCGAGCAGCACGCGCGCTCTTTTGGGCGCATGTTTGAGGGTCTGCGCCATCCGTGCGCCGATCGGCCGGTGCGTGTTGTTCTGCTCACTGGGAGCATGCGCGCTGGGGAACGAGAAGAAGCACTGGCTGCTATCGCTGCCGGGGATGCAGATATCGTCGTGGGCACCCATGCTTTGATCCAACGCGGTGTCACCTTCAAAGATTTGGCAATTGCCGTGGTGGACGAGCAGCACCGCTTTGGGGTAGAACAGCGTGCCGCGCTGCGCCAACGCACCTCTGCGGGCGGCGGCCGACAAGCGCAGCCACACATGCTCGTCATGAGCGCTACGCCCATCCCGCGTTCGCTGGCACTCACGATCTACGGTGACCTGGACATCTCTGTGATCGACGAGATGCCCGCTGGCCGGGTGCCGATCAAGACCAAATGGTTGATTTCCACTGAGCGTGAACGTACTTACAGTTTCATTCGCCGCCAGGTTCAGGCCGGACATCAGGCATTCATCGTATATCCGTTGGTAGAGGAATCCCTTACCAGTGATGCCGGTGCGGCGACCGAAGAGCATGCTCGACTGCAGGCGGTTATCTTCCCCGATCTGCGGGTGGGATTGCTGCATGGACGGATGAAGGGTGAGGAGAAGGATGACGTGATGCGCGCTTTCAGTGCGGGCGAGATCGACATCCTGGTGGCTACCTCAGTGGTGGAGGTTGGTATTGACGTGCCGAACGCCACTGTGATTGTGATCGAGGGCGCCGAGCGGTTTGGCTTGGCTCAGTTGCACCAATTTCGTGGCCGCGTGGGCCGAGGCGAGCATCCGTCGTACTGCATTCTCATCTCTGATGCTGCTGAGGGCGATAGCGTCAAACGACTCCAGGCACTGGAGAGCAACACCGATGGCTTTGCCTTGGCCCAAATCGACCTGGAGTTACGCGGCCCGGGTGACTTTTTTGGCATTCGGCAGAGCGGCCTGCCGCCGTTGCATGCTGCCACCCTTAGCGATGTGCGCACCCTCGAGGAAGCTCGCAGCGCGGCTCAGAAGCTGTTCGCCGTGGATCCCGGCCTTTCTCGACCCGAACATCATCTGTTGTCCTCGCAGGTAGCTGCGTTCTGGCAAGGCGCAGGAGACGTCAGTTGAACAAGGAATACCCATGACCAGAGCATTCTACCCTGGCACGTTCGATCCCATCCATTATGGCCACGTCGATGTTGCGACGCGGGCGGCCGGCTTGTTCGATGAACTGGTTGTTGGGGTGTACGACAGTCCGCCCAAGACCCTCACGTTCGACACCGCCCAGCGCGTTGTGTTGGCTCAGGAGGCGTTGAGCCACCTGTCTAACGTTCGGGTGATGCCGTACCGCGGCCTGACCGTAGTCTGCGCGCGGGAAATTGGCGCCTCGACGTTGGTGCGTGGGCTGCGCGCCATCTCCGATTTCGAATTCGAGTTTCAGATAGCGTTAACCAACAAGAAACTTGCGCCCGATATCGAAGCAGTCTGCCTGATGACGAGTTTGGAGCATGCCTATCTGAGCTCTTCTATTCTGAAAGAGGTCGCGATTCTAGGCGGTGATGTTTCGACACTGGCGCCCCAATCTGTGCTGGCGGCTTTGCGGGCTCGTTTCGCCGGCGTGAATGAGCAGACCATGGGTTCCGTACCGATTCGCACATCGCGCGACTAAGCCAGGCACAATTCGTCTGGCGCACCAGCCATGGAGGTGTCACACCTATGCAGACACAGATCGATCAACTTGAGACCCTGGTTCATAATGCCATTCGGGTGCCTCTGGGTGGCAAGATCCTGCTGGACGAGGCTGCCATCGGGCGCCTTATTGAGGAGATGCGCGCCGCAGTACCCGATGAGGTGCGTATGGGCCAGCGCATCGCTGGCGAGCGTGATCGCATTTTGGCCGAAGCACGCGCGCAGGCGCGCCGCATCATTGAGGATGCGCAGGCTCAGGTCAACGTCCGTCTGGATGAGCAGAGTATGGTTCAGGCCGCGCGCCAGCGCGCGCGCGACATCCAGCAAGAAGCTGAAAAGACTGCCGCGACCCTGCGCTCAGAAGCAGATGAATACGTGTTGAACCAATTCAGTGCTCTTGAGGCCCGGTTGATCCGTATTATACGCGAGGTGCAAGCCGGCCAGCGCGCGCTGATGCAGCCCGCAGCCGAGTTAGCACAAGATAGCCCGTAACTGTTCACCGTTCCATCGGGGTATGGTATACTGGTCGCATGAGTCCT
>CAZELR010000019.1:0-67577 GCA_964513075.1 uncultured Anaerolineales bacterium
GGTCGGCACCTCCCAGACGTACCAGGGGCACTCGTTGCTCATGGCGGTCTTCCACTGGATCCGGTAGTTGTTCTGGGCGCCGTAGCCGACCACGTCGGCGATGATGAACGCCGCATCGTAGTTCTTGCGATATTCCAACGTACGGCCCTTGACGCGGGTGGTGCCGTCGTTGACCGTGACCTCGAAGCCGCGCCTCTCGAGCTCGGCCACGAAGTTGTCCAGGGTTTTCGTCCCGGCCGCGTGGATGCCGCCGACCTCGCCCTGCAGGTAGTACAGGCGGATGCGCTTGTGGGTCTCGGGACGGATCGGGAGCTGGTCAAGGGTGTTCTTGACGAGCGTGATCCCCTTGTCGGCCGCGTCGGCGCGCATCGCCAGGTGCTCGGCGCAGCCCACGACGGACAAGTCTTCGGGGTTCTTCAGCAGCGTGCCCTTGGCCTGTTTCACATGCAGGTTCAGCTTCGCCTTTAGGCCCAGCACGCGGCGGACGGCGTCGTTCATCCGCGCTTCGGTGATGACGCCCTTCTTGTACCCGTTCAGCATGAAGGTGAAGTCTTCTTCCATGTCGTTGAAGAACAGGAACATGTCGCAGCCGGCCGCGATCGCGCGGGGCACGTACTCTTCGCGGCGCATCGCGGACGTCATGCCCAGCATGTGGCTGGCATCGGTGATCACCATGCCGTTGAAGCCGAGCTGCTCCTTCAACAGGCCCATGATCAGCTCCTCGGCCAGGGTGGCCGGCAGGATGTCCTTGTCTGCTAGCTTGGGGTTGAGCTTCTGTTGATAGTAGGGCAGGGCAATGTGGCCGGCCATGAACATCTCGACGCCGTTCTCGATGTGGTGCTTGTAGACGCGGCCGAACGAGGCGTCCCATTCGGCGGGCGAGAGCTCGTTGACGCCGAGCACCAGGTGCTGGTCGCGCTCCTCGGTGCCGTCGCCGGGGAAGTGCTTGATGCAGGTGACCATGCTGCCGTTGGCGCCGGCGCGATAGCCGTCGATGTAGGCACTGGTGTACTTGATTACCGTGTCGGGGTCGGTGCCGTAGGCGCGCGTGTTGACGATCGTGTTGCGCCAGTTGAACAGGATATCTACACAGGGGTCGAAGTTTACGTTTACGCCTAACGCGCCGGCTTCCCGGGCAGACACGTAGCCGGCGTTGTAGGCCACCGTCGGGTCGCCTGCGGCCTCAGATTGCGCGCCTGAGGCGATGTAGGTGCCGTCCGAGCATGCGCCATTGCCGCCGGAGTCGCAGTTGGCCGCGACCAGCAGGGGGATTTTCGAGTCCGCCTGCAGGCTGTTCAGCAGGTCCTGGCATT
The DNA here is from genome assembly GCA_964513075.1 of uncultured Anaerolineales bacterium. Taxonomy (GTDB): domain Bacteria; phylum Chloroflexota; class Anaerolineae; order CG2-30-64-16; family CG2-30-64-16; genus DAOUBP01. The sequence continues at coordinate 1,314 of CAZELR010000019.1, forward strand.
TCTGTGCCGTTCCACCCTGCCAACGCGCGCCGCCGATGTGGTATTTGTCAAGGATCTGTTTGTTGGACAGCTCGTTGCCGCTGAACATGTCCTTGCCGAAGAAGAACAAGTTGGTGAAGAGCTGACCGCACTTCTCTTCGGCGGTCATGCCGGCAAGCGTGTCTTCTACCCACTTGATTTGTGCGGCTGACAGGTTATAGGGTTTGGCTTTGAGGTCTACGAGTCTTGGCATGATGATGCTCCTAGTGCAGGTTACAGGTTCAAGGTTACAAGCTTTCAACCTTGAACTCACGGCGCGATCAGTCTTCGTATTCGATCTTGGTCAGCTTCTGCCACGGCGGGGTTTCGGGGAGCAGCTTCTCGAACTCGTCGATCAGCGCTGCCTCATAAGCGCCCGCGTAGGTGCCATCAAGGAATTTGCCCAGCGCTTCATTGTGGAACCGCTTCCAGGACTTGTCCTCGCCGCCCGGGTTGATGGGGTAGTAGAGGACGTCAACGCCCTTGGCGGAGTCACGGTCGCCCGGTGCATCGCCGATCAACAGGATGCGGTCATCGTCGTACTTGCCCTTGGCCGCGAACTGAAGATGCTGCTTCTTGGTGCCCATCTCCTGGCCGGCGATGACGCTCATGTATTGCGCGATGCCATGCTCGCCCCACTCGCGCTCGAGCGCTTCGACGGGGGTGGCGGAGACGACCATCAGGTCGACCTTGCCCTGCATCTTCTGGAGGCTCTCTCGCACATAAGGGAAGGGGGGCACGCCGTGCACCATGTCGGCGATTGCTTCGTCAACGGCAAGGGACCACTGCACGGCTTGTTCAAGCTCCGGGTGCGGATGATCGGCCGCATACTGGACCATGCCCTTGTGGCTGAGCGGGTAGCCCGACTCGATGAATTCCTTGATCTTGTCCCCTTGCGGCACCTTGGCATTGCGCGCTTTGACCTCGGGGCGCTCCCGCAGGAGGTCGAAGACCCTGGTCAGGGCGATCCAGCGGTTGAGGCCGCGGGTCTTGGAGTACAGGTTGACGAACTCGCACGTCTCGCGCGTGAACTTCGAGACGGCCTGCAGCCCCCAGACTCGGACGATCGTAGGGGTGAAGCACTCTTTGTGCTTAAGCTCCATCGCATCGAATGCGCAACCGTCGGAGTCGATGCCGACGAAGAAGTCGTGCTGGGGTTTGAAATCGATCAGCACGTGGGCCGCTTCCGGGACTTTTGTAGCTACCTTAGCCATTGCGTTTCTCCTTTGAGTTATCGGATTGTTCAGTAATAAGGCGGGTTACAGCCCGTGGGGTGTGCCACCCGGGAAGAGTCGACGTTTGCAAGTTACAGGTTGTAGGTTACATTGTGACCGCCGGCGTCTCAGAGAGCAGGAACAGGGTCGAGAACGGGATCAGGATTGTTGGGAGCGATGCATCGTGCCGGAAGCAGTGCGGCAAGGCGGAGGTGCCCTGCAGGTGCGCGGTTATCTGCGGAGACGATGACATCTTTGGCATGTAACAATGAGTTAAAATGAATATGTTAGTTTGTGCAGTGGATAAACAATATCACAATCTGAAATGCATGTCAAGCAGGCGAACCTTAAAATTAGGTCCAAAAGGAAGATTGTTTCGAGGGGCGCCAGGCTGTAAAGGGGACGACTTTCTGCAAGGGGCGCACAACAAACGAGGCCCCACAGACAACCCGTGGGGCCTCGTGGCGCGAAAGGAGGTCTCAGCCTCTATTCGATGATGTACAGTTCTCTGGTGTTGCTCAGGACGATCCCGATTTGCTCGCCGCCGAGGGCCTGCCATTCGGCGTCTTCCAACGCTTTCTCGGTCGTGGTCAGGAAGGCGCCGATGCTGCTCCAGTCGCGTTCGATCACGCGTGTGTTGCTCTCCAGGGGGCCGACATACGCACGGTACCGCCGCGACGGCGGGAAGCCCAACCGCGCCTCTACGACTTCATAGCGCTTCTCGATGGCGATTTTCTTTGCCCAACTGCTGCGATCCACTTTCTGGATCAGACGTTCCATGATTCTCATTAGTCTGTCCTCCTTGTAAGGAACGGCGACTTACTTGGCCTTGGACTTGGGCAGCAAGTCCAGTGCCTTGATGACCAGGTCGGCCGCGGCCGCAGGCGTGATCTTGGCGGTGTTGATGACCACATCGAAGAGTTGGGGATCGTGGGATTCCAGGTCAAAGTAGCGCTTGATCCACTGAACGTCGCTCGCATCGCGTTCCTTGAGCTTGGCCGCCGCATCATCTTTGGAGCAGTGTTCGCGGTCACACATGCGCTGAAGCCGTACGGCCATAGGCGCCGTAATGCGTACGTGCAGCACGTCGGGCTTGTCCTGCAACGCGGCCATGCCGCCGCGGCCGATGATGAGCACATTGCCCTTCTTATAGCCGGCGTTGATGACTTTAACGAGGTTCGCTACTGAGATTCCCTCAAGGGCGTCGGACCGGGCCCCGAAAGTCCAGCTCGAAGGATCGCCGCCGGTCATCCTCTGGGTGGTGCCGATCGCCTCCCACACAGTCTTCGCGCCCTGGGGTTTGAAACCCATGGCGGCTTCGACGGCCTTAGTCCCCAGACCCATCTCCTGGCCGACCTGCGCCATCATTTTTTTGTCAAAGATCTGATAGCCCAGCTTCTCAGCGACCAGGCGCGCGACGTCGTCGCCCAAGCTTTCCAATTGCCGAGAGATTGTGATAACAGCCATTCTGTATCTCCTTGTTGAAGGTAGGTTTGCTTTCGAACCTGATTCTTCAGGTATCAGCAGCAGGATACAACAGGCCGCGCTTCATAGGCGCTTCACGAAGTAGGGCTTAGCCAGGAATGATGTCCCGCGGGCGCAAGCCCAAGGGTTCTTAGTTGAACGAAGCTTCCAACTCCTCCAAGACGCGCGTCAGGTCCAGAGACTCTGGCCGGTCTGGGATCAGCTCTGAGAGATCTGGCAGGGGCGGCGGGTCAAGCAGCGTCTCACCTGTCAGCTCTTGATAGCGACTCCGGCACTCGTCGGCGCCCGTCTCGGCGTATTCCGCCCGATAGAATGCTGCTGCAGCTTGCGCTGCGGCGCTGTGTGCCGCAGCATCCGGCGCCAGCCGCCACCACTCGTAGTTGAGCGCGGCCTGCCGGTGCGGGGCGGCCTCGTGCTGCAAGAGGTTTTGGATCTCTGCTTCAGCTTGCATTGCATCGGTCTCGCCCAGTGCGCGGCGGAGGCGGATGCCCAGCACCCGCGCGTCGAAGCGTGTGTCCTCGCCGGCCAGGCGTTCACCCGCTACGCTAGAGATCTTCGCCCACGCTTCATCGTAGAAATCGCGCGCCTCGGCCGCGCGGCCGCGCGCCAGCAGCAGCCGCGCCAGCCCGACGAGCATGCCGGAAAGATAGCTGGGAATGCCCAGGCGCTGTCCGAAGCCGATCGCCTTGCGATACAACGATTCGGCCAGATCGGCCTTCCCGCAACGCTCGTTGATCGACGCGAGACCGGCAACGTTCAGGCAGGCGGTCCAGCGGTCGCTGATCTCCCAGGCGTTGCGCAGGCTGCGCTGGTAGCCGGCGATGGCACGCTCGTAGTCTCCGCGCTTCGCCAAGACCAGGGCGATGTTGGAGATTGCCCAGGAGACCGCCTGCCGATCGTCAATCTCCTGGGCCAACATGCCTGCGCGCAGATACCAGTGCACGGCCTCGCCGAACCAGTGCTGCGACGACCGGACATTCCCCAGGGTGATCGATGCGCGCGAGAGGATCAGCTTATAGTCCAGCGGCCCCGCAATCCTGATGGATTTCAGGCAGCAGTCTGCGGACCGCTCCCAGTCTCCCTGGCTCCAATAGACCATGCCCATCGTCTCCAGCGCCTCGCAGATGCCGCGCGAATCATCGATTCCCATGGCGATCTGCAGTTGTTGCTCCAGCGCGGCGAGGGCCTGGGGGTGGTTTCCCTGGAACCAGTGGATCTGGCCTATGGTCCACAGTGCGCTGACCATGCCCCGGCCTACGCCTGCGGCTTTGAAGCCGTCTTCGGCCTTGGCCAGCCATTCTAGTGCTTCGTCATAGTAGCCCATCAACTGCAGCGCACCGGCCAGCGCGACCTGGGCTTGCGCTACCAAACAGGTATCACCCAAAGCCTCGGCTATCTCCAGGGCTTCGCGGGCGATGGTGCGTGTCGGCGCCCAATGCCCGGTCACCCGCCAGATCTCTGCCAGCGCCAGCATCACCGCGCAGCGCTCATGACCGGATAGGCCGGCGGCAAGCTCGCTTTCCAACAGATGGCGGTAGAGGCGCACGGCTTCGTCGTTGGCGTAAATCCGTTGGGCGGCGGCGGCGGCCCGGCGATAATAAGTGATCGCCGGTTGCACCTCGCCGGCCTGCTCGTAGTGGGTCGCGATTTGGCCGCTGAACGCATCCAGGGCGCCGCCATGGCGCGCCTCGAGCGCCTGGGCTACGCGCAGATGTACGCCGCGGTGGCGGACTGGGCCGATCTCGTCGTAGGCCACAGCGCGAATCCCGTCATGGCTGAAGTCATAGGCGTCGTCTCCCTGGTCACGCACAAGCTGGCGCCGCCACAACTCATCCAAACCCTGGACCACCGCGGCCTCGTCCAGGCCAGCGGCATGGACCAGCACATCGTAACTGAATTTGCGGCCGATCACTGCCGCAGTCTGTGCCAGTGCTTGCGCATCCGGCGAGAGCATCGCTAACCGCCAGCGGATCACTGCTCGCACCTTGGGCGGCAGCGTCGGCGGGATATTCAAATAGCCCAGGCCCTCGTCTCTCTCTCTCTCCGGTTCGTCTCCTTCCCGTCTCGCGGTCCCTCCTAACCCCGCCCGCACCATTTCGACGACGAAGAGCGGATTTCCCTCGGTATCGCGGTAGATTTGGGCTGCTTCAGTTGCTTCCAGGGCTCTCCCGGCGGCGCTTGTGGCGAGGGCCGCGGTTTCAGCTACATTGAGTGGCAACAGCGAGATCTCGCTCAGCAGCCCGGCGCGCGCCAACGCTAACCGTGATGCCGTAAATGGATGATCCTCGCCCACTTCGTGCAGCCGCACCGTGCATACCACCAGCAAGGGTGCGCCAGGATGAGTGTGCAGCAAGTAGACGAGCCAATCCAGAGTCTCGCGGTCAGCCCATTGCAGGTCATCCAGGAACAGCAGCAGCGGATCGCGACTGCCTTGAGTTGACCCAAGTATTGCACGCGCCAGCGCCTCGAACAACCGCGTGCGCTGCCAGGCTTCAGTCAGTGGGCCGGGGGCGGCGAGGCGCGGGCGTGCGGCCAGGAGCGCCGGGATGAGGCGGCCGACCTCGACCAGCCACACGTCGTCCAGCGCGGCCAGACGCGGCCGGAGCGCTGCCTCATTCAACCATTCGACGACAGGCGCGTACGCCAGGGCGTCGCCGCCCGCATAGCACTGCGCCGCGACCGCGATTGCACCCTGTCGGGCCACCCAGGCGACCAGTTCTTCGGCTAGACGCGTTTTGCCGATGCCGGCTTCGCCGCTAAGCAGGATCATCTGCGGCTTACCTGCTGCGGCGGCGCGCCAGGCAGCCAGCAGCAGCGACCATTCAGCTTTGCGGCCGACTAACGGCAGGTCTGCCGGGCGCCTTGCTGCGCTTTCTGCGGTCGCCGGCACGGGGCGCTCCCGCATCCTGTGCAGGCGGTCATAGAGGTCACGGGTGGCGCGTGACGGTGCGGCTCCAAACTCCTGCTTCAGCATCGCAGTGCACGCGTGGTAGATACGCAAGGCCTCCGTCCAGTCGCCTTGCGCCATGTGCAGGCGCATCAGGTGGCGGTAGGCAGCCTCGTGAAGGGGGTCGTGGTGCAGCAAGCGCTGGGCGTATGGGATGGCGCTGCTGGTGTCGCGCTGCCCCTCCAGTGCCAGCACCAATTGCTCCAGGGCGTCGCCGTAGGCCTGGTGCAGCCGCTCGCGCACGGGCAGGATCCAATCGTCATAGCAATCGGGCAACAGGTCACCGGTGTACGCGGCAACGGCGGCTGCCAGCGCCTGCGTGACTTGATCTGCCTCGCCGCGTTCCTGCGCCGCCGCCTGGGCTATGGCCGCCTCGAACCCGGTCACGTCCAGGTCTATGGGCGCATCCGGCCGCCAGTGGAGCGTCTGGGGCGATACGGTGACATAACGATCAGTGTCGGGCAGCGCCCGGCGCAGCCGGGTGAGCAGCGTGCGAAGGTTTTTGAGCGCCTGTTGATCGGTGGTGTCCGGCCAGAAAGCAAAGGCCAGTTGTTGGCGCGAAACCGGCGCAGCAGGCTGCAAGGCAAGGTAAGCCAACAGGTGTTGGAGCCGCGCCTGGTCGAAACCAACTAGGGGCTGACCGCCCTGAAGCAGGCGAAACGGGCCGAGCAGATGCAGGTGAAGATGCTCTTCGGACATGTCACAGCCATTATCGCATGGACGCGGACAGCAGTCAAAGCGCCTGGCACAAGCGAAAAGTTGGTGATATCGGGCTGAGGCGGAGTCAAGACACCTTTGGGATACTTGCTGCAACGGATGATTTGCACATTTCGTTTTCGCAGCGAAAAGTAGTACACTAGCCTGGCTTGCGGTGCACCCAGCCGGGTCCGAAGATAGCCGCACGAGAACTGACTAGTTCAAGGAAAGGGTGATTTCATATGAGCGGGATGAATGCTGTTGTCTGGCTGTTTTCCGGCATCTTGGCGGTGGTTTTTGTGGTCGTGGGCATAACCCGGGCCTACTTCTATGAGTTTGCCAAGAAGACGTGGCCGTGGGTCAGCGACCTGGAGCCGTATGCGGTTCGGACCCTCGGATTAGTGGAACTGATCTGCGGCGTTGGGCTGATCCTTCCTGTGGCCATCGGCAAGTACACCTTTCTGACCCCTGTTGCCGCGAGCATGCTGATGCTGCTCCTGGTCCTGGCCGTCGCCTTTCACGTGCGAAGGCATGAGTCTGACTTGGCATGGTTGGTCGGGCTGTTGCTGGTGATGGTGGGGGTGGTGTTCTATGGCCGTGTCGAGCTGCTTAATTCGATCCTATGAGCCTGGGCCGTGAAGATTCCGATCGTCAAGCAGATTCTTAGCGCCAATGACGAGGTCGCCGCCGAAAATCGGGCCAGGTTGGCTGAGCACGGTATCTTGGCGGTCAATCTGATGGCGTCCCCTGGCGCGGGCAAGACCAGCGTCATCCTGGCGACGGTCGCGCATTGACACCGAAACCCTCTTGGCGCGCGGCATCCCGGCGGTTCAGATCAATACCGGCGGCAACTGCCACCTGGACGCGCCGATGGTGCGCGCCGCGCTGCCGCACCTGCCGCTGGCCGATATCGACCTGCTCTTCATCGAAAATGTGGGCAACCTGGTTTGCCCAGTCAAGAGCGGTGATTGATGAAGTCGGCATCGTCGATGCCATTCACGCATACCTTGTTCAGGCCGTTTTCTGAGCTACCAACACTGCCCCACTCTGCGGCGTCGGCCGCTTCTTCCCAGTCAGTCCAGTGCTCCCCGCTCTCCGCCAGATAGCGATCGACAGCCTCACCGAGGGTCATGAAGAAGCGGTGCGAGCCCACCTGACTGAACAGGCCGTAACGCTTCAGCCGATCCTTGACCGGGTCCTTCATCTCTGCGAAGCTGAACTCGATCCCTGCCGTGGTTAGTTCATTGTCCAGTTCGGCCAGCACGTCAGCCGCTGTGACGTCCATATCGGTGACCGGCTCGGCCGCCACGACGACCCAGCGCGGGGGCGCAGGAGATTCCGCTACGGCCGCCAGGACTCTCTCCCGAAAAGCTTCGGCATTCGCAAAGAACAGCGGTGCATCCCACCTGAACAGGACCAGGCCCGGGATGCGTTTCGCCTGCGGATAACGGGTGACATCGTGATATCCCTTCAAGTTCTGCACCCTGCCCAGCACCGCGGAATACGGTCGCCACGCGTGCCAAACAAGGTTGAGCAGCGCCACGCCGACGGCGATGAAAATCCCGATGATCACACCGCGCAGTACCACGGCCAGGAAGCAGATCAGCGATAGGACGAACTCCGCGCGGCTCAGCCGGTATAGCCTGAGCAGGGCGGGCACATCGATGATCGATAATGCGGCAGAGATAACGACCGCGCCCAACGTCGTCGCCGGTAGGTTCTTCAGTAGTTCAGGGAAGAACAGCAGCAGCAATGCGATGCAAGATGCGCCGATCAATCCCGTCACCTGCGTCTTGGCCCCCGCGGCTTCTGCCACCGGCGTGCGCGATGCGCTGCCGCTGATCGAGAATCCCTGGAAGAAGCCCGACGCAACGTTAGCTGCGCCAAGCGCAATCATTTCCTGGTTTTGGTTCGTCTGATAGCCGCCGCGCAAGGCAAAGGTACGCGCCAGCACGCTGGTGTCGGCAAAAGAAACCAGCGCAATCGCAATCGCGCCCGCCACTAACGGCTGGATATCGCCCGGGGCGATTGCCGGGAAGGCAAACGACGGAAGGCCCTGAGGCAGGGGACCCACGACAACAATCCCCGCGCGGCCCGCCAGGTTGAAGGCGCTCACGATGACGGTTGCGCCGACGACGGCCAGCAGCACGCCCGGCACCTTTCGATTCCAGCGCTTGACCCCCAGGATGACCGCCAGGCATCCCAGGCCGATCGCCAACGCGACCGGGTTCGTCATTCCACTCAGGATGCCGCGCACGAAGCCGGTTACTTCCGCGACCAAGCCATCGGCGTGGACGGAGAAACCAAACAACTTGGGCATCTGACTGACCAGGACCGTCAGCGCAATGCCGTTCAGATAACCATAGCGGATCGGTTTGGATAGCAGGTCGGTGATGAATCCAAATCGTGCCAGCCCGGCCAGGATGCAAAACAGGCCCGAGAAGATCGCTAACATGGCGGCAAGAGTTGCCGCACGAGTCGGTTCCCCGCCGGACAGCGGCACGATGGTGGCAGCGATCATGGCTGCTAGTGCGGAATCGGGACCCAGCACCAGGATCCGACTTGGGCCGAAGATCGCGTACACTACGAGCGGGGCGATCGTGGCGTACAGACCGTAGATCGGCTGCAAGCCAGCGGCTTCAGCATAGCCCATGCCGACCGGCACCAGGACTGCCGTCAAGACCAGACCTGCGATCAGGTCGCGAAGCAGCCAACTCGGCTGGTAATGCCGCAGAGAGTCGATTCCCGGCAGCCAGTGCCCCAGTCCTTTGGTCACCGGTTGGCGATCGTGGCGGATGAGGCGGCCTTTTTCCTCGGTGGCGTCATGGCTGCTGTTCATCTCGGGTTCCTCAGCCATTGGATGCCCTGCGATTCGTTCTTAGGGTGCCCTGTTTCGATTATAAGCCCTCAACGTGCGTTCGCGCGCTTCCGCATGATCGACGATCGGCAGCGGATAGCCGTGGCCCACGATCGTATGCACGGCCTGCTGCACGTCTACCGGCATGGTCCAGGGTGCGTGAAGGTATTTCTGCGGCACGCGCGCCAACTCGGGGACCCACTGCCGGACGTATGTGCCCGCCGGGTCGAACTTCTCTCCTTGCAGCATCGGGTTGAACACGCGGAAGTAGGGCGCTGCGTCGGTGCCTACGCCCGCGGTCCACTGCCAGCCCCCGTTGTTCGACGCCGGGTCCGCGTCGAGCAGATGCTGCATAAAGAAGCGCTCACCCCACCGCCAGTCGATCAGCAGGTCTTTGACCAGGAAGGACGCAGTAATCATCCTGGCCCGGTTGTGCATCCACCCGGTCTGCACAAGTTGGCGCATTGCAGCATCCACCACGGGGACCCCGGTCCGTCCGTTGCACCAGGCCGCGAACTCGTTCGGATCGTTGCGCCAGGGGATGTCGCGCAAGCTCGCCTGAAATTCCTGCCCCAGCACTTCGGGGTAGCGATACAGCACCATCTGATAGAACTCGCGCCAGATCAGCTCGTTGAGCCAGGTCTCGGCGCTTTTTCGTCCGTTGGGGCTGGCGGCCTTCTCCAGCGCGACGACCGCCGCGACTGCGGCCGTCCGCGCTGAGATCATGCCGAACCGCAGATACGGTGACAGTTGCGATGTGCCTGGGAGGTCCATCCGGTTGCGCGCGGCGTCGTATTGTTGGATGGCCGCATCCTGCTCCTCCGTGAAGAGGTGCAACCGCCGTCGCGCCTCCTGCTCACCGGGCAGAAAGAGGTCGGCAGCGGAACTGCTGGGGCCAGGAATGGGCAGGCTGGGCGCCTCGGGTGGCGCCGCAATTCGTTCAGGTGCAGGGATCAGCTCAGCGGCTCCGGGCAGGGGCAGCGCCTTCCATGCCCGGCTGAACGGCGTGAAGACCGTGTACGCGCGGCCATCCGGCCGCGAGATCCCATCATAGGGCCGCGCTGTGATTCCTTGTGTCAGGGTGAGAGGCACGCGTTTGGCCACTCGTGCGTCTCGTTCTCGGGCGTAGGGCCAGGGATCGGCCTCTGCGAACACGCCCGCGGCGCCCGTTGATTCGGCCAGCCGCGCCAGCTCCTCGGCCGGGTCGCCCTGTCGCACGATGAGACGGGAGCCGCGGGCGCGCAAGTCTGCATCGAGCGCCCGCAGCCCGCCTAGCAGGAACGCAAGTCGCTTCTCGCCCGCGTCCGGGGCTGCCAGCAGCGTTGGGTCCAGTACGAAGACGGGAATCGCCGGTTCGCCCTGCGCCAGCGCAGCCTGCAGTGCGCAGTTGTCGTGCAGCCGCAGGTCACGCCGCGTCCACCAGATAGTCGGAGGCATAGCACTCTCCTGAATGGGTGGATTATAATATGGTCTGATCTGATTGTAAACCGGGCAACTGATGGGCTTTGACCGGTGCTCTATCCTGGTGTGCAGTATTGCAGACGCGGCCAATCTTGTGTTATTCTCCTTATATCGGAGGTTACCATGCGAGTGATCATTACAGGTGGGACAGGGCTCATTGGCCGTGCCTTGGCCGCAGATCTGGCAAGCGCCGGTTACGAGGTGATCCTCTTGAGCCGCCGTCCGGAGCGGGCCGCCGGCCTGCCGTCCGGCGTGCGAGCCGAACGCTGGGATGGCCGTACGGCAGAAGGCTGGGGTAAGCTGGCCGATGGTGCGACAGCGATCGTCAATTTGGCGGGTGAAAACCTGGCGGGTGAAGGCTTTTTCCCCAGCCGGTGGACGCCAGAACGGAAGGAAAGGATCATTCGGAGCCGTCTGAATGCCGGCGCAGCGGTTGTAGAGGCAGTTAAAGCCGCTGTCGTTAAGCCGCGCGTTGTTATTCAATCCTCCGGTATCGGCGTCTACGGCCCACGCCAGGACGAAGAGCTCTCCGAAGAGGCGCCCGTGGGGAGCGACTTTCTCGCCACCCTGGCCGTGCAATGGGAAGCATCGACGGCAGATGTCGAGGCGCTTGGCGTGCGACGCGCGGTGATCCGCACCGGCGCGGTGCTGAGCCGGGCGGGTGGGGCGCTGACCCGTATGGTCCTGCCGTTCCGCCTCTTCGCCGGAGGCTGGTTTGGGAGCGGCCGCCAATGGCTGTCGTGGATCCACGTGGCTGACCAGGCGGAGGCTATTCGTTTTCTGATCGAGAATCCTCAGGCGAGCGGTCTCTTCAACCTCTGTGCGCCGCAGCCTTTGACTGGCCGGGATTTCGGACGGTGCATCGGCCGTGTCATGGGGCGCCCGGCACTCCTGCCTGTGCCTGCCATCGTCATGCGCCTCGTTTTTGGGGAAGTCACGACCGTCGTCCTTGACGGCCAGCGGGTGCTCCCGAAGCGCCTGCTTGATTTGGGTTTTCGCTTTCGCTTCCCCGATGCCGAATCCGCGTTGCGCGATCTGTTGAGTCGTGTTTGAATACTAACTACAAAAATCAATAGTTGTGCTTGGACTCGTGGTAACAAGGAGGTTCTACATGTCCCGCAAACTCAGCCTCTACGAGAATGTCACTCAGCAGTTCAACCATGCCGCCGATTTGATGCAGCTCGACCCCGACGTGCGGCGGATCCTCGCCAAGCCAGCCAACGAGATCTTGGTTAACTTCCCCGTTAAGCTGGACAACGGACAAACCGAAGTCTTCACCGGTTATCGCGTGCAGCACAGCAATGTGCTCGGGCCATTCAAGGGCGGGCTGCGCTTTCACCCGATGGTGAACATCGATGAGGTGCGCGCGCTGGCGACCTGGATGACCTGGAAGACAGCGATTGCAGGCATTCCGATGGGCGGCGCGAAGGGCGGCATCCAGATCGACCCGCACAAATATTCCGTGGCCGAGTTGGAGCGTATCACGCGGCGCTTCACCTTTGCGCTGGGCGACAACATCGGGCCGGATTATGACATCCCCGCGCCCGACGTCAATACTAATGCACAGATCATGGCCTGGATCCTGGACACCTATCTTTCCACCATTCCCCCGGCGGAGCGGCAGCGTTCCTTCCATGTGATCACAGGCAAGCCGATCGAACTGGGTGGCAGCGTGGGTCGCGATAAGGCCACGGGCCAGGGCGTGGTCTTCGTGATCGAGCAGTGGGCGCGCGAGCGTGGAGTTGACCTGGGCCAGGCCAGCTATATCGTCCAGGGCTTCGGCAACGTCGGCTCATGGACGGCCCGGCTGCTGAAGCCGCACGGCGCCGTGCTCCTGGCGGTTGAGGATCATACTGGCAGCATCGCCAACCCCGACGGCATCGATGCTGACGATCTGGCCGCGTACGTCGCCAAGACACGGGGCGTCGCCGGTTACCCGCACGCCCGGCCGGTCGATCATGAGACCTTCCTGAGCACGCAAGCCGATTTCTTTGTGCCGGCCGCCCTGGAAGGCCAGATCACCGCCGAGACTGCGCCGCTGCTGAACGTGCGCGTCGTCTTCGAGGGCGCCAACGGCCCCACCGATCTCGATGGCGACCGGATCCTGGCCGAACGCGGCATCGAGCTGCTGCCCGATATCCTGACCAACGGCGGCGGTGTGATCGTCAGCTATTTCGAGTGGCTGCAGAACAAGCGCAGCGAGGCGTGGGAATTGGAAGAGGTGGATGCCAAGCTGCATAAGCGGATGGTCGCCGCCTACGAGCAGGTGCGTGCTACGCGGCAGGAGTTCGCCGGCGTCGATTGGCGCGCCGCGGCCTACATTGTCGCGCTGCGGCGGCTGGAGCGCGTCTACAAGGAGCGCGGGATCTTCCCGTGATGTCAATGGCGAATCAAGCGATATTGACCAACGGCAAAATTCACACCATGGACCCAGTGCAGCCCTTCGTGACTGCGTTGGCGATCAGGGATGGGAAAATCCTGCTTGCCGGCAGCGACTCGGCCGCCAGAGACGTGCTCCCCCGGGCTACCGGCGAAAACGCTATCGACCTCAAAGGCGCATGCGTGCTTCCGGGTCTGACTGATTCACATATCCACCTCATGTATTTCTCTAAGGGCTTGCGGCAGGTCCAGGCGGAGACGCCGAGCCTGCAAAAGGTCCTGGCTGCTGTCGCCGAATTCGCCCAACGCGAACCTGCCGGCGCCTGGATCACCGGCTTCGGCTGGAACCACAACGTATGGGGCGGCGAGTTTCCCACAGCCACCTACCTCGACCAGGTTGCGCCGGAGCATCCGGTGGTCCTGATCGCAAAAAGTGCGCATGCCTGCTGGGTCAATTCCTTGGTCCTGCGACTGGCCCGGATCACGGCGGAGACGGAAGATCCGCCCGGCGGCAGAATCGTGCGCGATGAAAACGGCAATCCGACCGGGGTGCTCCTGGAAGAGGCCATGGATCTTGTCTACCGTCTGATGCCGGGGTTGAGCACAGCGGAGGCTGCCGAGAGTTTGCGGCAGGGCATGGCCGCAGCCCACCGGGCCGGTCTGACCTGCGTTCATGATATGGATGGCGTTGATTGTTTTCAGGGCCTGCAGATTTTGCGCGATGCAGGCCGGCTCACCCTGCGGGTAATCAAAAGTGTCCCCCTTGCACATCTCGGTGAAGCTGTCGGCATGGGCGTGCGCACGGGCTTCGGGGATGACTGGCTGCGCATCGGGGGAGTGAAGATGTTCGCTGACGGCGCGTTGGGCCCGCGCACCGCCTGGATGTTGGAAGGGTTCGATACGGCGCCCGACAACACCGGGATTTCGGCTACACCCATCGAGGAGATCCGCGCGGCGGTCCTGAAGGCAAACGCGCACGGCCTGGCCGCGGCTATCCATGCCATCGGCGACCGGGCCAACCGCGAGATCCTGAACATCTACGCCGAAGCGCGCGCCGTTGCGGTGGGGGCAGGGTCACCCCGCCCTCACCTGCGCAACCGCATCGAGCATGTCCAACTGCTGCACCCGGACGATGCTGGCCGGCTGGCCGAGCTGGGGGTGATCGCTTCGATGCAGCCGCTGCATGCGACGTCGGATATGTACATCGCCGAGCAGCACTGGGGAAAACGCAGCGCCGGCGGTTATGCGCTCCGGACGCAGCAGGTACGCGGCGCCGTGTTGGCCCTGGGCTCGGACTGCCCGGTGGAGACCCTCGATCCGCTCGCCGGGATCCACGCCGCCGTCACCCGTCGCCGGGCAGATGGCACGCCTGGACCCGAAGGGTGGCATCCTGAGCAGCGTCTGACGGTCGAGCAGGCCGTGCGGGGGTATACCGCTGGCCCCGCGTATGCGGCGGGCATGGAAGACCGCTTGGGCAGCCTGGCACCCGGCAAGTGGGCTGATCTGACAATCCTCGATCAGGATATCTTTGCGATCGATCCGATGGAGATTCTGAACACTCGCGTGCTGGCCACCCTTACCGCAGGGCGCTTTGTCTGGCGGGATAAGTCATTTTAACAAAGGAGAAAAATATGAGCAAACTGATTCGTATCTGTCAATGGGGCCTTGGCAATATGGGCGCCGGCATGGCCCGCCTGATGCTCGAAAAACCGGGCCTGGAAATCGTCGCCGCGATCGGCCGGCCGCGTCATAACGGGATGGACCTCGGAGATGTACTGGGCATCGGCAAGAAGCTGGGCGTCATTGTCACCGATGATCCCGATGCCGTCTTGGACAAAGAAAAGGTGGATTGCGTCGGCCTCGCGACCACGTCATGGACGGCGGCTCAAATGCCGGACCTGCGTAAGATCCTTGATGCGGGAATTAACTGCGTGACGATCGCTGAAGAGCTGGCAGACGCCGAGGCGCAAAGCCCGGAGCTGGCCGCTGAGATTGACGCGCTGGCCAAGAAGAACGGCGTTTCGGTGTTGGGCACAGGCGTTAACCCGGGCTTTGTGCTGGACTTGTTGATCGTGACGCTGACCGCCGGCTGTCATGCCGTCGAACGCATCGAGGCCTCGCGCGTCAATGACCTCAGCCCATACGGCCACACGGTCATGAGGACCCAAGGCGTCGGCACCACTCCCGAAGCGTTCCGGGCCGGGATTGCCGATGGCTCGATCGTAGGGCACGTGGGCTTCCCGGAGTCCATCCACATGATCAGCGAGGCGCTCGGCCTGGGCGTCGACCGCATCGAGCAGACCCGCGAGCCGATCATCAGCAAGGTGCACCGCGAAACCCCGCACGTTGTGGTTGAGCCGGGGATGGTGGCTGGCTGCACACACACAGGCATCGGCTACCGTGGCGATCAGGAAGTCATTCGCCTCATACATCCACAACAGATTCACCCGCACCTGGAGAACCAGCCGACCGGCGACTATATTCATATCTTCGGCAATCCAGAAATTAACCTGGCGATCAAGCCTGAGATCGCGGGCGGCAAGGCAACCATCGGCATCGCCGTGAACGTGATCCCGCATGTTGTGGCTGCCACCCCCGGCCTCAAGCGGATGATCGATCTGCCCGTGCCTGCCGCGTTGATGGGCGAGAGTGCTTACAAGCGGAATATCTAACGACTGAACAAACCAGGTTTCTCCGAGAAACCTGGTTTGTTCAGTTGCATCACGCAAGAGGAAATCATGAGCCAAATCCAACCGGGGACTTGGGTCGAGATCGAGCAGATCATTCTGACCCCCGAACAGCGCGCACCGACCCTGCCCGAAGACACCAAGCTGGCGCCATACGTGTTGCGCGTTTCCGGCTTTCTGGCCGAGTCGGCTGAGCTCGGCGGCTCGGCGTGCATCCGAACGATGATCGGTCGCGAGTTGAGTGGAACGCTCGTGAAGGTCAATCCCAGCTACAGCCACAGCTTCGGCAACACCGTCCCCGAGCTGCTGACGATTGGGCTGCGCACGCACGGGGAGGTGGAACGATGACGGCTTACGACGCCCGCAAACGCGACACCTCCTACGCCGCCGTCATGGCGCGCAAGAACGAGATCATGAAGGCTTCGATGGGGATGGATTACGATGACTTCATCTTAAGCCCGATCGCCTTCGACTACGAACGGATGATGACCGAGACCGGCTACAGCCACGCCGACATCGTCCGCATCCAGCGGGAGACCAAGGTCGGCGATACGCCGCTGTACGAGCTGCGCAACCTGACCGAAGCCGTGCGCCGCATCTCCCCGCCGGGCAAGGGCGCCCGCATCCTGGTGAAGGATGAAGCGGCTAACGCCTCGGGCAGCTTCAAGGCCCGCCGCGCTTCGATCAGCGCCTACGAAGCCGCTCGGAAGGGCTACAAGGGGATGATCGCGGCCACCAGCGGCAACTATGGCGCCGCAGTCGCGTCGCAGGCGGCGCAGCGCGGCCTGAAATGTATTATCGTCCAGGAAGTTTTCGACAGCCGCGGGGTCGGCCAGCCCGAAATCGTGGAGAAGAGCCGCGCCTGTGAGGCTTACGGCGCCGAGGTGCTCAGGCTCAGCGTCGGGCCGGAGCTGTTCTATATACACCTGCGCACGCTGGAGGAGACCGGTTTCTTCAACGCCAGCCTGTATACTCCGTTCGGCATCCGCGGTGTTGAAACGCTCGGCGTCGAGATTGCCGAGCAGGTGCGCGGCCGCTATGGACGGGACCCCGACGCGGTGGCCATCACCCATGCGGGCGGCGGCAACCTGACCGGCACTGCGCGCGGCCTGCTGGCCGCCGGCTGCGATCGGACGCGCATCGTGGCCTGCTCGGTGGACCTGAGCGGGTTGCACATGGCCTCCGACCACGACTTCAACCGGAAATCATTCACGACCGGCCACACCGGCTTCGGCGTCCCCTTCGCCACCTGGCCCGACCGGGTGGATGTGCCGCGCAATGCCGCACGTCCGTTGCGCTACATGGACGAGTACCAACTTGTCACCCAGGGAGAAGTCTTCTACGTGACCGAACTGCTGACCAAGCTGGAAGGCCTGGAGCGCGGCCCGGCCGGCAACACCAGCCTGACCGCTGCGGTGACCCTGGCGCGCCAGATGGATCGCGATCAGATCGTGGTGGTGCAAGAGACGGAATACACCGGCGCGGGCAAGCATCACAACAGCCAGCTTGCCTTCGCCAGGGAGAATGGCATCGAAGTGCGGCGCGGCGATCCTGCGGAGAACGTGCCCGGGAAGGCGATCGTCATCCCCGAACGCCTCGACCAGGTGTGGGGCAAGGTTCAGGATATGGACCGCTTGCGCCTGTCTTACCTGAAAAACGCCGCTAAAGCCTATCCGGTGGAAAATTGGAGCGAGAACGATGTGCTCTTCCTGGCCGCCGATCTGAAAGTCGAGCCAGATTGGGTCAGGCGGCACGCTGAAATGTAGCGAAAATTCTTGGAATCGAGGCTTTAGTCGGTTGCGCCCCTTGCCCGAAAAGACCGGCTGAAGCCTCGATTCCGGATTGTGATGATACGGAGATTCATATGACCGATGAGCGTCTCGCCCGCTTCGACGAACGCCGGGCAAAACTGGAACACATGACGGATGAGCAGCTCAAAGCTCGCTTTTGGGAGCTGTGCGGCCAGGTGGTGGATCCCATCGTGGATCTTGCGCGCACCCATACGTCGCCCTCCATCGAGCGCGCCGTGCTGCTGCGCATGGGCATCGACAGCCTGAGCTCGCACGGCGTGGTCGAACGGATCTACCAGGCCGGGCTGCTTGGCAAAGGCGCGGGGCATGTCCTGCTCAAGCTGGCCCAGAAGCAAGGGGGGAGCCCGCCCTATGATGTCGTGGCCGCAGCGGCTGCCGTCCTCGAAGATAAAGATGTCCTCAACGGCCTGTTCCCGGAGGCAGCGAAATGAATGATTCGAAGCCGCTCAACCCCCACCAGAAGCTGGACATCGAGGAAATCCTGAGCGACCTGGAAGATTACCGCCCCACGCGCAAGGGCTGGACCTGGCGCAAGGTTCCCGTCTCCGGCATCAAGATGGGCCCCTTCCGCTATCGCAACATGTCCGAGCCACTCAAGAACAGCATCGGCCTGCCGGCTTCCAAGTATTTCGACGCCATCGACCCCCAGCCGAGCTGCGTGGTGACCACTGAAATCGCATCCGGCCGTTTCGAAGATGATCTGCGCCGGATGCGCATGGCCGCCTGGCACGGCGCCGACCACCTGATGGTGATCCGCACCACCGGTCAGAGCCACATCGATGGCCTGATGGAGGGGACGCCGGAAGGCACCGGCGGCGTTCCGATTACCCGCAAGCAAATTCGTGCGAGCCGCAAGGCGTGCGATCTGATCGAAGCCGAAGTTGGCCGGCCGATTAACTTTCACAGCTATGTGTCCGGCGTGGCCGGCCCGGAGGTGGCCGTGCTGTTCGCCGAGGAAGGCGTCAACGGCGCGCACCAGGACCCGCAGTACAACGTGCTCTATCGCAACATCAACATGTACCGTTCGTTTGTCGACGCGGCCGAGGCCAAGCGCGTGATGGCCGACGCCGGCATCTTCCAGATCGACGGTGCGCACAATGCCAACGCCACCGCCAAGGCCGGCTGGCTGGTGATGCCCGAGCTGATGGTGCAGCACGGCATCAACTGCGCCTTCTCGGTCGCCGTGGGGATGCCCAAGGAGCTGATCGGCCTGTCGACCGTCCCGCCTGACGCTGCGCCTGCACCCAAGCTGTGGTACGACCTGCCGTATGCCGTGGCGCTGCGCGATTTCTTCTCCG
The DNA here is from genome assembly GCA_964513075.1 of uncultured Anaerolineales bacterium. GTDB lineage: Bacteria > Chloroflexota > Anaerolineae > CG2-30-64-16 > CG2-30-64-16 > DAOUBP01. Next base: position 20,167 of record CAZELR010000019.1, read on the forward strand.
GATACAAGATGCGCGCCCAACAAAACACCCGCTACATCGAAGCGGATGTTGAAGAGGCGGTCCGCACCCATACGATCGACACCCTGATTTCGATGCTGACCAGCGCCGATGTCCAGAGCACCATCACTCCTGACGAGGGCCGCAACGTGCCCTGGCACTACAACAACATCCGCGGCATTCAGACCGTCAAGCAGACCTGGGCTGCGTTGGACGGCATCAAAGAACTGCTGTCGCTCAACCTGAACGGCCCGTTGGGCGAGATGATCCGCGACATCAAGGTGCGCGCGGTCGCGTTCCTGGAGGAAGTGATCGAGGTTGGCGGTTATTTCGCGGCGGTCGAGCAGGGCTTCTTCGTCGATTCGGCCCAGTATCCCGAGCGGAACGGCGACGGCATCGCCCGTGACGGCCAAGGCGGCGTTGCGGCGCATACCATCGTGCCGCGCGACCCCGACTACATGGCCCCGGTCTGCGCGCACTTCGGCGATAACCATTTGCCGGGAGTCCAGGATCAGGAGTCAGGGACCTGGAATACGCACCACGCACCACGCACTACGCACCACACACCAGATTCGATAGGCAAGCCCTGTGATCTGATCGGCGGCTGCACGCTGTGCAACCCCGAGAAGATCGTCTACATCGATGAGCTGGATCCGGAAGACTCGGTCGACCGCCGGCTGGAGAAGACGTTGCCCTACCGCAAGGGCGGCTTGATCCGTCCAGAAGCCGAATGGGCCGGCGACGGCACCGTCTTGCTGCAGTTCATGATTCCCGAAAGTGAAGCTATAGCGCGGGAGGCCGGGCTGGAAGTCGGCCGCCGGATGGGGTTGCAGGATCCCCAGGTCGTCAACGTGATGGTCCTTCATCCCGCCGAGGGGTGCTTCGTCGAAGTGAAGGGCACCGTGGCTTTCGATATCGACAAAAGCACCCTCAAGATTCCGCCCAAAGAGGAGCTGCTCCCTGTGGAGGAGCTGGTCGCGGCGGTCAAGCAGGTCGGGCTCAAGGTTGTCGCCGGCACGGTGGGCGAGGACGAGCACTCGGTAGGCTTGCGTGAGATCCTGGACATCAAGCACGGGGGGATCGAGAAATACGGCGTCAAGTATCGCTACCTGGGCACCTCCGTGCCGCTCGGCAAGCTGATCGACGCGGCGATCGAGACCGGCGCCCATGCCATCCTGATCTCGACCATCATCAGCCACAACGACATTCACCGCACGCAGATGCGCAAGCTGGCGGAGCTCTGCCAGGAGAAGGGCATCCGCGATAAGGTGATCCTGATCGCCGGCGGCACCCAGGTGACGCGCGCCATGGCTGCCGAAACCGGCCTGGACGCCACCTTTGGCCGCGGCGCCAAGGGGATTCACGTGGTGGACGCAATGGTGAAGAACCTCAAGGCGCGCGGGCTCATCGCTTGAGGGGCGTGGAGGACAGTGGATGGAAAGGATGGGCGGATTGATCAACCCGATCACCGCCTTTGTGTCTTTGCGTGAGTTCATTATTCCGTTGCATCTGACTTCATCCTTCACAGCAGGGTGGCACAGAGGTTGCGTGAAATCCAGCGGGTTGCGGACAGCCAAGCCGTCGAGCTGGAGAGCATGTGTATCGAGCAGTCTCTTGGCACGGGACTCTTTGGCTGCCCCCGATTCTCTTGCTAGGGCTTGACTTACGATAGGAGTGGACTTAGAATCTGGCATAGTTGCTGGCTTCTGTAGGACAGTTTTTCAAACTGACGGCGCTATGGGTCGCGAGAAGCTTGCGAGCGCAGCCACAGGTGAGCTCTGGACGTTAGGGTGTCGGTGCAACATGACAGGTTAACCGGCAAAAGGAGCCTCCCATGATCGAGATCGCTGTCATCTATTGGTTGGCGCATCGCGTTGGTCAGATCGTCAAAGCGAAGGGGCGCAAGCCTGGCTGGTATCAGGTCATGGCGGTTGCGCTATGGGTCGTTGGCGAGTTCCTCGGCGGGTTCCTTGGCGAGATCATCATGATGATCGTGAACGGCGGCGAAACGCCGTCGCGATGGCTGATCTATCTCTTCGCGTTGATGGGCGCGGCCGCAGGCGCGACAGCCGCCCATTTGATCGCTCAGGGTGTCTCACCTGTTGCACCGCCCACTCCGCCCGCTGGCGAGGGAAATAGCTCGTCGAATGACGGAGTCGGTCAATCCAATCTCGTAAGTGCGGCGGATGGCCAGCTCAACTCGCGCCCATCCAAAAGGAAGCGCATGAACAAGAAGATCGTCATAGGCTGTCTCAGCGCTGCACTGCTCGCCGTCATCCTTGCGGCTGTCGCCGTCTGGTTCTGGCTGTTTCGTGAGTTGCCGGTTCTTGACGCATCGCTGTCTGTGCCTCCGGTGGCAGCACTAGACTCAACGGTGACCATGGTGATCACTACAACCAACACCCACACCGGGCCTCTCACACTGGACAGCATTGATATCGATGACTCTTTTCTCACGGGTTTTCAGGTTGTCGGGGTTCATCCGAAACCAAAAGACACAATGCACTATCTTCGTCGACGGAGTTGGGCCTTCGGGCAAAGCGTGGCGCCGGGGGAGTCGCTCGTCGTTCGATTTGAGCTCAGGGCCGTTCAGGAGGGACGCTTCTCGGGGAACGTTGAAGTTTACAACCCGAATCAAGATTTCAGGACTCTGCTTGCTGATGTGATAGTAGAAAGGGATCTTCCGAACAAGCCGAGTGTGGGTGACGTTTGGTAGGCCCAAAGACCAGGTCAAGGACCATGAAACTTGAAATCCTGACCATCGAGGTCGGCTCGACGATCACCAAGGCGAACGGCTTCGGCCGCGGGTTCGTAGGGGCGGGGTCACCACGCCCCTACCTCCAACACCTGGCCCAGGGCTTTGCGGCCACCAGTGTCGCAGCGGGCGATGTCGGCCTGGGCGTCGCCGCGGCTATTGCCGATTTGCAGATCAACTCTGGCCAGCAAGTCGGAGATCCTGAGATTTTCGTCAACAGCTCGGCGGCCGGCGGGCTGCGCATGACGGTCCACGGGTTGACCCACAGCATGACTGCTCGCGCGGCGCACGAGGCTGCACTCGGCGCGGGAGCGATCGTCAAGATGATCACCGCCGGCCGGCTGAGCGACTTCGACCTCGATGAAATCCGCGTGATCCAGCCGAACATCATCCTGCTGGCCGGCGGGGTCGACTTCGGCGAGAAGGAGATCGTCCTGCGCAATGCCGAAAGCCTGGCCTCCCTTGGTCTGGGTGTACCAGTGCTGTACGCCGGCAACTCAGCCATTCGCGGGCCGGTGCGCAAGATCTTCGAGGCCGCCGGGACCGAAACGATGGTGGCCGATAACGTCTTCCCGGACGTCGACGTGCTCAACATCGAGCCTGTCCGCCGCCTGATCCACGAAGTTTTCAACCGTCACATCATCCATGCGCCTGGGATGGCGCGGCTGGGCGAGCTGACGCATTGGGGCATTCTGCCCACGCCGGGCGCGGTGCTGCGCGGGGCCGAGTTGTTCGCTGAAGAGCTCGGCGATTGTCTGGTTTTCGATGTAGGCGGCGCCACCAGCGATGTGCACAGCGTCACCGATGGCAGCCTGGAATGGACCTCCAGGACGATCGAACCCGAGCCGCGCGCCAAGCGCACCGTCGAGGGGGACCTGGGCGTCTTTGTCAACGCCCGGAACATCGTGGAGCTGACCGGGGACCCGGCCTGGGAGGCCCGCCTGTCCGACCTGCGCGCCCTGCCCGAGACCGAACAGGAGCTTGAGCTGACCCGCTGGCTGTGCACCCGAGCGGTCGAGACCGCCATCCGGCGCCATGCCGGCGTCGTCACCGACCTGTACACCCCGACCGGCAAGAAGCAGATCGTCAAAGGCAAGGACCTGACAGCGGTCAAATGGGTGATCGGCACCGGCGGCGCGCTGACCCGCGTTCCGGGCGGCGAAGCGATTTTGCGCGCCATCTGCAAAGGCCCCGGCAAATACCTGCTGCCATCCCCCGATGTCCGGGTCCTGATCGACCGCGACTACCGCTTCTCGGCTCTCGGCACCCTGGCCCAAGCCTATCCGGAAGAGGTCAAGGCGACGTTTCGGAGATGGGTTGGTGACGAACGACGAACGACGAATGACGAATTTGCGAAATAGCCATGGCGCACCACGCACCACGCAGTACGCAATACACAGTACGCACCACCTACTAAATAACACATGCCTGATCGGAGCTGTGCAATGATGTATATGGGAACGCCCCGGATTGAGATTTACGTCGATCGGATCGAGACGAATGCTCGCGCCATCATCGGCCTGTGCCGTGCGCATGGCATTCAGGTGGCCTGCGTGACCAAAGTGATGAGCGCGCATCCGGCCGTTCTGCGCGCCCTTGAGTCTGCCGGCGCGGACATGATCGCTGATTCGCGCATCACCAACCTGCAATCGATCGCCAACATCGGGTCGAAGCTGCCGACCATGCTGTTGCGCTCTGCCACTCCCAGCCGCGTGGTCGATGTCGTCCGCTGCGCCGATTATTCGCTCAACTCGTCGGCCGAGGCAATGGAGCTGCTCTCGCGGGCTGCCCGGCTGGTCAACCGCGTGCACAAGGTGATCGTGATGGTTGATCTGGGGGACCTGCGCGAAGGAATCTGGCCCGACCGGGTCGCTTCGGTCATCCGGGATTCGCTCTCGCTCCGCGGCATCGAAATCGTCGGCTTGGGCGCCAACCTGGCCTGCTTCGGCGGAGTCATTCCCACCACCGAAAACATGCAGATGCTGGTCGACATCCGCAACGCCTGCCGAAAAGCAACCGGCCTGTCGCTGGACTTGATTTCCGGCGGCAACAGCTCGACCTTGCCCCTGCTGGTAAGCGGCGGCCTGCCCCCGGAAATCAACCATCTTCGCATCGGCGAAGCGATCACGCTCGGCCGCAACGTCATCGATCGCAGCGAATGGCCCGGCACCCGCCAGGACACCGTTCGGGTGGTCGCGGAAGTGATCGAAGTCGAGCGCAAACCCTCTGTCCCGATCGGCCTGCGCGGCCAGGATGCTTTTGGCGAGGAGGCCAAGATTGTCGACCGGGGCATCCGCACGCGCGCTATCTGCAACGTCGGCCGCCAGGACGTGACCGTGGAAGGCATCACGCCGGAGGACCGGGGGATTATCGTGTTGGGCGGTAGCAGCGACCACCTGGTGCTGGACGTTGAGGAGGCGGAACATGCGGTGCAGATCGGGGACGAGATCGGCTTCTTCCCGACCTACGGTTCGCTGCTGGCCGCGACGACGTCGCCATATATGCAGAAAGTTGTTATGAAGGGGTGAAGCATCCCCAAACCTTTAGGGTCTCCGAGACCCTAAAGGTTTTGTCGCGGCAGTGTGATGGTGAAGGTTGTTCCCTGGCCTGGCTGGCTGGCAGCCGCAATCTGCCCGCCATGGGCGGCGATCAACTGGCGCGCAATGGCCAGCCCCAATCCCGCGCCTCTGCCTCCTCGGTTGCTGCCCCTGTTCCCGCGGTAGAATCGGTCGAATACGTGCGGTAGGTCTTCTGGCGAGATGCCCGATCCGGTATCGACGACTTCGATCTGTGCTTGCTGCCCGAAGGTCCCCAAGTGTACGGTCACCTGGCCCCCGGCTGGTGTGTGGCGTAGCGCGTTGCTGAGCAGGTTGCGCAGCACCTGGGCGAGACGGTCCGTGTCGCCAAATACCTCAGGGGCCGCAGTGCTGATCAGCGCCAGCTTGATGCCTGCCGTTTCCGCGACCGGGCTGAATTGGCTCACCGCAGCCTGGGCCAGGGCGGCCAGGTTGACCGGGCCGCGTTCCAGGCGCAGCTGTCCTGCGTCCGCCAGGGCCAGGTCGTGTAAGTCATCCACGAGGCGGGTCAACAGCCGCGTTTCATCGTACAGGCTCGCGACCTGGGTCATCTCCAGCGGATAGACGCCGTCCAGGAGGGCCTGGAGGTTCCCCTGGACGACCGTGAGCGGGGTGCGCAGCTCATGTGATACGTCTGCAATCAGGTTCTTGCGCAACGTCTCGGCTTCTGCCAGGCTGGCGGTCATCTCGTTGAAGGCAGTCCCCAGCGCGCTAATCTCGTCCTGGCCCTGCACGTGCACTCGCTGCGAGAGGTCGCCACCGGCGATGGTTTGCGCAGCGTGCGTCAGGCGTGCCAGCGGCGCGGTCAGCAGGCGGCTGACCAGCACGCCGAGGACCAGCGATAGGAGCGCAGCCAACAGCGCAGCCCAGACCAGCGACGTACGCACCTGATTCAGAAACGCCTGGCCCTGGGCGTCAAGCACTGTGTCGGCCGGTCGCACGTTCAGCAGCGTCCCGATCACCTGACCATTCAGCGTCAGGGGCAAGCCCTGTGCGAGCACATCGGTCGGGAGCACTTCACCGACCAACTCACCTGTCTTGCTGGCGACCACGCGCCCCTCGGTGTCGGCTACCGCGAGATTCGGCCCGGCCGTACCCATCATACCCCGCCCGCGGCCCATGCCGTTGCCCGGGCTGAGTTGTGCCAATACCTTGTCGATGCCCTCCCAGCTACCGTTGATCGCATAAGTGTTGGTCAGCGTCTCCGCCCAGGCCGACTGGCTCATCATGCCGCTGGCGACGACGTAGCGGCGAAACTGTTCGCCGGTGGCGCGTTGAGCCACTACGGCGACCACCCCGATGGCTGTCAGCGCGATGGCCAGGAAGGCCAGGGTCAGCTTGATCCACAGGCGGTTCACAGTTCGGCCCCCAGCTTATAGCCCACCCCAAACACCGTCTGGATGTAGTGCGGATGCCGCGGATCATCGCCCAGCTTGGCGCGCAGGTTTTTGATGTGGGCGTCAATGGTGCGCTCGTACCCCTCGTATGCGTCGCCCTGCACCCGATCCAACAGATCCAACCGGGTGAAGGCGCGGCCGGGGTTGCGGAGCAGCACTGCCAGCAGGTCGAACTCGGTCGGCGTGAGATCCAACGGCCGGCCGTCGAGCGTAGCCTGGTGCCCATCGATATCGAGCACCAACGCGCCGGCCCGCAGCATTTCTGCGGTTGAGGCCCCCGCGCCGGACGTCCGGCGCAGCACCGCCCGGATGCGGGCGACCAGCTCGCGCGGGTTGAACGGCTTGGTCATGTAGTCATCGGCGCCTAACTCCAGCCCGACAATCTTATCGGTATCTTCGATGCGTGCGGTCAGCATGATGATCGGTGTGTCGTGCTCGCCTCCGGCGCTGCCGCGCATCGTGCGGCGCAGAGTGCGGGCCACCTCCAGACCGTCGATGCCGGGCAGGCCCAGGTCGAGCACTATCAGGTCAGGTTTTTCGCGGCGCGCCTGGATCAGCGCGGTCTGCCCGTCGCCGGCCTCCACCACCGCGAAGCCGGCCTGCTCCAGGTACGAACGCACCAGCTTGACGATCTTTGCTTCGTCATCGACCACCAGGATTTTGCTGCTCACGGGCCTACCTCACGTCCTATGCTGACCGTTTGATTATTGCACTCTACACGCCATGCGTCAAGCCCTCGATTCCTCGGGTTTCAGCGATTCAATTCCCGATCGCATAGGCGTCCCTCGCTTAACTGTTGACGGGCGAGCTTCAAGAAACCCGCCCGTCAACAGTCACAAAAGAGGAGGTTTAGCGGTTCACGCCGCGGCCGCCCCGGAAGCCCTGGCCCATCATTCCATTAGGCCGGGTCTGCCCCTGCCTCATGCCGGGGCGAGTCTGCCCCTGCCCGAAGGCCGGGCCTACGGTAGTGCGCTCTACCATGGTTTGCACCTGCGTCTGCATGTGCTCGACCATGAGGTCCATCTGCGCCTGGGTAAGCTTGCCATCGGCGACCAGTTGGGCCAGTTGGGCTTGCTTGGCGTCCAGGATGGTGCTGATCAGCGTGTCTTTGCTGATGCCCTTGGCTGCCGCAATCTGCTCCAGCGACTTGCCGGCCTGCCGCTCGGCCTGGATCTCTTCAGCGGACATGCCCAGCAGCGTTGCGACCTCTTCCGGTTGCCTGGCCCATTCAGGGGCCCCGCCCGCGGCCGCGCCGCGCCGCATCATGCCTGCTGCACCCGCGGCCATGCCACATGGGCTGTCGGTGTCCTGCGTCGCCTGGCCATTGTTCTGCGTGCGCATCCCGTTGCCCGGTCCGAAGCCCTGCGCGGTTGGGGTTGCAGGGCCGGCGGCCAACGCCGTGCTCGCTAGCAGCGCGGCCACGACGCCGACCAGAACTGCCATCAAGATGAACTTCTTCATTGTTGAACCCTCCATACTACTTTCTGTTTGTATCGTACACCAGCGTTTTTGCTGGCATGCCCTTACTTTACCGGATAGTTGTGAAGGCCGTGTGAATTGCCTGTGGCCCTGCGATGAAGATTTCGCAGGCCCGTCAGGTCTCCAAGACCCGACAGGTCTGCCTCGCTACTGTCCCAACCGTTCTCTCAACCAGGTTCGCAGGGCGGCCGGGGAGAACATATCGCTCTCCAATGACTTGATCTGGCTGCTGCCCGGCGTGTCGGCCGGCAGGTTGAACGCGGCCAGGATCTCGGCCGGCGGTATGTTGTAGGCGGTCGCGATGTCGTCCAGCGTCATCCAACCCTTGATCTCATCCGGGTTCGTGCCCGTGGGCGCCAGCTTTTCCCCTGACGATGTCAGCTTGCCCGACACCGACCACACGCCCGCGGCCTTCGCGCCGCCGATCACGCCGAAGAACAATACCAGGATCAACACACCATAGATGAATGGATTGACTTTCATCGGGATACACTCCTCGTCTACTTTCCGAATACCGGCACGCCCAGCTTCAGCTCCAACGCACCTTCGCGTGGGCATTCGCCTACGCACTCCAGACAGCTCATGCAGTCGGCGTGCTTGATAGTGGTCGCCGTGTGAACCGGCAAGCCGACCGGGCAGGCCTTGGTGCAGATGCCGCACGACGTACATGCCGCGGCCTCGCGCTTGAGGTAGAAGGGGCTCAGCTTGCCGACCAGTCCCGTCGCTGCGCCCAGCGGGCAGGCGTACCGGCACCAGGGGCGCTCCACGAAGAGCGAGGCGATCAGTACGATGGCCAGGATGACGGTGCCCGCGGTCAGGCTGAGTTCCAGTAGATTCCACAGCGCCGCCCAGGGATCGACATCCCGGAAGACCATGAATCCATAGGCCGCCGCGCCGAGCACGGACCAGGCGAGCACACCGTATTTCAAGAAGCGCAGGTAGCGGTCGAGCACAGCCAGCCTGGCGCCCTTGGTCTTCAGCATCTTGACTGCCTTGCGGATCGGCTTCACGCGCTTCTGGACGAGGATCGAGAAGCTGCTGATCATGTCCTGGATGAAGCCAAAGGGGCACAGCCAGCCGCAGAAGGCGTTGCGCACCAGCAGCGCGACGACCAAAGTGGCAACCAGGAGGACGACGTTGGAGAGGTGGACGTGCGATACGAATTTACCTCCCGTGGTGATGTACCTGTACAGGGTCTCTAAACCGCCCATGGGGCAGTAAGCCTCCCACGAGGCAGTGATCGTCGCGCCCCCTTCGCCGATCAGCATGTGCCGGACCGCGATGAAGGTGATGAACAGAAATACGCCGAGCTGCGTCAGCCGGCGGAACGTGTGGTGAGACAACAAGGCTGCCAACCCCTTGCGCCGCGGCTTGACTGAGCCGGCAGTCTGTGTGCGCGATGCACCTGTCATGAAGCAATTCCTCCTCGGTGATAGTGACATGTTGATCATAGCGGGAGGGTGCGAAGCTTTCATGCGCGAGAAGTGAAGAAGTGATGAAGATATGTCAGGGAAAGACTTCCGGAATTGTAACGCTCAGGCCGGCGTTGCATCCAATCTATAAACGACCAATTCACTGGCAAAAGGATGACACCCATGAACGAGTTCGTGATTGATTTTCCGGGCGGCGCACGCGTAGACGCCCATTTCGGCCCGTACACCGTGAAGACCGACCAGCCCCCCGCCGCTGGCGGGGAAGGCTCGGCGCCTGCGCCGTTCTCCGTGTTTCTGGCTTCCATCGGCACATGCGCCGGCATCTACGTGCTGGGCTTTTGCCGCCAACGCGGCCTGCCGACCGACGGCATCCGCCTGGTGCAGCGCATGGAGATGGACCCGGCAACACACCTGGTAGGCAAGATTTACCTGGACATTCAGGTGCCTCCCACTTTCCCTGAGAAGTATAAGGAAGCGTTGATTCGTTCCGCCGAGCAGTGCGCGGTCAAGAAGCACCTGGAGAATCCGCCGAAGTTCGCCGTGGCGACCAGCATCGCGCAGTAACGGCACAGAACGATTTTGAGAGAAAAGCACGGCCGGGCCCAACGGCCCGGCTTTTTGTGCGGACAAACATATGCCAGGCGGCATCCGCTTCTTGTCGGCAAACTCATGTCCAGATGTTGAGCTTACCGGCACGATGGGCGATGATGCCTAATGCCGGTAGAACCCGAAATTGTCGATCCGGTGCTGTTCGGCTAGCTGACTGAGCCGCACCGCAAGGGCGTCCCAATACGGCTTGTCTCGCGCCAGACGTCCGCACTCTGCGGCAAGCTCCGGAGTGTCTGTCTCCAGAACTCGCGCGACCCCTTGCCAATTGCCGCCGCGCGTGTTGATCGCTTCTGCGCCGATCTCATCGATGCTCCCGGATAATGCTTCGACAAGCCGATCGAGGTCGCTGATGCCCGGCAGGTAAGGACTGATGAACGCCTGTGTTCGAATGCCATGCTCCCGCAGAGTGGTCAGCGCCCGGAGACGCCGCTCTGGAGAGGCCGCCCGGGGTTCCATCTTGTGCGCCATCTCCTCGTCCAACGTCATGAGACTCAGGCCGACCTTGCAACTCTCGAAGCGCTCGAGCAAGTCAATATCCCGCAACACCAGATCGGATTTCGTGAGGATGGATATCGGAACCTGGTGCTCCAGCAGCACCTCGAGCAGGCTGCGCGTCAGGCGATATTGTTTCTCCGCCGGCTGATAGGGATCGGTGACGCTGGAGAAGAACACCATCTCTTTGAGCGGTTCTCGCCTGCGGGCCAGTTGTCCTTGCAATACCTCCGCGGCATTGACCTTGGCATCGAGAAAGGCGCCCCAGGCCTCGGAATGCCCCGTAAATCGTTTCATGAAGCGCGCATAGCAATACACACAGCCATGCACACAGCCGGTGTACGGATTGATCACATAGGCCGCGGCGGGCAAGCCGCTTTTCTGCAGGATGCTCGTCGCATGAACTTGTTTGGCGCTCATCGTGACTCCATAGCAATATCAGCAGCGACGACCGAGCCGTAGGCGACCGCGCCAACGAGCATGGGGTTGCTGAAGGCCCGCCATCTCTCATCCCTCAAATGACCCGCACGATCTCACTATCGGACGATTGCACTACCGCACTATTCCCCCCAATCCAGTTGGCTCTCCGGGACGCCCAGCGACAGCGCATGCTTCTGAGCTGCGGCTCGTTGCTCGCGGTCGCCCTGACGGTAGACGAAGACCCGGTCGGGGAAGATCACGTACACCCGGCTCGCGGTGGATGCGTTGACGTACCAGCCTCCGGGTTTGAGCGCGCGGCTCAACGCCTGGCAGATCGCATCTGCCTGCTTGGCGTCGACCTCGAACGACAGGGCGGTCCAGGTGTCCGGCTGGTAGGGTGCCGCGTTGGTGACGTGCCACGTTTCCGTGCGGGTGATCTGCAGCAGGTCCAGGACGCCTGCATCTTGCAGGCTCTCGCCGAACACCAAGCCCTGCAGTAGTTCCTTTTCCTTGGCCCAGGCTTGCAGCTCGATGACGTTTCCTTCCGGGTCGGTGATGTAGCACCAGGTGATGCGTCCGCTGCCTGCCACGTCAAGGGTGACGACCTCTCCCACGGGCCGGCCGCCGGCTGCCAGCACCGCGGCCCGCGCCGCCGCAACATCAGTCACGCTGAAGGCCAGGTGGGCGAAGCCGAGCCGGTTGACCGCCGTGGGCGACCTGTCAGCCAGGCGGTCGTAGGAGAAGACCTCCAGCGTCGGACCCGTGTCGCCGTGGCCCGGCAGGCGGAGGTGGACCCCGGTCAGGTGCGCTCCCGGGATGCCGGTGCCCGCCTCCATGGTTGGCCCGGACAGGTCGCGTTCCGGCGGCACGCGCACGCAACCGAAGATGTTCTCATAGAAGTGGGCGAGCGCCTGCCAGTCGGCCGCGATCAGGTTGGTGTGGACATAACGGGCTTGCAGCGGCAAGGGCTGGGCCGAACCTTCAGCATCGACCATGCGCTACTCCAGGACCTGCTTCAAGGCTCCGTAGGAGATGACGTCATTGATGCCCTCGACGAAGCGGATGCGCTCCGCACTGCCGCTGGCAATCGAGTCGCGCAGGATGATGGGCGTCAGGTCAAGGTCTTGCGCCCCGCGATAGGTGGACAGGACACAGTATTCGGCGCAGAAGCCGGTGATGATGACGGTGTCCACGCCGAGCTTGCGTAGCTCCTCCGCCAGCGGGGTCTTGTTGAAAGCGTTCCCGTAGGTCTTGTGGATGTGCAGGTCCGACTCGAGAATATCCAACTGGTCGGGCAGATCGAACCCCTCTTCGCCGGGCACGAGCTTGTCCTCGGGTTCCATGTGCTGCACGCTAATGACCGGCAGGTTCTTCTTTCTGAACAGTGCGATGGCTGCGTTGATGTACTCGATGGCGCTCTCGAGGGATTGGGTCGTGACAGGATCGAATTTGAAGAACGCTTTCTGGACATCGACGACGAGCAGAGCTGGCTTCATGTGCGACTCCTTTTAAGTGAAGTATAGCATGACTGGTGGAGGCAAGCCAGCCTCGGAGGTTGTGGGCAGAGTCGGTCGAATCGGTACATGCTTTTTGATGCTCCGGGTCGCGCTGTTGTATACTTGCTAAATGATCATGCTCGCACTCATCTGGACCCTACTCGGTTTCCTGCTCGGTTCCCTGCCCATTTCGGTGTGGCTGGGCAAGCTGGTGCTCCGCACCGACATCCGCAGCTACGGCGATGGCAATCCCGGCGGAACCAACGTGATCCGCGCCGGCAGTCGCGGCCTGGGCGTGCTGGCGATCATCCTGGATATGCTCAAAGCTGCCGTGCCGGTGGCGCTGGCCCATTACGTCTTTCAGGTGGCCGGCTGGCCGCTTGTGCCGGTCATGCTGGCGCCCATCCTCGGGCACGCCTTTTCGCCGTTCCTCGGCTTTCGCGGCGGCAAGGCGCTGGCGTGCACGTTCGGCGCGTGGACGGCGCTGACCGCGCCGTTCGGCCCGTTCGTCATGGGCGTCTCGGTTTTCGTGTTTTATAAGCTGTTGAACACCTCCGGCTGGGCGGCGATAGCTGCACTGCTGGCGCTCCTGGGCTTCCTCCTGACCCCTGCATTGCACTGGCGCAGCCCGGGTCTGGTTGCCGGTCTGACGCTTCCTTTGTTCGTCGCCTGGGTTGGCACGGTGGCGATCGTTGCCTGGACGCACCGCGCTGATCTGCGACAGCGGCCCGGCCTGCGGTCGAAGGCGAGGGAGCAGCCAGGGCTATGAGACCCTTGTGGCTCTACTTTGAGATTTCCGTGGTGGCCTTCGCAGCGTGTCTGGTGCTCATCAGCCTCAGCAATTGGCGCATGCTGCGACGGATGGACCGTTATCGGCCAGCCATACGGCTGCCGCGCGTCTCGGTGTTGGTGCCTGCGCGGAACGAAGAGGATCACATCGGCGACTGCGTGCGTTCGCTGCTGGCGCAGGACTATCCCGACTTCGAGGTCGTGGTCTTGAATGATCACTCGACCGATCGGACCGGCGAGATTCTCGTGACGCTGAGCGCGAGTGAGCCGCGGCTGCGGGTGTTGACGGGCGCGGACCTACCCGAGGGCTGGCTGGGCAAGCATTGGGCCTGCCAACAACTGGCCGAGGCGTCTGATGGCGAGCTGCTTCTTTTCACCGATGCCGATACGCGGCACGGCCCACAATCCATCCGCCACGGCGTTGCCGCGTTGGAGGCGGAAGACGCCGATCTGCTGACCGCGATCCCACACGAAGAGATTGTCACCTGGGCTGAACGGTTGACGGTGCCGGTCATCCCGTGGAGCATCTTCACCTTCTTGCCGCTGGCCGTGGCTTACCGCTATCCTTTCAGGTCGCTATCGGCGACCATCGGCCAATACATGCTGTTTCGGAAGAGCGCCTACGCGGCAATTGGGGGCTACGCGGCTGTGCGCAGCGATCCGGTGGACGACATGGCCCTCGGCCGGCGGATCAAGGGCCAGGGTTTTCGTTGGCGCTTGGCGGATGCCACGCGCGACGTCCGCTGCCGGATGTATCGGTGCGCAGGCCAGGTTTTCGAGGGGTTTTCCAAGAACCTGTTTTCGGCGTTCGGCAACCGGTTGCTGCCGTTCATCGCGGTGTGGAGCTGGCTGGCGATCGTTTTTCTGCTGCCGCTCGGTGTGCTGCTCGCTCGCCTATGCGGCGCGCCGGTGCCTGCGCTCGATGCCGGCATCGCTCTGATCGGGGTGACGTTAGGCCTGGTTTCGTGGGGGCTGTGCTATCTCCGCTTCGGGTTTCCGGTGCACCTGATTCCTCTGTATCCACTAACGATCCTGCTGGCGCTGTTCATCGCTGTTCGTTCGATTGCGCTGGTCCGGCGCGGCCGGACTACCTGGAAGGGGCGGACGCTGGTGCAACGCCGGGTGCGCTGGTGGTAAGGACGACTTAATCCTCAGTTAGGGGATTTCCCCTCATAACCCTGCAAAAGCTCAAAAAGGCTTGACACCCGTGCCGTTTCATGATATTGTTTTGATTGTTACTTACACGTGTAAGGTTATGCGTGTAAGTGATCGAAACGCCGTTTATTCCGCTGTTTATCCACGATAGCAACAACTTGAGACCGGTGGCTGTATGACAATGAAAAGACCCACCCAAACTGACGTAGCTCGCCTGGCTGGTGTCTCAAGGGCAACCGTGTCATATGTCCTGAACGGCGTCGCCCAGGACCGGGTGCCGATCTCCGAAGAAACCCGCAAACGGGTCTTGGCGGCCGTCGAGGAGCTTAGCTATGAGCCGGATGCCCGCGCTCAGGCCCTGCGTTCAGGTCATACAAAAACAATCGGGCTGATCATCCCCGATATCCGTAATCCCCATTTCTGGCAAACCGCTGACGGGGTTGAGCAGGAGCTCCGCTCTTCGGGTTATCACTTGCTCCTCTCCAGCGCAGATCTTAGTCCTGAATATGGCGAAGATATTCTCAAGGAGCTATCACGTCGGCGCATCGATGGGCTAATTCTGATGAGCTCTTACATCTTCCAATCGGAAGAGGCGCAGAAGATTCTGACCCAGCTCCTTAAGCGGCGATTTCCCATCGCGAGAATAGGTGAGCACCCCACCATAGACTGCGTGGTGTCCAATTATGAAGCTGCAACCCGAGACGCGATAGCCTATTTATTGTCACTGCAGCACCGGCGGATTGGCTTGATCTACGGCGTGCGGCCGCCATGGGACAGTCTTGGTGCCGCTGGTTTGCCAGGTGATGCTGCGGGAGGTATGGATCGTCTGCTGCCTTACCAGGACTGCCTTCGAGCGGCCGGCCTACCCGTTGACCCGGCCCTGATCATCACGTGCGGTGCGACCATCGAGGACGGCTATCAGGCCGCCCTGCAGCTTCTTAAGCTCCCGGCGCGCCCCACGGCTTTGCTCGTCATCAACGACCTGCTGGCCATCGGCGCGCTGCGCGCGGCCAGTGACCTGGGGGTGCGCGTTCCCGCCGACCTATCACTGGTAGGCTATGATGATATTGCCCTGGCCAGCTACCTGACACCGCGTCTGACGACGAGCTCCAAGGATATGGTGCGAGTGGGGCGGGAAGCGGTGAAGCTGTTGCTGGCCCGTATCCAGGATCCTGAACGGCCCCATCAGAGAGTTGATGCCGGGGCCCGGTTTATCATTCGTGAGTCGACAGGCCCGGCTCCGGCTTAGTGAGGAACGTAAGGAAGTTTCTCGATGCACAAGATGTCCGGTATCGCCAAGTTTTTCAGACGCAACGCCGCCGCCTATAGTTTCCTCACGCCTTGGCTCCTGGGTTTCCTCATCCTGACGCTTTACCCGATGGTATACTCGCTCTGGCTCGGTTTCACGAATTATGATTTCACAAAGCCCGATTCAACGCACTGGATTGGGCTTGGCAACTATCTGAGAATGTTCGGGCCGTTGGTCGGGCTGTCGAAGTTCACCGCGTCCACGGGCGAGGTTATGCGCGTGGATCCATATTATCTAAAGTCACTGCTTGTGACGTTTACCTATGTGTTCGTGTCCGTGCCGCTGAAGCTGATTTTCGCGCTCGCTGTGGCGATGCTGATGAATCAGAAACTGCGGGGGGTGCCGTTCTACCGCGCGGTGTACTATATCCCCACGCTGCTCGGCGGTTCAGTAGCGATCGCGGTGCTGTGGAGGAAGCTGTTCGAGAAAGATGGCCTGGTGAACGGTTTACTGGGAACAATCGGCTTCACCGACCTTCCCGGCTGGATCACCAATCCCAAGTATGCGCTTTGGACGCTCGTTCTGCTGACGGTGTGGCAGTTCGGCTCATCGATGATTATCTTTCTTGCAGGGCTGAAGCAAATCCCAGAGGAGTATTACGATGCGGCAAGCGTGGACGGCGCGAACAAGGTGCGGCAGTTCTTCTCCATAACCATCCCCTTGCTCTCGCCGGTGATTCTGTTCAACCTGGTCATGCAGATGATATCCGCGTTCCAGACGTTCACCCAGGCCTATATCATCGGCGGCGGTCGGGGGGGCGTGCTCAACTCCACGCTGTTCTACACTCTTCACCTGTATATCCAGGGATGGACATACCACGAGATGGGATACGCGTCCGCGATGGCGTGGGTGCTGCTGCTCATCATCGGGGTGCTCACGGTGCTTGTCTTCAGAACGTCGAATTTGTGGGTATCCTATGGAACTGGGGAATAACGTGAAAGCCAGTACGGTTGTACGCCATGCTTTGACGCATCTGTTCATCATTGTCGTGGGGCTGTTCATGATCTACCCCATCGTCTGGATGATTGTCAGCTCGTTTAAGCCCAACAATATGATTTTCAGTGACCCGGGGCTCATACCGAAAGCCGTAACCGTTGAAAATTACATCACCGGGTGGAAAGGCTATGCGGGCACGTCCTTTGGGAGGTTTTTCGCTAATTCGCTCTTTATGTGTGCAGTGGCCATTGTCGGGAACTTGATAACCTGCACGATGGCGGCGTACGCGTTCGCTCGGCTCAAATTCGCGGGCAGGGACTTCTGGTTCGCGGTGATGATGGTAACGCTCATGCTCCCGGGCCAGGTCACGATCGTGCCGCGCTATATCCTGTTCAATACTTTCGGGTGGGTGGGTTCGTACCTCCCGATAATCGTGCCGAAATTTCTCGCGACGGACGCGTTCTTCGTATTTCTGCTCGTGCAGTTCATCCGCAGCCTGCCAAAAGAGCTCGACGAGGCGGCGATTATCGACGGGTGCGGGAAATGGGGGGTTTTCCTGCGTATCATCGTACCGCTCACAACCCCTGCTCTGGTCACGACTGCGCTGTTCACGTTCCTTTGGACGTGGGATGACTTTTTCAACCATCTGCTGTACCTCACAAAGCCGGAGGTTTTCAGCGTGTCGCGCGCGCTGCGCACGTTCGTCGGCGACGCGGGCGCGGTGTCCAACTGGGGCGGCGCGCTGGCGATGGCCACGCTGTCTATGGTGCCCACTTTTATCCTGTTCTTTTCTCTGCAGAAGTACTTTGTACAGGGCATCTCGACTACGGGCATAAAGGGTTAGCACAACAACGTGTTGGGAGTCTCCCCTTACACAAAGGAGGACTTGCGTATGAAATGATGACAGGGTGTTGTTTCACAACAGACGTATTTCCGGTTTATCCGCTCAGCGCTACAGAGACAGGAGGGTTCAAAGATGAAAGGCTTTCGCGTCATTACACTTTTGGCACTGCTCGCGGTGATGCTTGCGGCGTGCGCACAGCCGACACCCCAGGTCATTGTCCAGACCCAGGTTGTTGAGAAGCCGGTTGTTCAGACCGTAGAAGTCGTTAAGACACAGGTTGTTGAGAAAGAAGTTGTGGTAGAAGTCACCGCAGTCCCATCCCGCTCCGACGGACTCCCAGTTTACACGGGCGGTCCTGCTGAGATCCGCATGGGGTGGTGGGGCAACGATGACCGCGCTGCCAGGACCCTGCAGGTCATCCAGTTGTTCCAGGCGGCGTATCCTGAGATCAAGGTGGTGGGCGAGCCCAATGGCGGTACGGCTGATCACTTTCAAATCATCGACACACAGCTCCAGGGCAACAACGCCCCCGACATCATTCAGTTCGGCGGCAACTGGCCCGACTACAAGCAGTACCTTGAGCCCCTCAATGGCTATCTCGGTAAGCAGCTCCTGATCGACACGCCCGAGCGGTTTGACCAGAATGCGCTTGTTCCTGCGACGGACGCTGACGGCAAGCTCTATGCCATCAGCCTGGGCACGAACACGCTCATCCTTGCCTATAACAAGACGATGATCGAGGCGGCGGGGGTTGCGCTCCCGAAGGACAACATGACTTGGGATGAGCTGCTCGCTTACGGCAAGGAACTCAAGACGAAACTGCCTCAGGGTGTCTGGCCTTTTGTAGACAATAGCACCAATCAGGCAAACTACCTCAGCTATTTCTACACTCAGCAGGGCACCAAGCTATGGACTCTGGACGAAGGCGGCAAATCGTACGCGACGGTTGATTCCGCCCGGAAATGGCTTCAGTTGTGGGCTGATATGCGCGCCGAAGGTCTGATCCCTGACGCGGACACCACCGCGACCTATGCTGAAACCGGGACGGACAGCTCGGCGCTTGTGGCGGGCAAGGCAGCGATCGGCTTGATCTGGAGCAACCAGTTAGCGGGTTATCAGGCGGCCATGACCGATAAGCTCGGCGCGACGACGCTCCCCAAGGGCGGCGAAAAGTCGTACGTCATCCAGATGAGCCAGTACTTGGGTGTCTACAAGGACAGCAAGAACAAGGAGGCGGCGGCGCTGTTCATCAACTTCTTCGTTACCACGCCAACGGCGGGCGTGGTGCTTCAAACCAACCGCGGTGTGCCTTGCTCGCCGGTTGTGCGTCAATCAACCGCGGTCGGGGCCTCCAAGACCGATAAAGAGGTTTATCGAATCTACGATGCGGTAGCCGATCGCACGATCCCGCAGGGCCCGAACCTCCCGAATGACCAGGAGTTTGTGAACGAGCTTCGTCTGATCGGTCAGGCGGTAGCGTACGACAAGTCTACGGTTGACAAGGGTGCTGAGGACTTGCAGGCATTGATCGAACGTCTGACGAAGAAGTAATGATAAGATGATTGCCAGTCCACACAAGTGAGCAGCCTGAGCGCATCGAAGGATGCGGCCCGCGGGACGGGCATCATCCTTCGATGGGTTCAGGCTGACTGGTCATCTCGAAGAGACGGACATGTCATTCCACACTCCCATTATCACCGACTTGCGTTTCGAGCATCTCCGCGCCGCCGGTGACGGCGCCCTCGGCATCGGCGTCGCAACCCCCAGGCTGTCCTGGATCGTTGCGGCCGCGGCCGGCGATTGCGCGGTCAGCGATTGGCAGCAGACCGACTACGAGGTCGAGGCGTACCGCAATGCGCTGGATGGCGGTGAACCCGTAGCACAATCCGCTGGATTGCGGCAGCCCACAAGCCAGCGGCTCGTGTTACAGCGCAGCGGGCCGGTGGCGTCGGGCGAGTCGGTGCTCGTGCCCTGGCCGTTTGCACCGCTGGCCTCGCGCGAACGGGCGCTGGTCAGGGTGCGCGCCTGGGCGACGGACGGCCGGGTGTCCGCGTGGAGCGAGCCGGCCCCGGTCGAGGCGGGCTTGTTGGCGCCCAGCGATTGGACCGCACGGTTCATCACGCCGGACTGGGACGAGGACGTCAGTCAGCCTCAGCCGTGTCCCCTGCTCCGCCATGAGTTTGCCGTCCGGCCGGGCGTCCGCCGGGCTCGCCTGTATGTGACCAGCCTGGGTGTCTACGAGGCGCAGATCAACGGCGCGGTCGTCGGCGATCATGTCCTGGCGCCCGGCTGGACCAGCTACGCCCACCGGCTGCGCTACCAGACGTGTGACGTGACTGGCTTCATCAAGGGAGGCCGCAACGCGATCGGCGCCATCCTGGGCGATGGCTGGTATCGCGGGCGGCTGGGGTTCCGCGGCGGGCGACGCAACATCTACGGCGACCGGCTGGCGCTGCTGGCTCAGCTTGAGATCGAGTACGAGGATGGCACAGCCGAGCGCATCGTCACCGACGAGTCGTGGCGCGCCGCAACCGGGCCGATCCTGGCCAGTGACATCTACGATGGCGAGACCTACGATGCCCGCCTGGCGCGGGGCGGCTGGTCCGCCGCCCCTTACGACGACGGCGGTTGGGCTGGCGTGCGGCTGGTGCCGCGGGATCTGGCGACCCTGGTCGCGCCGTCTGGGCCGCCCGTGCGGCGCATCGAGACGATCGCGCCGGTCGCCATCACGACCTCGCCCTCGGGCCGCACCATTATCGATTTCGGGCAAAACCTGGTTGGCAGGCTGCGGCTGAACCTGACGGGTCGCGCGGGGCAGACGATCACCCTCCGCCACGCCGAAGTGCTGGAGAATGGCGAGCTGTGCACGCGGCCGTTGCGCGGGGCAAAGGCCACCGATTGCTATACTCTGGCTGGGGGAGTGGAGACCTGGGAGCCGCGCTTCACTTTTCATGGCTTCCGCTATGCCGAGGTGGACGGCTGGCCGGGCGAGCGTGCCAGCCTGCTGGCGGCGGACGCGATCCGGGCCGTGGTGTGTCACTCGGACCTGGAACGCACCGGCTGGTTTGAGTGCTCCGACCCGCTGGTCAATCGCCTCCATGAGAACGTGGTGTGGAGCATGCGCGGCAATTTCCTGGACCTCCCTACCGACTGTCCGCAGCGTGATGAGCGCCTGGGCTGGACTGGCGACCTCCAGGTCTTCGCGCCCACCGCCTGCTTCCTCTACGACGCGGCTGGTTTCCTTCGGTCGTGGCTAGCCGACTTGGCCGCAGAGGCGTCGGCTGCGGGCGGCGCCGTGCCTATCGTGGTGCCTTACATGCTGGCGGAGCCGGTCTGGCTCGCGGCGGCATGGGGCGATGCCGCGGTTATCGTGCCCTGGATGTTATACCAGCGCTATGGTGATGCGGGCATCCTGGCCGATCAGTTCGCCAGCATGGCGGCCTGGGTCGATGCGGTTGCCCGTGCCGCGGGCGAGACGCGGCTGTGGGCAGGCAGGCAGCTCGGCGATTGGCTGGACCCGAAAGCACCGCCCGATCGCCCGGGGGACGCGCGCACGGCGTCCGAGATCGTGGCAACGGCCTACTTCGCCCGTTCGGCCGAGCTGGTCTGCCAGGCCGCGGAAGTGCTCGGCCAGGACGCGGACGCAATCCATTACGCCGCCCTTGCCGCGGAGGTCAGAGCGGCCTTCGCGCGTACCTATGTCACTCCTGCGGGACGCATGGTCAGCGACGCGGCGACTGCGTATGCATTGGCCTTGCAATTCGCGCTGCTCCCCACTGTGGAGCAGCGGCAGGGAGCTGGTCGCCGGCTGGCGGAGCTGGTCGCGGCGGAGGACTATCGTATCAGTACAGGCTTTGTGGGCACACCGCTGATCTGCGATGCTCTATGCGGCGTAGGCGAGGTCGAGACGGCGTACCGCCTGCTGTTGCAGACGGAGTGCCCCTCGTGGCTCTACCCGGTGACCATGGGTGCCACCACTATCTGGGAGCGCTGGGACAGCCTGCTGCCCGATGGGTCGGTGAATCCCGGCCAGATGACATCGTTCAACCACTACGCGCTGGGGGCCGTGGCCGACTGGCTGCACCGCACGGTCGCGGGCCTGGCCCCGGCCGCACCCGGCTACCGCCGGATTTTAGTTCGGCCCAACCCTGGCGGCGGCCTCACCTGGGCCCGTGCCCGCCACCGTACTCCCTACGGTCCGGCCGAGTGCTCCTGGCGGATCGAGGGCGGCAGCATGATGGTGGATGTCGAGATTCCCCCCAACACCTCCGCCGAGGTCCACCTGCCCGGACAGCCTGGCGAGCAACTCCAGGTCGGGTCAGGGCGGCATCGTTGGTCATATCCTTACTGACCGGAACCATCAAAATCATGATAATCAGGAAAATCAGCGCCCAAAAAGAGGAGGCGAGATGAAGGGTGAGACCACTTCTGTCGCGTCCCCGATTTACCTAGACCCGGATCAGCCGGTGGCTGCTCGGGTCGCCGATCTGTTGGCGGCCATGACGCTGCCGGAGAAGATCGGCCAGATGTGCCATCAGGCACAGGCAATCCCCAGGTTGGGCATCCCTGCCTATAATTACGCGAATGAGGCGCTCCACGGTGTGGCCCGCAACGGACGGGCGACGGTATTTCCCCAGGCGATCGGCCTGGCTGCCACCTGGGATCCCGCCCTGATACGTCGCATCGGCAGCGCCATCGGGGACGAGGCGCGTGCCAAGCACCATGCAGCACTGCGCAACCAGGGGGAGGCGAGCGGGTATCAGGGCCTGACCTTCTGGTCGCCCAACGTCAACATCTTCCGCGATCCGCGCTGGGGTCGCGGTCAGGAGACCTGGGGCGAAGATCCGTTCCTGACGGGGGAGATGGCCGCAGCGTACGTGACCGGCCTGCAAGGAGATGACCTGCGCTATCTGAAAGTCGCGGCCTGCGCTAAGCACTACGCCGTCCACAGCGGTCCTGAAGCCCTGCGTCACAGCTTCAATGCTGCCGTATCCCGCCGCGATCTCCATGCCACCTATCTTCCCGCGTTTCGCAAGCTGGTGCGGGAGGCCAGGGTGGAGGTGGTGATGGGCGCCTATAACCGGGTCAACGATGAGCCCTGCTGCGCCAGCCGGCATCTGATCGAGGAGGTCCTGCGGGGCGAGTGGGGCTTTGCGGGGCATTTCGTGTCGGACTGCGGCGCGCTCGACGACCTCCATCAGAGCCATCATGTCACGGCGGACGCAGTCGAGAGCGCCGCGCTGGCCCTGCGCTGCGGCTGCGACCTGGAGTGCGGCCACGTCTTCGAGCACCTGGGGGAGGCCATCGACCGCGGGCTGGTCACCGAGGCCGACGTGGACCGGGCATTGGCGCGCACCCTGGCTACGCGTTTCAAGCTGGGCCTGTTCGACCCGCCGGATCGCGTACCCTATGCGAGCATCCCGCCTGAGATCGTCGGCTGTGCCGCGCATCGTGATTTGGCGTATGAGGCCGCGGTGAAGTCGGTCGTGCTGCTGAAGAACGCCGGTGGGCTGCTGCCGTTGCCGCCGACCCTGCACAGAGTGCAAGTGGTTGGTCCTACCGCGGCCACCGTGGATGCGCTGCTGGGCAATTACTTTGGGCTGAACGAGCACATGACCACCCTGGTGGAGGGGATTGCGGGCGCAATCCCTGAAGGGGTGGCGCTGGAGTATCGTCCTGGATGCCAGCTTGTGGCGCCTAATGTGAATGCTTATGACTCGACAGCAGCCAATGCAGCTAAGTGCGACGTCACGATCGCGTGCATGGGGCTGCTGCCTTTGTTGGAAGGGGAGGAAGGGGATGCGATCCTAGCGGCCGAGGGCGGCGACCGGTCGGATATCGGGCTGCCTGCAGTGCAGCAGGCATTCGTTAAGCAGTTGGCGCAGAACGGAGCCAAGATTGTCCTGGTGTTGACTGGCGGCAGCCCGATCGCGCTGGGCGAAGTGGCGAATCTGGTCCAGGCGATCGTCTTCGCCTGGTATCCAGGCCAGGAGGGGGGACGCGCCGTGGCTGACGTGTTGTTCGGCCGTGCCGTGCCTTCAGGCCGGTTGCCGGTGACCTTTCCGCAGTCGGTGGGTCAGCTTCCGCCGTTTGGGGATTACGCGATGCGGGAGCGCACCTACCGCTATGCGAGCTGGGAACCGCTGTATCCTTTCGGTTTCGGGCTCAGCTATACGCGCTTTGCATACGGCGACCTGGTGGCAGTTCCATCGCCGGTTCGGGCGGGCGAGAGCGTGCTGGTCCGGCTGTTCGTAGCCAACGCCGGCTCCGTGGCCGGCGAGGAGGTCGTGCAGCTCTATCTCAGCCGGCTGCCCGTCGCTGACCTGGAGACTTCGGTCGAAGCGCCGCTCTGGAGCCTGGTGGCCTTTCAGCGGGTGGCGCTGGCTCCGGGCGAACGCCGGGAAGTGCTGTTCACCGTGACGCCGGACATGCTGCTGCTGGTGGATGACGAAGGTCGATCGCGGCTGGAGCCCGGGCAGGTCCGGCTGCTGGCCGGCGGCTGCTCTCCGGGCGCGCGCGGCCAAGCGCTCGGCGCTGCGGAGCTGCTAACAACGGAGATCGAAGTTATTCAATGAGCAAATTGCCGTGCTCAAGCAGTCTTATCGGTTTCAACCAAGCCAACCAGGCGGATGTCGCGGGACGAGCTGCCGACCTGCACCTCTATCGTCCCAGGCTCAAACACCCATCCCTCGCCACCCCAATAGCGAAGCTGCGCGGCTGCTAGGGGAAAGATCACGTTGCGCCGCTCGCCGGGCGCCAGGGAGATGCGAGTGAAACCTTTCAGCTCTCGCACCGGCCGGCTGACCGCCGAGCCTTTGTAGCTCACATACAGCTGCACAACCTCGTCACCCGCGACCTCACCCACGTTAGCGACGGTGAGCGCAACCTCGACCTGCCCGGCGGCTTCCATACGAGCCGGGGAAATATGCAGGTCAGTGTACGCGAAGTGGGTGTAGCTCAGGCCGTGTCCAAACGGGTAGAGCGGGTCGCTGTTCATGTAGCGATAGGTGCGGCCGGCCAGGGCGTAGTCGTCGAACGGCGGCAGTTGGTCAAGCGATTTGTAAGTCGTGACCGGCAGCCGGCCGGCCGGATTGTAGTCGCCGAAGAGCACATCGGCGATGGCCGTGCCGCCCTCCTCACCGGGATACCACGCGTGCAGGATAGCTGGCACGTGCTCGTCCGCCCAGTTGACGGCCAGCGCACTGCCCCCCAGCAGCACCAGGACCACCGGCTTGCCCAGGGCATGAATGCGCCGGAGCAGCGCCTCCTGGGTCGCCGGCAGTCCGATCTCGGTCCGGTCGCCGCCAACAAACCCTGCGACGTTCACCGGCATTTCCTCGCCCTCCACCGCAGGCGATAGCCCCATCACCAGCACCACGACCTCGGCCTGCCCGGCCGCAGCCAGCGCCGCAGCAGTATCGTCCTGGCCCGGCGCGGCCCACAGCAGTTGCACCTGCGGATCGCGGCCGGTATTAGCGTAATCGAGGCACAGGTCGTAGCGCCGGCCAGCCTCCAGGTCGGCCGGAACCGTTCGGGTGAAGACTTCGTGGTCGTTGCTTTCATACGGGAGCAGCTCGCGGCCATCCAGCCGCAGTCGGTATGCGCTCGACCCCCGGACCCCCAACAGGTATCTGCCGGTGGTTGGCGCAATCAGCGCGCCCGTCCAGCGCACGCAGAAGGGATCAGTGGCGCACTCGCCCAGCGGCGAGACATCATGCCAGGCGAAATCTACGATTGGGTCCAGGCGGACGAAGGCGGGTTGGTGCGTCTCGGAGATTAAACGGCCAGGGAAGTAGGCGCCGGACAAGCCGTGGGCTGACGCCTGACGCCTGGCGTCTGACGCGTGAAGCCCGGCGGGTGCAGGGCGCAGGCAGGTGGTCGGAATCGGGCTCAACGGCGGCATACCGTCCACAATCTCACAGCCCCGGGCCGCGTACACGATCGTCTCGGGCGAAACCATCCGGCGGATCCCCTCCAGTGGCGTGACTGCGTGCGAGGGTGTGCCGCGGTAGTTGCCCAGCAGCGCTGACGGGTCGTCGGCGTTCGGCCCGATCACCGCAATGGATTTGAGGCCTTTTGCCAGGGGCAGCAAGCCGTCATTTTTCAGCAACACAATGGATGCCCGCGCGGCCCGCAGCGCCAGGCTGCGATGTTCAGGGGAGTCGTTAATCGCAAATGGGATCCCTGCGAACGGCGTCTGTTCCGGGGGATCGAACATCCCAAGGCGGAACCGGGCGGCAAACAACCGTTTCACGGCCCGGTCAATCGTCGCCTCGTCGATCAGGCCGCGTTCGACCGCCTCGAGCAGCGACAGGTAGGCGCACCCGCACTCCAGGTCGCAGCCCGCGTTCACCGCCAGGGCCGAGGCCTCGGCCGGCGTCTCGACCAGCCTGTGCCCGCCGAAGATGTCGTTGATCGCCCAACAGTCGGAGACCACGTACCCGGCAAAGCCCCACTCCTCGCGCAGTATCTTGCGGAGTAGCGTGGGGCTGGCGCAGCACGCCTCACCGTTCAGACGGTTGTAGGCGCCCATCACCGATGCGGCTTGTCCCTCCATTACGCAGGCCTCGAACGCGGGCAGGTAGGTCTCCCGCAGATCGCGCTCGCTCACACGTGCGTCGAATTCATGGCGGATGCTCTCGGGGCCGCTGTGGGCGGCGAAATGCTTCGGGGTCGCGATCACTTTCAGGTGGTCAGGGTCATCGCCCTGCAAGCTTTTCACGAAAGTTACGCCCATTCGGGCTGTGAGGTAGGGGTCTTCGCCGTAGGTCTCCTGGCCGCGACCCCAGCGCGGGTCGCGAAAGATGTTGACGTTTGGCGACCAGAAGGTGAGGCCGGTGTAGATCTGGCGTACGCCGCGGCGCACAAACTCATGATGTTTGGCACGCGCCTCGTCCGCAATGGCAGCCGCCGCCTCGCCCAGCAGGCCCGTGTCCCAGGTCGCGGCCAGGCCGATCGCCTGCGGGAAGACGGTCGCAACGCCGGCCCGCGCGACGCCGTGCAGGCACTCGTTCCACCAGTTGTACTTCGGGATGCCCAGCCGCTCGATGGCCGGCGAGTCGTAGGCCATCTGGCTCGCTTTCTCAGCGAGCGTCATCCGATCGACAAGGTCATCGACGCGTGTCGGGACGGGCAGGGTCGGGTCTCGGTAGGCCGGGATGGTCGTCATGGTTGCCTCGTGATGCGTGATGGCGCGCGCTCCGCTCAGCCCTTGAGCGCGCCGGCCGTCAGGCCGGATACGATCTGCCGCTCGGCAAAGACATAGAAGAGAATCGCGGGGATCGCGGACAGGGCGACGAAGGCGGAGACCGCGGCCAGATCCGAGCTGTACTGGCCCTGAAACTGCATGGTTCCGAGCGGCAGCGTCCACTTGGCCTCGCGGTCCAGGATGACCAACGGTGTGAGCAGGTCATTCCAGCTGACGATCATCGTCAGTGCGCCGACCGCGGCCAACGCGGGCCGCACCAACGGCATCAGGATGCGCCAGAAGAAGCCGAAGTCGCTGCAGCCATCGATGGCTGCGGCGTCCTGCAGCTCGCCGGGAACGGCCGCGAAGAAGCCGCGGAGGATCAGGAGGTTGCTGGAGATGCCGAAGGCGGTTTGCACCAGGATGACCGCAATGAGCGTATCGGTCAGCTGCATCTGGCGAATCACCAGGTAGACCGGCATCATCGCCACGGTGATCGGGAACATGAGCCCCAGGGTCAGGAACGTGAAGGCCGCGTCCTTGCCGCTGAATTTCATTCGGGCAAATACGAACGCCGCCATGCTGCACACGAGCAGCACGCCGAAGGTCGTCGCTGCCATGACGATCAGGCTGTTTTTCATGAAGACCCAATAGGAGGGCGCAGACAGAATCGCCTGGTAGTTCTCAAAGCGCGGTGGATTGGGGATCGTGTAGGGGCTCAGGAACATCTCGCCGCTGTTCTTGAGGCTGGCGAAGAGCAGGACCACCAGGGGCACGACGATGATCAGGGCGATGACGGAGAGGACCAGGTACTGAAAGAACCTGGGCCAGAACTTGCGTGCGGCCATTCTTCGTGGGAAGCGAGCGGAGGCTGGCGCCATGTTCGGTCCTTTCGATCCTCAAAAATCTTCGTGCCGCGCGAGCCGCATGTAGGCCACGGAGAAGGCCAGGCAGATCGCCAACATCACCAGCGCCACGGCCGAGCCGTAGCCCAACTGATAGCGCCTGAAGCCGAAGCGGTACATGTAAGTCGCCATGAATTCGCTGGCGTTGACCGGCCCGCCGCCTGTCATCACCCACACCAGGTTGAACTGCGTCAACGAACCGAGGACGGACAGCTGGACGACGGTGCGAATGGTGCTGCCGAGCATCGGAATCGTGATGTACCGTGTCAACTGCCACCGGTTGGCGCCATCCATGAGCGCCGCCTCGTCGACCTCGCGCGGGATATTCTGCAGCCCCGCCAGGTACAACAGCATATGCAGGCCGAAATACTTCCAGGTCAGCACGATGAAGAGGCAAAACACGACCTGGTGGATATCGCTCAGGAAGTTCTGGGGCTTGACGCCCGGGATGAGGACCAGGAGCGCGTTGATCAACCCGCGCGCGGGATCCGGGTTGAAGAGGCTCATCCAGATGATGCCGGTGATGACCTCGGAGAGCACATAGGGCACGAAGAAGATCATGCGGAAGAAGGCGCGGCCGGGCAGATCGCGGCCCACCATGATCGCCAGCGCCAGGGCGACGGGCAGCTGGATCCCCAGGGAGAGCACGACGATCAGCAGGCAGTTCGACACCGCCTTCATGAACACCCGGTCGCCGAGGATTTCCTTGAAATTCGCCAGGCCGACGAAGTCCACCGCGGGCCCGAGGCCGTTCCAATCGAACGTGCTGAAGTAGATGGACCGGAGAATGGGGTAGACCAGGAAGGTGATGAACAGGATGAAGGCCGGCGCGAGGAAGATGGCGATGGTCGCCCGGTCCTGTGCCTGGCGGCTCCAACCCGCGGCGCGGCGCACCTCGGTCACGTTGCCAGCGGTCGGCGTCGTCATAGGGGGTCGTCCTCGTCCTGAGCACGAGAAGCTCCGCCCCGCGCCAGGCAGGGCGGCCGGGGCTACCGGGCATCGCCTGCGAACGAGACGATGTCCGGGGGCCCGTACCGGCGACTACTTGATGTACTTAGCCGCCGCGTCTTCGATCGCCTTGGCCGCATCAGCCGGCTTCGCGGTAGCCGCAAAGACCGTCTGCACTGCGTCGTTGATCGCACCGCCTACCGCCGAGGGCAGGAACTGATCGTAGTACAGTTGGAAGTACTTGGCTGCCGCGAAGGCCTTCTGGACCTCGACCATGTTGGCATCCTTCAGGCCGGCCTCGCCGCCCTTCACCACCGGGATGCCCATGCCCAACGCGGCCATTTCCGACTGAGCGGCAGCGGTCGTGATGAACTTGGCAAAGTCCACGGCCTCGGGAGAGGCGTTCTTGCCGATCGCAAAGCCATTGCCGCCACCGATGACATCCGTGGCACTGCCCGCGCCTCCCTCGATGGCCGGGAAGCCGAACATGCCGAGGTTAGCGACGCCCTTCTTGTCCGCGGCATTCGCCGATTCGACGGAGGGCGCCCATTGGCCGGACAACTCCATGGCTGCCAGCCCATTGCCGAAGGTCGCCTGCATCTCGTCGTGCGTGGCGCCGAGGAAGCCTGTCTGGAACGGCTCCAGGGCGATCAGCTCCTGCAGCTTCTCGAAGGCCTGCACGAACGCCGGGTCTGCGAAGGAGCCCTTGCGGTTCAATGCAGCTTCAAAGGCGGCTTGCCCGCCGATGCGCGTCGCGAGATAGGACCAGATGTGCATCCCGGTCCAGCTGTCCTTTTCACCCAGGGCGATCGGCGTGATGCCGGCAGCCTTGAGCTTCTTCACCGCGTCCAGGAACTCGGTCCAGGTCTTCGGTGTGTCCTGGATGCCGGCCTTGGTGAAGAGGTCCTTATTGTACCACCAGCCGACCATGCCCATGTCCCACGGGACGCCGTACTGCTTCCCCCCATACGAGTAGACCGCCAGCGCGCCCGGCGCGAAGGTGTTGCGCCACGCGCCGCCGTTGGCGTCCATGTCCGCGGTGATGTCCTTCAGCAAGCTGGCCTTGGCCTGCTCGACCATCGTGCCGCCGCCCCAGCTCTGGAAGATGTCGGGCGGATTGCCTGACTGCATGACAGTGGTCAGCTTGGTCTTGAAGGCCTCATTCTCGAGCACCGTGATCTTGACGATCACGTTCGGATGCGTTGCCATGTAGTCGTCGGCCAGCTTCTGCCAATAGCTCAGGCCGGGATCCTTGGTCGAGATGTGCCACCAGTTGACTTCAACCTTGGCTGCCGGAGCGGCCGGAGCGGCCGGAGCGGTCGTCGCGGCCGGGGCCGCGGGCGCTTGCGGCTGCGTCGCCGGAGCGGTCGCCGGCGCGCAGGAGCTCAACAAGAGACTTGCCAATATGATCAAGCTGATCAGAACCGAAACCTTGGTGCGCATGTGTACTCCTCCTGATTGGGTAAAGTTGCCACCGTTGCCATCTTCGATCACCCGCGCGCCCTGCGGCGCGCGAGAGCAAGGCCTTACACTTCTCATCGATAGGCGTCCTCCTTGACAGGTGCAGCGGGTCGTGACGGGGCAGGTTGCCCTTCGGGCCGCCCTCCCTGGGGAGCCTGGCACGACCCGCGAATCACCAGCTCCGTGGGCAGGTCGATGCGTCGCACCGGTTTGCCCGGGTCGTTCAACTGGTCAAGCAGCATCTGGGTCGCGACGCGCCCCATCATTGTGAGGGGCTGAGAAACGGTGGTCAGCGGCGGATGCACCAGTGCGGCCTGCGGGATGCCATCGAACCCGATCAGCGAGACGTCATCGGGCACGCGTAGGCCTTGACTGTGCAGGGCCTCCAGGGCGCCGAAGGCCATGTCATCGTTAGAGGCAAAGATTGCAGTGGGCGGTCTGGTCAGGGCCAGCAGGGCTAGGGTTGCGGTATAGCCGTCAGAATAGTGGAACTTGCCCTCCCGGACCAGTGCAGCCTCGGCGGGTAGGTGGTGGGTCCGCAGCGCCGCCTGGTAGCCTGCCAGCCGATTACGTGCGGCCGCCATCTCCATGTCACCGGTGATGAAGCCGATGCAGCGGTGACCAAGCTCGATCAAATACTCGGTGGCGTTGTAGGCGCCTTGCCAGTTCGTTGCACATACGGCCGGCAGCTCATCTTCGACGCCCTGGTAGTCTACCAGCACGAACGGGAATTCAATCTGCCTGAGTTGTGCGACGATGGCTTCCAGGCTACTGGGGAGGACCAGCACCAGTCCATCAGCCATACCGCGGGCGATGTTTGCAACGTAGGAAGTCTCCTTGGCAGCCTGACGGTGCGTCGTGTAGAGCAGTAGCTCATACTGCGCCAACTCAACTTCCGCGTCAATGCCTCGGATGATCTCGCCGATGTAGCCGGTCCCCAAGTCGGGCGCGAGGACGGCCAGGACTTGCGAACGGCCGCCGGCCAGGCTGCGGGCCCGGCGATCCACGATGTACCCCAGGCGATCCATGGCTGCTAGCACCCTTTGGCGGGTCTCACCTTTGACGTGCGGGGCGTCGTTGATGACCCGCGAGACGGTGCCGTAGGAGGTGCCAGACGCCGCGGCGACATCGTGAATCGTAATGTTCTTCTCGTGGCGATTCGCACCCCGTCGCACAGAGGCCTCCTACGGACAGCCTTCGGCGCCATCAGCGCGCCCGTTGTCCGTAAACGATCACATGACTTGTTGGCTTTTCGCGTGAAAAACGGAAACTAACGACCCAAAAACCCAGAAATCGACTGCCAGTCCGGGCAGAGCAGCCGTCCGACCGGCAAAACGGTGCAGTTTTTTTGTAAGCGCTTACAGTATTCACTATATCACGATCGCGTGGGCTTGTCAAGACTCAATTATTGATCCGATGCATTAAAGCGAATCAGGCGGTATTAAAATTTCTTATACGCGCGCCTCTTAAATTTGCGGATTCCCTGCACTCATGATATCATCTAATAAGTTCATAGAAATCCATGGTTCGGTTCCGATCAGGTGTAGTTGCTCCTTCAGGATAAACGCCTCGCTTGCTCCGCCACTGCTGGATACCTCAATGAATATCTTATCAACAGGAGTTAGCGAGACTAACATGTCAGATCAAACCATCACCTGCAATGACTGCGGCAAGCAGTTCACCTTCACTGAGAGCGAACAGGAATTCTACCGGTCCAAGGACTTCAGCACCCCTGGCCGTTGCCCCGATTGCCGCGCCGCCCGCAAGGCGGAGCGCAACAGCGGCGGCTATGGCCGCAGTGGCGGCAGCAGCTACGGCGGCGAGCGTCAGATGTACGCGGCGGTCTGCGCCCAGTGCGGCAAGAACACCGAAGTGCCGTTCCAGCCGCGCGGCGACCGGCCCGTTTACTGCTCCGACTGCTTCCGTGCCCAGAGTGGCGGCAGCAGCTACGGCGGACGTTCCAACGATTCGCGATCGGGCGGTCGTCGCTACTAAAAGTAGTCAGCGCCCAGTAGCTTAAACAGCGAGAGACCAGGTTCCTATGTGGAGCCTGGTCTTTTTTGTGCTACGCAGAGTTGCCGACTTTGCGCTTCAGCCCGCTATACGCCAAACGCTATACAATAAGTAATGTAGGGCCGCCCTTTGTGGCAGCCTTATACTACGGTAGAGCCTGGTGGTTGCGCTGATGACAGGGCGGCTCCCTCCCGATGTGCTGAGACTTGGGGCCAGTGAGGCCAAGCCTTTAGCAGGCGCCGCGGATTATTGATTCATCAGATGTTGTGCCTGGCATCACCTGCCGGCGTAGGGTTCCACTAACCCCTGGATGTCCGTGTGAACTACGAACAGATCTCCTGAGCCGGGCGCGGCCTGCCGTTCGGCAGCGTTGAGCATCAGCCACGCGGTGGTCACATACAGATCCTTCAAGTCAGGCCCGCCGAACGCGCAGCTCGTCGGGTTCGGCACGGGCAGTTTGATCACCCGCTCGATCTTGCCGTCCGGGTCGTAACGGGTGATGCGCCAGCCGCCCCACTGTGCGCTCCACACGCATCCTTCCGCGTCTACCGTCAGTCCGTCGGGCAGGCCATCGGCTTCGGGCACCCTGGCGAAGGAGCGCCGGTTCGCCAACTCTCCCGTGGCCGGGTCGAAGTCAAACGCCAACAGCTCGTAGGCGAACTGGGCGGTGACATACATCGTCCGGTTGTCCGGGCTCCAGCCCAGGCCATTAGAGCAGGCCAGTCCCCCCGCTGTTTTATGCACGCCAACAACGCCGTTGCCGGCGATGTCCACACGCCACAGCGAGCCTTCTGGCCGGAACTGATCGTCGGCATAGGTAGAGCCTGCCCAGAAACGGCCCATGCGGTCGGCCGAGCCGTCGTTGAAGCGCACTGGTCGGTTGTCAGCCTCTGGGTCGTGGATGAATTGGCTCTGCCCTGTGCGTTCATCCCAGAAATACAGACCCGTGCGTGTGGCGAACACAAAGCCGCCCCCTGCCCGCCGCGCCTGGCCCGTCACGGGCAGTCCCGGCGCCCAGCGGGTGAATGTTTTTGTGGCCGGGTCGAGTCTGAAGACGGCCGGGCTGTCCCAGATGTCTAGCCAGTACAGCGCCTTTTCGTCGGCGTCCCAGCGCGGGCTTTCACCGACCTCGTTTTGTACACCCAGGACGTGCTCGATCTCGAACATGGAGTGCCCCTTTCTGCGGGTTTCAGGCCGCAATGATCACGGTGAGTGGCAGGGTTTCTGGCGCAGTGTGAGCGTCATCAGCCCACTGTGAAGCGTGTTGCGCCCGCCTGCCGAGCCAATTCAAGGACTAGTTTAGCGGCGCGGGCGTCCGTCACCAGGCAGGCGCAATAGCGCCCGCGCAGGCCGGCCAGGATGGCACGAGCCTTGCCTGTCCCGCCGGACACAGCAATCACGCGCGGGATGCGTCGCAGAGATTCGGCATCCAGGCTGATCGCACGCCGATTGGCCGGGATGTCCAGCCAGTTGCCGTTTTCGTCGAACTGGTGGGCCACAACATCGCCCACCACGCCGTTTGCTATCAGCGACTCGATTTCGGCGCGGCTAAGGTAGCCGGCGCGCAGCAGGCTGGATAGTTCGGGCTGCGGCGTGCCGATGCCGATCACTGCTACGTCGGCCCGTGCGGCTAGCGTCAAGGTTTCTACGATGGTGCGTTCACGCCGCAGCGCTGTCGCCACCGCTTCGTCTTCCACCAACAGCGGTGCTGACAGGAAACGAAATGAGGCATGCAGCTTCTGCGCCAACCAGCGCCCCAATTCCGCACCGTCCACCAAAGGATCGCCGTGGCCGACTGCGCCGATAAGCTGGACCACGGTGGCGTCCAACACGGGGGTGCTGGGCATCGCACTCACAACGGCATGTACCGAAGTCCCCCAACTCAATCCGATGATGATTCCCGGGTGTAACGCCTGCTGCAAACAGCGCGCCCCCAGCTCGCCGAGACGCTTGAGGAGTATCGTATAGTCATCGGGCGGCTCGGCCAAAACGTGGGCGCTGACCAAGCCAAACTCGGCGCACAGCCGCCGTTCCAATTCGGCATCGGTCCGCAGCGGGTAGTGTACCTTGATCTCGACCAGCCCCACTTCGCGCGCCTGATCCAACATGCGCGAGACCATTGAGCGCGATTTGTCGATGCGCTTTGCAATCTCGGCCTGGTCCAGACTCTCCTCGTAATACCACATCGCCACTTGCGCCAGAAGATCTATGCGAACATCATCCATATGGCACTCCTCGGAAGTTGCGCCCCGGCACATGTGCCGCACTTTCACCTAAAACCAACCGGCGCAAGCAACCTGGACATCAGTTTGAAAACTCAGGTGTCGTCAGCTATGTCTTCTGAGTCGTTAATTATACCTTGTTTTTTGCTGTTCGCAATTCTCTCATTCACATTTGTGCAAGCCACGCCTGCGTCAGCTCGGCGATGTTCTCGAAGACATGATCGGCTCCATAGGCCGCGGCCTCTGGTCGCGAGGTGGAACCCGATAGGACCAGGATGGTGCGCAGCCCGGCACGCCGACCGCCCTCCATATCGGTGTCGATGCGGTCGCCCAGCGTGGCGGTCGTTACTGGCTTGGCCCCCATCGCCGCCATCGCCTGCTCGAACATAGTCGGCTCTGGCTTGCCGATTGCGATGGGTTGTACTTCTGCACCGGTGGCGATGGCGGCGATCAGCGCGCCGGTGCCGGGCACCAACCCCTCCTCGGTCGGCCGGGTCGGGTCGAGGTTGGTGGCAACGAACAGCGCGCCCTGGCGTATCAACAGGCACGCCCGTTTGATCTTATCGAAGGTGACACCCCAGTCGATACTTGCCGCTACCACAGCCACGTCTTCGTCAGCCAGCTTGAAACCGGCCTCGGCGATAGCCGTGCGCAGCGAGGCCTCTCCGAACACGTGCACGCGCGTGCCCGGCGGAAAGCGATCTGCCAGCCAACGCGCCGTGGCCGTGCCCGACGTGATGATCTTATCTGCTCCGACCTCAGCGCCCATTTTATTCAGTTTGGCTGCATACTGCTGGGGCGTGCTGCCTGAGTTGTTCGTGGCCAGCCTGAATCCGATGCCGTGCTCATGCAGGAAGTCAAAGAACTCCGGCAGTTTTGGCAACGGGTCATTGCCCCGGTAGAGAACCCCGTCCATGTCGATAACGAGGTGTTTGATGTCGTGTAAGTTCGGCAAAGATAGAACTCCTGGTGCGTGGTGCGCATTGTGTGGTGCGTACTACGGTACGCTTGCTATCCGCCATCCGCCATCCGCTATTCGCTGATGCGCTATTCGCTCAGCTTTGCCAGCCGGTCCCACGGCTCCTTCATAGCTTCCAGGATGTGCGTGTACTCCCGGTAGCGGGCCAGGTAGGCGGGTGCAGTCTCGGGATTGGGTTGGTGCACGCGTTCGACCTTCACAACCCTGGCGACGGCGTCGGCATAATCGCGGTAGACGCCGGCCCCTATGCCGGCCGCCAGCGCCACCCCGCGCGCAGCCACTTCCGCGCCTTCTGGCACCTCGATGGGCAGTTGCAGCGCGTCCGAGAATATCTGCGTCCACACCTGGCTGTGCGAACCTCCGCCGGTCATGCGCGCCTTCTCGATCACGGCGCCAGCGGCGCGTAGTTTTCCGATGTGGCTCATGTGCCCGTAAACGACCCCTTCATATAGGGCGCGCAGTACGTGCGTCTTGGTGTGCCACGCGCCCAGGCCGTAGAATCCAGCGCGCGCGGTCGCCTGCACATCGGAACCGAACAGATAGGGATGGAAGATGACGTTGGTGCTGCCTGGCGCCAGGGAAGCTACTTTTTCGTTGCATACATCGTACACCGAGATGCCGCGGTCCTGGGCCTCCTGCTTTTCCTCCCAGCAGAAGTTGTTTACGAACCATTCCAGGTTGGTGGCCGACGTTGCGCTGCCTTCAAGGGTCAACCACATCCCTGGGACCGCAAACAGCGAGCTCAGGAAGAGCCGCTTGTCGATGATGGGATCGTTGGTCACGACTTCGTTGATGCTCCATGTGCCCGCGACGATGCAGAGGTCGCCCTCGCCGATGACCCCGGAGCCGATCGCCGCGGCATCGATGTCGAACAGGCCCCCGGTCACCGGCGTCCCCGCGGCCAGCCCGGTCAGCCGGGCGGCCTCCGGCGTCACATGGCCGGCAATTTCGTGACCCCAGACCGGCTGCGGCAGTGCTGGCAGGATCTCGGGGATTCCGTAAATCTCCAGGAGCTCGCGCGAATAGCCCCGATGGGGCGAATCGAACAGGCCGCTGCCGCTGATGATCGAATAGTCGGTGGTGTGCACGCCGGTCAGGCAGTATTTGATGAAATCCGTGCACAGCATGACCTTGCCGATTCTGTAATAGCTGTCCGGCTCGTGCTGCTTCAGCCAGGCCAACAGGACGCGCGGCTGTCCGGCCCAACACGATTGCCGAACAAAAGGAAAGGCCTGGTCGTGCACCCCTCCCGGCCGGTTCCACTCGTCCATGATGTCGGCTGCACGCCCGTCCATGGACGCGATGCTGGGGCGAAGTGCCTTGCCGTCCCGGTCCGTCACGTACAGGCCATTGCCGTGGCCCGAATTGCCGACGGCCAGGATATCGTTGGGCGCGATGCCCGATGCCTCAACCACCTCATGGATCGCTTCGGCCGTCTTCCGCCAAACGAGGTCCATGTCCCGTTCGGTATAGCCGGGCTTGGGATACTGCACTTCGATCTTGCGGCTAGCGACCCTGACCGTGCGGCCTGCCAGGTCGAAGATCGCCGCCTTGGAGAGGGTGAGGCCGTTGTCAATTCCCATGAGGTACTTGCCCGCTGATTGGCGCATAGACATCTCCTCTTAACCCAGAAAGCGATCGGAAAGCTGATGACTGATTGGCGCCAGCGCGTCGTAGAGCTGCTTGTAGATCGGAAACAGCTCGGCGTAACGGGCAGTCACCCTGAGGTCCGGCTCGTACATCGTGCCCGGCTTCCTGACCTGCTCGAACGCGTCCTGCTCGTCCTGGTAGATTCCTACGCCCACGCCGGCCAGCATGGCCGCCCCCAGAGGCGTGGCCTGCGCGACTTCCGGCGCTTCGATGGGGCGGCCCACCATGTCGGCCTTGTTTTGCATCCAGAACTTGTTGCGGAGCGCGCCGCCGACGACCACGAGCTTGTCGAACGCTACGCCTAGATCATTCTGCATCGTCTTGACGATGTCCAGGAACTGGTAATCCAGCCCCTCGATGATCGCCCGCAGCATGTCGTCCTTGGTGACGAAACTGCTGAGGCCGACGAAGCCCGCCAGCGACCGGCTGTCCACCGTCGGACACCCCGCGCCCGACATGTGGGGCAGGAACATCGCCCCGCGCGCGCCCACCGGCGACCTGGCTGCGTCTGCCATCAGGATGTCCCAATCCACGCCGCCGCAGCTTTCGGCCGCGTGTTTCGCCTCAAAGCCGTACTCTTTGCGGTACCACTCCAGCATGTCGGACGAGACCGCGCCGCCCCAGATGGTATAAAGATCGCGGGCGACGTGGGCTTCCACTGTCACGCCGGTGCGCTGTGCGGCGGGGGTCAACACCGGCTGGCGGGTGGCGGCCAGCACGATCTCCCATGTGCCGCTGACGTCGAGGATGACACCCGGCCGGATGGCGCCCACCGGGAGCGCGCCGCACAGGTAGTCGTGTCCGCCCAGCACTACGGGTGTTCCCGCCGGCAGGCCAGTGGCTTCGGCCGCCGCCGCAGTGACTTCGCCGAGTCGCGTGCCGCTAGGGTAGGCTGGCGCCAGCAGGCGCCGCTCGATGCCGGAAAGTGCTGCGATCTCATCGGACCAGTCCAGCCGTTTTTGGTCGAAGAGCAGGGTGCAGGAGGCCATGGTGTAGTCGGTTGCAAATCTGCCCGACAACATCATATTGACATAATCTTCAACCAATAACCATTTATAGGTTCGTCTGAGGATCTCAGGCTCGTGCTCGGCCATCCAAAGGAGCCGCAGGGCCGTGGAGAAGCGCCAGAGGGTGTTGCCGCCGCGTGAGAATGTTTTTTCCGGCCCGATGTTCTTGACCCACCAGTCGAATTGCGGCTGCGTCCGGGGGCAGTGCCAGCTAATAAACGGGTAGAGCCAGCGGCCTTTCTCGTCGACAGGGACGCCGTCCATGCCCATGCCGGTGACGGCGACGCCCGCGATCTGTGTCGGGTCCCCGATTTGCGCGATGGCTTCCTGCATGGCTGCTGCGCTGCCACCCCAGATCTGATCGGGCATCCAGACGGTCCATTCCGGATGTGCCGGTTCCGGGTGAAATTGTTCGGTCGGCCGGCACGCGCTCGCCACCGGATTGCCGGCCGTGTCGTAGATCACAGCCTTCAATGTGGTCGAGCCCAGGTCTATGCCTGCCAGATAGGTCATCGCACTCCCTCAGTGAGTTGTTAGCGCGTGCAACTCCCTCATCGGATAGCTGCCGAACTCCTGCAGCGTCTGCAGCATGGCCATGTAGTTCTCCGGTTTGACCCCCGAATGAATGCTGTTGCTGGACGATAGGATGAAGCCGCCGCCCGGCATCCCTGCACGCAACGCTTGCTTGGTCGCTTCAACGGTTTCCTTGATCGAGCCGAAGGTCAGCAAATCCGCACAATCCACGTTGCCTTTGATCGCAATCTGGGCGCCATACTTTGCCTTGACTTCGGCAATGCTCATGCCGCCCGTCGGGTCAATGGGGTCGAGGCAATCGATGCCGGAGTCCACGATCATGTCCAGGATCGGCCAAAGGTTGCCGTCGGTGTGCTTAATAACCAGCAGGCCCAGCTCTTTGAAACCGCCTATGACCCGGCACAGGCCCGGATAAAAGAGCTTGCGGAAGTGCCGCGGCGACATCAGCGGGCCTCTGCTGGAGGCATAGTCGTCGCCGGTGTAAACAATCTTCACGCCTCGTGCGACGAGTTCTTTGGCCATCACCAGATTGATCTCCACCGACATGTCCACCAACGCCTGCACCAGCTTCGGCTCCGTGACGATGCCCATCAACAGGGCTTCCATGCCCATTAAGTAGCGGGGCAGCGAGAAGACGTCGTTCAGGTGGACGATGACGGCGTAGCGGTCGCCGTAGGTTGCCAGCGCTTTTTCGATCGCGTCGTAACGGCCAGGCGCATATGGGTCAGGCGGCGTGTACTGCTCGAAGTCGGCCAGTGTCTTGATAGGTGATTCGACCTCGATGCCGTGTTCTTCCTGAGTCTTCTGGCCGATGTAGCCCCACTCGCTGCGATACCGGCCAGCGCTCAATGGTTCCTTGGCGAAGTTGGGGTCGACCAGGACGGCGTCGTGCCCCATCCGAACCGCAAATTCGTTGTGGTCCCGACAGCCAGGCAAGAGGGCATCCCGCACTTTGCGATCCACCAGCCACTCGAAATGCGGCACACGGTCAGGTTCTTGTCGCTGCAGCGCGCTCATCACGCGTTCCCTAGAGGTTAGTTCAGTCATTTAGAACTCGCAATGTCCCTGACTCCTGACCCCTGACTCCTGCTCCTCGCCTTTTACTTCTGCCCGTAAAGGTTTGTATACAGATCGTCCATCTGGCCCAACTGTTCCGGCGTCAAGATGATCGGCTGGCCCCGCAGCATTGCCAGGTGGGTGATCTTAGCAATCTCCTCGACCTCGACTGCCATCTTGGTGGCCTGCTGGGGCGAGTTGCCGATGGTGAAAACCCCATGGTTCTGCATGATGATGGCCCGCGCGTTGCCGATCTTGGCGACGATCTCTGCGCCGATGGCCGCGCCGCCGATTGGCACGTACTTGCCCAGGGGAATCTCGCCTCCCAGCATCGCCGTAGCCGTCAGGCACGGCGGGATCGGCTGGCCCAATACCGCGAAGCTGCTCGCGTAGGGCGAGTGCGTGTGGCCGATGCCCCAGACGTCGGGTCGGTGGGCGTAGACGTAGAGATGTGTCGCGGTGTCCACCGACGGGGTCAACTGGCCCTCGATGACCTTGCCATCCATGTCTACGACGACCATGTCTTCAGGCGTCATCTCTTCGTAGCTGTAGCCGCTCGGCTTGATGACGACCAGGCCGGTC
The DNA here is from genome assembly GCA_964513075.1 of uncultured Anaerolineales bacterium. Classification (GTDB taxonomy): domain Bacteria; phylum Chloroflexota; class Anaerolineae; order CG2-30-64-16; family CG2-30-64-16; genus DAOUBP01. The sequence goes on from CAZELR010000019.1 coordinate 60,398, forward strand.
TGCGGATCGCGGCCGCTGATGTTGCCGCTCGTCATCCTGACGAGGTCATTCTTCGGCAGCTCCAGGTTGCATTTCCAAACGATTTCACGCAGTTCCACCAGAAGCATCTAGCACCTCTTGATAGGGCTTGACAAATGTGCGCGCGGCGCAGGCTGAGCCGAATGGATCTCCGGTGCGATCCATGCTGCTCCACATCTCCACGACCAACGGGCCGTGATATTCGCACTCCCGCAACGCTTCGAAGGTTTCCTTGAAGGGCACGATGCCCGCACCGTACGGTATGCCGCGGATCGTTTTCAGAACGCCGTCTTTCACGTGCATGGATATGATGTGATCTTTGGCCAGCATGAGCTGGTCCGGCGGATAGAAGCCGGCGGCAGCCAGGTTGGCCATGTCCGGGTACAATTGGAACCAGGGCGAGTTGATTGCGGTCAGCAAACGCATCGTGGCGGTGATGGACTCGCTGATGGGGACATCGACGTTCTCCAGTCCCAACATCAGGCATGCCTGGCTGGCCCATTCGGCCCCCTGGTGGAGCCCCTCCAGCAGGAAGGCCGCCGTATCAGCGTCATGCGGCTCGGAGAAGACGTCGTATCCCGGCGCTTGGACGATCCCCAGCCCCACGTCTACGGCGAAATCGATCGCCTTACGGAAGATCTCCAGGCTGCGACGGCGCAGCTCGGGCGAGTGGCTGCCCAACGGATACGTGCGATGCGCGCTGAGGCACATCGTCAGGATGCGTACGCCGGAATTCGCGACGGCTCGGCGCAGCGCGGCTCGCTCGGCTGCCCCCCAGTCCAGCCGGGCTAGCCGCTCGTCGGTCTCGTCGATGGAGATTTCGGCGAAGTCGTAGCCAGCTTCGGCTGTGGCGGCCAGGCGTCTTTCCCAGGACCACTCGGCCGGGAGCGCTTTTTCGTAAAGGCCGACAGGGATCATGAATGTGCTCTTTTGGCGGTCAGGACATGATTCAGCACCACGGCGAACAGCAGCACGGTGCCCTTGGCGACGACTTGCCAGTACGAAGGAATAACGGTCATCAAACCGGTGGTCACGCACACGATGATCAAGGCGCCCACCATCGTCTTGGCCACGGATCCCTCGCCGCCCGCGAAAGATGTGCCGCCCAGCAGCACCGCGATGATGCAGTCCATTTCCATGCCGTCACCCGAAAGTGGATCCCCCAGAGACATATAGCTTGCCCGCGCCACCCCGGCCGCGGCGGCGAAGAATCCGACAATGACGTACAGGATCCAAACGTACTTCACGGCGTTGATGCCCGAGAGCTCCGCCGCGGTCCGGTTGCCGCCGATCGCCGCAGCGTATTTGCCGAGGATCGTCTTCCGCTGCACGACGACGAGCGCGACGATGATGGCGATTGCGATGAAGAAGGCCCACGGCAGTCCGAGGAAGGCATCCTGGCGAGCGTAGCTGTTGATCATGCCGGGCATTTTCTGCGTGGCGGTGCTCTTGATTGCAGAGGTGCCGTCCGGCACGATGAGCAGGGCAATGCCCTTGAAGAGATTCAGCGTCACCAGGGTGGCAATCACCGGCGTGATGCGGAGCTTCATGACGTTGAAGCCGTTGAGCAGGCCCATCGCAATCCCTAAGACCAGCGTGATCAGAAAGGCCGGGACGAAGGCAAAGCCGTTGAGGATCATCAGGCTGAATACCACCGCACTGAGGCTCATTGCGCTGCCGACGGAGAGGTCGATGTAGCCTGAGATCATCAGCAGGGTGAACGCGCCGCTCAAGGTCAAGATCGGCGCCGAGACACGCAGCATGTTGATCACGCTGTCCCGGCTCAGGAAGGCGCCGCGGCCGAACAACCCCACTTCGTTGACCTTGACCAGGCTGAAGGCCACGACGATCACCAGCAAGACCACGTAGATATAGTATTTCTTGACAGCCGCCCGCAAGGCCTCTGACCGATCGTTCTCACCCGAGGTTTTGCGCACCTTCGCCTGGCTTGTTGTCATGAGGCTCTCCTTTATCTTGTTCGTCGGGGACGCCGCTAGCGTCGGCTCCGCCGATCCAGGGCCCAGCGTTGTGCCAGGATCGCGACGAAGGTCACGACGGCCTTGAGCGTGAACTGCCAGTCGGGTGACAGCAGCAGGCCGGTAGCTGCCGTTGTCATTACCGAGAGCAGGATGGCGCCGACGAACATGCCGAGCACCGATCCAAACCCGCCCGCGATGCTCACGCCGCCCAGCAGAGTCACCACCAATGCGTCGAATTCGTAGCCCATGGCGCGGCCCGATAAACCAGCCTTATACTCCGAGGTGAGCAGGATGCCGGTGATGCCGGCGAGCAGCGCGCTGAGGATGTAGAGGAGCGCGAGCTGGCGCGTCACCTTGACGCCAGACAGTCGGGCCGCCTCCTGGTTCGCGCCGATCAGGTAGGTGCGCCGCCCTGGCACCGTTTTGCGCTCGAAGATGAAGGCGATGATCAAGAGAACCACCATGATCAGGACCGAGATCTTGAGCGTGGTGCCCGGGATGGCCGCGTTCCCGATGACGCCGAATACGTCCGGCAGACTCGTGTTCCGCTGCGCGCCCCGGGTGACGACCTGTCCGATACCGCGGGCCAGCATCATGGTCCCGAGTGTGACGATGATGGAGGGCACCTTGAGCTTCGTGACGAAAAATGCGTTGAGCCCGCCGACACCCATCGCGCACAGCAGCGCAAGTGCAACCGCGACGCCGTAGGGAAAGCCCAACCCATTGGCCAGCACATTCCGCGATACATTCGATGCCTGGGCAAAGTACACCGAGAGGACGCCGGTCATTGCGATCACCCCACCGACCGACATGTCGAAGTTTCCGGTGATCAGCAGGAAGGTGACGCCGATGCCGATGATGACGATGTACCAGTTGTTCGTCAGAATGTTGATGATGTTTTTTGGCGTAAAGAAGTTGGGCACGAACAGGCAGAAGACGAGGAACAGGACGACGAGCACGCCGATCATGAACAGGGTGATAAACGTCTCGTTGCTCATCCGGCTGAGCGCGCTGCCCTTCGGCGCCGGTTTGGTTGTTTCAGCGTTCATTCGCCCTCCCTCGGCGCACCGTTGGCGGCTGTCGCCACACCGCTCACCGCGTGCATGATCATTTCGCTGTCGACATCACAGCCGTTACGGATCGTCTCCTTCATGGCGCCATCGTAGAGGAGGTAGATCGTGTCGCAGATGTTGATCACCTCCGGGAGCTCGGAGGAGAAGATCATGATCGACTTGCCGGCTGCGGCGAGTTGGCGGATGATGCCATAGATCTCGCTCTTGGCGCCAACGTCGATACCGCGCGTGGGTTCATCCAACATCAACAGATCGGCATCGGCAAACAGACACTTCGAAAGCACCACCTTCTGCTGGTTGCCGCCCGATAGTTGCGCGGCCTCCTTTTCGATGCTGCTTGTTGCAATCCGCAGCTTGTCGATATATTCGAGCGTGACCTCCCGCTCCTGGGCTCCGTTGATGAACCCGCCACGAGAAATCTTCTTCATATTCATTACCGGTACGTTGCCGCGGATCGTCAAAATGGTGAAGAGGCCCTGCGAACGACGTTCTTCCGGCACCAGTGCAATCCCGGCCTGAATCACCCGATCCGGCGACGTGGCGAGTTTCTTCCCGTTGAAAATGACTTCACCTTCGTACGCGTCGGCCCCGTAAATCGCCCGCGCCAGCTCGGTCTTGCCTGCGCCGACGAGGCCATAGAAGCCGACGATCTCCCCGCGCCTGGCCTCGAAGGAGATGTCCTGCAACTTCTGATTTGAGAGATGGCGCACCGCGAGAATGATGTCGTCGCAATCGCGTTCCCGTGGGGTGTATTGCTCGAAGACCGTCTTGCCGATCATCATTTTGATCAGCTCGGAGCGGTCCTTGACCTGTGATAAGGGTTTGGTGTCGACGTGGCGGCCGTCACGCATGACCGTCACAGTGTCACCCAGCTCGAAGATCTCATCCAGGCGGTGGGAGATGTAAATGACCGTAACGTTGCGCTCGCGCAAGCCGCGAATGATCTTGAACAGCCGGGCGATCTCCCCCTCGGAGAGCGCGGCGGTCGGCTCATCCATGATGATGATGTCGGCCTCGCTCGCGACCGCCTTGGCGATTTCTACGATCTGTTTCTTGGCGACACTGAGGGTTGAGACCAGTTGTCCGGGGCGGATCGAGGGCTCGAGGCTGTTCATGACGGCCACGATCTTGTTGACCTTATCCGTTTTCCGCAGGAACCCCAACTTGGTGTCCTCGATGCCCAGCGTAAGGTTCTCCTCGACGGTGAGTTGATCCACGACGTTGAGTTCCTGGAAGAGCGTGCTGATGCCTGCCAGTTTGGCCTCGCCCGTGTTGTGTGCGACGAAGTCTTGCCCGTTGAGGCGGATCGTACCGCTGGTGCGCTGATAGGCGCCCGTGAGGATTTTGATCAGCGTGCTTTTTCCTGCGCCGTTCTCGCCGACGAGGCAGTGGACGGTGTTGCGTTTGATGTCGAAACTGACATTGTTGACCGCCCGTACGCTCGGAAAGTCTTTAACCAGGTCCCTGATTTCGAGAACGTTGTCTGTCAGTTCCATAAGTGCCCTCCGGCCTACGGAGCTATCGTCGAACAGGTGCGCCCGCTCCCTTGAGGCCTGGTCTTGTGGGTGGGAGGGGGCCACATGACGGTGCCCCCCTCCCTAGAGACTTTCGGTTTTCATACGCCACTGGCCGGCATGCCGGCCAGTGGCGTGCGTCTTACTTGATATTGGTGCCGAACTGCTTGTTGAGCCAGGTTGCGGCTTCGGCCTGCGGCATGGTGTAGAAGCTGATGTCATAGGCCTTGTAGAACTGCTCGACGGCCGGCTGCGATGTCATCGGGGTCTTGCCCGCGGCGACGTCCATGATCAGGTCGATGCGGCCCTGGGCGGTCTCGATGGGCGGCAGGCCCATGGAGAACTTCAGCGAGCTGTTCGGATCGTAGACCAGCTTGTACTCGGTCTCGTCGAAGTCCACGCTGGCCACGATTTCCGTCAGAGGTTTGCCGGCGGCCATCTTGCCGCGGCCCGCTTCCGTCAACCCGGCCATCGTTCCCACGGTCAGGTTCGACGCCTCGGAGTAGATCAGGTTCACCTCAGGATGCTGGGTCACCAGGTCCTTGATGATCTGCTTCGCGGCATCGGCGCCCTTGCTTGCATCCTGGCAGCCCAGGTCCTTCGCGGCCGGATCCACCGACAACACACCCTTCACGAACGGATCGGTGCGGCCCGACTTCACTTCGACGTGGTTCGGCCAACCCAACTGCACCATCACGATCGGCTTGTCGGGGTTCGCTGCCTTCCACTGCTTGGCCATCTCCGCGCCCATTGCAAACGACACGCCTGCTTCGTCGCTGCGGGCCACCGGGATGCCGCTGTCGCCCAGCGGGCTGAAGAACGAGGTCATCACGATGCCCTTCTTCAGCGCCTCTTGCACCGCCGGCTTCACCGTCTCGTAGTCCCAGATGTGCAGCGTTGCGGCATCCATGCCCTGCGCCATGATCTGGTCCACGTTCGCGGTCATCGTCGCGGAATCCGACTTGCCGTCGAAGATGAACACCTCGGCGCCGTACTTCTCTTTGGCGTACTTCTGCGCTTCGGTTGCCTGTCCCTGGTGGAACACGTTCGTCATGTCCGAGACGAAGAATGCGATCTTCATCGGCTTGTCCGTCGCCGGCTTGTAGGGTGACGCCGCGGCTGCCGTGGGGACGGGCAGGCTGGTGCCGAACTGCTTGTTGAGCCAGGTTGCGGCTTCGGCCTGCGGCATGGTGTAGAAGCTGATGTCATAGGCCTTGTAGAACTGCTCGACGGCCGGCTGCGATGTCATCGGGGTCTTGCCCGCGGCGACGTCCATGATCAGGTCGATGCGGCCCTGGGCGGTCTCGATGGGCGGCAGGCCCATGGAGAACTTCAGCGAGCTGTTCGGATCGTAGACCAGCTTGTACTCGGTCTCGTCGAAGTCCACGCTGGCCACGATTTCCGTCAGAGGTTTGCCGGCGGCCATCTTGCCGCGGCCCGCTTCCGTCAACCCGGCCATCGTTCCCACGGTCAGGTTCGACGCCTCGGAGTAGATCAGGTTCACCTCAGGATGCTGGGTCACCAGGTCCTTGATGATCTGCTTCGCGGCATCGGCGCCCTTGCTTGCATCCTGGCAGCCCAGGTCCTTCGCGGCCGGATCCACCGACAACACACCCTTCACGAACGGATCGGTGCGGCCCGACTTCACTTCGACGTGGTTCGGCCAACCCAACTGCACCATCACGATCGGCTTGTCGGGGTTCGCTGCCTTCCACTGCTTGGCCATCTCCGCGCCCATTGCAAACGACACGCCTGCTTCGTCGCTGCGGGCCACCGGGATGCCGCTGTCGCCCAGCGGGCTGAAGAACGAGGTCATCACGATGCCCTTCTTCAGCGCCTCTTGCACCGCCGGCTTCACCGTCTCGTAGTCCCAGATGTGCAGCGTTGCGGCATCCATGCCCTGCGCCATGATCTGGTCCACGTTCGCGGTCATCGTCGCGGAATCCGACTTGCCGTCGAAGATGAACACCTCGGCGCCGTACTTCTCTTTGGCGTACTTCTGCGCTTCGGTTGCCTGTCCCTGGTGGAACACGTTCGTCATGTCCGAGACGAAGAATGCGATCTTCATCGGCTTGTCCGTCGCCGGCTTGTACTCAGTCGCCGCCGGCGCAGCCGGCTCGGGGGCCTTGGCCGGTTCAGCCGGCGCGGCCGGAGCTTGGGTTGCTGCGGGCGCCGGGGCGGGCGTTGCGGCTGGGGCGCAGGCGGATAGTGCGAAGCTGGCCACCAGCAAGACGGTCAACAGAGTGAACAGGGTCTTCTTCATTTTGAGATGTCTCCTCTTTGCTCCATGAATTTGGTTCTCGTGAAGACGTTGATTTTGGAAAACGAGTGCCTGCGAGCAGTTTCACCTCCTTCACCCGGGCCGCGCTTTTGTCCGGGTCTACAATGGGGCTCATCTTACCCAGGTGATCCCCCGCGCTTGTCAGAACCCACTAACGTCCTGCGCCAGCCCGTATACCAACATCTCGGAGACGCAGCCGCCCTTCGTCAGGGCGCAGGTCTGGTACACCATGTCGGCGAAGTGTTCGGGCCGCACGGCCAGCTCTTCGTCCCACTCGAATTTATTGACGCCGGCTGCCGCGGCCTGGAAGCCGGT
>CAZELR010000020.1:0-41476 GCA_964513075.1 uncultured Anaerolineales bacterium
GCCCCGCGCCTACAACGCCCGTCAGCCGCGGCGGCTGGCTGATGATCGATAGCATGAGAGCTCCTGGCTAAGCAGGCCGGCCAATAACACTATATGACATAATAGCAGAACGATTGTTCCTTGTCAAGACCCAGTTTTCACAAATGATGCTACAGCGCCAATCCATCCCCATAGCGATAGAGCGGCGCGACTGAATCGTGCGGCAGGTCCGCCTTCTGCGCCCGCACCGCTTCCATCGAGGAGGGCAGCTCGAAGGGCAGCCTGCCCTTCGGCCGGGCTCGGCCGGTGATCACATCGAGCACCGCTTCGTCGCTGGCGCCGTAATCGGCCAGCAGCACCCGGCAGGCCGCCGCGATCTCCGGGATCACTGCGGGGCGGTCCAGGTAGATAACAACGATCGTGGGGACCGTGGCCAGCAGCTCCAGGATCTCGGCCAGCGCTTCCCCCTTGAAGTCCAGGTCGCCGTGATGGAAGCTGCGTGCGAAGGGGTTCTTCGTCTCAACCGGCTGCCAGGGGGTCTGGAGGCGCAGGAGTGCGACGTCGGCCTTGGCCGGCGTCGAGACCACCGTCCCGTAGCGCGCTGCGACCGCCGGGTCTACGTTTTTGACGTAGAGCTTTACATCGCTCCTTACGAGAGGAAGGAGCCCGTCCTCGTTCTTCAGCAGCGTCATGGCTTGGCGCTGCGACACGCCCCCCGCCGCAATCGACGCAGCCCGGCCGAACACTTCCGGGACGCGCTCCGGGTCCACGAATGGGTCGTCGAACAGGCCGAGCTGGAATTTCAGACGCAGCAAGCGCCGCACCGATTCGTCGATGCGCGCCTCGGGCACGCGTCCCTGTTCTACCAGTGTCACCACCAGTTCCGGCCGGCTCTCCCCGCCGAACTGATCCACCCCTGCGGCCAGCGCCTTGTGCACCCGCTCGACCTCGCTGAGGTGCTCCACCCCCCACGCGCGCGCGGGCCATACCGCCTCGGGGAAATGCGCGTCTGTGATCAGCCCCCAATCGGTGCAGATCACGCCGTCGTAGCGGTACTTCTCGCGCAGCAGACCGGTGATGATCGCCTTGTTATACGACATTGCCACGTTTTCGTCGGTCTGGTCCATCGGCACGCCGTAGTAGGGCATGATCGCGGCAGTGCCCGCGGCCAGCGCGGCCTCGAATGGGATCAGGTGATAGTTGAAGTTGCCGCCGGGGTAGATCTGGCCCTTTTGAAACTCGAAGTGCGGGTCCAGCCCTTCGTTCTGCGGCCCGCCGCCGGGGAAGTGCTTGGTCATGCACGCGACGCTGTGTGGGCCAAGCTGCTTGCCCTGGAATCCCTCGATGTAGGCCGCGCCGAGCGCCGCCGTCAACTGCGCATCCTCGCCGAAGGTGCCGCTGATGCGGGCCCAGCGCGGCTCGGTCGCCAGGTCGATCTGTGGGTGCAGCGCCACGCGAATCCCCACGGCCAGGTACTCCTGCCGGACAATATCGGCGAACCGCCGCACCAGCTCCGGGTCGCGGAGTGCGCCGAAGCCCAGCGTCTCACACCATTGCGAAAAGTCGGTGGCTGCCATCGCAAAGATGTTGTGCGTGAAGTGGTTGCGCGGATCGGAGGCGATGGTGATCGGGATGCCGAGCCGGGTCCCTTCCGCATAGCGCTGGAGGTTGTTGTACCAGACCGCCACGGCCTGCGCACCGGGGATGCCCCACAGGTTGAAGTGGGTCATCTGCTGCTCGGTCATCTGGCTGCTGGCGGCCCGCGGGGACCCCGCCGCGCCCGACTTCTCCTCGATGGACCCGTCTGCGTTGACGACTGAGCCGTTGATGAACAGCATCCCGGCTTTTTCCGCCAGCGTCATCCGGCCCAACAAGTCTTCGACGCGCGCTGCGATCGGCTGCCGCGCGTCTTCGTAGACGTCCAGCTTGCCGTTCTTATTGAGGTCGCGGAAGGTAATGCCTTCTTCCGTCATGGTCAGGATCGACTGCTGCATAGACCCTCCTTTGCTGCTGCGGATTTTAGCATGTCCCCCCTCGCGTGACAAGTCCTCTCTTGACCCACAGCTAGTTTGGAATTATGATCTGATACAGTACACCATCGCACTAACGCACTAAACACGGAGGCTCCGATGCTCGCAAATCCAGTCATCGACACTCTCATGAACCGCAAATCGATCCGCAAGTATAAGCCCGAGCAGCCATCCGATGAGGTGGTGACGACCATCGTGCGTGCCGGCCAGCAGGCCCCCTTCGCGTATCAGCTCTGCAGCCTACTTCTGAAGCGCCATGCAGGTCGGAATCCGTTCCACGCGCCGCTCCTGTTCACCATCTGCGTTGATTCGCACCGGCACGAGCTGGTCATGGCGCAGCGGGGCTGGACGATGGTCTCCAACGATCTCTCTCTGCTGATCTTCGGCATGCAGGATGCCGCGCTGCTCGCGGAAAACATGGTGATCGCCGCGGAAAGCCTGGGACTGGGGAGCTGCTTCCTGGGCTGGGCGCCCTACATTGCGGACAAGATCGCGGCGGAGTACAAGCTGCCTCCGCGCGTTTTTCCGCTGGTGCAACTGGCGATGGGCTACCCGGCCGAGGAGCGCCCTCCGCGGCCGCGCTACCCGCTGGCGTTCACCTTGTTCGAGGATGAGTACCCGGCCCTTGACGCCGCGGTAATCCAGGACGCCATGCAGACCATGGATGAAGGCTATCTGATGCAAGACTACTATCGCCGGCAGCGCGCCAAGATCCCGCTCGAAGGCGATCACCCGGAGAAATACACCTACGACACCTATAGCTGGACGGAGCACATCTCCCGGAAAGCGGGTCAGTGGCACGCTGCGCCCCAGGAGATCCTGGACCAATTCGCAAAGCGCGGCTTTCACATCCCTGGGCACAGCGCCTGACGCGAAGGCATGTTCGGTGGCCGGAAACCACCGAACATGCCTTGAACCTTCAACCTGTTACCTTTTTCTCCCGCACCGCCGCCACCAACCCCATCGCGAGCAGCGGCGCGAGCGCGATGATCAGGAATGCGGGCCGGCCGCCCCATCCTTCGATCACGATCCCCATGCCCAGCGAGCTGACGAACAGCCCCGCGGAGCTGGCGCTCGACAGCAGCGAGAGCCCGCTCCCCACCGACCCCGCGGGCAGCAGATCGGTGGCCAGCGCCTGCAGCAGCGGTGATGCGCCTGTCATCAGTGCCAGTAAAATGGATGCGCCCCAGAAGCTCCATGCTGAACCGGCAAGCGCCAACGCCACCAGGCTGACCAGGCCCGCGGCCAGGCATCCCACCAGCAGCCACTTGCGGCCGATGCGGTCGGAGAGCCAGCCCATGATCAGCGGGAAGGGCAAGTTGATCGCCGCGCCGATGGCTGCCGCGAGCGAGATTGCCGTGGCCGAGAACCCAAGCTGGTCCATGACGATCGAGCGCCCCAAGCCGCCGCCGAAACCGGCCATCCCAATGAGCAGGGACGCGGCCACCACCAGGTAGAAGCTGCGATTCAGGCGCCCCAGACCGGCCCTGCCCCCCAGCTTCTGCCCGGCATCCTGAGCGAAATCGAAGAATCCTGCCTCCGGGTCGCCCTGTTGCCGGGTCTCCCTCTCCCCCCTCGGCTCCACAAAGAGCAGCCCCGGCAGCACGCATCCCAGGCACAGCAGCGTATTGACCATGAACAACGTATTGAAACCGTACCTGTCTGCGATTGGGCCGCAGACCAGGCCGCCGAGCAGTTGCGCGGCCCCGACCGTCAGGGTCAGCACGCCGAAGCTGCGCCCGCGCTCCATCTTGCCCGCCAGCAGGCCGGTCAGGATGACGATCATGTTGAGCGCGATGCAGAAGGTGAACCCGCCAGCCAGATTGATCAGCGTCAAGTGCTGCCAGGTGGTCGCCCGGGTCATCAGCCACCAGGTGCCGGCGAACAGGACGCTGCTCACGATGAAGATCGTCTTGCGCCGGCCGGTGCGATCGGCCAGCCAGCCGGAGAGCAGGGTGCCCGCCACGCCCGTCAGGTTGCCGGCCGCGTTGAAGATGCCGGACGCGGTCGGGCCGCCCCCCAGTTGTGCGATGTACACCGGCCACAGGCTGCTCGTGCCGAACGCGGCGAGCAGCATCATGAAGTAGGCGACCGCCATCGCAAACAGGGGTCGGCGTGGGATAGTTTGGGTGGGAGGATTCATGTTGTCAGAGGATAGCACGAAACCTGGAGGGGGGTCAAGCTGGAACAAATGAACCCGGCTGGCATCTTAATAAAGCGTCATATTTGACTTGGGTATTGTTAACTACGCTATCATCTGAAGAGAGTATCCCCTTATCAGAACCTGAAGAGAGGTGAGAGCCGGGCGCAAATGAGCGCAGATGGTCTTCTTCGCGTCGATCCGCGTTTATCTGCGTCCCATTCTTAGGTCAGAGGGGGTGCACCGTGAAGCTCACTGCGCTGCTGAAATGGACATTCATCATCCTGCTGGCGTTGGTCCTCTGCGGAGGCTGGGCCGCGGCGCGCGGGACGTGGGCCCAGGCCCCCAATGACGCGGGGGCGCCCGCCTCTATGCCCCTATCGGAACTCAGGATCTACTACTTGCCCTTCCTCGTCAAGTCCACGCCGCCTGGCTGGCTCGACATAACTCATAGCGCGACGCTTCAGTTCCCCCGGATTTGGCATACCGCCACGCGCCTGGTCGACGGCAAGGTTCTGGTGGCTGGCGGCAGTCGCGCGTCGATGGATTTTCTGGCGGAGGTGGAGCGTTTCGACCCGGCGGCTGGCCAAACAGGGCCAGTGGCTCCGCTCCACACGCCCCGCCACCAGCATACGGCGACGCTGCTCACGGATGGCCGCGTGCTGGTGGTCGGCGGCTATTACCCAGAGCAGGGGTGGCTGTCCGATGCAGAAGTGTATGACCCCACCGCGGACGTGTGGACGGTCACACCCATGGAAAACGGCCACGGCGTCAGCCACACCGCGACGTTGCTGCAAGATGGCCGCGTCCTGGTCGTCGGCGGGGCGATCGGGGATGACGTGCTGTCCGATCGCGCGGATCTTTTCGACCCGGCGACCGGTGCCTGGACCGCGGCCGCGGCGCTCGGATCCGTGCGGGCCAGCCACACCGCCCAGCTCCTGGCAGATGGACGCGTGTTGGTGGCCGGCGGCTTCGGCTATGGGGACGCTGCACCCACCGACGGCGACGCGCTGCTCTACGATCCCCGGGCGGACGCCTGGACCGCGACCGGGCCAATGGTGGCCCCGCGCATCTTTTCCGCTTCCGTGCTCCTCCCGGATGGCCGGGTGCTGGTGGCGGGCGGCGCCACGACGCCGGTGGCGACAACCCTGCGCATAACGGCCAGCGCCACAGCGCCGGTGGAGGAGACTCCCATCGTCACGGCCAGCACGGAGATCTACGACCCGGCCGCGAACACGTGGACGGCGGCGGCAGATCTCGCGCTGCCGCGCATCTTCCACGATCTGGTGCTATTCCCGGACGGCCAGGCGCTGGCCATCGGAGGCGCGTCTGAGTGGGACTCCGCCTGGACCGAGCACTCCATTATTCACGAAATCGAGCGTTACGATCCCGCCGCGAACGCCTGGCGCATCGTCGGTGAGCTCCCGCAGCCGGCGGCCAACGGCGCCGCGACCCCCTTGCAGGATGGCCGCGTTTGGGCGACCGGCGGCCAGAACGACGCGACGTACTTCGCGGATACCTGGCTGATTGGTCCACCACAAGCGCCGTAGGGACTGGACCGACCTGCAGCGACGAAAGCAACCCTGTCCGCGCTCGTCAGCGTCCCATTTTAGGTCAGCTTTCGGCGGGTTTTACGCGGCCAGCTCCTTCTGGATTTCCTGGCCCAGCTCCCTGAGGCGCACGGCGCGAGCTTGCAGGGCGAGATCTTCAGCCGTGGTGGGTTTCCACTCCGGCACAGGCACAGGGCGGCCGGTGGCGTCAAGCGCCACGAACACCATCAGACAGCTTGTGGTTGGCTCGTACTCGCTGTTGCGGGGGTCGCGCGAGCTGACGTTGACCGCGACAGCCATGCTGGTGCGGCCGGTATGGATCAGCCGCGAGCGGACCTCGACCACGTGGCCGATGCCTACGGGCTTGAGGAACGTGATGCCGCTGACCGAGACGGTGACGCAGGGCAGTCCGCTCCAACCGGCCGCGCACGCGCCCGCGCCCTCGTCCATCCACTTCATCATGGCCCCGCCGTGCACGTTCCCGTAGACGTTCCGGTTCTCTGTGCCGGCCAGAAAGCGCATTGTAAACTCGCGATCTTTTCCTGGCATGGGGTCCTCCTTCAGCAGGCTGTTGGGAAGCAATTCACGGAAGTATTATACCACTAAATAAACCCCTTGACACCCTTCCAACTTTTATGGTATACTCGTGCCATCTAAACGATTGGACAATCGTTTGGATAGCCTATTCAGCAAGTTACCAAGCAGACAACGCCATGCCAACCATCAAAGATGTTGCGCAACGAGCTGGCGTCTCCCCCACCACAGTCTCGTATGTTCTGACTGGCAGCCGCTTTGTCAGGCCGGCCACGAGAGCGCGCATACTCCGCGTCATCGAAGAACTCAACTACCAGCCCGATTACGTCGCCCGCAGCCTGCGCGCCAAGCGCACGTTGACTGTCGGCATGATCGTTTCCGACATTGCGAATCCCTTCTACGCCGACATCGTGCGCGGGGTTGAGGACGTGCTCAGCGAACGTCATTACAGCCTGATCCTGTGCAACACCGACGAGGCGCCGGAACGCGAGCGGACGGCGCTGCAACTGCTTGTCGGCAAGAAAATCGATGGGCTGATCATCGTCGCCACCGGCGCCAACATCGAGGCGTTGGCCGCAGCCAGCCAGGCGGGCCTGCCGATTATTCTGGTGGACCGCCGGTTGCCCGGCGACTGGCTCGACACGGTGCTGGTGGATGACCGCCAGGGCGCCGAGACCGCAGTGCGGCATCTGCTGGCGTTGGGGCATCGACGCATCGGCGCGATCATCGGCCGCACCGGCATCAGCACCACCGATTCCCGCCGGCTTGGCTATGAGGCGGCCCTGCTGGCACGCGATGTGCCCATCGACCCGGACCTGATCCGGAACGGCCAGTCCACCGTCGATGGCGGCGCCGCGGCCGCGCGCGCGCTGCTCGATCTGCGACCGCGGCCCACTGCGATTTTCACAGCCAATAACCTGATGACGCTCGGGCTGTTCATGGCGCTCAAGGAGTGCGGACTGCGCTGCCCGGAAGATGTCGCCGTCGCCGGTTTCGACGACATGATCTGGCTGTCGGCCTTCGCGCCCGGCGTCACCACAATCGCCCAGCCGAATCTCAACCTGGGCAAGCGCGCTGCTGAGCTGCTGATGGATCGTTTGACCGGCTGCGCGCCTGAGTCGCCCCGCATCGAGGTGCTGCCCGCCCGGCTGGTCGTGCGTGAATCTTCCGGCAGCCGGCTCGCTGCCGAGCGAGACGCGGCGTTGGCATTTACGGATGTCAAGTAAGGAGGTGCTACGCTCGAAATCGCTACCCTGCTCGATAGGCCCTATTGTTTCCGCTGTCCAATCTCACAGGAGAGGAGTCCCATGAAAACGAATCGTGTCTTTCAGCTTTTTAGTCTCGTGCTTGTGCTCACGTTGGCTTTAGGCGCGTGCGTCCCGACGACCGCGCCAGCCCCTGCGGCAGCCCCGGCCGCCGCCGAGGCGCCGGCAGCAGCGCCTGCCGCCGCGGCCCCGGCCCAGAAGAGCTACAAGATCGGCTTCCTGGCGGGCGTCCAGGACCCGTTCTACTTCACGATGCAGCGCGGCGCGCAGCAGGCCGCAGCGGACCTGGGCGTTGAGCTGGTGGTGCAGATTCCCAAGAACTGGAACGTCACCGACCAGACGCCGATGCTCGACGCCATGGTCGCACGCGGTGACCTGAAGCTCCTGTTCCTGGCCCCGGTCGACAAGGACGCCATGGTTGCGCCGCTCCAGAAGGCCAACGATGCCGGCATGCCGATCATCACGGTGGACACCTTCATCGGTGATGGCGACTACGAAAACGGCCCGGTCAAGTTCCCGCTCTCCTTCATTGCGTCCGACAACAAGCAGGGCGGCGTGATCGCCTGCACCGCGCTGGCGGAATCGCTGGGCAAGAAGGGCTCAATCTACATCCAGAACGTCAAGCGCGGCATCAGCAGCACCGACGCCCGCGAAGACGGCTGCAAGGAAGCGCTCAAGAGCTACCCGGATGTGACGCTGGTGGCCGTGGACTACAACGACGATGACCCGTCCAAGGCGCAGGCGCAGGTCGAGGCGATGCTGCAGAAGACCCCGGACCTGGGCGGCATCTTCGGGACGAACGTGTTCAGCGCCCAGGGTGCGGGCACGGTCGTCAAGAACAAGGGCCTCAGCGGCAAGGTCAAGGTCGTGGCGTTCGACGCGACTGCGGATGCCATCGACATGCTGAAGGGCGGCACGGTCGACCTTGTCATTGCGCAGAAGCCTTCCGACATGGGTTACCTGGCGGTCGAGATGGCCGTAGCGTACCTCGATGGCGTGACCAGCATCCCGAAGCACATCCCGACGGGCTATGCGATCATCACGCGCGACAACATGGCTGACCCGAACGTTTCCCAGTTCTTCTACACTGCCGACGTGCCCGCGGCAGAATCCAAGACCAAGGGCCTGAAACTTGGCTTCCTGGCGGGCGTCCAGGACCCGTTCTACTTCACGATGCAGCGCGGCGCGGAAGCGGCTGCGAGCCGCTTCGGCAACGAGCTGGTGGTGCAGATTCCCAAGAACTGGAACGTCACCGACCAGACGCCGATGCTCGACGCCATGGTCGCACGCGGTGACCTGAAGCTCCTGTTCCTGGCCCCGGTCGACAAGGACGCCATGGTTGCGCCGCTCCAGAAGGCCAACGATGCCGGCATGCCGATCATCACGGTGGACACCTTCATCGGTGATGGCGACTACGAAAACGGCCCGGTCAAGTTCCCGCTCTCCTTCATTGCGTCCGACAACAAGCAGGGCGGCGTGATCGCCTGCACCGCGCTGGCGGAATCGCTGGGCAAGAAGGGCTCAATCTACATCCAGAACGTCAAGCGCGGCATCAGCAGCACCGACGCCCGCGAAGACGGCTGCAAGGAAGCGCTCAAGAGCTACCCGGATGTGACGCTGGTGGCCGTGGACTACAACGACGATGACCCGTCCAAGGCGCAGGCGCAGGTCGAGGCGATGCTGCAGAAGACCCCGGACCTGGGCGGCATCTTCGGGACGAACGTGTTCAGCGCCCAGGGTGCGGGCACGGTCGTCAAGAACAAGGGCCTCAGCGGCAAGGTCAAGGTCGTGGCGTTCGACGCGACTGCGGATGCCATCGACATGCTGAAGGGCGGCACGGTCGACCTTGTCATTGCGCAGAAGCCGGGCGATATGGGCTACATGGCAGTTGAGATGGCCATGGCCTATCTGAACGGCGTGACGAGCTACCCGCGGCACATTCCGACGGGCTATGCGATCATCACGCGCGACAACATGAACGACCCCAACATTTCTAAGTTCTTCTATCAGTAACGGCGCCGGTTGGGCAGGTGGCCCGACACGCCACCTGCCCATTTCCCCATCAGCCGACCGGGAGGTCCAGTCATGGCGGTAGCATCGAACAAAGACACTCAGCAGGCCGCGCGTAAGCCCGGACGAACCCGGGCCGAAAAGATCGAGCTGATTCGCATGGCCTGGCCCTGGGTTTTCCTCGTTTTGCTGGTGCTGGCGTTCACCATTTCGTCCAAGCAGCTCAACAATGTAAACTTCCTCAGCCCGCGGGCCATCCAGGGCATCCTGGTCTACACGACGCAGATCCTGCTCATTGGCCTGGCCGAAACGTTCATTATCATCTGTGCGGGGATCGACCTGTCGGTCGGGTGGACGCTGGGCTTTGCTTCGGTGGTGGCTGCCATGGTGATGAAAGCGCTTAACACGACCGCCACGCCGCCCCTCCTGGTGATCTGCGCCGGCGCTCTGGCCGGCATCCTGGTCACCGTCATCCCCGGGTTGCTTAACGGGGTGCTGATCGCCCGCGTCAAGGTGCCCTCGTTTATTTCCACGCTCGGCGTGGGCATTCTGGTGGAAGGCGCGGCGCTCTTGTTGAGCAAGGGGTACCCCATTGCAGGCCAGCCGGCTTATTTGGGCCAGTTGGGCAACGGCTCGCTGATCAACTGGAATCCCGGCAAATGGCTCACCTTGTTCAAAGTCCCGCCCACGGCGGTGCAGGCCGACTTGCAGCGCAACATCCCGCTGATTCCGAACATCGTTTTCGTCACCCTCATCGTCACGGCGGTGTGCTGGTTCCTGCTTGCCAAGACGCAGTTTGGCCAGCACCTGTACGCGATCGGCGGCAACTTCGAGGCGGCTCTGCGCGCCGGGATCCCGGTTCGGCGGACGCTGATCAAGGTGTACGTGCTGGCCTCCGTGCTGGCCGGGATTGCCGGGGTGATCTGGGCGGCGCGTTTCACAAGCGGCGCGTACAACGGCGGCGAGACCACCCCCTTGACTGCCATCGCCGCAGTCGTGATCGGCGGCGCCAGCCTGTTCGGCGGCGAGGGGCGGGTGATCGGCACGATCGTCGGATCGCTCATCATCGCCACCATCCAGTATGGGCTGGTCGTGCTGGGGGTGCTGCCCTTCTGGCAGTACATCGCCGTGGGCATCGTTTTGATCATCGCCGTCGTGGTGGAGCAGTTCGGCCGCGGGCTGGGCAAATGAGAGGGGAAGCAGCATGACGACACTTTTGCAGGCAGTCAACCTCACCAAACGCTTTGGCGGTCTGACCGCCGTGGATCATGCGAGCCTTGACATCAATACCGGTGAGGTGATCGGATTGGTGGGCGATAACGGCGCGGGCAAATCCACTCTGATCAAGATGATCGCGGGCGTCTATCAGCCCGACGACGGCGAGATCTTCTTCGACGGCAAGAAGGTGACCTTCAGCGACCCGCGCGCCGCGCGCGATATGGGCATCGAAACGATCTACCAGGACCTGGCGCTGGCCGAAAACCTGGACGTCGGCTCGAATATCTTTCTGGGCCGCGAGATCAAACGCCCCTACCTGGGCGGCCTGGTCCACACCATCGACCGGCCCAAGATGCGCGCTGAGTCGGCCGGCGTCCTGGAGCGGCTGGATATCCGCGTCGCCTCTCTCACTCAACAGATTCGCAACCTGTCCGGCGGCCAGCGGCAGGCCGTCGCCATCGCGCGTACGATCTACTGGAACGCGCGTCTCATCATCATGGACGAGCCCACCGCCGCGCTGGGCGTGGCCGAGCAGCGTAAAGTCCTCACGCTGGTGCGGACCCTTTGCGAGCAGGGCGTGCCGGTGATCATCATCAGCCACAACATGCAGGACGTCTTCGCGGTCTCGGACCGCATCATCGTGATGCGCCGCGGCCGCAAGGTGGGTGAGCTGATCGCCAAGAAGACCACGCCCGACGAGGTGGTGAGCCTCATGGTCGGCGCCGAAGCGGTGCACGAGATGGGCGTCATCCCGCGTGGATTGGAGGAGGAAGGAGCCTCAGCATGATTCACCTGAAGCAAGCTGAAGTCTGGTTTGTCACCGGCAGCCAACATCTGTACGGCCCTGAGACGCTCGACAAGGTGGCCGAGCATTCGCGCGAAATCGCCGCCGGGCTCGGCGCTGCCGCGGCCATGCCGGTGACCGTGGTGTTCAAGCCGGTCCTGACCACGCCGGAGGCGATTCGCGAGCTGTGCCTGGAGGCCAATGCTGCGCCGAACTGCATCGGACTGATCATCTGGATGCACACCTTCTCGCCGGCCAAGATGTGGATCGCCGGGTTGAGTTCGCTGCGCCGGCCGTGGGTGCACCTGCACACGCAGTACAACCGCGACATCCCGTGGGCCGACATCGATATGGATTTCATGAACCTGAATCAGTCGGCGCACGGCGATCGAGAGTTCGGCTACATCGGCGCCCGTTTGGGGCTGGCGCGCAAGGTTGTGGTTGGTCACTGGCAGGATCCCGAGGTCGTGGCGCGGCTGGCCGCCTGGGCCAGGGCCGCGCTGGCCTGGCACGATACGCAGCGGCTGCGGGTGGCCCGCTTCGGCGACAACATGCGCCAGGTCGCGGTGACCGAGGGCGATAAGGTGGCCGCACAGATGCGGTTCGGCTACACCGTCGACGGCTACGGCGTGGGGGACCTGGTGCGTTTCGTGCAGGACGTGGCTGGCCGCGACGTCGACCGTTTGCTGGCTGAATACGATGACCGGTATGCGGTCGCGGCGCCGCTGCGCCCGGGCGGGGAACAGCGTGCAGCGCTGCGCGAGGCCGCGACCATCGAACTGGGTATGCGCGCCTTCCTGGCTGAGGGCGGCTTTGGGGCGTTTACCACCACCTTCGAGGACCTGCATGGCCTTGCGCAACTGCCGGGCCTGGCCAGCCAGCGGCTGATGGCGGACGGGTTCGGCTTCGGCGCGGAGGGGGACTGGAAAACCGCAGCCCTGGTGCGGGCCGTCAAGGTGATGGGGATGGGCCTCCCGGGCGGCGTCTCCTTCATGGAGGACTACACCTATCACCTGCACCCCGACGGCATGAAAGTGCTGGGCGCGCACATGCTCGAGGTCTGCCCCACCACGGCCGCAGGCCGGCCCACGCTGGAAGTGCACGCGCTCGGCATCGGGGGCAAGGCCGATCCCCCGCGGCTGGTGTTCGATATCGCCGCCGGACCCGCAGTCAATGCCTCGCTGATCGGCCTGGGCGGGCGTTTCCGCCTGGTGGTCAACGCCGTCGACGTCGTGCAGCCCGATCGGTCGCTCCCGAAGCTGCCCGTGGCACGCGGCCTGTGGACCCCGCGACCCGACCTCAAGACCGCAGCCGCGGCCTGGATCTACGCCGGCGGCGCGCATCACACTGCCTTCAGCCATGCCGTAACGCCGGAGATGCTGGAAGATTACGCCGAAATGGCCGGGATCGAGTGCCTGCTCATCGACCAGGACCTGCGGCTCGCCGAATTCAAGCGGGAATTGCGCTGGAATGAGGCGTGTTATCGCGCTTAGAGGAGGGCTGCCGTCGCTTCGGGAAAGTTGGCAGCCCCGTCAAATAAATGAGATATCTCTTGTGGCGATAGGTGACCATCGCCAGGCGATGAACCCCTAGTGCCAGGCGATGAACCCCTATCGCCAGGCGATGAACCCCTATCGCCAGAAGTTAACAAAGAAGAACCTTTAAGAACCAAATAAAGGGGAGTTTAGGAGAATAACACAAAAAAAGACCAGGTTCCCGTCGGAAACCTGGTCTCTCGCTTTTTAGGCTACTGGGTGCGGGCTAGGTTTAGTAGCGCCGGCTGCCCGAGCGTGAGCCGCCGGAACGGCCGCCGGAGCTGCTGCCGCCACCCTGGGCGCGGAAGCAGTCGGAGCAGTACACGGGGCGGTCGCCACGCGGTTGGAAGGGCACTTCGGTGTTCTTGCCGCACTGGGCGCAAACAACCTGGTACATCTGGCGTTCGCCGGTGCCATAGCCGCCGCCGCGGCCGTAGCCGCCGCTCTCGCGCTGCGCCTTGCGGGCGGCGCGGCAGTCGGGGCAACGACCAGGGGTGCTGAAGCCCTTGGACGCGTAGAATTCCTGCTCGTTTTCGGTGAAGGTGAACTGCTTGCCGCAGTCCGTGCAAGTGAGTGTTTGGTCTGCCATGTTAGTCTCGCTAACTCCTATTGATAAATCTTCATTGGTGTTATCCAGCCGTGCCAGAGCAAGCGAGGCGTTTTCCTGAGGGAGCAATTACACACCTGGTTGTTACCGAGCCGCGGATTTCCATGAATTAAATAGATAATATCACAGCTTCAGCGAAAAAGCAAATCAACAGCGCGTGCCTGTCATTCTGAGCGGGTGAACCGCTCAAAACTCGTTGCCGCGAGCCGCCAGCGAAGAATCTCGTACTATTCGTACCGGAATCGCTTGATTCCCACCGCGAAGAACAGCGCGGCCATGCCCAGCAGCACTGCGGCCGGCAGCAGCACGCCGGCCAGCCCCTGGCCGCGCAGCACGATGGCGAGCATCCCCTCCATCGCCCAGGTCGTCGGCAGCACCCTGGACGCGGTGCGCACGACCTGCGGAAACAGCTCGGCCGGGTACCAGCAGCCGCCCAGCAGCGCCATCAGCATCCCCAGCAGCCAGCTCAGCCCGCCGGCCTGCCCTTCGGTGCGCGTCAGTGCGCCCAGCAGGGTGCCGAGCGCTGCGCCGGCCAGCGCAGTGGCCACGAG
Organism: uncultured Anaerolineales bacterium; assembly: GCA_964513075.1. Classification (GTDB taxonomy): domain Bacteria; phylum Chloroflexota; class Anaerolineae; order CG2-30-64-16; family CG2-30-64-16; genus DAOUBP01. The sequence continues at coordinate 14,204 of CAZELR010000020.1, forward strand.
GATGAGCGCCAGCGCCGCGGGGGCGTGGCCCCAGTTTAGGTGCATCACCGCGCTGCCGAAGCCGACCAGCAGCAGCATCTGGACCAACGCGGTGGCCACCTGGCCGAGGATCGTCCCCAGCAGGAAGGTCGCGGGCCGCGTCGGCGTGGTCAGCAGGCGGCGCAGCGTGCCCTTCTGGCGCTCATAGGCAAACATACCGGAGATGCCCAGCAGCGGGATGAACACGAAGGTGATCATCTGGCCCGCGGATGAGTTGGCGCGCGGGTCGTACTCGACGGAATCGGCCGTCGCGCCCCGGGTCGTCGTGAGACGGTCGGGGGCCTGGGCCAACGAGGTTTCGGCGGCAGCCAACGCGGCCGCGAAATAGGTCTCGCGATCGGCCGCGGTCGCGAACGGCCGCACCTGCTCGGCCGCGGCCACGCTGGCGTTGGCGATGCTCACCCAACTGCCGATGCGGTTGACCTCCGCCATCACCGCCTGGTAGGCCGCGAGCGCGTTGATGTTGTTGGGCTGCTGCCGCAGCTCGACCTGCACCGGCCCCAGGAGCAGGTGCGCCCTGTCGAACCCGGCCGGGATCACCAACTCGGCTGAGACGCGGCGCCCCTCGAACTGGTTGTCGGCCTCGGCCCGGGGCAGCACGTCGGGGCGCACCGTCGTTGAAGCGGCCAGCGCGGCGATGAGCTGGCCGGAGAGCGGCGAGCCGGCCTCGTCCGCCACGACCAGGCGGATGCGTGAATCGGCCTCCCCGCCGGTCCCGCCCGCCAGGACGAGGGTGAAGATGATGGGCAGGATCAGGAAGAACAGCCACTCCGTCGGGCTTGCAAAGCGCAGCCGCACGTCCTTCCAGGCGATGGCAAGTAGCTTCTTCATGGCTGCGCGATCCCCTTTCGATTCAGGAGGGCCAGCGCGACCCCGAACAGCACCAGGCCCATCACGAGCAGCGCGATCACCGGCGTCATGACATCGGCCAGGCGGCCGCCGAGCGCGAGGGTCGTGAAGCCGTCCAGGCCCCAGGCGTTCGGCGTGATCTTGGTGACGGCCCGAAACCATGCCGGCATCGCGTCCATATTGATGAACGTGCCGCCGAGAATGCCAAAGATCAGCGTGACAGCCGAGCCCGCGGACAGGACCTGGCCGGGCGTCCGCGCCAGCGCGGTGATGAGCATGCCCCAGCCGGTTGCAGCCGCGACTGCAGCGAGCACCAGCGCCAGCACGCCCGCCCAGTCGCCCCAGCGCAGGCCGAAGAGCAGTGCGCTGCTGCCGGTCAGGATCAGCATCTGCGCCACACCGGTCAGGTAGCTGCCCGTGACCTTGCCGGCCAGCACCTGGGCGGTCGTGGTCGGCGAGACCAGCAGCCGCGGCAGCGTGCCCTGGCTGCGCTCGGTCAGCAGGCTGCGGCCGCTGAATGCCGCGGTGAACATCAGGAACATCAACGCCATGCCGGGGGCCATGAAGGCCAGCGCGTCGAACTTGATGCCCGTGCTCTCGTTGGCAACCGTCTTGACCGTGATCGGTGCAGTTCTTTGGCCGGCGGCTGCCTGCTGCACGCCGATCCGGCCACCTACTGCGGCCGCGTCCTGCGGCTGAATGAGCCCGCCTTGCAGCATCTGCGTCACCGCCACCTGGCCGGCCACCTGTCCGACCTCTACCTGCCCCAGGAATCGCCTGACGATGGTCTCGATCACGCCGGCGCTGGTGGGGTTGACTGGATTGACATAAATCTCGATGTTTGCCGCAGGCCCTGCGGCTGCCGCCCCGGCGGCCGGGATGATGCCGGCAGTGAAGCCGGCCGGGATGATGACCGCGGCCGCGGCCTGGTCCGCGTCCACCTGCTGCCGCGCAGCCGCGGGATCGTCCAGCACGGTTGGCGTCACCAGGTCAGCCAGGTCCGCCGACTGGAAGACGCTCACCAATGCGTTGCCGAGCTGGGCGCCGTCCTGATTCACCAGCACCACGCCGATGTTTCCCAGGCCGCCGGAGCTGCCCGAGAAGTGGCCGGTGACGAAGCCCAGGCCGAGAATTAAGAAAAAAGGCGCGGCCAGCGTCAGCAGCAGCGCCGCGCGGTCGCGGAAGGCCAGGGTCAGGTCCTTCCAGCCGATCAATAATATCTTCTTCATGGCATCGCCTGTCATTCTGAGCGAGTCAACCGCTCAACACCCGTTGCGGCGAGACACCAGCGAAGAATCTCGTGCCTCGTACTTCATGTGCGGCCGGCGGCTCTTTTAGTCTCGCAGCGCGCGGCCGGTCAGGTGCAGGAAGACCGCTTCCAGGTCGGGCTCCTTGATCTCCACCGACCGGACCTTGACCCCCGCCTGGTTGGCCGCGGTGACGGCCGGGGCCAGGATCTCCTCGGCCTCCGCAGCGATCACCGTGACCGCGTGATCGGTGGCTTGGGCCTGCAGCACGCCGTCGATCGTGCGGAGCGCCGCGGCCAGCGCTTCGCCGTCATCCCCCTCGCCGATGTGCAGCACCACCGCGTCGTTTTCGCCCACCTGGCGGCGCAGCTCGGCCTGCGTGCCGAGCGCGATCAGCTCGCCGTGGTCGATGATGCCCACGCGGTCCGAGAGCTCCTGGGCCTCTTCCATGTAATGCGTGGTGTAGAGCACGGTCATGCCCTGCCGGTTGAGCGCCTTGACCGAGTCCAGGATGGCGCGGCGCGACTGGGGGTCGATGCCGACGGTCGGCTCATCCATGAAGAGCAGCCGCGGCCGGTGCAGCAGCCCCACGCCGATGTTGACGCGGCGCTTCATGCCGCCGGAATAGGTCTTCACGCGCTGGTTCGCCTTGTCGGCCAGCCCGATCTGCTCCAGCACCTCGGTGATGCGGTCGCTCAACGCCTTGCCGCCCAGGTTGTACATCTGGCCCCAGAATACCAGGTTCTCGCGCGCGGTCAGGTCGTCGTAGAGCGCCAGGTCCTGCGGCACCACGCCGATCACCTGGCGGACGGCCATCGGCTCCCGAATCACGGAGTGGCCCGCAATCGTCGCGTCGCCGCTGGTGGGCGCGTACAGCGTCGACAGCACCGAGATGGTGGTCGTCTTGCCCGCGCCGTTGGGACCGAGCAGGCTGAAGATCTCGCCCTCGCGGATGTCGAACGACACCCCCTTCACCGCCGCGAAGTCGCCGTACTTCTTGACCAGGTTGTGGACTTCGAGAATAGATACCATCATCACACCTCGCTAATTATGGCTGCGAGTGTCTGCAACTGAGTCAGATAATAATGCTGAACTGGCTGTGGGTCAAACGGGGAGGGGGCGGGGCGCCGGGCAGGCGCTCCTCTAGTTTGACAAGTGCTATCCTCCGTGCTAAACTGACCCTACTTACCGACCGGTTAGTAAACTGATCTTGGAGGCATTATGAATATCGCAGACAATCGTACTCGCAACCGCATTCTCCTGGTGCTTTTCCTGGGCGTGCTGATGGGTGCTCTGGACATTGCCATCGTCGGCCCGGCGTTGCACTCGATCAAGACCACCTTCGGGGTGGATGATCGCCTGCTGGCCTGGACCTTTACCATCTACGTCCTTTTCAACCTGATCGGCACACCGCTGATGGCGAAGTTATCCGATATCTTCGGCCGTCGCGGGATTTACGTGATCGACGTGACGCTCTTTGCCATCGGATCGCTCGTGGTGGCCCTGTCATCGTCCTTCACGATGCTCCTGGCCGGCCGCGCGCTGCAAGGGTTTGGCGCGGGCGGCATCTTCCCGGTGGCAAGCGCCGTGATCGGCGATACTTTTCCCCCCGAAAAGCGGGGCAGCGCGCTGGGTCTCATCGGCGCGGTATTCGGCCTGGCGTTCATCATCGGCCCCATCCTGGGCGGTGTCCTGCTGATGGTGGGCTGGCAGTGGCTCTTCGTCGTCAACTTGCCGGTGGCGTTGGTGGTGATCCTCATGAGCCTGCGCCTGTTGCCCGCGACGCGCTCGCCTGAGCGCAAGCCCTTCGATTGGCAGGGCATGGTTATCCTGGGTGCGCTGCTGGTTGCGTTGACTTACGGAATCAATCAGATCGATACAGCGCGTTTTGGCGCCAGCCTGGGCTCGTTGAACGTCTGGCCCTTCCTCCTGTTGGCCGCGATCCTGGTGCTCGTCTTCCGGTGGGTTGAACAGCGCGCCGCTGATCCGATCCTGCGCATGAGCCTCTTCGGCACGCGCCAGGCGGTCCTCGCAAACGTCCTCTCGGCGGGCGCGGGTCTGGGTGAGGCGGGTCTGGTCTTCATGCCTGCGCTGGCGACCGCAGCGCTCGGGCTGACCGGCTCGACGGCCAGCTTTATGCTGATGCCGGTGGTGCTGGCGATGTCGGTCGGGTCGCCGCTGGCTGGCCGGTTCCTGGATCGTCTCGGCTCGAAGACGGTGGTGGTGATGGGCGCGGCGTTGCTGGCTGCCGGCATGGCCCTGCTCAGTCAGGGCGCCGCCAACTTGGCGCTCTTTATCGTGTCCGGACTGCTGATCGGCCTGGGGCTATCGGCCCTGCTCGGCGCGCCGGTGCGTTACATCATGCTCAACGAGGCGCCGGGCGCCGATCGCACTGCCGCCCAAGGCGCCATCACCCTCTTCACCAGCGTCGGCCAGTTGATCAGCGGTGCAGCCGTGGGCGCGGTGGCTGCTTCACGAGGCGGCGGCGCAGCGGGCTACACCGCGGCCTACCTGGTGATTGGCGCAGTGGCGGTGCTGTTGACGCTGCTCGCGTTGGGCCTGAAAAGCCGCGCCGTGGAACTAGCGACGGTGCGCGGCCACGCGCAGGCCGCCGCGGGTGACGCGTCACCCGCGAAGTCGTGACGCACCCAACGCTGCGCATCCGAGGAAGAAGTCCATGTCCACTACCGACTCATGCCTGACCCGCAACTGCATCATCGAGCAGGCCACGCGCCTGTTCGTGAGCCGCGGTTACCATGCTGTCTCTATGCGCGAGATTGCCGAGGCGGTAGGCGTGACTAAGGCTGCGCTGTACTATCACTTCAGCGACAAAGAGGCGCTCTTTGTGGCGGTCCTGACCGCCAGTCTGGAGCGCCTGGGAGCCGTCATCCAGGAGGCGCGAGCCGCCGGCCGAACGACGCGCGAGCAGGTACGCGGCATGCTGGCCGGCATCTTCGCCCAATCGCCCGATCAGCGTGCCATCGTCCGGGTGGCGCGCCAAGAGATGGCGGCCCTTAGCCCGCAGACCGTGGAGCAGTTCGGGCGCCTCTACGAGGCTAAGTTCGTCGGCCAGGTGGAGGCGATCCTGGCCGAAGGGGTGGCGCGGCATGAGCTGCGCGAGCTTGACCCGCGCCAAGCGACGTGGCTGCTCCTGGGGATGGTCTATCCCTTCCTTGATGCGGCGCATAGCGATGCGGCGCATGGCTCGGATGCTGACGCTGGGGCGGCCTTGCCGGCCCTGGTGCTGACCGTTTTCTTTGAGGGGACTGGCGCCTAGAAAAGTCTGCTGGCGCGGGTGGGTTCTCCCCCTCGCCCGCCGCGCGGCGGAGGGGGCGGGGGTGAGGCCTGCTCAGGTCAACCCATGTTCGTGGGCGAAGAGTGCGGCCTGGGTCCGATCACGCAACCCCAGGCGGCTCAGAATGTTGGAGACGTGGTTCTTGACCGTGCCCTCGCTGACCACCAACTGATCCGCGATCTCGCGATTGGTGCACCCGGCGCCGATCAGGCGCAGCACCTCCAGCTCGCGCTCCGTGAGATCGGTGTCGGCCGGCAGGGCTGGCGCGGCGGGCGAACGTTCGGGGCGCACGGCGCCCACCATGCCCACCAGCTTGCCGGCCACCGATGGATCGAGCTGATAGATGCCGCTGTGGGCCAACTGCGCCGCGCGTGCCAGTTGGGAGGCCGGGATGTCTTTGAGCAGATAGCCGACAGCCCCCGCGCGCAGCGACTTGACGATGTATTCGTCGTCATCGAAGGTGGTCAGCATGATCACCTGGCAATCGGGCAACTGGCGGTGGATGTGCGCGGTCGCCACGATGCCGTCCATCACCGGCATGCGCACATCCATCAGGATGATGTCGGGTCGCAGCGCCAACGCTTTGTCGATGGCTTCCTGGCCGTCAACGGCCTCGCCCACTACGCTGATGCCTTCCTGGATGTTCAGCAGCGAGGCGATGCCTTCCCGCACCAGGCGTTGATCATCGACAACCAGGACCGTCACTGCGGCGGTCGCGTCTGTTGGAATCGGGTCGCTCATGTTGCCGCCAATTGTTCGGGATGCTTGGGCACGGTGACCGTGAGCTCCGTGCCGGTTTGGGCGTCACTGGTGATGCGCATCTGGCCCCTGACCAGCTCCAGGCGTTCGCGGAGCCCCTGGAGGCCATAGCCGCGTTCGGGCGTGCCGGCCTGTCCCGCCAGCGCACCTGTGTCAAAGCCAACGCCGTCATCGCGCAGTCTGAGGCGCGCTTCCGCCGCGCCCAACTGCACGTCCAGCAGCACGTGCCGGGCATCTGCATGTTTCTGAACATTGGTGAGCCCTTCCTGCGCCGCGCGGTAGAGCGCGGTGAGCACGGGCCCCGCGTAATCCGTCTCATCCCCTTCGACCTGGCACGCGATCTCAAGCGTCCCGCCCTCCATCCGCCCCACCAGGTCGGCCAGCGACTGCGCTAGCCAGGGCTGGCGCGAAAACCGGTCTTCGGTGTCGCGCAGCGTGCTGACCGACTGGCGAACATCTTGCAGCGCGGTGCGGGCCGTCTGCTTGGCGTCGCGGATCGCCTGATCCGCCGCCTCCGGGTCACGCGCCCGATAGGCCTGCGCCTTCTCCAGTTGGATGCTGATGGCTGTCAAATAGTGGCCGAGGCTGTCGTGGATATCCCGCGCCAACCGGTTGCGCTCCGCGGCGGCTGCCAACTCGGCGACCCGGCTCGCGTAAGCTTGCAGTTGCCGGTGAGACGTCTCCAGCTCGCGCAACAACTGCCGCATTTGCTGCCGGCTTCGCTGGTCGCGGTCGATCTGGACGGCAATGACGTGGACGAAAATCAGCAGCAGCGTTAAGATGACGACGATCGTGAGTGAATGGAGAGTTGTTTCCAGGCTGGCGCCCGCGGCGTACCGGCCCGGCGCCGCGACAAAGACCCAGTAGGCCAGTTCGATGAGCCGGCTGATGCCGGCGCCCAGGACGAAGTAGGCGGCGAAGGGCACAATGGCATACAGCAGGACCGCCAGCCTGGTGCAGTCCAGTATCACAACGCCTTGCACGAGCGCAATGCGGGCCAGCAGCAGGCCGATGGCCAGGCGGCGCGAGGTGGGCTGCGAATCCCGCGCCAGCTCGAAGCGCTCGATGAAGAGCATCGCCGCCAGCAGGCCGATCATGGCCCATTTGCGGCCGGCCAGCAGTTGTTCAGTGCAGGGGCTGACGAAGTTGGAGTACACGACCAGCGCGCCTATCACGCCGATGTAGGCCGCGGCAAAGCCGAGGCGCAGCGCCCCGGGCGTGTCGGGATAGGGATTGAGCCACCGGCGGGCCCGTGCAAGCATGGAATTTCCTTCTAGTGGTGCGATAGTGCAACAGTGCGTTGGTGCGGTAGTGCGCCTCCCCAGCTCCTCTTCTCCCCGTCACCGTGTCATTCTGAGCGAGTCGACCACGCAACCTTCGTCGCAGCAAGACCCTGGCGAAGAATCTCCTCGTCACACCTGGCGCCAGTATAGCACACGCCAGAACGGCGAAGCAATATGCCGCAGGATAGACCTTGCCGCCACCCGTTGGTCATGTGTCTTTCGGCGGCGCGGTTGGCCGCGAATAGGTCTTTCGGCAGGGGCGAGATATTCCCCGCGGCAGATGCGCTGCGAGCCAGGGAGCACTATAATCAATGGCGGACTAGAGCCTTCTAGAAAAGAGGTCATTCTGAGTTACCCAAGCCGTCTGCGGCATGCGGCGACCTGCGGGTCGCTGCAAGTAACTCCAGATAGTCATCCTGAGCGGGTTAACCACCCAAAGTCAGTTGCGGCGAGACCTCAGCGAAGGATCTCATCGCGGGAGTTTCTAGGCAGCGGGTTAACCACGCAACTCCCGTTACGGTGAGCCCCTGGCGAAGAATCTCGCCGCAGCCAACGAGATGCTTCGCTGGCGATCTTTCGCAATGGACCGTGACTCGCAGACCCGCTCAGCATGACGATAGCAGGGCGATTTTCAGGACAAGGAATGATGATGACACACGATTGCGCTGAGCGGCAGAGGTCCTCTGCCCCCGGCAGACGAAGATGTGGACTGCTGTCCGGCGTACTTGGCGCCCTACTGATCGTTTCGCTCTTGGGGACGTCATCCGGCAGCGCGTCGGCGGGCTCGCTCGCACGCGACGGGCTCTTAACCGGCACTACGTTAGCCGTGGTGCGCGCCGGCGGGGTGGGCTTATACGACGATGGCGGGCAGTTCCTCCGCGAGTTGCCCATAAGCGCCACGGTCAAGGTCAGCGGCCGGACCGCCGACAATCTTTGGTTCTACGGCTCGATCAGGGATGGTGCGACCGGCTGGGTGAGCTCAGCCGACGTGGTGATCTTCGGCGTCAAAAACGTGCCCGAGCGCGGCGGGTTCACCCCACCTGCTCAGCCGGCGACCACCGTCCCCGGCGCTGCGGGCGGAACGCCTGATGCGGCAGCCGCGACGGCCCCCGATACTGCGGCCGCAGGGACGGACGGCGCCGTCCGTCTGCCGGCAGTCGCTGTGAGTGGGACCCAGCGCCTCAACGTGCGCTCGGGCCCCGGCACAAACTATCCTGTCGTCGCCTCGGTTGCCAATGGCGCGACGCTCACCGCAGTGGGTCGCGCCGCAGCCGCGGACTGGATTCGGGTGGAAATCCCGAACCCAACCTCCACCATCCGTTCCGGCTGGGTCAGCGCTCCCTACCTTACCCTGCAAGGCAACGCCTCGGATTTGCCCGTCGCGACGGCCGCACAACCTTCAACCTTCAACCCTTCGGCGGGCTCAGGGCAGGCTCTTCAACCTTCGGGACCCGCGACGGGGCTGAGCGGCAAGCTGGTCTTCCAGGAGAGCAGCGGCGGCAAGATCGACGTCTATGACCTGGCGAATGGCTCTTTGCGGACCCTGACCACCGGCGCGGACCCCGACGTCAGCCCCGATGGCCGGACAGTGGCTTTCTGGCGCGGTGGGGGCGCGAGCCCTGGCCTCTACCTGATCGACATCGACGGCGGCAACGAGCGGCGCATCCTCGCACGCACCGAAAAAGTTCGCGCCCCGGCCTGGAGTCCCGACGGCAGCAAGATCGTTTTCAGCCACGTGAGGGGCGAGCGGCGCTGTCGCGACGTTGGCTACAACATCTGTATGCCGGACAGCTACCCGTACAACCTCATGTTCCCGCTCAAAACCATGGATGCGTGGGGCCTGGCGCGCATTGATCGCAATGGCGGCGATTACCAGGACCTGGCAGCCGCTGCGGACGCAAAAACGCCCGATTGGTCCGCCCAGGGCATTTACTATGGCGGGTCGGGGGTCCAGATCACCCAGGACGTTTCCGAGGGCGATCCGAACCGCCTCGTGCTCGGCGAGTACCGCTATCAGGACCCGGCCGGCCAACCCGGTGGGGATCGCATCGTCTTCCACAGCCTGGAAAAGGAACACTGGGAGATTTTCTCCGCACACGCCGATGGCTCAGGCGTGACCGCCTTGACCCGGCCGGCGACGACCCTGGTCGACGTGCTGCCGCACAACGTTGCGCCCGCCTGGAGCCCGGACGGCCAGCATATCGTGTTCCTGAGCAACCGGAACGGCAGGTGGCAGCTTTGGGTCATGGCTGCCGACGGCGGCAGCCAGGCCGCGCTGCCGCTCGCTGTGCCCATCGAGTACGACTACCAGGCCGAGCAAGTTGTGAGTTGGGGAAAGTGAAAAGGAAGGTTATCGATATGGCGCAATTTGGAGTCAATTCAACGGGTCGACGCTGGGGCATGGCCATTTTGCTGCCGGTCCTCATCCTGGCGCTTGCAGGCTGTTCGACGGCTGCAAAGACTGGCGGTTCCGACACCGGGTCGACCAGGGCAGCCGCGGCGGCAAACCCGATCCCGACCCCCACACCGGTCGTTGTCAGCACGCCATCCGACACCCTGACGAGCAGCACGGCCACGACCGGCAGCGGCGAGACGCGGCGGCTGACGACGGCAAGCCTGACCTATAACGGCGAGATCATGGCTGAGGAGATCGTGCCCGTCGTGGCCCAGGTCGCCGGCCAGATCGAGGAGGTCAGGATCGTGGTCGGCGATAGTGTGAAGCAGGGCGATCTGCTGGTGCGCATCGACAGCACGGTCGCGGAAGCCCAGTCTGCCCAGGCCCAGGGTGCACTAGAGCTGGCTCAGTCCCAGGTGGAGCTGGCCAAGACCCAGCCGCAGCAGACCGACCTGGACGCGGCGCAAGCGGCCGTCAGTGCGGCCCGCGCCGCCTACAACCGCGCGCTGCAGGGTGCGACGGATGAAGAAAAACGCATGGTGTTGGCCCAGCTCAAGCAGGCCGAGGCCGCGGTGTCGGTGTACCAGGGCCAGTACGACCGGATCGCGGGCAACCCCTACGCCGCCATGATGCAGGAGAGCCTGATGCTGCAGCAGGCGACCCTGGCCAAAGAGGCGGCCCAGGCGCAGTACGACAAGGTGCTGAAGGGCGCGACCGCGGATCAGATCGCCGCGGCCTACGCCGCGCTCACTGGCGCCCAGTCGCAATTGGCCAGACTGAAGCGCGGCGCGGAGCCGGCTCAGATCAAGGCTGCAGAGGCCGGGGTCAAGCAGGCCGAGGCTGCCGTATATCTGGCGCAGTTGCAGCTCGACAAGACCAACGTCGTGGCCCCGGCCGGCGGGTTCATCTATAAGCTGGACGCGGTGGCGGGCGGGATGGCCGGACAGGGCACGGTCCTGGCAGTCATCTTCTCTCACGAGGCGAAGATTGTGATCAAGGTGGAGGAGTCTCGCTACCAGGAAATCTCCCTGGGCCAGCCTGTCGTCATCCGCGTGGACGCCTATGGCGACCGCACTTTCGATGGCGAGGTTGCGGAGATCGCGCCGACGTTCGACTATGCCACGCGCACCGTACAGGTCACCGTGAAGGCCACCGGCGAAGGCGCAGGTGACTTGAAGCCCGGCATGTTTGCCACCGTCACGCTCGGGGAGAAGTGATCCCATGAAACCCTGGGAAATCTCGATCAAACAGCCGGTCTTCATCAGCATGATCATGCTGGCGTTGATCGTTCTCGGCGTGTTGGCGTACACGGGCATGCCGCTCGACTTCTTCCCCGATGTCTCGTACCCGACCATGGCGGTGATCACCGTCTATGCGGGCGCAGGGCCGGGCGAGATCGAGAACCAGGTGACTAAGCCCATCGAGGAGGCGATGGTCACCGCGCCGGGCGTAGAGGAGGTCCAGTCGCGTTCGTTTGAAGGCTACTCGGTGGTGATCGTGAGCTTCAACCTGGACAAGGACGAGAAGATCGCGCTCCAGGAGGTGCGCGAGAAGATCGCCAACGTGCGCAGCGACCTGCCGGACGGCGTCCTCGAACCCACCGTTACAGCCTACGACCCATCCTCGCTGCCCATCCTGCGCATCTCGGTGGGGCAGTCTACTGCATCGCAATCCGCCGGATTGCAGGACGCGGTTTCCGATGTCCGCCTGGCGGTTACCGAGGATGTGCTGCCCCGGCTGCAGCGCCTCGACGGCGTCGCGGATGCCGTGGTGACCGGCGGCCGTGAGCGGGAGATCCAGGTCTTCCTGGACGCTGATGCGCTCAAGGCCCGCCGCGTCGCGCCGCAGCAGGTGATCGCGACCATTGTCGCGGAGAGCTACAGCATCCCCGGCGGCAGCATCGAGCAGGCCGGGCAGGATCTCCTTCTGCGCACGCCCGGCAATTTTAACACGGTTGAGGACGTCGCAAACCTGCAGATCGCTACGGCGCTCGGCGCGGTGCGCGTGGGCGATATTGCCACGGTGCAGGATGGCTGGAAGGAACAGGATACCTACAGCCGGCTCAACGGGCAGGAGGCCGTGATCGTCTCCGTCCGCAAGCAGTCGGGCACGAACACCGTGCAGGTGGCCGAGCGCGTCAAGAAGGAGCTGGCCGCGCTCGCCGAGGAGCGGCCGGATCTCAACCTGGTGCGGGTGCAGGATCAGTCGATCTTCGTCAAGGAAAGCTTCAACGACGCCATGCGTGAGCTGCTGATCGGCGCGCTGGCCGCTTCGCTGATCGTGCTCATCTTCTTCCGCAACGTCCGCAACACCCTGGTGACGGTCGCGGGCCTGCCGATCATCTTGCTGGGCACCTTCGCCGTCATGTCGGCACGCGGCATGACGCTCAACATCATCTCCCTGATGGCCCTGTCGCTCTCGGTCGGCCTGATCATCGACGATGCCATCGTGGTGCGCGAGAACATCTTCCGCCACATGGAAATGGGCAAGACGCCAAAACAGGCGTCCGCCGAGGGCACGGCTGAGGTGGCCATGCCGGTCATTGCCATGTCGCTGACCATCGTCTCGGTTTTCTTGCCCGTCGCCTTTGTGGGCGGCCTGATCGGCAAGTTTCTGAACTCCTTCGGCCTGGTGGTCAGCATCGCGGTGCTGATCTCGCTGGTCGAGGCGCTGACCTTCGCGCCCATGCTCTCGGCTTACCTCTTCAAGCAGCAGAAGCCGAAGCAAGGCGTCATGGAAGCGGCTGCCGGGTCCGGCTACGCGCACGCCAGCCTGGGCCGGATCGAGCGCTTCTACCTGCGCTCGCTGGGTTGGACGCTGCGCCACCGCCTCGTCACCCTGGTGCTCGGCATTGCACTCCTGGCCGCCAGCGCGTTCGGCGCGACGTTCCTGAAGCAAAGCTTTCTGCCCGCGATCGATCAGGGCGCCGTCGACATCTCGCTCACACTGCCGCCGGGCGCGTCGTTGTCGCAGACCGATGAGCAGGCCCGCGCGCTGGAGGCCCGCCTGCTGGCGATGGATGGGGTCGATTCGGTCCTGACCGCCGTGGGCGGTCGCGGCGTGCCGGAGACGGCTAGTTTTCGCGTCGATCTCAAGGACGGATACCCGATCGACTCCTTCGCGTCGGTGGCTCGTGCTGAGCTGGCGGATGTGCCCGGCCTGTCCATCAGCGGCGGCAGCTTCGTGTCGATGGCGGCCGGCGGCACCGGCGTCCTGGGCAAGCCGATCCAGGTCACGCTCCAGACCGTCGGCGATGCCGAAGCACTCAACCAGTTCAGCCTTAAGCTGGAGGAGAAACTCAAGACTGTGCCGGGCCTGGTGGATGTGCAAGTCTCCTACCAGCCGGGCAAGCCGGAGATCCTGCTGGTTGTGGACCGGCGCAAGGCCGCGGACATGGGTATCAATATCGCCACGGTGGGCAGCACCATCCGCACGTTGGTGGAGGGCGCCGAGGTCGCGACCTTCCGCGGCGAGGGCGCCGAAGCCGACATCCGGGTGCAGCTTCAGGCGTCGGATCGCTCCAAGCTGGATCAGGTCCTGGAGCTGGAAATGCCGACGACCCGCGGCTTCATCCCCTTGCGCCAGATCGCGCACCTGGAGGAAGGCAGCGGCCCGACGCAGATCAACCGCATCGATCGGCAATCGGCAGTGATCGTCGGCGCGGACAGTTTTGGCCGGGTGCAGGCCGACGTGATCAATGACGTAACCGCGATGATCGAAGCGACGGGCCTGCCGGAAGGGGTCACGTGGGCGTACACCGGCGAGCTGGAGCTGATGAACGACGCTTTCAAGGCGTTGGGCACCGCGATGCTGCTTGCCGTCGTGTTCGTCTACATGGTGCTGGCTTCGCAGTTCGGCTCGTTCATCCAGCCGTTGGTCATCATGCTGGCGCTGCCGTTGGCCGCCATCGGCGGCCTGCTGGCGCTGTTGGTCTTCAACCTGTCCCTGGACATGACCGCGATGATCGGCCTGATCCTGCTGTTCGGCCTGGTGACGAAGAACTCGATCCTGCTGGTGGACCTGACCAACAAGATGCGGCGGCAGCATGGCATGGACATCTACCAGGCGCTCAGAACGGCCGGCCCCATCCGCTTGCGGCCCATCCTGATGACCACCCTGGCGCTGATCCTGGGCATGCTGCCGGTGGCGATCGGGCTGGGCACGGGCAGCACCTTCCGCCGCCCCATGGCCATCACCGTCATCGGCGGCCTGATCACCTCGACCATCCTGACCCTGCTGCTGGTGCCCACGGCCTACAGCCTGGTCGAGGGCGCGCTCGGCCGGTACGAACGCAACCGCCAGGCCCGCGCCGCCGCCAAAGCCGCGGCCGAGGCCGCCAGGCAGCAGGCCAAGGAGTCTGCCGCGGCATAAGTTGCCGCCGTCTTCGGAATCGAGCCTTCAGGCGGTCTGTGTGGGGTGGCGAGAGACCGGCTGAAGCCTCGATTCCAACGACCAATCTGCTGCTTACCGCCTTACCCCGCGGTTGCCGCTGTGACCGGCGCGGTCCGCGCCGGTCCGATCAGCTTGTGCTGCGCGAACACCGTCATAACGGCCAGGATGATCCCGCCCAGCAGGCCGGGCGACCACGCACCGAGCGCGCCCAGCATCCAGCCGCCCAGCGAGGGCGCAATCACGCGCGACAGGCTCTCCAGCGCACTGGCAGTGCCCAGCGCGTCCCCCATCTCCTGCGGCGGCACCACCCAACTGATCGCGCTGTTGATCACTGTGTTCAGGACGCCGGTCGCCAGCGCCTGCGGGATCAGCACGATCAGCAGCATCCCCACGCTCGGAGTAACCGCCCACCCCAGCATCGCAACCCCCAGGATGCCAAGTGACCACGTGATGAGCTGCGCATCGCTGAAGCGTTTTGTCAGCCGGCCGATGAGTCCCACTTGTACGAGGATCGACAGCAGCCCCTGATAAGCCAGCAGGTACGAGGTGCCCTGCGCGTTCAGCCCCAGGCGGTCCTTGGCCCACAGGGTGAACAGCGCCATGAACAACGAGCCGGACAGCGAAGAGAAGAGGCGGATGGTGAGCAGCGGGCCGACGCGCGGTGTGCCCATCTTGCGGACGATGGCTGCGAAGTCGACGGCCGGTTTTTTCGGCTGTTTTGCCAGCTCCGCCTTGCGTGCCGCGGTCAACGATTCGGGCAGCCGGAAGATGATGGACAGCAGATTCAGGGCCGCCATGCCGGCCGCGGCGAATGCAGGCATGGCAAAGCCCCACTTGCTCAACACGCCCCCGATCACCGGCCCCAGGATGAAGCCCAACCCGAACGCGGCGCCGATCATGCCCAGCGCCTGGGTGCGGTGCGCGGCGTCGGTGATGTCGGTGATATAGGCCTGGGCCACCGTAATCATGCCGCCGGTCAGCCCGCCCAGGATGCGCGAAAGGAACATCATGCCCAGGGTCGCACCGTTCACCAGCGCGGTGGATGGTTCAGCCGCCAGCAGCGAGGCCAGCCCGCGGCCCAGCGGCTCGGCCAGGCCCAGCAGCGTGAAGCTGAACACCGTGCCTGCCATGCTGAAGATCAGGAGCGGCCGGCGCCCCACACGGTCGGACAGGCGGCCCAGGATCGGTGCGCCGATGAACTGCGCAGCCGCATACGATGCCACTAGCAGCCCGAGCGTCATCGAGTTGCCCCCGTAGTCCGCTATAAAGTAGGGCAGCAGCGGCATGATGAGGCCGAAGCCGAGCATCACGATGAAGACGATGATGAAGATGTTGAGCATCTGTGAACGGTGCACGGGATGCCTCCAACGAAGCTGGCGGATGCCTCCAACGAAGCTGGCTCGGTCGGAGACCGGCCAGAGCAGCCCCTCTTTTTTTGCTCGGGCCGGTCTTGGACCGTGCCCGTCTTTCAATGTGCTAAGCCGTGAATCGTGCCGATCCGCGTCCCACCCTACTCCTTTGCCGGCAGTTTTCCCAGCGCATCGATGATAAACCCTACCGCGGCTGCGGGCGTCATGCGCGCCGTGTTGACGATCACATCATACAGGGCCGGATCAGCTACATCCGTGTCATAGTAGCGCTGCATGAAGTCGGCCGTCGCCCGGTCGCGACCAAGCACCGTCTCGCGCGCGACCCCGGGCGTCAGCCCGGCCCGCTCGCCGTGACGCTGGATGCGCAGCTCCAAGGGTGCGATGATGCGCACGTGCAGCACGTCCGGCTTGTCGCGGAGCACCACCTGTCCACCGCGGCCCAGCACGACTACATTGCCCTCCGCATACGCGGCCCGGATCAACTGCTTCACCTGGGCCACCGTCCTCTGCTCCTGCGCGTTCGCCTCGGCCCCGGCGGCCCACGCGCTGGGATCGGCCATCGGCGCGGCATAGTTGCCGAACAGGCGCTCCACCAGGCTGCGCGCCCGGTGCTTGTCATCCGCCAGATCGACGACCTTCTCGGGCGTGACGCCTGCGGCCGCGGCCAGGCCCAGCATCAGGTTCTTGTCGAAGTACCGGTATCCCAGCCGTTCGCACAGAATCTGTGCCACCGTATCGCCGTGGCTCCCGAATTGGCGGGAAATGGTGATCACGGACATGATGCGCCTCCTTGGGTGCAATATCCAGACAGGAACCCCTTTCCGGGCTGTGAGTTTTAGAACCGTTGGTTTCGGGGATGGTGACGATTGTAACATTTCCTGAGAGGGGCTGCAAACCGATCAATGCTGGCCGGCAGATGCTTTGGATTACATAACGCATCTTGTGTGTAACAAAAACAGGATTTTGGTGCTACCTGAAGCAGCGGACCTTTGCAGTATAGCATCTGGGGAGTATAATATGAGCAGGATCAACCTACTTTTGAAAAGGAGTCACATCATGGGCGACAAAGGCGGGAAGAAGGACAAGGACAAGGCTCAGAAGCAGAAGGTAACCAAGGTAGAGCAGACGACCCAGAAGAAACAGGAGAAGCAGCCCAAGCGCACGCCGTGAGCGGTTCAGTGCAGATCCGTGAAGCCGTCCCTGGTGACGAAGACGCGTTGGCAGCATTGAACGCCTTCGTCCAGGAGTTTCACCTGGCGCACAACCCATCTTACTTTAAACCGGCGGATCTCGCCGAAGTAGCAGCCTGGTTTGGTGAGCTGCTTGCGACGCCGGCGGCGCGCATCTGGATTGCCGAGCAGGAAGGAACGCCGGTGGGGTATGCCCTGGCGCTGCTGCGTGAGCGGCCCGTCAACGCCTTCTGCCGCGCGCGGCGCTGGATTGAGATCGACCAGATCGGCGTGCGCGCAGAATGCCAGCGGGCCGGGATTGCCCGCCGATTTGTGAACCAGGTCCTCGAATTCGCCCGCACGGAAGACGTCACGGAGATCGAGCTGACTTCCTGGAGCTTCAACACGGAAGCTCACAAGGCTTTTCGTCAGCTCGGCTTCGCGCCGAGACTCATTCGCTTCGGCCGGACGCTGGGCGGAGAAGAAGCAAGGACTGCTCCATGCCAGACGCCTCTTTCACCGTCGAACCCCTTCCTCCATTCCGCCAGTTAGTCATCGACGGCATGAGCCTCGGCGCGCGGAAACACTGCGTTCACGGGCTGGTCGAGGTCGACATCACGCGCGCCCGTGAGCGCATCCGGCAGACCAAAGTACAGACGGGCGAGACCCTATCCTTCACCGGATTTGTCGTGTACTGCTGCGCCAGGGCGGTGGACGCGGACAAACACGTGCACGCCTATCGCGATTGGCGGAATCGGCTTGTTCTGTTTGACGACGTCGACATTTCGCTGCCCGTGGAGAGAGTGCAGGCAGGCCAACCCGTCGTGCTCCAGACGGTCATCCGGGCGGCCAACCGCAAGTCGGTGGAGGAGATCCACCACGAGATTCGCGGCCTGCAATCCAGGGAACTCGTCGAGACGCTCTGGGGCCGCTGGCTTCGTTGGTACGTTCTGATCCCCGCTTTCATCCGACGGCTGTTCTTTCGCATCGCTGCAAAGCTGCCGAAAGTCCTCAAGAAGTTTAACGGCACGGTCCTGGTCACTTCAGTCGGCATGTTCGGAACCGGAGCCGGCTGGGGAATCCCGCTTCCGGGCCATACGCTGTCCGTGACAATCGGTGGGATCGAGTCCAAGCCGATCCTGCAGGATGGCGAGATGCAGAATAGGCAGCACCTGTGCCTCACCGTGAGCTTCGATCACGACATCATCGACGGTGGCCCGGCCGCCCGGTTCATCCAGCGCTTTGTCGAGCTCCTTCAGTCCGGAGCGGGACTTACTTCCTGATCAGATCGAGGAATTCCGATCGGGTGCGCGCGTCGGCGCGGAAGCTGCCGCGCATGGCGCTGGTGACCGTGGAGCTGTTTTGCTTCTCGACCCCGCGCATCATCATGCAGAAGTGATTTGCCTCGATCACGACCCCTGCGCCGAGCGGGTTCAGAATCCCCATCATCGCGTCCGCGATTTCATTGGTCAGCCGCTCCTGCACCTGCAGCCGCCGCGCATACATGTCCACCAGCCGCGCGACCTTGCTGAGACCCAAGATCTGACCGTTGGGGATATAGCCGACGGTGGCGCGTCCGAAGAACGGCAGCATGTGATGCTCGCACATCGAGTAGAATTCGATGTCCTTGACGATGACCATCTCTTCGCAGCACGTCTCGAAGAGAGCTTCGTGGACCACATCTTCGAGTTGGGTGCGATAGCCGCTGGTCAGGAAGTCGAGGGCCTTGGCCACGCGCAGTGGGGTCTTCTTGAGGCCTTCCCGCTCCGTGTCCTCGCCCAGCCGCGCCAGCATCTGCTGTACCAGCGACTCGAAGTGGGGGTCGTACACTTCATCGGTAGCCGCGTCGATGTCGGTGGCGAAGTGCGTATCACTCGCTGCGGGTGATTTAGGTGTGTCTGTCATTTTCTTAAGCTCCTTTTCTGTGGTATGGGTCGCGGTTGCGATCTGGCGCAAGGTCAGCCCTGATTGCGGATGGACCCAATCAGGGGCCAGGTCGGCCAGGGGCACGGCCACGTGCGGGGCGCGTGCGATGTCAGGATCAGGGATCGGGTGGCCGTCCAGGTCGATGATCTGCTGCCCGTAGAGCGCAATATCCAGGTCGATCGGCCGCGGCGCGAATTTGTCCGCCGTCCGCACGCGGCCGAGCGCCTGTTCGATGCTGCGGAGCGCCGCCTTCAGGTCGGCGGGCGCAAGATTCGTCTCGATCAGCACTGCGGCGTTCGTGTAGGGCGGCTGCGGCGTCGACGCGCCCACGGCCGCCGACTCGTAGAGCGGGCTGACCGCGATGAGCCGGATGTCCGGATGCCGGCGCAGACGATCCAGGGCTAAGGGCACGTTGCGCGCGCGGTCGATGTTGCTCCCTAGCGCGATCAGGACGGGCGGCATCGCCTAGGCCCCCGGATCCGGCCGGCGCCGGAAAATGGTAACACCCACCGAACGAGCAAACCGGAGCGCCCCCGGCTTTTCGACCGACAGCTCCACCGCGGCGATGCGGGCGTCTTGCTCGAAACAAAGCGCCGCCAGGTCGGCGGCCAGCCGTTCCACCAGGAACGGCTGGCTGGCCTCGATGTGCGCGATCAGCGCCTTTGTTACGGAGCGATAGTTGACCGCGTCAGCCACATCATCGCTGGCGCCGGCCGGCCGGGTGTCCACGTAGAGGGTCGCGTTAACGACGATGTCTTGCCGGTTACGGCGCTCCTCCGGATTGAGGCCGACGATGCCGCGCACCAGCAGGTCACGGATGGTGAGCCGGTCGAGGGGCAGCGCGTGCGGTTCTACGGTCGCACCGGCTTCTGAGATTGCGATTGGGGGGTGGGCTGACATACATAACTCCTGCGCAACGTGCTTACGGGGTGCATTATGCCCCAGAACGTCCAGATCGCGCGTAGTCGGGCTTCCAACGCCGCGCGCTATTGAAAACTCGCCTAACCTCAGACATCTTTGAAACGGAAGCCTGTTCAAATAGTAGAAGCCGGGTCTCTGCTGGAGACCCGGCTTCTACACGTTCATCAGTTCCCGCCAATCTATGCCTAAGCGCGTAGCTCGGGCAAAGGATTCGCGAGCGTCTTGGCGACTGCGTCTGCCAGAACCGAATCCGCCTCGATCATGGCAGTCGTGGTCGCATTCGGGCCAAGCGGCTGCTGTTCGAGGGCTCTCGCCGCTTCGACGATCCGCTGGACGGCCAGGTCGTTGGCGAGGGAGCCGGTGTCGATGGTCAGATCGAAGTTCGCCGGATCATCCCACTGCTTGTTGTAGAACCTCTGGACGTACTTGCGGTGCACCTCGTCGTTTTCTTTCACCTGTGCCATTGCGGCATCGAGATCGGTCAGGCCCTCGCGGGCCATCACGCGTTGCACCCGGTCCGAGAAGGGCGCCCCGATGCGTACGTTCAGCACATCGGCATAGCCGCCCAGCACCGAGAAGCCGGCCCGGCCCAGGATCACGACGTTGCCGCGTTTTGCCACCGCCTCCACGATCTCGTTGGCCATCGAGACGAGCAGTAGATTGTCCGCATTGAGCAGGTCCAGGATGCTTGGCGCCGAGTCGTACAATTCGTCGAATTTGGTCAGCCCGTATTGCCGGAAGATGCCGTCGGTCCTGCTTTTGTCCACGAATTCGTAGCTCAGTTGCTTCGCCACCTGCCGGGCAATGTCCGAGCCGCCACTGCCAAGCTCCCGGGAAATCGTTATCACCGCCATGGTTCGCACCTCCTCATTTCGGCCGGGTTCAAGCGGCTTCGCTGCCCACGGCGTACTTCATGATTGCCTCTTCGCTGGCCTCAGCGCGAGATAGTTCTTTCACGATCGTGCCCTGGCGCATGACCATGATCCGATCGCTCATGCCGAGGATCTCGGGCAGCTCCGATGAGATCATGATGACCCCTACGCCCTTCTGGGTCAGTTCATGCATGATCTGGTAGATCTCGGATTTGCTGCCGACGTCGATGCCGCGGGTCGGCTCGTCCATGATGAAGATGCGCGTGCCGATGCTGAGCCAGCGGGCCAGGACTACCTTCTGCTGGTTGCCGCCGCTCATGTTGACCACGATGAAATTGGGTCCCGGCGTTTTGATGCTCAGATCCTGGATCATCTTTTTGACCAGGGCGAGTTCCCTGGGCAGTTGGAGGATGCCAAAGTGAGTCAACTGCTTCAGGCCCGAGATCGTGGTGTTGACAGCAACGTTCAGCTTGAGGAAGAGCCCCTGGGCCTTGCGATCCTCTGTCACCAGGGCCATGCCGCGACCGATCGCTTCCATCGGGGAGCGCGGTTTGTAGGGCTTGCCGGAGACGGTCATCTCGCCCGTGCTGGCATCCGCGCCGAAGATGGCGCGCATCAGCTCGGTCCGCCCGGAGCCGGTGATGCCGGAAAAGCCGACGATCTCGCCCGCGTGCAGCTTGAAGGAGACGTCGTGCACCAGCTTGGTCCGGGAGAGGTTCTTGACCTCCAGCAGGACCTCGCCGGGAGCCGGCGTTCGCTTAGGATAGACGTCCTTCAGGTCGCGGCCGATCATGAGCTTGACCAGGTCGTCCATCGTCACCTCAGCAACCTGCTTGGTGTCGATGTAACGCCCGTCTTTGAGCACCGTGACCTCGTCGGCCAGCTCGAAGATTTCTTTCAAGCGGTGCGAGATGTAGATGATGCCGATGCCCTGGGCCTGGAGCGAGCGCACGACATCGAATAGCTTGTCCAGATCCTTCTCGCCCAGCACGGCCGATGGCTCGTCCATGATGAGGATGCGCGTCTTGCGGTTCAGGGACTTCGCGATCTCGACCAACTGCTGTTCGGCCACCGAAAGGGTCGAAACCATGGTGTCGACAGACATGGTGACGCCCAGCCGGTCCAGAATCTCCCGGGAGCGTGCTCTCATCTGCGCCCAATCCACGGTGAGACCCTTTGAGGGCAGATGGCCCAGGAAGATGTTCTCCGCAACGGTCAGATCTTTGGCCAGGTTGAACTCCTGGTAGATCGTCGAGATGCCCAGGGCTTGGGCATCCTGGGGGCCCCGGATTTCCACCGGCTGCCCTTCAAAGAAAATCTGGCCTTCATCCTTGGTGTACGCGCCGGACAGGATCTTGATCAGGGTCGACTTGCCGGCCCCGTTCTCGCCCAGCAGAGCATGGACCTGGCCTTCCCGGATGGTGAGGCTGACGCCTTGCAGCGCCTTGACGCCGGGGAAAGATTTGCCGATGCCCTTCATTTCCAGCAGGACTTTACCTGGGGATGGACTCATAGCGGCCTCCTATACGGCTACTTACCCCGGTGGCCGAGGTAGTCGACGGACACCGCCGCGATCACCAGGATGCCGGTGATCAGCACCTGGTAGACCGACGAGACGCCCATCAGTTGCAGGCCGTTGCGGAACACACCCACGATCAGCGCGCCGAGCAGCGTGCCCACAATCTGACCTCGACCGCCCAGCAGGCTGGTGCCGCCCAGCACCACGGCCGTGATGCTGTCCAGGGCGGCGGTTTGGCCGGCCTGGGGGTCACCCACACCGGTGCGGGCTGCCAACAGCAGGCCGGCAATCCCGTAGGCGAGCGCGGCAAGCGTGTAGACCCCAATCAACACGCGGTTGACGTTGATGCCGGCCAGACGAGCGGCCTCCGGGTTGTCGCCCACGGCGTAGACGGAACGGCCCGCGGGTGTTGAGCGTAGGGCGAACCAGGTGATCGCGTAGAGGACCAGCATCAACACCGAGCCATAGGTGATCTCGGTGCCTCCTAAGTTGAAGGTCTGGCCGAAAAACAACAGCGGCGCGGGCAGCTTGGTGATCGTCGAAGTGGTGTAGATGCGGATCAAGGCATAGGCAATGTTGGAAGTGCCCAGGGTGACGATGAAGGCGGGCAGCTTTACGAAGGTGACCAGCGAGCCGTTCAATACACCGAAAGCGAGGCCCACCAACAGCCCAACCAGGACCGCCAGAAAGGGATTCATCCCGGATCGTACAGCGAAGCCGGTTGTCAGGATGGATGACAGCGCCATGATGAAGCCATTGGACAGATCGATGCCGCCGGTCAGGATGATCAGGGTCTGCCCGATGGCCAGAGTGCCAACCACCACGACCTGTTGCATAATCAGCGAGAAGTTGGCGCCCGTCAGGAACTTGTCTGACTGCGTTGTGAAGAAGATCATTGCCAGAACGAGCGCCACAACGGGCCCGATGATCGGCGACCCTCCTATCACGCTCAGAATGCCGGAGCGACGCTTGGTGACTTTGCTCACGATTGCGCTCATGGGTTTCCTCCTAAAAGAGAGCGGCGATGAGGAAGAACCTCATCGCCGCCTTTTCAGTTCAGGTTACTTCTCGCCCCAGCAGTTCGCTGCGCCGAACGTGGAGTCCTTGCTGTCCACGCCCGCTTGGGTCTTGTCGGTGATCAGCGTGACGCCGGTGTCGACGTAGCCGGTCGGCTTTTCGCCGGTCTTGGCGTACTTGACAACAGCTTCGACGCCCATCGAGGCCATCTTCAAGGGGTACTGCTGCGAAGTGGCCGCAAAGATGCCATCCTTGATTCCCTGCACGCCTGGGTTGCAGCCGCCGTCAACGGACACGATCAGGATGTTCTTTTCCTTGCCTGCAGCCTTGATGGCGGTGTATGCGCCGGCAGCAGCCGGTTCGTTGATCGTGTAGACCAGGTTGATGTCAGGGTTCTTGCTCAAGCAGTTCTCCATGGCGGTCTGGCCTTCGGCCTGGTCGCCGTGGGTGTCCTGGCTGCAGACCACTTCCGCCGCGGTGATCAGGTCGGACGAGTTCGGGTCCGCCGTGCCCAGGCCGAAGCCCTGCAGGAAGCCGTTGTGGCGCTGCGCACCGACGGTGATGCCGGGCTGTAGGTCCAGCGTGGCGATGATGGGTGTCTTGCCGGCCATGGCGGCCTTGGCCCACTTGCCGATGAGGAGGCCGGCGTCGAAGTTGTTCGTCGCGAACAGGGCGTCAACCGCGCTCTGCGGCTCGGTCGCGGTGTCCAGTGCGATCACGACCACGCCCTTGGCGCGCGCCTTCTCGATGCTCGGCACAATGGCCTTGGTGTCGCTGGGGGTGATGAGAATGCCCTTGGCGCCCGCGTTGACCATGTTTTCGAGCGCGGTTACCTGGCCTTCGTTGTCGCCGTCTTTAGCGCCGGCGCCGGTCATCAGCTTGACGCCCAATTCATCGGCCTTCGCCTGGGCGCCTTCCTTCATCTTGACGAAGAAGGGGTTGGTCTCGGTCTTGGTGATCAGGCCGACGATGATCTGCTCGGAAGCAGCCGGGGCGGCCGGGGCGGCGGCCGGGGCGGCCGTCGGGGCTGCGCCGCCGCAGGCGGACAGCAGCAGAACGATCACGAGCAACGGAGCGATGTGCTTGTACGACATGAGATTTCCTTTCCTCCAAAGTGTGGTGAATGAGTTGTTTCGAAAACCGTTTAGTGAATCAGCGACTTGTCCGGGTGCGTGTTCCAATCACCTCCTTCATCACGAGCAACCGGCCGGCGGGGCGCCACATGATTCCCTGGCCACCAGCTCCACCTGCAAGGGCAGAGGAGCTTCGACGGGCTCACCTTGAATCATGCGCATCAACAAGTGCGCAGCAGCTTGACCGAGTTGATAGGTGGGCTGGCGCACCACAGTAAGCGGCGGGCTGAACAGCGGCGCCCAATCGTGATCGTCGAAGCTGATCAGCGAAATATCTTCCGGGCAGCGCAGCCCACAGGCTCTGAAGGCATACAGCGTGCCCAGGGTCAATTGGTTGCTGCCCACGAAGATCGCCGAGGGACGTTGGGGCAGGTTGAAAAGCCCTTGCAGCACTTCATAGGCGCTCGGCATCGCCTGCCGTCGCACCACAGGCCCGGCCAGGGACAAAGAACCGGCCGCGCCGGGCTCAATACCGTAAAACCGCGGATCGGCTCTCACGATGAGATCCTCGTCCACCGGCAAGCCTGCTTCCCGGTGGGCCCGTTCCCAGCCTCGGAGCCGTTCCCGTTGTGTGCTGATGGCATCGAGGTTGATCAGGGCAGCGATCCGCCGATGGCCCAGGCCGATCAGATAGCTGATGGCCTGGTAGGCGCCCTCTTCATTGTTCACGCCGACCAACGGCGCGTTCAGGTCGGGGCTGCTCCGGTCGAGTTGAACGATCGGTACGCCTGACTCTGCCAGTGCAAGCAGTGACGCGCAGCGCGCGCCGGTGGGTGCAATGATCAGCCCGTCGATCTGTTGCGCCGCGAGGAGCTGCAAACCAGCCTCTTCGCGTTCGGGGTCTTCATCGGTGTTGCACAGAACAATGTTGTAACGCTGGCTGAGCGTCTCGTCTTCGATGCCGCGTGCAGCAGCCGTGAAAAAGGGATTTCTGATTTCGGAAATGACCACCCCGATTTTGCAGGTGGAGTGGGTGACCAGGCTGCGGGCGATTCCATTCGGCCGGTAGTTGAGGGCCCCGATGGCGTCCAACACCTTCTGGCGGGTCTCGTCGCTGACGTATCGCGTCCCATTGATGACATGCGATACGGTCGCAGTGGACACCCCTGCCTGTCTGGCGACATCTACGCTGCTTGCCCTGGCCACCGAATTTTCCGCCTTTACCCCAAGTATCCACGTAAGCGCTTGCGCAAACGCTTGCGCAAGCGCTTACGTGGAGTATAGCACGCGAATTTTCCGTTGTCAAGACCCCGATCCGTGATTCTTCTCTATTTTTAAGCTTCGTAGCTGGTCTTGGCGCGCGCTGCGATCAGGTCTCGATAGCGCGCTGAATTCTCGGCAGAGGGCCACAGCTCCCGGCTGTATTCTATCGTCGCAAGCGCCTCGCGACTATCTGCGATTGCGCCGGCGCCCGCTGCCGCCACCACGGCTGCTCCCCATACCGCGTTCTCGAAATCGGTGATCTTGATCGGACAAGCGAAAAGGTCCGCAGCCATCTGCGCCCACACCCGGCTGTTCTGCAGTCCTTTGCCGGCGCCCACCATGTAGCCGGGGCCGCCTGTCTCCAGGGGCGGGTGCAGCCGGTACAAATCCAGCAGCAGCCCCTCCATCACCGCGCGGGTGCGATGGCCGATGCCGGTCAATTCCGTGCGTCCCGCGAATCCCTCGCGACGTTGGCCCGCGCGCCGGGAGCCGACCCGGAACTCCAGCCCGTCCGCGCCGACCGCCACCTGCGCGGCCGCCTCATCCATCTGCCGATAGCTGATGTCCATGCCCTCGCGGCGCTGCAGGTCTTCGTGGAGTTGGGCATAGTTCCGCCCACCGCCCATGCTGGCCCCGACCAGGGCATATTGCCCGTTGAAATGGCTGCGCGTGTCGATGCCTGGGATCCTGACATATTGCGGGACCACCTGCGAGAATTGCGCGCCGGTGCCGATATTGATCAGGGCCGGAGAGTCGCCGGAGATCAGTCCGTTGCCCAACAGCGACATCTGGTTGTCGCCGCCGCCGTAGGTCACGGGCGTGCCCGGCGCCAGGTTTAGGGATCGCGCGACCTCCGCCGGGAGCACGCCCGCGATCTCGGCGGTATCGTGAACGATGGGCAAGAGTTCGCGCGGCAATCCGAGCTTCTTGACGACGTCCTCGTGCCAACAGCCGAGCCGGGTGTTGAAAAGCCCTGTGCTGCAGGCATTGGTCGGATCGGTGGCGCCATCGCACGCGCCCAGGAGCTGTGCCCGGATGAAATCGCCCGGCAGCACCACGCGGCGGATCCGATCCAGCAGCGCAGGCTCATTCTCTTTGATGTGAAACAGCGTGGCGCCCAGATAGCCGCTGGCCAGGATGTCAACCCCCAGGTCGTCGAACTCCGGCCCTGCCAGCCGCTCCATCATGGTTTCGACCGTGGACCGGTTATCGTATTTTGCCAGCGGGATGTCGCAGCGCTTGTCCTGCCAATTGATGATGGGGTCGATGACCTTGCCCTGCGCATCATAGAGCACGGTCCCGTGCATCTGGCCCGAGAGGCTGATGCCCTGAATGGCTTGCACATCGATCCCGGCGGCGGCTTTCCGGATGGTGGCAGCGGTCGCTTCCCAAAGCATGGTTGAGAGTTGGTGGGGTGAATTGTCATAGCCCTGCATGGCCAGGGCGATCAGTTTGAAGGTGCGCAGATCAAGCACCGCGACCTTGACGCCCGATGTCCCCAGGTCGATGCCAAGCGTATATGCGGTCATACCCGTCCTCCTGACTGGCTGTTCGTTCGTGTCCGACCTGCGCATTCTACCGTGAGGCATACGGGGCAGCAAGTTAGGCTTGAGCTAACGCCTGGCGTGGCGCCGCAGACGAGATCCCTTCGTTGCACTCAGGGCAGGCTCTTCGCTGGGGTTTCGTCGCAACTGGCTTTGAGTCGTCAACCCGCTCAGGATGACAGAATCTAGTCTAGCAGAGCACTGAGAATGACACGCACCACGCACCACGCACCACGCACCACGCATCACGCACCACGCACCACGTACCACGCACCACGCACCATTTCGCTAACTTGACACCTCCTTCATATCGTAGTATATTGAAATCAATCGTAACTAA
>CAZELR010000020.1:41576-44910 GCA_964513075.1 uncultured Anaerolineales bacterium
TCGCTAACTTGACACCTCCTTCATATCGTAGTATATTGAAATCAATCGTAACTAATCGAAAGTTGATTCTATGCCTGAACTATCCGTTGCCGAGCGGCGCCAGGAGATCCTGACCCGCGTGAACCAGGACGGTCGGGCCTCCGTCAGCGATCTCGGCCGTGAGTTCGGCGTGTCCGAGGTCACCATCCGCGGCGACCTCCAGGCGTTGGAGGGGGGCGGCCTCATCTTGCGCACCCACGGCGGCGCGATCCCGGCCGCCGCGGGCCTCCAGGTGCTCTCCCTCGGCTTGCGCCGCCAGCAGCAGGTGCAGGCGAAGGCTCACATCGGCGCGGTCGCGGCCGGCCTGATCGCGGACGGCGACGCCGTCATCCTCGACAGCAGCAGCACCGCGCTGGCTATCGCCCAGAATCTTAAGAGCCGCCGTTATCTTACCGTGATCACCAACGGGCTGGCCATTGCCCAGGAACTGCTCGACGCGGCCGGCGTGACCGTGGTGGTCATCGGCGGCGTGCTGCGGCGGGACACCGCCTCGCTCGTCGGCACCGCCGGCCTGGAGATGGTGCGCCGTTTCAACGTGCAGAAAGGTTTCTTTGGGGCGCACGGCGTCACCCTGGCCGAGGGCCTCACCGACGTCAGCGCGGACGAGGCGGATGTGAAGCGGCCGCTGGTGGCCATGTGCCGCGCAGCCGTTGCCGTGCTTGATGCGACCAAGTGGGGTCGCGCGGGCCTGGCCTCGTTTGCCGATCTCGCGCAGATACATACTCTCATCACCGACACCCACGCGCCGGCGGAGATGGTCGCCGCCATTCGCGCTGCGGGCGTGCAGGTGATGCAGGTGGAGTGATAATCGCCTGTCATAGGGTGACATAATGAGAAAGACTAAGGAGCATCCCGAACCATGTCCGAACTAACCCCCGCCGAGAAACTCTCGGCCATGATGGAAGAGCAGGCGCTCACCAAGCTCGATCTGGTCACTTATCTCCGCCAGATGCTTGAGATTCGCGCCCTGGAGAACCAGATCGGCGACCTGCTGGGCAAGGCCGAACTGAAGGGCGCCTCGCACCTGTACGCCGGGGAAGAGGCCGTCGCAGTGGGCGCCGTGGCCGCGCTGCGCTCTGATGACCTGATTACAAGCACTCACCGCGGTCATGGCCACGCGCACGCGCATGGCGACTCGGCCGCCCAGACCCCGGACGCCAAGCAGGAGCACTACAACAAGATGATGGCCGAGGTGCTGGGCAAGGCCACCGGCTACTGCAAGGGCAAGGGCGGCTCCATGCATATCGCCGATGTCAGCCACGGCAACCTGGGCGCCACCGGCATCGTGGGCGGCAACCTGCCCGTGGCTGTCGGCGCGGCGCTGGCCCAAAAGATCCAGGGCACCGACCGGGTGGTCCTCTGCTTCTTCGGCGATGGCGCGTCCAACACCGGCAACTTCCATGAGGCGCTCAACATGGCCAGCGTGTGGGACCTGCCGGTGGTCTTCGTGGTCGAGAACAATATGTACGGCATGTCGGTGCCGTGGGCCAAAGTTGCCAAGCTGCCCGACGTCGCAGGGCGCGCCGTGGCGTACGGCATCCCCGGCGTTGTGGTGGATGGCATGGACGCCGTTGCGGTGCGCGGCGTGGTCTCGACCGCGGTCGAGCGTGCGCGTCGCGGGGAAGGGCCGACCCTGGTCGAAGCCAAGACCTATCGTTATTTCGGCCACTCGCACTCCGACCCGCGCGCATATCGCACTCGCGACGAGGAAGCTGCCTGGAAGGCGCGCGACGCGATCAAGCTGCTGGGCCGGGAGATGGTGGATCTGAAGCTGCTATCAGAGGCGGAGCTTGATCGGCTGGACGAGGCGGTGCAGGATAAGATCGCGGCCGCGGTCAGCTTTGCGAAGGACTCCCCCGAGCCTGACCCGGACGAAGCGCTCACCGACGTCTACGCGCCCGCACAGACCACGGCCGAGGACGTGGCCGCGGAAGCCGAGCTGCGGGCCCAGGTGCATCTGGCCGAGCGCGGTGGGGTGACGTCGGTTCCCATGAAGAACATCGCCTATTCGCAGGCGCTCATCGAGGCCGCACGCGAGGAGATGCAGGCCGATTCCAGCGTGTTCATCATGGGCGAGGACGTGGGGCTTTACGGCGGCGCATACGGCGCTACCCGCGGACTGATGCAGGAATTCGGCGAGTGGCGCGTGCTCGACACCCCCATCTCCGAGGCGACCATCGGCGGCGCGGCCGTGGGCGCGGCCATGGCCGGCATGCGGCCCATCGCCGAGATCATGTATGTGGACTTCACCCCGCTGGCCATGGATCAGATCGCCAACCAGGGCGCCAAGAATCGCTATATGTTCGGCGGCAAGACCAGCGTGCCCATGGTGGTCCGCACCGAGGGCGGCGCAGGCCGCGCCATCGCGGCGCACCACTCCCAGAGCCTTGAGTCACTGTGGACGCACTTCCCCGGCATCTACGTGGTGATGCCGTCCACCCCCTACGATGCCAAGGGCCTGCTGAAGGCCGCGATCCGCGACGACAACCCGGTGATGTTCATCGAGCACAAGATGCTGTACAAGGAAAAGGGGCCGGTGCCCGAGATCGACTACGTGATCCCGCTGGGCGTGGCCGACATCAAGCGCCCCGGCAAAGATGTGACGCTGGTCACCTACTCGCGTATGGTCCACCGCAGCCTGGAAGCGGCCGAGCAGTTGGCGCGCGAGGGCATCGACGTCGAAGTCATCGACCTGCGCAGCCTGAAGCCGCTGGACATCGACGCCATCATCGCATCGGTGAAGAAGACCGGCCGGCTGGTGGGCGTCACCGAGGCGTACGAGAACACCTCCTTCATCAATGAAGTGATGGCGCAGGTGAACGAGCTGGCGTTCGATTGGCTGGATGCGCCGATGGTGCGTGTCGCCGCGCTCAATGTGCCGATCCCCCGCGCCGAGGTGCTGGAAGACCAGGCGATCCCCAACGTGGGCCGTATCGTGGCTGCCTGCCGGAAGGTGGTGAGCTGATGGCCAAGGAAGTTTATGTCCCCAAGCTCGGCCAGACGGTCGAGGAGGTCACGCTGGTGAAGTGGCTGGCCGCCGATGGCCAGCGGGTGGAGCAGGGCGACGAGATCCTGGAGGTCGAGACCGATAAAGCGGTCTTCACCGTGGACGCGGCCGCCAAAGGCACGCTCCATATCGGGCCGTATACTGCGGGCATGGTCGTGCCGGTCCTCACGGTGGTCGCGGTGATCGGGAAGGCGGAGGAGACGTTTGGCGGGGTGATGGGGAGCGGGGGAGCAGGGGAGCAGGGGCGCGAGGGAGCGGGGGAGCAGGGGCGCGAGGGAGCAGGGGAGC
>CAZELR010000020.1:45010-53519 GCA_964513075.1 uncultured Anaerolineales bacterium
GGGGAGCAGGGGCGCGAGGGAGCGGGGGAGCAGGGGCGCGAGGGAGCAGGGGAGCAGGGGCGCGAGGGAGCAGGGGAGCGTGTGGTCGCCTCGCCGCGCGCGCGGAAGCTGGCCGCTGAGCGGGGCGTCGACCTGGCCCAGGCTGGGATCACGCCGACCGGCGGCGAGGGCGCACGGGTGGCCGAGCGCGATGTGCAGGCGTTTTTGGCTGCCAACCTGGCCCCGGCCTCTGTGGCTGAGCTCAAGCCCGCGCCCAGGGCGACCCCTGTCGCCCAGAAGCTGGCGCTCGATGCCGGCGTAGACCTGGCCGCGGTATCCGGCACCGGTCCCGGCGGCAGGGTGACAAAAGAGGACGTGGCAGCGGCTGTGGAGCGGGGGAGACAAGGAGACAAGGAGAAGGGGGGACAAGGAGAACAGGAGCCCTGGGGAGAAGTGCAGCAAATCAAAAATCAAAAATCGGCAATCGAAAATCCCCCAGAGGTCGTCGACCGCATCCCCCTGAAGGGCGTGCGCGCGATCATTGCCGACCGGATGGGGACCAGCGTGCACACCACGGCGCGCGTCACCCTGGTGAGCGAAGTGGACGCGACCGAATTTGTGGCCATGCGCGAGCGGCTGAAGGTCAAGGTAGCTGAGGAGTGGGGTTTTGCGCCCGGCTACAACGACCTGTTGGCACGCATCACCGCCCTGGCGCTGCGGAAGCACCCGACCATGAACGCGCGGCTGACCCCTGATGCAATCGAGCTGCTGGCGCACGTCAACCTGGGGATGGCCGTCGACACCGAGCGCGGGCTGCTCGTGCCGGTGATCCGCAACGCCGACATCAAGAGCCTGCGCCAGTTCGGCGCCGAGTTCCGCACGCTGGCCGATCGCGCCCGCGCGGGCCGCTCGCTGCCCGACGACCTGACCGGCGGCACCTTCACCATCACCAACCTGGGCATGTACGACATCGACGCGTTCACACCCGTGATCAACCTGCCCGAGGCTGCGATCCTGGGCGTGGGCCGCATCAGCCCGAAGTGGGTCTACAGCCCCGCCAGCCCGGCCGCGCCCGTCCTGCGCCAGATGCTGACGCTGAGCCTGGTCTTCGACCACCGCCTGAACGACGGCGCGCCGGCCGCGCGCTTCCTGCAAACTATCAAGCAGATGATCGAGGAGCCGTACCTGCTGATCGCGGGGTGACAGGTGGGGGAATGGTCTTCGAAGGGGTATTTTGGCTGCTGAAGGCGGCCGAAATACCCCTTGTTTTTTAGTCTTGCGCGCTTGACAAGCTGCACATTCTATGCTATGTTATGGATAACATGTGTTACGCATAACATGACAAAAGAAACGCCATCCTACGGAGAAGCAAAATGCCAAAACCACTCACGGCAGCCTCCAGCCCCGATCTAAAGAAAGACGACCTCATCGTGATCGCCGGCGCGGGCGGCTTTATCGCCGGTTCGCTGGCGCGTTACTTCCATGATCAGGGCTTCACCCGCATCCGCGGCATCGACAAAAAGCCGCTGCCCGAATGGTATCAGCGCGTGCCCGGCGTCGAATCACTGAGCCTGGATCTGAGCGAGTACGCCAACTGCGTGCGCGCGTGCGAGGGGGCAGTCGAGGTGTATAACCTGGCGGCCGACATGGGCGGCATGGGCTTCATCGAGCGCAACCGCGTCGAGTGCCTGCGCAGCATCCTGATCAACACCCACATGATCGAGGCTGCATACCGGGCCGGTGCACGGCGCTACTTCTTCTCCTCCTCGGCGTGCGCCTATAACATCACCTTGCAGCAGGACCCCAACGTCCGGGCGTTGAAGGAATCGGATGCCTACCCCGCGCAGGCCGAGCGCGGCTACGGCTGGGAAAAGCTGCTGTCCGAGATCTTCTGCCAGGAGTATTGGGAGGAGCGCAAGCTGGAAACGCATATCGCCCGCTTCCACAACGTCTACGGTCCCCACGGCACCTGGGACGGCGGCCGCGAGAAGGCCCCCGCAGCGATCTGCCGCAAAGTTATCGCCGCGAAAGACACCGGCAGCAACGAGATCTATATTTGGGGCGATGGCACGCAGACCCGCAGCTACATGTTCATCGACGACTGCGTCCGCGGGATCGATATGATCACGCACTGCAAGGAGCTGATTGCGACGCCCATTAACCTCGGATCGAGCGAGCTGATTTCGGTGGACCGCCTGGTGAGCCTGGCCGAGGAGATCGGCGGCGTCAAGTTGGCGCGCAAGTATCAGCTCGATGCCCCGCGGGGGGTCGCGGGCCGCAACAGCGACAACACCTTCATCAAGTCGGTGCTGGGCTGGGAGCCGAGCACGTCGTTTGGCGACGGCCTGGCCAAGACCTACGCCTGGATCGAACAGCAGTACATGGATCGCAAGGCCGGCAAGCGCACGGTGGAATGATAAGTGGGGTGAAGGTCGAAGGTTCAAGGTTGCAGGCCCCGACCTGCAACCTTGAACCTGTAACCTTGAACCTGTAACCTATAGCCAGATCAGGCGGAGCATGATGGCAATCACGGATGCAGCGGCAGGCGGTCGGGCAAGCAGCTGCGGCATGCTGCCGGGCAACCTGCCCTATCGCATGGCGCTGGCCGGCGGTTGGATCGATCAGCCGTTTGTTTCGCAGCACGATCCGGCGCCGCCCGGCTCGATGGTGGTGGTGGCGCTGGAGCCTACCTGTTGCTTCATGGATCGCTGCGGCATGGGCACCAGCACCCGCAAGGTCGCGGCGCGGCTGTGGGGCAACGTCCTGCCGGATGCGGACCCGGCCGGGCTGGTCCGCCGGTTGTATGCCGAGGAAAACCGCGGCCGTGCCGAGCCTTCCGGATCGCAGGATATGATCGGGCTGCTCTATCCCGGCGTGAACCGCCTGGACTATGATTTTCAGGTCTATGGCGGCGCCTTCCCGCGACACATCGAGTCGAACAACGATCCGGGCGTCGCTGCCTGGCTCGGTGAAGTGATTTACGTGCTGCCGGTGGCGCAGCGGCCGGCCGGCTACAGCCCGCTGGGGATCAAAAACCTCGACCCGGGCTGGATTCGCCGGCTGGGGCAGTCGGGCCGCGACTGCTACGACGCTATCGTCGGCAAGGACCTGCGTGGGTTGGGCGCGTCGATGAACGAGAGCATGCGCTGCTGGGAAGCAATCCTGCCCGGCACCGTGCGACACCCCGCCCTCACCGTCGACCTTCCGGGCCTTCTGACCACCTACCAGGCTCGCTATGCCGGCGCCATGTATTCCGGCTGCGGTGGGGGATATCTCTATGTCGCGTCCGAGGAACCGGTGCCGGGCGGTTTTCAGATCAAGGTGAGGATCGCATGAAGACGGTTGCTGTCTCGGGCAGCTTCGATGATCTGCGCTCGCACCACATCCGGGTGCTTCAGGAAGCGGCCCGGCTCGGCGCGGTGCATGCGCTGCTCTGGTCAGATGAGAGGGTGCTGGCGGCTCATGGACGCGCGCCAACCTTCCCGCTTGCCGAACGCTACTATGTGCTTCAGGCCATCCGTTATGTGTCACGGGTCACGGTGATAAACCTGCCCTATGAGGCAGACGCGCTGCCCCCGGCGCCCGACCGGCGTTTCGACGTCTGGGCCATGCCGGAGGGCGAGGTCACACCCGGCCGGCGCGCCCTTTGCGCCGCGCAGGGCATCGCCTGCCACGCTTTCACCGCGACCGACCTGGCTGGGTACCCGGAGGTGCGGCCGGCAGGCGAGGACGATCAGCCATCTGCCGGCCGCTCCAGGCCCTCCGTCGTCGTCACCGGCTGCTACGACTGGTTCCACTCGGGCCACATCCGGTTCTTTGAAGAAGTATCCGAGCTCGGTGATCTGACCGTGGTGGTAGGACATGATGAGAACGTCCGGCTTCTGAAGGGGGAAGGACATCCTTTGTTTCCTGCGGTGGAACGCCGCTACATGGTGGGCTCGGTTCGCACCGTCAGCCAGGCATTGATCTCCTCCGGCCACGGTTGGATGGACGCAGAGCCGGAGATCGAGCGCCTGAAGCCCGACATGTATGCGGTGAACGAAGATGGCGACAAGCCGGAGAAGCGCAGGTTCTGTGAGGAGCACGGGATCCGCTATGTGGTGCTGAAACGCACGCCCAAAGAGGGCTTGACCCCTCGCTCCAGCACGGTTTTGCGGGGATTCTGAGCTTGACAAGCCGGCAGCTTTGTGCTAGGTTATGCGTAACATGGCGGATGCTGCGATGGAGCATCGTGTGAAATCTCTCCTCGATAAGCCTGCTCTCTTCAACTGCCCAGAGGCTCAGCATGGGTGATCTTCTTGTTTCGATGGAAGGGATCGAAAAGTCGTTTCCCGGCGTTCACGCGCTGAGCGATGCGCGGTTCGAGTTGCGCGCGGGCGAAGTGCACGCACTGGTCGGGGAAAACGGTGCGGGCAAGTCCACGCTGATGAAGATCCTGGCCGGCGTCTACTCCAAGGACGCTGGACGCATCGTGTATAAGGGCCGCGAAGTTCAGATTCCTAATCCCCGGACGGCGCAAGACCTGGGCATCAGCATGATCCACCAGGAACTCAACCTGATGCCGCATTTGACCGTGGCGCAGAATATCTTCATCGGCCGTGAACCGCGTGCTCGCACCCGCCTTTTGTTGGACGAAGGCAAGCTGAACGATCAAGCCAGGCAGTTGTTCGAAATGATGCACCTGAAGATCGACCCGCGTGCCAAGGTGGCGGATCTTTCGGTGGCTAAACAGCAGATGGTCGAGATCGCCAAGGCGCTGTCCTTCAATTCCGACATCTTGATCATGGACGAGCCGACGGCGGCGCTGACGGAAGCCGAGATTGAAGAGCTTTTCCGCATCGTTCGCGATCTTCGTGCCAGGGGCGTGGGCGTTGTCCATATTTCGCACCGGCTGGAGGAGCTGAAGCAGATCTCCGATCGCATTACCGTGATGCGCGACAGCCGCACCATCGACACCCTCTTGACCAAAGACGCTGCGGTCGACCAGATCATCAGTCTGATGGTGGGCCGCACGATCTACGAGTCTACGCCCGAACTGCCCGAGGCGCCCAGCCAGGAGATCGCGCTTGAGGTGCGCAACCTGAACCGTGGCAACGTGATCAAAGACGTCAGTTTCCAGCTCAGGAAGGGCGAAATCCTGGGCCTGGCCGGACTGGTGGGCGCGGGGCGGACGGAGGTTGCTCGCGCAATCTTTGGCGCGGACCCCATCGACTCGGGCGAGGTGCTGGTCAAGGGCAAGAAAACCCATATCGGCTCGCCACACGATGCGGTAGCCGCGGGCATCGCCTATCTGTCCGAAGACCGCAAACGTTACGGCCTGGCGCTGGGCATGGACGTCGAATCGAACATCATACTGGCTACGTTCGGCAAGTTCCTGCGGGCACTGGGCTGGATTGACACGGCAGCCACCCACGCGACCGCAAAGGCGAGCGTTGAGTCGCTGTCGATCAAGACGCCCGGGTTGGGACAGCGGGTCAAGAACCTGTCCGGCGGCAACCAGCAGAAGGTCATCGTCGGCAAATGGCTGACCGCCGACACCGATGTCCTGATCTTTGATGAGCCGACGCGCGGCATCGACGTCGGTGCCAAGAGCGAAATTTACAAATTATTGAACGAATTGGCGCAGCAGGGCAAGGCCATTATGATGATTTCCTCGGAGCTCCCGGAGATCTTGCGCATGAGCCACCGCATCCTGGTCATGTGTGAGGGCCGCATCACCGGTGAGCTGACCAGCGCCGAGGCGAACCAGGAACGCATCATGGCCTATGCCACCCAGCGCGGGCAGGTCGTCATTGCCAACGGTGGAGCAGCCGCCAAATCTTAAGCGAGGGTTGTCTGATATGGAAACCAAGACTTCGACGACTTCAGTCCAGTCTCAGCCGGTCAAGAAGACATCCATTTTACGTTCCGATGCCGCGCAGCGTTTTCTGGCGTTCGGCGCACTTATCCTGATCTTCGTCGTTTTTAATTTCTTATCGCCGTATTTCCTGACCGGCAGCAACATCAGCGGCATCCTGATCGCCACCGCCGTCAACGGCGTCCTGGCCATCGGCGTGACGTTCGTGATCATCACCGCCGGGATCGATCTTTCCCTGGGCACGGTGATGACGTTGACGACGGTCATGATGGGGAAGGTCATCACGGACTGGGGCCTGCCGATCCCCATCGGATTGTTGGCGGGGTTGGCGACGGGCGTGCTGGCTGGGTTCATCAACGGCTTTCTGATCTCCAAGGCGAAGCTGCCGCCCTTCATCGCCACGCTGGGCATGCTGAACGTGGCGAAGGGCCTGTCCCTCGTCATCAGCAAGGTGAAGCCGATCTATTTCGATGACAATCCCGTATTCAACAAGATCGCGATGGGGTCGCTGGTAAACCTGGACCGTTTTGTCCCGGGCCTGGAGATCAACAACGCGGTCCTGATTCTGTTCGGTGCGGCCATCATCGCCAGCCTGGTTCTCTCGAAGACGGTCCTCGGCCGCTATACCTTTGCGCTGGGCAGCAACGAAGAGGCCGCGCGCCTGTCGGGTGTCAATGTTGACCGCTGGAAGATCGCTGTCTACTCGCTGACCGGCTTCTTCGCTGGCCTGGCGGGCATCATCATGGCCTCGCGCATCAATTCGGCGCAGCCGTCGTTGGGCCAGGGGTATGAGCTCGACGCCATCGCCGCGGCCGTGATCGGCGGCACATCGCTGAGCGGCGGTGAGGGCACGATCCTCGGCACGATTATCGGCGCATTTATCATCAGCACGATATCCAACGGCTTGCGCATCTGCTCGGTGAAGCCTGAGTGGCAGATCGTGGTGACCGGCGTCATCATTGTAGGCGCCGTCTACCTTGATATCGCGCGGCGGCGCACCAAGTAGCACGCGTCGCACTCGCTGCGGATCGGTCGTTCCCATGGGGGCGTTCCGTGAAGATCGGCTGCAGCATCCTTCTTTGGTCGTTAGCTCGCATTGAGCTTGACGAATAATCATCTGGAAAAAGGAGAAGCACCCATGCGTAAGGTAGCAGTTCTGTTCTCTGTCCTGATGGTCGTGGCCATGCTGGCCGGCTGCGTTGCCCCCGCGGCGGCGCCGGCGGCCAACCAACCGGCAGCGACCACCGCACCGGCCGCGGCGGCCACTGCCAAGCCGTACATCCCGGTCATCTCGAAGGGCTTCCAGCACCAGTTCTGGCAAGCTGTAAAGCTCGGCTCCGAGAAGGCTGCGGCAGAATTCAATGTCGATATCACGTTCGAAGGCCCCGGCAGCGAGTCCGAGGTCGACAAGCAGATCGAAATGCTTCAGACCGCGCTCGACAAGAAGCCGGCCGCGATCTGCCTTGCCGCCCTCGACGCGAAGGCCGCGATCCCTCTCCTCGAGAAGGCGAAGGCCGCCGGCATCCCGGTCGTCGGCTTTGACTCCGGCGTGGACAGCGACATCCCGGTTGCCACTGCCACCACCGACAACGTCGCGGCTGCGGCTGCGGCTGCGGACCACATGGCGGAGCTGATCGGCGGCAAGGGTGAGGTTGCGGTCATCGCTCACGACCAGACCAGCCGCACCGGCATCGACCGCGTCAAGGGTTTCGTCGATCAGATGGCCGCGAAGTATCCTGACATCAAGGTCGTCAACGTGGATTACGGCGCGGGCGACGCGCTGAAATCCACCGAGATCGTGAAGGCCGTCATCCAGGCTAACCCGAACCTGAAGGGCTACTTCGGCGCGAATGAAGGCTCGATGAAGGGCGTCATGAACGGCGTCAAGGAAACCGGCAAGGAAGGCCAGATCGTGATGATCGGCTATGACGCCGGCAAGCAGCTCAAGGATGCGATCCGGGCCGGCACCGTTGCAGGCGCCATCAGCCAGGATCCGGTCGGCATCGGCTACAAGTGCGTCGAGGCCGCTGTGAAGGCGCTCAAGGGCGAAACGCTGCCCAAGATCATCGACACCGGCTACAAGTGGTACGATAAGTCCAACATCGACTCGCCCGAGATGCAGCCGCTGCTGTATGATTGAGCGGTTCTGACCGAGCAGTTGCGACCGAGCGGTTGCGACCGAGCGGTTGCGACCGAGCGGTTCTGACCGAGCCTGATCGTTCAGTCATGAGGTAGACTACGGAAGGGGCTGTCCGCATCACGCAGGCAGCCCTTTCTTCTTAGAAGCTCTGTCCGCCCTGGCTCGGTCGGAGACCGGCCAGAGCAGATGGGTATCAAAATGACCTACATCCTTGCCCACGACCTTGGCACCACCGGCAACAAGGTGACGCTGTTCGACGCGGAGACCGGGATCCCGGTGGCTTCCGCGTTCGAGGGCTATGACACTGCCTATCCCCAGCCATACTGGGCCGAGCAAGATCCGGCCGATTGGCGCCGCGCCGTAATTCGGGGCACGCGCCGTGTGTTGGCCAGCGCCTCTGAACAAGCGGAGCATCCTGAGCGGAGTGGCCGTGTGTTGGCCAGCGCCTCTCAACAAGCGGAGCATCCTGAGCGGAGTGGCCGTGTGTTGGCCAGCGCCTCTGAACAAGCGGAGCATCCTGAGCGGAGTGGCCG
>CAZELR010000020.1:53619-63673 GCA_964513075.1 uncultured Anaerolineales bacterium
GCCGTGTGTTGGCCAGCGCCTCTGAACAAGCGGAGCATCCTGAGCGGAGTGGCCGTGCGGTTCCGGCCACGCAGTCGAAGGATGCGCAGCGGCTTTCCGCCTTCCACCCCCGTGACATCGCCGTGGTCAGCTTCAGCGGCATGATGAACGGCGCGCTGCCGGTGGACTCGTTCGGCGCGCCCCTGCGCTCGGCCATCATCTGGGCCGATCAGCGCGCCACTGCGGAGGCGGAGTGGACGGCCAATTGCTACGGGCCTGAGCGAGTCTACCGGGTCACCGGCAATCGGGCCACGCCGTCGTGCTCGGCCGCCAAGTTCCTCTGGATCCAGCGCCACCAGCCTGAGATTTACGCGGCCACGCGCTTCTTCTTGCAGGCTAAGGATTATGCCGCGTTCTTGCTCACGGGTGTCTGTGCCACCGATTACTCCGACGCGTCGAACACCAACCTGTTCGATCTGGAAAAACGCGCCTGGGCCGTTGATTTAGTGGAGGCGGTGGGCCTCGACCCGGCCAAGCAGCCGCCGGTTTATCCATCGACCGCGGTGATCGGCCATGTGACGCCGGAGGCTGCGGCGCAAACCGGGCTGCTGGCCGGCACGCCGGTGGTCATCGGCGGGGGCGATGGTGCGTGCGCCACGGTGGGTGCGGGCGCGATCCGGCCGGGAGAAGCGTATACTTACATTGGCTCATCGTCCTGGTTGGCAGTGACCGCGGAGCGGCCCCTGTTCGATCCGGCGATGCGCACCTTTAATCTGGCACACCTGGATCCGGCGCTCTACTTCCCCCTCGGCGCCATGCAGGCTGCCGGCGGCGCGGTCGACTGGCTGGAACGCGTGCTGCGCGGCGGCGTTGAAACGCGGCTGTACGATGAGTTGTTCGCGGCCGCCGCGGCTGTTCCCCCGGGGGCCAACGGCCTGCTGTTCCTGCCGTATCTCCTCGGCGAGCGCAGCCCTTACTGGAATCCCCTGGCGCGGGGCGCTTTCGTGGGGTTGACAATGGCCCACAGCCGCCCCGAGATGGCGCGTGCAGTGCTTGAGGGCGTCGCGTTCAACCTCCGCTTGATCCTGGACTCCCTTCGGGCGCAGCGAGACGGCATATCCGCCACCTTTGCCGGTGTTCGGCTGATCGGCGGCGGCGCGCGCAGTCCTCTTTGGCGCCAGATTTTGGCCGATGTGTTCGGCGCACCGATCCTGCTGCCGGCGCTGGTGACCGAGGCGACCTCCCTGGGCGCGGCGATTGCGGGCGGCGTTGGGGTGGGGCTGTACCCCGATTTTGGTATTGCACAGCGCTTTGTCTGCGCTGTCGAGTCCGAGCGTCCCGATCCCGCGGCGCAGGCGCGCTACGCTGAGCTGCTGCCGGTATTTGGGGATGCCTACCGGGCGTTGGAGCCGATCTTTACCCGTCTTCAGGTGTGTGACCCATGAGTACGATTCGCGAAGTCGCGGCGCGCGCAGGTGTCTCAACCATGACCGTCTCGCGCGTGATCAATAACTCCGGGTATACCAGCCAGGAAGCGCGCGAACGCGTTGCCGCGGCCATCACCGAGTTGGGCTACGTGCCCAACACATTGGCCCGTAGCCTCCGGTTCAAGCGCACCAAGACCCTGGCTCTCGTCCTGACGGACATCACCAACCCCTTCTTCACCACTCTCGCGCGCGGTGTGGGCGATGCAGCCAGTGCAGGCGGCTTCAACGTCATCATCTGCAACACCGATGAGTCGGAGACCGAACA
Organism: uncultured Anaerolineales bacterium; assembly: GCA_964513075.1. Classification (GTDB taxonomy): domain Bacteria; phylum Chloroflexota; class Anaerolineae; order CG2-30-64-16; family CG2-30-64-16; genus DAOUBP01. Next base: position 55,351 of record CAZELR010000020.1, read on the forward strand.
GGCCGGACAACTCATGGCCCTGGTGCAGAAGCAAGTCGACGGGGTGCTCCTGGTGCCGGCGCGCAGCTGTGTCGAACCGGTGGCCTTCTTGCGGGATCAGAAGGTGCCTGTGGTGGTGCTCGACCGCCGTGTGCCCGATTGTTCGGTGGATTCGGTGCGCTGCGACTCCGAAGAGGGCGCCTACGAGCTGGTTAAGCTGCTGCTGGATCTTGGACATCGACGCATCGGCGTCTTGAGCGGTCCGGAGACTGTTTCGACCGCGCTGGATCGCGTGGCCGGCTATCGCCGTGCGATGGCCGAATGCGGTTTTGCGATCGCTGCCGGCTTGATCGCGCACGACTCCTTCACACAAGCCGGCGGGTATGAGATGGCGCGCAAGATGCTGGCACTGCCGGCGCGCCCCACCGCGCTCTGTGCCGCCAATAACTTCATCGCCATTGGCGCGTACCGGGCGCTGGCCGACGCGGGGCTGCGCGTGCCAGAAGATGTTGCCATGGTGGCGTTCGATGATCTCCCCGCCTCCATGGTCATCGAGCCTTTCTTCACGGTTGCCGCTCAGCCCGCCTACGAGATGGGCCGGCGCGCGACCGAACTGTTGTTGAAACGGTTGACCGGCGAGGACCTTAGCGTCTGCCAGGAGATCGTGCTGCCGATTGAGTTGATCGTGCGCGCTTCAAGCGGCTGTCGCGTGCCTTAACCCTCTCAGGGAGAACTGCAATTATGACCGAAACGATCATCCACCTGACCCCCAACATCTTCACCGAGCGTGAGCGGCTGCTGGTCGAGCACGGCGCGCTATCTGCCAGCGCCTTTCGCTATGACAGCGGCGTGGCTGCGCTCCGGCTGCAAAACGAGGCCGGCGAGCTGATCCTGCTTCCGTTTCAGGGCCAGCAGATCTGGTCGGCCGAGTTCGGCGGCCGGAACCTGACCATGAAATCGATGTTCAGCCAGCCGAACGCCACGCGCACCTATCTGGAGACCTACGGCGGGTTCCTGATCCACTGCGGCGCGACCGCGATGGGCGTCCCGACCGGCGCCGACACGCACCCGCTGCACGGCGAGCTGCCCAATGCGCCGTATCAGCGCGCATGGTTGGAGGCGGGTGCGGACGAGCGGGGCGTTTACCTGGCGCTCTGCGGCGAGTATGAGCACACGGTCGCGTTCAGCACGCACTATGCGGCCCAGCCCAAGGTCAAGCTCTATGCCGGCGCGTCTGTCTTCACCGTCTCTATTGCCATCTCCAATCTCAAGCGCACCCCCATGGACTTGATGTACCTGGCGCACGCCAACTTCCGGCCCGTGGACTACGGCCGCCTGGTTTACAGCGCGCCCTGCACCCCCGAAACCGTGCGCGTACGCAAGAGCATCCCGTCCCACGTCCACCCGCTGCCTGGTTACGCCGAGTTCCTGGCTGAGCTCGCCGCACATCCAGATCGACATAATGTGCTGGCGCCTGGGCTGGGCTTCGATCCTGAGGTGGTCTTCTTCGTTGACTACGTCGCAGACGCGGCCGGGTGGGCGCACACGCTGCAGGTGCATCCCGACGGCTCGGCCGACATCATCAGCCACCGGCCCGACCAGCTCGATCACGGTGTCCGTTGGATCTGCCGCACGCCCGATCAGGATGCCATCGGGCTGGTGCTCCCGGCGACCGCGGAGCCGGAAGGGTATCACGCAGAGAAGGCCAAGGGCAACGTCCGCAGCCTCGATGGCGGCGCGACCATCCGGTTCGATATGGTGATGGGCTATTTGGCGCCGGATGAGGCGGAACAGATGGAAGACAAGATTAACCAACTCGTGTGACCCGACTGGCGGTGGCTCGGTCAAAGACCGGCCACCGCATGAATATAGCCATATGAGGAGAGATCATGACCCAAGCATCAGCCGCAACCGCTCTTTCTGACACCGTCACTGCATTCCAGCGCAACCAGCCAGCCATCGGCGTGTTTGCCCCTGGCGACCCACGCGTCGGCGCAGATGACCGCCAGCGCTGCCGCAACATCTGCAAGATGGTTGCCGATGTGCTGGCCGAGCGCGTCAAGCTGCCGGATGGCTCGCCGGTCAAGGTGGTGTGGGCGCCGATCCTGGTGGATGGCGAGCCGCAGGCCGATGTGGTGGCCAAGCAGTTCCAGGATGCGGGCGTCAAGGTTTTGGTGTGCGCACCCGATACCTGGGCATTCCCGCAGCTCAGCGTGATCTCGCTGTTGGCGCAGTTCCCCAAGGATACGCCTATCAACTTCACCTGCGGCAACAGCGGGCCGAGGCCCGGCGTCGTCTTTGCGCACGCGATCAACGGCGCGCTGGCGCAGTACGGCAGGCTCTCCCATCTGAACGTGGGCACCTGGCCCGACACTGGCATGAACCCGATGATGACCGAGAGCACCGCCGCGGCGCTGGTCGATTGGGCCGCGGCCGCAATCACCACCCAGGCGCTCAAGGGCCGCCGCGTGGTGATCTTTGGGCACGACAGCATGGGCATGGAGACCGCGCTGGCGCACGTCCTGCCCACGCGCCGCCAGTTTGGCCTCGAGATCACCCGGCTGGACATGAAGCTGCTGGCCGACATGTTGCACAAGAAGGCGTACGCTGCGGGTGAGCTGAAGGCGCTGCGCGGCTTTGTGGATGGCCACCTGGGGTCGCGGTTGGCGCTGCGTGATGCGGTGGATTCCGAGCGCTTCAACCAGAGCCTGGCGCTTTACTTGATCACCCGCGACCTGCTGAAGGACCTCAATGCGGTGGGCGGCGGCTTCATGAGCCAGCTCGAATGGGGCTCCGACCGCCGCGGCATTCCGCTGCCGGTGGCCGATGCCATGGAGTCGTTCTTCAACGCCACGTTCGATCACAACGGCCGCAAGGCGCCCACCCCATTCGCCACCGAAGCCGACGTGCAGGGCCTGCTGACCATGCTGTTCATGTCCAGCCTGACAGGCGGCAATCCGCCGCTGTTCATGGACTTTCGCAAGGTGTGGGAGCCGTGGGAGCTGCAGGCAATGGCCGCCAAGATCGGCTACACCCTGCCGAAGGGCGAACTGTGGGCCGAGAAGGGGCTGGTGGACGGCGACAACTCCGGCAGTGCGTCCTTCGACTGGGCCGCGGCGCCGGGTGCGAGCGTGGACGAGATCATGGCCCGCGTTAGCATGCCGTTGGCTGATCCCGAGTACTTCCCCGGCATGGGCAACTCGGTCACCTTCAAGTCGCCGGGCGGCCTGACGGGCATCGCGGGCAGGTTGGCTTTCAGCAGCCTGACGGAGCTCTTCAGTCTGAGCTGGGATGAGGCGGCCACCGCGGAAGTGCCCGAACCCATGGCCACCGCGCTGTGCGATCTGACGAACAACACCTGGCCGCACACCTTTGTGGTGCCCAAGTATGCCAGCATGGGCGAGTACAAGCACCTGCCGCCTGCCAACCACCTCCACATGGTGCAGGGCCTCAACCCCGCGCGGCTGGAATACTGGATGGACCTGAACGGCGTCCTCTCCCAGGCGAGCTGGGCCGCGCGCCCCGCCTACCTGGAAGGGGTCGACCGCCCGCTTCCGCTGCTCTACGCGGCGAATGGGGGGGAGCAGAACGCGAAGTTGATGCTGGGGAAGAAGCTGTAAGGATCTGTTATGACCCATACTCGCAACTACCTCGCCCTCGACATCGGAGCATCGGGCGGCCGGGCCATCATCGGCCGGTTCGACGGCGAGCGGCTGGCGCTGGAGGAGGTGCACCGCTTCGCCAATGGACCGATCACGCTGCCTGGTGCGTCCGGCGCAAGCTTGCATTGGAACACCGTAGGCCAGTTTGAGCACGTCAAGCAGGGATTGGCCAAGGCGGTGCAAGCCTGCCGCGGCGCCATACGTGGCGGCGCCACACATGGCGGCGCCACACGTGGCGGTGGCGAGCTGGTCAGCATGGGGATCGACACATGGGGCGTGGATTTCGGGCTGCTGGACGCGCAGGGCGAGCTGCTGGGCTTGCCGTATCACTACCGCGACAGCCGCACCGACGGCATGCTGGAAGAGGCGTTCCGCCGCGTGCCGCGTGCCGAGATCTTCATGCAGACCGGCATTCAATTCATGCAGATCAACACCCTGTTCCAACTGCTGGCGCTGGCCGTACGCAAGTCGCCGCTGCTGGACGCGGCCGCAACGCTGCTCATGATCCCGGACCTGCTGAACTACTGGCTGGCGGGTTGCGCGGTCAGCGAGCGCAGTATTGCCAGCACCAGCCAGTGCCTGCTCCCGGATCACAGTGACTGGAACCACAGTCTGTTGAGCCGGCTGGGGATTCCGACCGGCTTTCTGCCACCCCTGGTTGCGCCGGGCACAGTGCTCGCCCCGCTGCTGCCTGCCATCGTGGAAGAGACTGGTGCGCAGGGCGTCGTGCTGGTTGCGCCGGGCTGCCACGATACCGCCTCTGCGGTAGCCGCAGTGCCGGCGGAGCAGGCCGATAACGCATACCTCAGTTCCGGCACCTGGTCGCTGATGGGCGTCGAGACGGCTGCCCCGGTTGTGGACGCGCGCAGTCTGGCCTTCAACTTCACTAACGAGGGCGGCGTCTGCGACACGTTCCGGCTGCTCAAGAACATCACCGGCCTGTGGGTGATCCAGGAGTGTCGCCGTGCATGGGCGCAGGAGGGTGCGGCGCCGGCGTGGGATGAGATCGTTCAGCTTGCGGCAGCCGCGCCGCCCTTCACTGCCGCGATCGACGTGGACGCACGCGACTTCCAGGCGCCGGGCGATATGCCCGCGCGCATTCGGGCCTATTGCCTGGGTGCGGGCGGGGCGGTCCCCGGCGACCGCGGTTCGATCGCACGCACCGTGTTCGAGAGCCTGGCGCTCAAGTATCGTCGCACGTTGGAGATGCTCGAGGAGCTGATCGGTCAGCGCATCGGTGTGCTGCACATCGTGGGCGGGGGTGCGCAGAACCGGCTGCTGTCGCAGTTCGCGGCCAACGCCATCGGCCGGCCGGTAGTGGCCGGTCCGGTGGAAGCCACGGCCGCAGGCAACGTCCTGGCGCAGATGCTGGCCACCGGCGCAATCGCGTCCCTGGCCGAAGGCCGCGCGGTGATCCGGCGCTCGTTCGTCACGGAGACGTTTGAGCCGCAGGATGTCGCACGGTGGGATGAGGCGTATCGAAGGTTCGTAGCGCTTCTTTGAAAACAGGACACTGGCTGTCACCCTGAGCGGGTCCATAACACCACGGTAGTTGCGGCGTCAAGCTAGCGAAGGGTCTCCGGCTACGGCACGAAATTCTTCGCTGGTGTCTCGGCGCAACGAGTGTTGAGCGGTCAATCCGCTCAGAATGACGGCTGCTTGGGAGGTCTGCTCATCGATACCATCACTGTCCTCGAAGCTCGTCTCAACGACTTCAACTACGCCGCGCGCATGGCTGCGCTTGCGGAATTGGTAGATCTGGCCGGCCGCGGCCGGATCGAGACTGCGCCCGAGTCCGGCATCGTCAATTTGCACTGCCATACCTTTTTCTCCTTCAACGCCTACGGCTACTCGCCTGCGGCCTTGGCGTGGCTGGCGAAAAAGCGCGGTTTCTATGCGGTCGGCATCGTCGATTTCGATGTGCTCGATGCGGTGGATGAGTTCATGGCGGCCTGCGACCTGGCCGGCGTGCGCGGCAGCGCGGGGATCGAAACTCGCACCCTTCTCCCGCAGTTCGCCACGCGGGAGATCAACTCGCCCGGCGAGCCCGGCGTCTACTACCACATGGGCATTGGCTTCACCTTGGGCACGGCGCCGGATAAAGCTTCAGCCGCTATCTTGGCCTCCATGCGCGACCGGGCGCAGCGCCGAAACCGGGAGATGCTGGCCCACATCAATCTTCACTTGGCGCCGGTCATCGTCGACTACGACCGCGACGTCGTCCCGATGACGCCCTCCGGCAACGTCACCGAGCGCCACATGCTCTTTGCGATTCTGCGCGCCGTGGGCGAATGGGCGAATCATGAATCACGCAGTACGAAACACGCAGTACGCAATACGCAATACGCACCACGCACCACGCACCACGCACCACGCACCACGGAAATCTCTTTTTGGTCCGACAAACTTGCCCTTCCCGAGGACCAAATCGCGTCCGCTATCGACGACCCTGTTAGGTTTTTCACCCTGGTGCGCGGCAAACTGATGAAGAAGGGCGGCGTCGGCTACGTCATGCCGACCCCTGCAGCTTACCCGACCGTGGATGAAGTCGACGCAGGCACGCGGGGCTGCGCCGCACTGCCGTGCGCTACCTGGCTGGATGGCCTGTCCGCTGGCGAGCAGGCGATTCACGAACTGCTGGGGCTGTTGGTCGACAAGGGTTCGGTCGCTCTCAACATCGTCCCCGACCGCAACTGGAACATTGCGGATCCCGCGGTGCGGCAGCGCAAGGTGACCAAGCTCCATGAGATCGTGCGCATCGCCGCCGAGTACCATCTCCCGCTCAACGTCGGCACCGAGATGAACGCGCCCGGCAACAAGCTGATCGATGATTTCGCCGCGCCGGAGATGTCTCCGGTGCGGCAGGCCGCCCTGGACGGTGCAGCCTTCGTTTACGGCCATACGGTCATGCAGCGCGCCCTGGGGCTGGGTTACCACAGTGCCTGGGCCGCTGCACATCTCCCTACGCGACCCGCACGCAACGCGTTCTACACCGCGATCGGCCGCCGCGTGCCGCCCGGCGCCGCCGGTCTGGCGCGACTGGCTGCGCTCGACCCGGCGCTGACGCCTGAGCAGTTTATCGACAAGGACTATCATGCAGATTAGAGTCTATGCCGCGTTACGCGAGGTGTTGGGCGGGGCGAGGTTCGACGTGGCGCTGGCGCGGCCCACCACGGTGGGCGTCGTGCTGGCCGAGTTGGCCGACCAGCACCCGGCCCTGGCCCCCAAGCTGTGGGACGAGAACGGCGCGTTGAAGAGCGGCTATGTAATGGCGTTGCTCAACGGACGCTCGATTGCCTTTCTGCAGGGCCTGGCGACCCCGATCAGCGACGACGATACCCTGAGTCTCTTCCCGCCGGTGGGCGGCGGCTGAGCACTACGGGCACTGGATGACACCCTGCGCCCACAGGCAGCCGCCACACGCGGGCGCGCTGTTGCCGATGCAATCCTCCTGGTTCGCCTCCGCCAACTCACAGCCGCCGCAGAAGGTGCACGGCGCAAAGTCGAAGTCGTGCAGGCGCTTGCGATAGGCGACATATTCGGGATCCAGCCACAGTTCCAGCAGGCTGCGCTGCGCTACGTTTCCCACGATGTGGCGATAGTTCATTCGCGGCTTGCCGTGCAGATAACTGACATGCGTGTGCATCAGGGGCCAGCATGGGCTGACGTCCCCTGTCCAACCCACCGACATGGTGCCGCCCTCGACGTAGTTGCAGACACCGCTGGCCTCGGCCCAATTCTGCCCGGCGTAGCTGACGTTGTAGCCGGCCTGGAAGGCCCGAAAAAGCGCTTCACGCGTGGTGTCGTTGAAATCCATCCTGGGCAGGCTGAGCCGCGGCACGGTGGCCGAATGGATATAGGCCGGGTCGTTTCGTGCCCCCGCATAGAGCACTTCGGCCTGCAGCTCCGGCGTGACCGGAAGGACGTTGCTCACCGAGAAATTTCTGGCGCCCAGGTCGAGCCCCAACTGCAGCACGTCGGCCAGGTCGCCGATATTGCGCTTCATAGCCACGAACGCGATGCCCAGCTCGGGATGGGGATAGTGGCCGCCCTTGCGCAGCTTGCTGAACCGCGCCACGTTCGCAATGACGTGCGCCAACTCGGCCCCCAGCCGCACGTCGGCGTAGCTCTCCGGCCGCGCGCCATCGATCGACACCCACAGCAGATCCAGGCCTGCGTCGATCAGGTTGCGCGCCGTCTGCTCGCCAAGCAGCATTCCGTTGGTGATCAGCTCGGTGCGTGCGCCCAACTCGTGTGCCCGCGCCACCCAGGACACGATGCGCCGGTGTGACAACGGCTCTCCGATGCCGCCGAAGTAAATCGTGGGGAGTTCGGGCAGCCCGATCAGGCCGGCCAGGATAGCGTTGAAGGTTGCTTCGCTCATGCGGCCAAGCGGTTCATCCCAGCCCTGGCGAAAACACGTGGTGCAATCCAGATTGCAGGCGTTGGTGGGTTCGATGTAGAGCTTGGCCAGGTGCGTCAGTGGCCGGTGCAGGCGCAGGCCGTTGTGCGTCAGCTCAACCCGTGCCTGCGCGCCGGGGGTCAGGCCCAACTGGGTTGCGATCTCGGGCGGCAGCACCAGGCGGCCCTGCTCATCCACCTGCGCCCAGGCGGTTTTTGGCGGTCTGGCGGGCGGGCCCATAAAAAACGTGCGGGCATCGATGCGACCTTCGATCGGCATG
>CAZELR010000021.1:0-61529 GCA_964513075.1 uncultured Anaerolineales bacterium
AGAGCATGATAGCCAGGAACCCAACCGGTGTCAAATCGGATTAGCGGTTAGGTGTTGTTTTGACACTTGACCCTAAGCCTAGTATAATTCTTGTTTAGTGGCTGTCGGGCCACACAAGCTATAATCCTCTAAGGAGCAGGGAAATCGTGGGGCAGGAAGTTAGCACCCTCAACATCCCGCCACGCAAGGTTGTCAAGACCATTGCCGTGGGCCAGGAAGTAGAGGGAACCGTCAAGCGGGTCACCGAATTCGGTGCCTTTGTGGATATCGGCGTGGGCCGAGATGGTCTGGTGCACGTCTCTGAGATGGCTCAGAACCGTGTCGCCAAAGCCTCCGACATCGTCAAGGAAGGCGATAAGATCCGGGTGTGGATCAAGGAGCTGGATCGGGACAAAAACCGGATCAGCCTCAGCATGGTCGCACCAGGAACGCGCACCTTGCGTGACCTGGAAGAGGGCATGGTAGTGTCGGGTCGAGTGACACGCCTGGAGCGCTATGGCGCCTTCGTCGATGTCGGCGTCGGCCGCGATGGCATGTTGCACGTCAAAGAGATGGGCCGGGGCTACGTAGAAAAGCCTGAGGACGTGCTCAAGGTTGGCGAGGATATCCAGGTGCAGATCGTCGGGATCGATCAACGGCGCGGCCGGGTCGATCTCAGCATCAAGGAGCTGCTGCCCCCTGAGCCTGAGCCTGCAGCGCCTGCGCACTCAACATCCAAAGCGCCAGAAGAGGCTGCGGTAGCAGTGGTCGAGGAGGAATTCATCTCGCCCTTTGAATTGGCGTTCCAGCAGGCCAACCAGGTGACGGAACGGCGACGTGAGCGGCGCAAGAAGTCTCACCTTTGGGAGCCGGAAGAAGATGAGGAAGAAGACCTCATCAGCCGCACCATCGAGCACCACCGTAAAAGCAAGGGTATCTAAGCACCGCTATTCGCTGCTCCGAACTTATAAGAGTTCAAATAAAACGGTGTGGGTCGCGATGACCCACACCGTTATTCACGTTACGCTGTGACCATTTAACGTGACACTCTCCGGAGCACCAGCGGTATCTGCGTGCCCAGCCTCCCGCGCCTCAATCCAAGCGCACGACCACCATTTCCCCCGCCGGAATGCCATTGCTGTTCAACGGCACCTCCACCACGCCTTCAGACCGCACCAGGGTGAAGATGAGGTTCGATTTGCCAAACACCGGCACGGCCCACGTCTCCCCATCCCGCTCCTCCAACCGCACGCGCACGAAGTCAGCACGACCACTGCCCGCAGGGATATTACGCGCCAGCTTCGCCACGGTCGTTCGGGTGAGTTGAGGTTGCGCGCCCAACAGCAGTCGAATGGTGGGCGCCACAAAGTGCTTGAAGATGTTGATGCACGAGACGGGGTTGCCGGGCAGGCCGATGACCGGCTTACCATCACAGACGGCCAGGATGGTAGGCTTGCCAGGCCGGATGGCCACACCGTGCACCAGCACGCCGGGCGCGCCCAGCTTGTTGATTGCATTGGCCGTCAGATCGCGATAGCTCACCGAGCTGCCCGCGGTAACAACCACGACATCGGCATCGTCGAAGGCGCGGCGCACGGCCGCATCCAGCGCCTCTTGCCGGTCGGGCGCGATGGGATAGGTGATCGGTATCCCGCCCGCCTGGCTGACCAGGCCAGCCAGGGTGTAGCTGTTGATGTCGCGCACCTGGCCGGGGCCAGGCTCCTGTTCCGGAGGCACGACCTCATCCCCCTGGCTGACGATGCCCACCCGCGGCCGTCGCGCAACGCCAATCTCAGTCAGCCCCAAGGCCAATAACCCACCGATGTCCTGGGGACGCAGCGTGTGGCCGGCGAGCAGAACACTCTCGCCCTGCTCCACGTCCTCGCCGGGCTGGATACAGTTCTCGCCCGCAGCAGCCGGCCGGTAAACCTCGATGCCGTAGGGCTCGAAGCCGGCCTGTAATGCGACGCTGCCGAACATCGGTGCGCCGATACGGTGGGTGTTCTCAATCATCATCACCGCGTCGGCGCCGGCGGGCACCATGCCGCCGGTATGCATCAGCGCAGCCTGGCCGGGCCCCAGCATGATGTCCGCCTGGACGCCCATGGGCACCTCAGCTACGACATCCAGGTAGGCCGGCGCGCCGGTCGATGCTCCATGCGTGTCAACTGCCTGTACTGCGTAGCCATCCACCGTGCCGCGCACAAAGGTGGGCAAGCGCTGCGGCGCAATCGCATCCTGGGCCAGCACGCGGTCCAGCGCCTCGGTTACCTGGAGGCGCTCCATCACGACCCCGGGGGTGAAATGGCCCAGAAAGATCTCCCAGGCCTCCTCGGCGGTCTTTAGAGTCAAAAATTGTGTCACCAGCTCACCAACTCAAGAATGACAGTTCGACAGCATGGCCGCATGAGGTCACTGGCCGGCCGCGAGCAGGACTGCGATAACCCCGGCGGCTACCGGCAGCAACAGCGCAATGACCAAAATGAGGATCAACAGCGGCAGCGCCACTGCCAGTGTCGCTCGCCCGAGCGACAACTCGTGGCTGACTGCTGTGGCCTTGACATAGATCAGGACACCCCACAGAAAGGCAATCACGCCCAGGACCGCGCCGAGCACCGGCACGCGGCTGAAGACACCCAACAGATGAGGCGCAGCAAACAACGCGGTCGACCCGAAAAAGCCGTGCAAGGCGCCGCGGCCGCCCAGCAGCCTGGCAAACAGCATGACCCAGACCCCGTAGCCCAACCAAGTGCCCAGGGCCGCAGCGGCTAAGGGAAAGCTGCCGTCGGCAAACGGCCGTGACAGCCAGCCGCCCACTGCCCGGAAGATCGCTCCGAAGGATTTAGGCAGCCTGGCCGGCAGCGCGGACACTTCAGTGCCGATGGTCAAGGCCAAATCGAAACCCTGTGCGATCTGATCGCGTTTCTCCGCCCCCACCCCCAGGCTCTCCAGCCCAGGCGCCGCGGCCTCCAGCGCCCGGCGGATATCCGCGCGGGCAGCCGTGGTATCCGCCACCTCCGTCCTTCGCGCGCGCCCGGTCAAATCCAGCACAAATGCCGGCAGGCCGGCCACCAATGCCACTGCCAAAATCACCAGGAACCCCTGAAGAAATGCATCGGAACGCAGCCGCCAGCCTTCAAACACCTTGGTCCGCAGGAGGGCAGCGCCCCACAAGTCACGCAACCATGCTTTCATCGCTCACCTCCCCGCCGCCAACAGTGCAATCGCCGCAGAAACAACACCGCCCACCAGCAGCCAGAACATCAGGTAAACAACAAACGGGAGCAACGTGGCCCCCATAGCCTGCGGCCAGGGCAGCTCATGGGCCGTGCGCAGCGCCTTGTAGCGAAGAATCAATTGCCAGGTCTGAAGCACACCGCCAATGACCAGGAAGGGTATGAACCCGAGGCCGAGCAACAGCAATGGAGTAGACGCCAGAGCGGTGACGCCGAGGGTCTGGTTCAGAGCACCCTGGCCGCCCAGCAGCCGGGCAAATAGATGAGCTAATACGCCATAGGTGAGCCAACTCAACACGGCCGCAAGCGGCCACGCCAGAAGATTGAGAGTTGCAACGTCAAGGGCGGGCGCACCAAACAGGCCCGGCAACACCTGCCAGGCAGCATCCCACCCCTGCTGGAACATTGCCATCCCCCCACCGTTCGCGGCCAACCCGGCCCACCACGGCTGTTGCTGCAGGGCTGCCAAGACCACCTGCTTGATGGCGTCTGTGCTAGGGGTAACCGCCCAGGTCAAGGCCTGGCCCACCAAGCTGAGTAAGGCGGCAATGACTCCGATCAGCGTTACCAGGAAAAGACCTTCCACAAACGGATTATCATCGTCGCGCAGTTCCTCGAAGGCCTCGCTATCGAGAAACAACGCCCTGAACACCAGCGCCAGCGATAAGGTGCGATGTCCCATACCCATGCTCCTTCCAGGTTTATGTTGACCTAATGGCTTCGAGTATAGCACACCTGCTAGCGGCCCCAAAACACCAGGCCGGATGCGTTCCTGACAACAACGTGAGAATCACTCAGGCTGCTTGCGCGGCCAGGACGCTGCGCGCCAGGGTTTCCTCCTCGGCGTGCGTGGCAATCTCGCCATCCAACAACGCATTCCGCAGCCGTCCCAAGATGCGCCGATAGACCGGGCCAGGCGCAATGCCCATCCGCTGCAGGTCATCACCGGTCAAAGTAGGATGGATGTGCTGAAGCCTGCGCTGATACAAGTCGAGCCGCTGGCGTACAAGCCAATCATCGGTGGCCACGTGCAGCAAGAAACGGGCTTCCTCGCTGGTCTCGTCCAAAGCCTTAACGATAGCGCTGGGTGAAAGGTCGTGAGTATTCAGAATCGCCGCGCGATCCGCCAAGTCATGCACGGCCAGGATCAGGTCGCTATACTCTTTGCGAATCTTGAAACGCGACAGGAACTCGGCTACGACATCAGCAGGCAATTGATATGTGAGCAACGCCAGGTAAAGCCTGGGCGCGGCATCAGCACCTGGCGCCAGAGCCAGCGAAGACTGCTTATATGGATCCGATATCGACGCCAGCGCGGCGCGCAGTTCAGCAGCCTTGGCCACAAACCAACCGGTGCAGCGCAACAAGGGATGCAGCCTGGCCAATACACCCAATTCCATCAAACGGCAGAGGACGCGTTCAGGTTGCGCCTCGGCCAAAAGCAACTCCAACTCGTGCCGCACACGCTCTGCGGTCACGCGGTCCAGCAAATCCAGCGCGTCAGCGATCAACTCCCCGGTACGGGATTCGATGCTGAAGCCAAAGCGCTGCTCGAAGCGCGCAGCGCGCAGGATGCGTGTAGGATCTTCGACAAAGCTAAGGCTGTGCAGGACGCGAACCTGCCCGTCCTCCAAATCCTTACGCCCCCCATAGAAGTCCAACAATTCGCCCCACCGATCGGGGGTCAGGCGCACAGCCAAGGTATTGATCGTGAAATCTCGTCGGTGAAGATCCTGCTTGATGCTGCTGCGCTCGACGGTAGGCAGCGCGGTGGGATGCTCATAAAACTCGGTCCGCGCGGTGACAAAGTCCAACGCTTCAGGCAATACCTGGTCGAACAACCGCGCTCGGTCACCGCCCGCCGGCGCCAGGACAGTCTCGGGCAAAATCCACTTGGCTGTGCCAAAACGCCGATGACTACGTATGCGGCCTCCCGAGTGGAGAGCTAATGTCTGCGCTAATCGAATGGCGTCGCCTTCGACGACCAGGTCCACATCGAAGTTCGGCTCGCCCAACAGCAGATCACGCACAAAGCCGCCGACCGCATAGAGGGGATAGCCCAACTCAGCGGCTGTGGCGCCTGCTTGCTGTAACAGATCCAGCAACGTTGCCGGAAGCGCTTTAGCCATCAGATCGGCCAGAGTCTCTGCCTGTACGGGTGTGGGGGTCGTCCACTGCTTGATCAAATCGGTGCGTGTGACGATACCCAACAGCGTGCCGGAGCGCGGATCCAACACCGGCACCTGACCCCAATCCTGATCGGTCATCACTTTACGCAATGTCGCCACCGAGTCATCCGGGGTGACGTAAATCTCGCCGGCCCGCATGTAGCGACTGATCGGATGCTTCTCCAGACCATGATGCATAGCGCGGTCGATCTCGCGGCGAGTGAGCATTCCCACGATGCGGCCATCCTCCAACACCGGGAACCCTTCAAAGCCGTACCGACGCCCGCGCTCAGCCGCCGTGCCAATGGTATCCGTGGGCGCCAACGTCTGTGGCTCACCATAGGACATGATCTGACCCACCGTAACGGTGGGTCGCACCTGACTCTGCAGGAGGTAAACCAGAGACTCAAAAACGCTGGGCAGAGTGCCGCCACGCACCAGGGCGGCCGCAGCGCGGCCGTGCCCCCCACCTCCGAACGACTGGGCGATCTTACCGACATCAATCGCATCGCTGGTGCTCCGCGCTACCAATTGGATGGTATCGCGCATCTGCACCAGCAAGAATAGACCATCAGGCTCGTATAGATTGCGCAGCTCGTGCGCCAGGGTGGAGACCTCATCGACCGGCTCAGGAACGCTGGCCATGGCGATGATCACAGAGTGCCCGTGAAACTCGTAGGGCTGGCTGTTATCGGCCAATTGCTGATAAAGCCGGCGCTGCTCGTCGGTGAGCGGGTGATGCAGGAACTTGTTAACAACCAACAGGTTTGCCCCCCGCTCCAGAAGCCAGGCCGCAGCCCGAATATCGCGCGCGGTTGTCGTCTGATAACTCAACGCGCCGGTATCCTCATAGATACCGAGCATCAGCAAAGTGGCTTCCAATGGGTGCAGGGCCAGCCCATCGTTAGCAATACGCTCCACCAGCAAGGTCGTCGTAGCACCGGTTTCTTCGCCGGAAAACGACCAATCTGCAGGCAGTTCGCGCATTTGGGGATGATGATCGAGAATCACGACTGTGGTGCCCGGGTGCATGCCGCGCACTGGCTGGATCGTCTGCGTGTCGACGAGGATGACGGAATCGATACGCCCCTTCGGCAACTCCTCAAGCCGCATGAAGGGCAAGACATCGCGATAGTCGGCCAGAAACGCCTCAAGGTTCCTGTTCAACTGACGCGGCAACACCGGCACGGCCTGGGGGTAGAGACGTGCCGCGGCCAGCATGCTGGCCAAGGCGTCAAAGTCGGCATGCTCGTGGGTCAATACGAGCACGGAGGAGGTCGGACGGCTGGGCATGTCTACCTTATCATTATCATTAGAAATACTTCTCTGACCCCGATAGTCAAACGCCCGGCTCGGCGCCGGGCGTTTACTAGACACTTACGCAAACTTGTTCAACGCCGACGTTGGGCGCATTGGCTGCAAACGGTGGTGTGACTCAAGACAGCAAGCCGTTCCGGCTCGATCGGCTTGCCACATCGCTCGCAACGACCATACATGCCGAGATCAAGCTGCTCCAGCGCTTCTTCGATCTCGGCCAGATGCTGCTCGGCGCGACTACACAAGGCCAAGTTGAGCTCCCACTGATAAATCATGGGGTCACCCTCGCCCAACTCATAGTCGCCTTTTGTCTCCAGGCGCGCACGGAGTTGTTCGACTTGTGCCATCGCTTCGGCGCGCTCCGCAAGGAGCCGGGCTCGCGCCTCAGCAAGTTGGTCTTTATTTGTAGTCATCGCTGCTGGATTCTCGCAGTCAGGCAGACATTGAATGCCTAGGCCTTGACGTCCTCATCGACAGCATCCGCGTCGGCAGTGGGCAACGCTTCTACCTCGGCCTCCGCGGCATCTGCGCCGGCTTCCACCTCAGTCTCCGCCTTATTGACCAGCTCTTCAACAGTCTCGGCCACCTTGGCCTTGACCCCTGCAAAGATGTCCTTAATGGCTTCAACCTTGGCCTTAACCTCATCCACTACGGTTTCGGCCGCCTCAGCTACATCAGACTTGACTTCAGCAACGACGTCCTGGACAGCTTCAGTCTTGGCCTCGACCACGTCGGCGACAGTTTCAGCCGCCTCAGCCGCATCGGACTTGACGTCAGCAACGACATCCTGGACAGCTTCGGTCTTGGCCTCGACCACGTCGGCCACAGTTTCAGTCACCTCAGCCACATCGGACTTGACGTCAGCAACGACATCCTGGGCAGCTTCAGTCTTGGTCTCGACCACGTCGGCGACAGTTTCAGCCGCCTCAGCCACATCGGACTTAACCTCAGCAACGACGTCCTGGACAGCTTCAGTCTTGGCCTCGACCTCTCCGGCGACTGCCTCTTCGGCAGCTGCACCTTCCGCTTCGGTCTCAGCAGCGAGGTCCTCAACGACTTCAACGTTGGTCCCACCAGCCTCAGCTTCAGCCACATCGACCTCGGCAACTTCGGGCTCAAGCTCGGCTGCGCTTGCCTGGCGCTCGCGGTAACTGGCAGCCCACTCAGCCCATTCAGTTTCAGACACATGGCGCAAGCTCAGACCGATCCGGCGACGGTCCGGCTCCACACGCAGCACGCGCAGCAGCAAGAGATCGCCAGGAGAAACCAGGCTTTGCGGATGATCCGGCCGGATGTCAGCCATCTCGGAAACGTGGAGTAGTCCTTCGACGCCACTGCGCAGACGGACAAACGCGCCGAAATCGGTAACGCGCGTGACGACGGCCTCGACCAGCTCATTGGGGGTGTAAAGGTCCTCGATATGGCTCCACGGATCGGGCTGAACGCGCTTGAGGCTCAAGCCTACGCGCTCACGCGGCTTATCGATGCGCAGCACCTTGACTTCGATTTCCTGGCCGACCTTCAACACCTCACTGGGATGAGCCACCGGGAACCACGCCAGTTCGGAGATATGTACGAGACCATCAGCGCCGCCCAGGTCAACAAATGCGCCGAACTCAGACAGGCTGCGAACGGTGCCCGTACGCACCTCACCCACCTGGATATCGTCCAACAACTGCTTGCGATGCTCACGCTGCCAGCGGCGACGTGCAGCGCGCTCGGACATGATCAGGCGGCGGCGCTTGCGATCGACCTCAACCACTTTCACAGGGATCGTTTTGCCCATGTAGGTGGCAAGGTGTGCGCGGCGATCTTCCGGCGACATATCGCGCGGAAGCGAAGAGATGTGCGAAGCAGGCACGAAGCCGCGCAGTTTTCCGAAGATGACCTCCAAGCCACCGGCGTTGTGACCGCTGACCTCGGCCTCGAACATCTCATTATTGTCCATCATCTGCTGGGCGACCAACCAGTCTTTTTCTTGAAGCGCCCGCGAGAGCGAAACGATGAGGTTCCCTTCCCGATCGGACGGCTGCAGGATGTACACCGGCCAAGTCGTGCCTTCCTTGATCTCCTCGAAAGTACCTTTCTCGAGCCGGCTCAAGTCGTTGCCCGGCACGATGCCCTCTCGCTTCAGACCGAGGTCGATGACGACCTCCTGGGGACTGACAGAGATGATGGTACCTTCGCGGATGTCCCCGCGCTGCGGCATATCATACCCTCCCTGATCGAGAAGGGCTTGCATCGGATGTACTTCAGCAGGCGGCTTAGTGGGCGGCAAGATAGTAGTCATAGGAAATGGAACCTCCGAACGATAGATTGAGAGAATCTCTCTTGGGATGACGTACCCCAAGGCGAAAAAGCGGCCCGGCAAGCTTCGCTAATTCATTGGGTGCGGTGGCCGGACCTCAGACCGCTTAACAGTTGCGCGCTGAATTGTTTCACCCGCGCAAAAATTTTCGCCTCGTGCGACTGAGCTATTATATACGAAGGACGCGGTGATTGTCAACGCACCGCGCCCTACATTAGCACCGCGCCCGTTCAGCGGCCGAGCTTTGCCTTAAAGCTTTGTGTAAGCGCCGGCACCACCTCGAATAGATCGCCGACAATGCCGTAGCGCGCGATCGTGAAGATCGGCGCGTCCTTATCCTTGTTGATCGCCACCACTACCTTAGAACCACTGATGCCTGCCAAGTGCTGGATGGCGCCCGAGATACCGCAGGCGATATAGAGATCCGGGCGCACGGTCTTGCCGGTCTGCCCCACCTGATACGGATACGGGATCCAACCGGCATCGACGGCTGCGCGCGAGGCGCCCACCGCACCACCGAGTGTCTTGGCCAGTTGGCGGAGCGGCTCAAAACCTTCAGGGCCCCTAACGCCGCGACCGCCGGAAACGATGATGCCCGCATTCTCAACGCCGAGTTCACCGGTCTCGGTGACCATCATGTCCAGCACCTCCTCTGCAGCGACAAGGCCATCCAGAGGCACCGCCAAAGGCGTCGTCTCACCGATACGGGCAGCATCACGCTCAGGCAATGAAAAGCTGCGCCCCCGGATCGTGGCCATCTGCACCGCATCGCGGAAGGTGACGGTAGTGATGATGCTGCCGGCGAAAACCGGACGGTCGGCCGTCAACTTGCCTGCCGCATCCAGATTCACTGCCTGGGACTCCGCGGCCAGGCCGATGTTTAGCTCTGCCGCGACCAAAGCGGCAACATCACGCGCGCCAGCCGTGGCTGGCACCAGGATGATACGCGGGCTAACCGCAGCAATCGCGGCCTTAAGGGCGGCCGCATACGCATGAGTGCGGAACAGGGCGAACTCCGGCTCATCAACCAACAGCACACGGTCTGCACCGAAGGCAATCGCATCAGCCGCCAAACCGCTCACGCCTTGGCCGGCCACCAGCGCCACCACCGACACGTCCAATTTTCCGGCCAGTTCGCGCGCTTTGCCCATGATCTCCCACGAGGTTGGCTTGGCTATGCCCTGAATGTGATCAACGTAAACCAGAATGCTCATGGTATTGTTCCTTTCGTTGGTTCAGATCACCTTCTCGGCGATGAGCTTGTCGGCCAAGGCTGCAGCCTGTTCGGCAGTCGTGGCGCCCTGTATGAACTCGCACTTACCTGTATGTGCCTGCGGCTTACGAACATTGGTCCACGCAAGCAGCGCCGTGTCAGCGCCGATCTTGCTCCTGTCCAAGCCCGGCAGATCCTTGGCTTTGGTGGCGGGATACTGCATCCTGGAGGCCTTACGGATGCCCATAAAGTTGGGGTAACGCGGTTCGTTGATCTCCTTGCTGACCGAAATCACGGCGGGCAACTTGACCCGCACGGTCTGCATGCCGCCGTCCAGCGACCGCATCAGTGTGGCGTGCTCCTCATTCACGTCGATCACTTTCGCCACACCGGAGACGAACGGCACGCCCAGCTTGGCAGCCAGACCGGGCCCTACCATGCCGCTGTTACCATCGACCGACTGCTTGCCGGTGAGCACCAGGGTGTAGTCGTCCGACTTCTTGATGGCCTCGGCTAAGATATGCGCGGTGCCCCAGGCATCGCTGCCGTCAAAAGCTGGGTCGGAAAGCAGCACCGCTTCCTCGATCCCCATGGCCACCGCGCGTTTCAGCGCCTCAGTCGCCTCTTCGCTGCCGAGGGTGATCACAACAGTCTCACCCTCGAAACGTTCTTGAAGCTGCAGTGCTTCCTCAACAGCGAACTCGTCCCAGGGGTTAAGCACCATCGTCACCCCCAGGTCATCCGAGCCGACATCTTGTGGTTGCACCTCGGTCAGCTGCTCAGTGTCGGGCGTCAGTTTGACACAAACTACAAACTTCATACGAAGACCTCCTTTTGAGTCGAAGAGGTAGCAGTGGATCACTTTGGAAAAGTATGCAGATTCATGAAGCGTAACACTATAAGTATACCACAGACGATCGGCGCGACACAACACACGCGCCGATCAAAAAGACAGCTCAAGCCAGGTGCAGGCTCACGGCCTGGGACATAGCCGTCAGCCGCCGGCCTCTAACACGCCTACCTGCTGGGGGACGCCCAAATGTTGCAGGTCAGGGGCCAAGCGATAGACGCCTACCTCCAAAATATAGGGGCCGGGCCCCGGGTCAGCAGCGGTAACGAAACGATGCGCATCGCGCAGCCGATCACCGGGACGCCACAGGCTTGTTGGGTAGTAAACGCCGCCAGGGCGATGGTCGCTTTGTCCCACTACTGCACCTGCCGCGTTCACCAGATGGACGAACGTGGTATAGTCTCGATCGAGCGGCGTCAGTGTCTCCCAATACAGGACTGCCGTCAGCTCACTCCCCCCCTTGACCTCCGCCGGCTGAACTTCGAAGCTGACCAGCCTGAGCTGCTCGCCGAATGTCACGCCGCTGCTCTGCGCAGCCTCCCCCTGGGACGCAAAACCCAACACACGCACCACTTTACCGATCTCGGCGCCTCCCGAAGCGATCGGCTCCAGATCGAACTTGATCTCAAGGCCCGGCATCGGCTTAACCAGGTAGACCGGACGGCCACTGGCCAACGCCTGCGCAACCACCGCTGCGACATCTGACCACGCGGCACCGGGTTGGATAAGCGGGAAGAGGCCATCGAGATCAGGCCGTCGATTTTCAACGTACTTGAGATACCACTGCGGCACCATCTCATCGCGATCATTACTGATCAAAAGGGCATCCTGAAGGATCGGTTGTGCCAGGACCGATTCCCAGGCGCTACGCGATGTGACATCGTGACTGCGATCGTTGGCTGCAAAAGAGCGCAGCACCTGAGATCCTGGCAATACTAGCGCCAGCAAGCCCATCAACACGCAGACCGGGAGCAGCCCGCGCTTCTGCAAGTCAAGGCGGTCACAGGCCCACACCACCACACGCCCACCCGCCCAGATCCCCGCACCCAGCCACAACGCCCAAATCAGGTACGCCGGAATATAATATACAAAAATATCGCCGATACCGTAAAGAAGATTAAAGCCGACCGTGACAAGGAATGCCAACAAGGTCAGCGTCAGCCAGGCCGCTCGGTTGCGCTTCAGGCCGGCCGCCGCTGGGCTGATAGTCAACCACACAAGCCAGCCAACCCCAACCAACCCCAAGATCACGCCAGGCCAGGTGAACTCATGAACAAGGCGCTGCACCAGCCCGGACAGTGCGGCGCCGAGACTACCTCCACCGCCCAGGGCAGTACTGAACGTGCTGCCACTGATGTGTTCGAGAAAACCGGCGACGGTCGTGTGGTAGAGAGGAAGCGACTGGTCAGGACTTAATGTCAGTTGAGAATAAGGCACCTGCGAGGCGCGCAGCGGAATGTACAGGTAAAGCAGCAACGGCGCGAGGAACAGGGCGCTCCCAATCAAGACACGCCGGCCTACCCTCTGTTCTAAACATGGCCGTCCGCTGCTCTCCGGCCGGCGCGCAAGCCAGAGGAAGACAGCGATGGCCGGCAACAGCAGCAATGTGGTCCGGTGATGCGCAAGGCTTAAGCCGCACAACAGCGCCAGGCTGTACAACGCTCGCACACACATCGCAGTTGAGCTCTCGGCCCACGTCAACAGCGCCAACAACAGAGCGGCCACGAACGCAGCGTGCAGCGTGTACACCTCGGCAACCACTGCTTGAGACCAAAAGGTAGGTGACGCCGCGAAGACTGCGGCCAGGCACAGGGCGACCAGACGCGGAAAAAACGGCACTGCAGACCAGCCAACTGCACCGTCCAACAGCCGAAATGCGCGCACAGCAACCAGATATACCAGCCCCACTGCCGCCCCGCCCCAGGCCGCGGAAAAGAGATTCATCCGCCAGGCGGGATTGCCCCACGGCAAAACGTGCGTCCACAGCCAACCCAACATCAAGTAAAGCGGATAACCGGTGGGATGGGCGAATCCGCCGAGCCAGGCTGCAAACTGGAATTCAGCGGAGTCCCCCCACAGCAGGCCCGGCGCCAGGGTGCGCAGGAAAAGGGCAAAGGCAGCAAGGCTCGCGAAGAGCGCTAGCCAGAGATCGGGGCGATCAGCTACTGAATGCCGGCCGGCGCCGCCCAAACCTGAAGGCTCGGCGGTGCGCTGTCTGGCTTTCAAAAGATCGGGCGATGTATGCATGGGCGACATTCCCACTACCGGCTTCCTGCTTCTAGTTTCCAGCTTCGACTTGCACCCAATCTACCGCGGCGGCCAAGGTTCGGAAGTCGCCGGCTACGCGCAAAAACGCAGCGTCCGGGTTGATCACCTCGGCGGCAGCGCCTGGGGCAGCGCCCTGAATACCAACCAACACATGGGCCTGGTTGGCCAGTTCCGCGATCGATCCGATACGCGAACCCAGATTGCGCAGGGCGACCACCGCGGCTGGGGTTAAATGAGCAGCGGCATCGCCCTTTGTGGCCAACACGACAATGCGCCCCGCAGGAATCGTCGCCAGGTAAGCCGCCAAGGCGTCCGCTTCGTAGGTGTTTGCGGCGGTGTCGAAGCCGCGTTTTTCGATCAGATCGCCGGTGCGTTGGTCGAGCACTGCTACGTTGTAGCCCTGCCTGCCGGCCGAGAGGTCGACCTGGCGCCCGGCCGCGTCAATCGCGGTCAGATACGCCTCGGCAAAGCCATGCACCTCCAGATTGACCGGGCTGACGATGCCGGTGGCGCCGATGACAGCCCGGCTGGCAAGATCGGGGAAAGACCGGCGGGGACTTGCAGCCCAGGCAAACTGCAAGCGCACACGGCTCGGCCCGGCCCGCACCGCGGACGCCGGCACCGTTGCTTCCACCGTCTGCCAGCCGGATGTGAGCGCATGGTTCTGCAACAGAGTCACGCCATTGACGGTGATCGTCAGGGTCTGGACCGGCGCCCCGTCGTAGGCGAGCGGCGCGATTGCCAAGCGAAGCTTTCGCCCGCCGGGCATGTCCTGATCGTTATCCGGGCCGGCCAAAGGCAGATACAGATCGGCGGTTGCGTCGGTAGCCCAGACGGCAGTAGCGTTGTAGGGCTGCTCATCTATACGCGCGTCCCACTCTCCACCCAGATACGGGTCCTGGCCTGGTGCGCCGAAATCGACGCGGAACGGGAAAGGCAGCGCGGGTTGATCGACACGATAGGCGCGGTATCCGTCTTGCTCCCAGACCGGAGTCTCTTCCAGCGGTAACACATCCAAGGCATACGCCTCAGCCTGCTGCCAGGTGTCCTGATAGGGGTACCGACCCGCAATAGGTGGGGTCGTGACAAAGTAGCGCACGTTGTACAGCGCCATCAACTGGCCTGCCTGCGCCCGCGCGGCTGCATCCAGCTCCGGCGACACCTCACGGTACATCTCTAAATCGGTGATCGCCTTGAACAGCGGAATGCGGGCAAAGTACTCCATCTTGAAGTCCGGTGCGCGGCTGATATTCCCACCAATGATCGGTTTGCCGTGCACGGTTTGGAAGTATTGGAGCTGCGTTTGCTCGCTGCCCAGCACTCCGAAACTGTTGCGCCAACCCAGCGGCAACTGCATCACTGCAAAATCGCCCGGCTCCGCCGCAATTTGCTTGTAGATCTCGGGCACGCGCGCGTCCGTGGTGGGCAACGGGACGGCGAGATGCTCCAGGAGGACGAGGATCGCCAGGAGACTAATGACCCAGGGGACAGGCTGAATGACGAATAACGAATGCCGAATGGAAGGTCGCTTTGATTCACTAATTCGCCGATTCGCCGATTCGCTGATTCCTGCGAGCAGCCGCCACACACCGTACCCCGCCAATACCGCCAACGCCAGCATCAAGATCACGCTGTTGCGGTTGGGCGCGCGGTTGGCGCTGATAAAGGGAATGAAGTGCAGCAACGTGAAGGGCAGCGGGAACGTGACCCCTTCGGGCAACAGATGATCCAGACTGAAGCGGTAGTGGCCATTGACCTGAAGCAGAGGGCCCAGCACCAACACGCCAAAAGCGACTGCGCTCCAAATCCACCCCTTCAGCCGCCTTCTGCCCAGCCAGCCGCCCAACGCCGCCAGGCCCAGGGTGACCCACCCCAAAAACACGGTATTCACATCTCCGAAGCGGCTCTTGCCCTCCTCCACTGCGCGCAGCGCCGCCTGCCATCGCTCAACCGGCGATGCGCCCTGCTCTGCAGCGCGCCCAAGTAGCGGATTCAGGTCGGTGGGTGTCACCAGCCCCAGGGCATCCGCGCTCAGCTTAAGGCTCTCGCCCCATCCCTCCAGCGCATAATCCCCGCGCAAGAATTCGCGGGCAATGGGCACCAGCACTGGCGACCAGATCAGCAGGGCGATCAGCCCAGCCAGCGCCAGCCGGCCCAGTGCCTGCCGACGCTGCCGCAGCTCGCGCCAACTCGCCAAGAGAAGCACTAACGACAGCAGCGCCAGGAATGACGCGAAGATCATCTCAGCCAACGCGGCCAACGCGAAAAACAAGCCCGCCATGAGCGCGTTCTTGAGTCGAGGCTCACGCAGCAGCTTGAGCAGGTAGAGCGCGTAAAACGGCAGCCACTGCGTGGTTACCATGTCATAATGGCCCATTGCTGCATAGATCGCGCGATTGGACGCGAAGGCATAGATGAGGGCGGCGAGAAAGGCGGCGAGATGCGCGTATTGCGTGGTGCGTGATGCGGGCTGCGTGGCGTGTTCAGTCAACCGTGTTTGCCCACCGTAACATGCACGACACACCACGTAATAGGTCAGCAGATACGTCCCAAACCCGCTGAGCACCGTCGCCAACAACAGCGTGACATTGCTGGCCAACGGCAAGTTCACCGCCACCTGCAACGGCAAGGCGATCAAAGCATTGAAGAAGTTATAGGTGTAAAGGATCAGGTTAATGCCGAGCGGATACCAAATCAACTCAGTGTGCAGCGGGCTGACGCCAAGATCCAGCAGCGCGTGCTTGAAATACCAGAGGTTCCAGACGAAGGTCGATTCATCAAAGGCCCAGGTGGCGGTTCCTGGAAGCCGCGTACTCAGTCCCGCGACCAGAGGCCAGGATAGGACCAGGGCAAGGAGACTGAAAACCCCCAAGATAACCCCGGATGAACGTAGAAAATGCCGTCGTCCGGGTTCGACCATCGATTCAGGCTTGATCATAGGGCGCTACCCTTTTTGCTGAGCCTTCCATTGGCGCTCCAGCCCTTCTACAAGGCCGATCGCGGGACGGAAGCTCAGAAGAGAAACTGCGAGCTGCGTGTCAGCCCACGTGTCGCGCACATCGCCCGGCTGCGCGGGAAGACGATGGATGCGGAGGTCGACCCCAGTGATGATCGAAATGGCCGTCAGCACCTCATGCACCGACGCGCGCGTGCCCCCGGCGATATTGACGGTCTGACCGGTCGCCTCGCCTGCCAGGCAAACCTCTCCTGCGGCAAGGAACGCGCGTGCGACGTCGGCAACAAACGTGAAGTCGCGGGTTTGTGCTCCATCGCCGTACAGCAAAATCTCCTGGCCCAGCGCAGCAGCCGACAAGAAGCGCTGGAAAGCCATGTCAGGGCGCTGTCGTGGCCCATAAACGGTGAACAAACGCAACGACAGTGTCGGCAGATTGTAGACGCTGGCGTAGAGCCGACAGAGATGCTCGGCCGCCAGTTTGGTGACGCCGTAGGGGCTGACGGGCGCAAGAGCCGCCGACTCGCGCAGCGGCATGTCCGGCAGGTTCCCATAGACCGATGAAGACGAGGCGTAGACAACAGGGATCTTACCCGCGGTCAGGCTGGCCTCCAGGAGACGTTGGGTCGCCAGAATGTTGTTGCGCGTGTAGACCTCGAACTGACTTCCCCAACTGCTGCGCACGCCTGGCTGGCCCGCCAGGTGATAGATGAGCCCGACGCCATCCAGCAGGCCAGGAACATCCGCATCCACGAGATCGGTTTCGACCAGCCGGAAGTGCGGATGAACCAGCAGTGGGCTGAGGTTTGTCTCTTTGAGACTGCGCGCATAGTAGTCAGTGAAACAGTCGACGCCAACGACGTGCTGCCCCCGCGCCAATAAAGCCTCACACAGGTGAGAACCAATGAAGCCGGCCGCGCCCGTCACAAGCACCGGGCGCCCGGAGGAACGATCTGCTACAGGGTCGGTCATCGCACTATCACTCATTGGGAACCGCGCGCTGCGTCCTCGGTCGCAGAGGCCGTCCCAGCTTGCAGGGGAACCGGACTGTCCAGTTGCTCACGGATCGCATAGATCGGCTTGTCTTGTGCTTCATGGTAGGTTCGGGTGATCATCTCCGCCAGCAATCCCATGCTCAACATCTGCACGCCCAGAACCACAAGCAGTATC
The DNA here is from genome assembly GCA_964513075.1 of uncultured Anaerolineales bacterium. GTDB lineage: Bacteria > Chloroflexota > Anaerolineae > CG2-30-64-16 > CG2-30-64-16 > DAOUBP01. The sequence continues at coordinate 17,463 of CAZELR010000021.1, forward strand.
GCGAGCAACAACAAGGGACGCGTGCCGATGTTCTCACCCAACACCAGCTTCACAAAGGTAAGGTAGATGCCGATCAAGAGCCCAGCACCAAACGATACCAGACCTGTTCCACCAAAAACATGGAGCGGCCGCGTCGAATAGCCGAGCAAAAATCGAACGGTGATCAGATCGAGAAACACACGGAAGGTCCGGCCGATGCCATATTTGCTCTTGCCGAACCGGCGCTTACGGTCATTGACCGGCACCTCGGCAACCCGCACGCCCATCCAGCTTGCAAGCGCGGGGATGAAGCGGTGCAGCTCGCCATACAAGCGGACACTCTTGACGACGTCACTCCGGTAAGCCTTCAGCGAGCAGCCGTAATCGTGCAGGACGACCTGCGTGGCGTCCGAAATCATCCGGTTCGCCATGATAGACGGCAGACGCCGGCTGAGGAACGGCTCCTTGCGTTCGGTCCGCCAGCCGCTCACGATGTCGTAACCCTCATCGAGCTTGGCCAATAGACGCGCGATGTCGCGAGGATCATTCTGCAGATCGGCATCCGAAGTCACGACAATCTCGCCGCGCGCGGCGGCAAATCCGGCTGCAAATCCGGCTGTCTGGCCGAAATTGCGCCGAAAACGGATGATCCGCCAGCGGGAATCTCGACGATGCACCTCGCTCAGCCTGACGAAGCTGTCGTCCGAACTGCCATCGTCAATCACGATAACTTCATACGGCCGACCCAGCGCGTCGAGGGCGACGGAGAGTTCGTTGTAGAGGAGCTCTACATTATCCCCTTCGTTGTACAGAGGTATGACGACTGAAACCGATGAGGCCATGCTAACCCTTTCCGCGCGCGCGCCGCAATCCCTGACCGAGGTACAATGCCCCACCCACCAGCCCTGCAGCGACAGTCATCGCGTATATGGTGAGTGAAAGAGCTAAAGCGCTCACCTGTGGAACGCCAGCACTTCCCAACAGGGTCACATACGTGAGCTCACGCACACCCAGGCCGCCAAACGCCGGCAGCAACAGAGCGACGGACGTGAGCGGCACGAATACAAAGAACAGAAGAGGGGGGAGTCGCAAACCGAGGCCCAGCGCAATCGCGGCATTCCAACCGATTTGTATCAGGTTGAAAACTACCGAAGCCGCGAGGGCTCGGGCCAGCACTCCCTTGCTGTAACTATTCAGCCCTGCGGCTACCGTTGCCAGCTTGGATGTCCTAACCAACCGGGCCGCAAATCCGTCTCCCTGCGCCCAACGCCACCACCAAGGCCGCGTCAGCAGCCAGGCAGCCGCGATGCCACCAAACAGCAATAGCGCGATCAGGCCAAGAACGGGCTTCGCTGCAAGGTCCGGCCTGATCACGCCGGCGATCAAGCCCATCGCTAATAGCGCCATCAGGCCCAGGTAGCGATCTACGACTACGCTATTAATCACCGGCCCGACCCGCCGCTCGTCACGCGAAAGCTCCAGCACCCTGACGGCATCCCCCCCAAAACCTGTGGGCAGCAGCACGTTGAAGAATCCACCCACAAAATACCATAACACCAGTTCGCCAAGTGATCGACGTACCTGAAGCGCCTGCAACAGCACCTGCCATCGCACTGCTCGCACAACAATGCCGAACAAAAACAAAGACCAACCTACGGCAAGCCAGAGAGGATCCATCTGGGCGAGCGCGCTTTTGAGGTCGCTCCACTGCACGCGGCGCAGGACCACCGCCAACAGGATGGCGCTGATGCTGATCTGCAGGATGGCATATAGCCGCTTGCGTGACGGTCGTGAATGCTGCTGAGCAGAACTGGAATTCACATTCTAAGTTTACCCCAACTCGGCACGGTTGCCAATTGTGCCCGGTAATCAAGTGTGCTAAACTTCCGGATGGTTCGCCATGAAGCCATCCCGTCCCTGGTACACCGACCCGCGCTTGCATATCGCTGTCATCCTACTGGTTGCCGGCTGGTTCCGGCTGTGGCAGATCGACAGCATTCCTCCGGGTCTGTTTGGTGACGAAGCAACCAACGGTCTGGATGCTTTGGACATCCTGGCCGGCCGCGGGGCCGTTTTCTTCCCAGCGAACTTCGGCCGCGAAGGGCTGCACATGTGGATCATCGCCGGTATGTTCCGGCTGATGGGGGTCGTGCCTCTCGCGCTGCGGCTTCCATCGGTCCTGGCCGGCATCCTGACCGCCCTGGCCACGTATTGGCTCGGCAAAGAACTGCTCTTTGCCTGGCGCCACCGTGAGAGCAGCGAGCAGGGGTCCAGCACGTTGGCCACCCTTTGGGACTTCCTGCCGCTGATCTCGGCACTCTACCTGGCTACCTCCTTCTGGCATGTTCATTTCTCGCGTTTCGGCATTCGAGGCGTATTCACACCCCTGTTCGGCGCGCTGGCCTTCGCGGCCTTCTGGCGCGCAATCAACCACAACACCAGCAAATGGTTTGCCGTCAGCGGTGCTTGTCTGGGCCTTGCCGCCCACTTCTACACGGCCAGCCGGTTCCTGCCTTTTTTCCTCGGCGGCTTTCTCGTAGTGCAGTGGCTTGTCTCAGTGCTTGCCCGGCGCCCGCGGGAGGCGCTCCTGTCGCGACACCTAATCGGGATCCTGCTGCTGTTCGCCGTTGCGGCAGCAGTATTCGCGCCGCTGGGGATCTACTTCCTCCAACATCCCGGCAGTTTCACACAGCGCGCTGCAGAGGTGGCGGCACTCGGCGGAGAGAATCCCTGGCTCCGCATGGGCCGCGCTGCGGTGGCAAACGTGCTCCAATTCTTCGTGCCAGGCAGCGGTGACGCCGATCAATTCTATAACCTGCCGGGCCGCGCCGTCTTTGATCCCCTGACGGCCATCCTGGCCCTCTTCGGGCTGGGCTTGCTCGCGTGGCACTGGCGTCGTGGACCGGCGCTATTCTTATTGCTCTGGGCGCCGGCCCTGCTGCTGCCGTCCTTTTTGGCTACGGACCGCTGGCCCACCTTGCCACGCGTGCTGGGGATCATTCCCGCGGTCTATTTTCTCCCAGCCATCGGTCTCGTGGCCGGGGCGGCACTTCTATCACGCGCGGGCAGACGCCGGTCGACAACGAGCAACCTCAACTGTGCAATCGCGACAGCCCTGGTCGTTGCTGCGCTCAGCACCCACGCTGCGCTCACCTACCGCGACTACTTTCGTGTCTGGGGGCCGTCGGCGGCTACTTTCGATGCCTTTGAAGGGGATATGACGGCTGCCTGGCAGTGGTTGGCGGATCATCCGAGCACGGGGCACGTCTACCTGTCCTCTGACATCTACCGGCATCCCACGTTCATGCTGCTGCACGAGCATGCAACCGTGCAGACCTACTTTCAGCACAGCAACCCGGATCTGAGTTGGTTTGACGCGCGGCAGGCGCTGCCGCTGCCGCCGCCCGGCGAGCAGGCCACCTATGTGATCGCCGCCTCATCGCCCCTGACCCCCGAAACTGCGGAGCTGCTCGCTCCCTATGGTCGACAGGTGGGAAGCGTGCTGGCGCCGGATGGCGAACCGACCCTGGTTGTGCTGGAAGTGACCGGCGCCGAAGCGCTAGACCCAATCCCAGTGAACCAGGATCCGCCGATCTCATTCACGAGCAAACTGACGTTGAGCGGCGCGGTGCTGAAACAGACGGAAGCCGGCAACTACGAATTATGGTTGAGGTGGCAAACAACAGGGTCCGAGCCCACGGGCTGGCGGGCCTATCGGCTGGAGGTTGCATCGCCCTCCGGTAATTTCAACGGCAATGGATGGCAGGTGACCCTCCCCTTCGAGGCATTCCGTCCGACAGAGTGGCTGGACGGCAGCCAGTTCATCACCTGGCACCACCTCGAAGGGCTGGAGGGCGAGCCGCCCGCGAGGCTCCGCCTGCGGCTGATCGACCAGCGAGATGACACGCCTGCCGTGAGTCCTGGCTCAGTGGACGGATGGCACGACATTGCGGTCCAGCTGGATTCGCCCTGAACGGGCCTAAAAAACGCGCCGACGCGGGGATACGGGACGCGTCCCGTATCCCCGCGTCGGACTATCGATATCAAACGGGTGCGCGGGCGCTATCCTGGCTGCACACGCCCCAGCACCCAACGGTGGTGCGACCAGACCTGCTTGAGACGCCAAGGGATCCGCAGCTTCTCCAACCAGGCGTATTTCATCACTCGCTTATACAGGTCGAGATCCTGGCCCAGATAGTAATCCATCGTTGACCAGCGCCAACCTTCACCCTGAAAGCGAGCTTGCAGTTTCTGCGAACGGATGCCCAGTCGGGCCAGGAGCTCGGACGCCGGCATCACCGTATCGGGCCAGGGCGGCGTATCGAGCACGCCTTGCGCCAGAATCTCCACGCCCAGCGCCTCGAGTTTACACCGAATCATGCCTATCGCAGTCCAGCGCTCGTCGATCTCCTTGACGAACTCCGGCTCGGCGATGCGCTTCCGGAACTGGTAGCCGACCTGCACCGGATTGGGTACGGCCACGAACACCAGCTTATTGGAGCAGCGCACCATCTCGGCCAGCAACGCGTCCGGGGCCTTGAGGTGCCAGATTGCAGCCCAGTTCCAGACGAACTCGAAGCTATGATCCGGAAAGGGTAACTGCGCCCAATCCTCCGCCAGAACAAACTTCGCAGGCAGCTTTAACTCGCCCCAGATGCGCTCGACCCCGGCCAGTCGCTCTGCGTTGTCATCAACCAGCGTCACCGGCGTCCTGATCTTCGCCAGCGCTACGCTGTTGATCCCGCTCACTCCCGCCATGCCGTATAACGGCGCCTCCAGCACGGAATAGAAACCGTACTGGCCCTTGAGGGCAAGCAGAAAGTCGTTGAGCACGAAGCGCTCGTAGACCAGGCCGAGACCTTCGTTATAGTCGGTCAGGTAGTGCGCCCAGATGGGTTGGGTGGACGTCATCATTCAGCGGGTTCAGCCCACCTGCTCCACCAGATAGTTTTTGAGTCCCATCTGCTCGATCTGATCGAGCTGCGTCTCCAGCCAGTCGGCATGGTCCTCTTCGTCGTGGAGGATCGTCTCGAGCATCGCGCGCGTACCGTTATCACCCACTTCAACGGTCAGACGGATGCCGTCGTTATACGCCTTGACTGCGCCGGTCTCGGAAGCCAGGTCGTTTTTGAGCTGCGTTTCCACATCTCCGCCGATGTGCAGCGGGTTGAGATTGCTGACGATGGGCTGGCCCTCCAGGAAGATAATGCGGCCGATGTGCATCTCGGCGTGCTTCATCTCAGTGATGGCGCGCTTTTCAATTGCCTCGTGCAGCTCACCATACCCCCAATCGGCGCACATCTCGGAATGCACCATGTACTGGCTGATGGCCGTCAGCTCGTCGGCGAGCAGGAAATTTAAATAATCGATAACTTTAGCGTTGCCTTTCATTGATTGTCTCCTTATATATTTAGTGGGTTGGCAGATTGGCAGAGTGGACCAACGTTCTCACCCAGCTGCCGTTTCTGTTAGCCCTTTTTCTCTGCTTTCGCCCAGGTATCTCTCAACCCCACGGTGCGGTTGAAGACGAGGCGACCGGGGGCGCCGTCCGGGTCGGTGCAAAAGTAGCCCTGGCGCAAGAACTGGAAGCGGTCGCCAGGCCGACTCTCGGCCAGACCAGGCTCCACCTTGCAATTCGTAAGCACGACCTCCGAGTTAGGGTTGAGATTGGCGGTGAAGTCCTGCCCCTCCGGCGCATCGCTTGGGTCAGCCTTGGTATAAAGATAGTCGTACAGACGCACCTCAGCGTCAACGGCGTGCGCGGCGGACACCCAATGCAGCGTGCCCTTGACCATCCGGCCGTCGGGCGTCACGCCGCCGCCGGACTCGGGATCGTAGGTGCAGCGCAGCTCAACCACGTTCCCGGCTGCGTCCTTGATCGTCTCGCGGCACTTGATGTAGTAACCGTGCTTCAGGCGCACCTCACGATCCGGACCCAAGCGGAACCACCCCTTGGGCGCGTCCTCGCGATAGTCATCTGCTTCAATATACAGCTCGCCGGAGAAGGGGATCCGGCGCGTGCCCATGGCTGCATCTTCGGGGTTGTTCACGGCCTCAACCCACTCCACCTTGCCCGTAGGCCAGTTCTCGATGACCACCTTCACCGGGTTGAGCACCGCCATGACCCGCGGGACGCGCTTATTGAGATCCTCGCGCACACAGTGTTCGAGCAGTTGGATGTCCACCACGGTGTTCGCTTTTGACACGCCCACCCGGTTCATGAAATCGTTGATGGCTTCCGGGGTATAGCCGCGGCGGCGCAAACCGACCAGGGTGGGAAACCGCGGGTCGTCCCAGCCGCGCACGAGGCCATCATTCACCATCCGGCGCAGATTGCGCTTGCTGAGAACGGTGTAGGTCAATTCCAGCTTGGCGAATTCGATCTGCTGCGGGCAGTAGATGCCCAACTGGTTGCAGAACCACTCATACAGCGGCCGGTGGTCCTCATAGGCCAAATCGCACAGCGAGTGGGTGACGCCCTCGATGGAGTCGCTCTGCCCATGCGCCCAGTCATACATAGGATAGATGCACCAGGCATCGCCCGTGCGGTGGTGCGAAGCGTGCAGGATGCGATACATTACGGGATCGCGCATGTTGAAGTTCGGGTGCGCCATATCGATCTTCGCGCGCAGCGTGCGCGCGCCGTCGGGAAACTCACCCTGCTTCATGCGCTCGAACAGGTCCAGATTTTCATCGACCGGCCGGTCGCGCCACGGGCTGTTCTTCCCCGGCTCCGTCAACGTGCCGCGATACTCGCGCACCTGCTCAGGCGTCAGATCGCAGACATATGCCTTGCCCTTCCGGATGAGCACCTGCGCCCACTCGTAAAGTTGCTGGAAATAATCCGAGGCAAAAAAGAGGCGGTCTTCCCAATCCCACCCCAGCCAACGGATGCTCTCCATAATAGCGTCAACGAATTCAGTCTCTTCCTTGACCGGGTTGGTATCGTCGAAGCGGAGGTTGCACTTGCCGCCGTAATCGCGCGCCAGACCGAAGTCAATAGCGATGGCTTTGGCGTGGCCGATGTGCAGGTAGCCGTTGGGCTCCGGCGGGAAGCGCGTGCACACGCGGCCGCCGAAGCGGCCGGTGCGATTGTGCTCTTCGACCATCTCGCGGATGAAGTCAAGAGGGACAGAAGTTGGTTCAGGTGCAGGCATAAGACAAGACCCTTCTTCGCTAAAGCTCAACTCAATGATTGATTTTAGCACGAGGAGCACCGAGGCGCAAGCCGGCGCACCCGTTCAGGGATTGGGAGCTCTGACCATCTCGGCTGCAGCCACAAGCTGTTGCGGATCTCCCAAGAAGCCGACGCGGTCGTTCAGTTGAAAGAGGCTTGAGGATTTGGGGTTGGCGTACAAGTGTTCATCCCGAATGACGGCCACCACTGAAGCCCCGGTGAGCGCTCTCACGTTCGCCTCGGCCAGACTGCGGCCAATCAATGGGCTGCCGGCGTCGAGCTGCTGCCAGTGAATTTCGATGTTGTTCACCGCGTCCAGCAGGCCGTGCAACAGCCGGTGCTCCAAGTCGGTATTGATCGCGATGTCATAGTGGTCATGGCGCACCGCGTCCGTGTATTCGTGGACCTCGCGCAGGGGGAAACCTAACTGCAGGAGCGTGTGCCTCACCATTTCCAGGCCACCCTCAAGCTCGGGGTGAATCACCACTTTAGCTCCCAGGTTCGCGAGTGCCTGGACGCTCTCTTCGGTAGCCGCACGGGCGATGATCGGTAGATTGGGCGCCAGGTCGCGGGCGGCCGCCACGATCAGCTCGCCGGTTGCATCCTCCGGCACGGTCGACACCAGGACACGCGCCCGCTCGAGGCAGGCGTGGGTGAGCACTTCCGAATTCGCCGCATCGCCATAGAGCGTAGCGGTTCCAAGCTCATTGAGTTCATTAACGCGTTCGACGTCCGACTCGATGACGAGATGTTGGATGTTCAGTGCCTGCGCTACTGACACCACCTGTTCGCCCACGCGGCCATACCCGACAATAACCAGATGATCGACCATGCATTCATCAAGCAGCGCCGGCGCCGGGCCGTGCCGGTCAAGCAGGCGCCAAAACCGAGGCAAACGCTGCAGAGCGTGCTGCACCGGGCTAATCAGCCGGAACATCATCGGATTCAAGGTAATCGACACCAGGGCGCCGGCTAGGATCAGCGAATACTGGTCCTGTTGCAGCATGTTGAGCGACAATCCTGCCTGCCCCAAGATGAACGAGAACTCACCGATCTGGCTCAACCCGGCCGCAACCACCAGCATCGTAAAAGCAGAGCGGGAGAAGAAAAACCCCATCAGTAACACGATCAGCGGCTTACCGATCATGATCAAGGCAGCGATGGCCAACACCGGGCCGATGTTCTGCACCAGGTAGAGGGGGTTGACGAGCATGCCGACGGAGACAAAAAAGAGCACAGAGAATGCCTCACGAAATGGCAGGACATCCGCGCCCGCCTGGTGGCTCAGCGGTGATTCACTGACGACCGCACCGGCCAGGAATGCACCAAGCGCGAGGGACACGCCAAACAACTCGGCCGCGCCGATGGCCGTGCCGAGCGCAATGGCCAGGATTGCGAGGATAAACAATTCGCGCGAGCGCGTGTGCGCGATGCGCAGCAACAATCGAGGGACTAGCCACCGGCCGACAAACGCGACCAGTACGATAAACGCGGCTGCCTTCAGCAAGGTCACGGCCAGGTTTCCCAAGTTGAAGCCGCCATCCGTCGGTGCAAGCGCGGGCATCAGGACCAGGATGAGCACCGTCAACAGGTCTTCCATGACGAGCCAGCCCACGGCAGCCTGCCCGGCCGTCGTGTTCAGAAGCGAATTGTCCATCAGGCCGCGCAGGAGAACCACGGTGCTGGCAACCGAAACGGCCAGCCCTAACACGATGCTTGCGGGCAGTGACCAACCCCACAGTTGGCTGAGTCCAATACCGAGGAGCGTAGCTGCCAACGTTTGCCCGAGCGCACCAGGAATCGCGATATCGCGCACGCGCCAGAGATCCCGAAATGAGAAGTGCAGGCCCACCCCGAACATCAGGAAAATGACGCCAAGCTCGGCCAACTGGCTAATGGTGTCAACGTCTCCGACGAAGCCCGGCGTGAAGGGACCGATAATGATGCCAGCCAAGAGATACCCAACGATGGTGGGCAAGCCAACGCGGCGGGCGAGCAACCCGCCCAGGAAGGCGACGACCAAGCCCATGGCGATGTTAATCAGCAGTGGTAACTCGTGCATTGTGGCTCCTAAAAGTAATGGCTGCCTGTGCTTTGCATGAAATGAATCATTTCTACCCTTCGCGCCCCGGCCGAAACTGAGTCTCATACAGCATAGCGTACAATCCTCCCTGGGCCAGTAGTTCGGCGTGCGTACCCCGCTCCACCAGGCGCCCCTGATCGAGCACCAGGATCACATCCGCGGCCAGGATCGTGCTGAGCCGATGAGCGATCACCAGGCTCGTCCGGCCCTGCATGATATGCTCCAACGCCTGTTGGATCAACGCCTCGGACTGGCTGTCCAGCGATGAGGTCGCTTCGTCCAGCACCAGGATGCGCGGGTCTTTCAGAATGACGCGAGCGATGGCCACGCGCTGCTTCTCGCCGCCTGAGAGGCGATAGCCGCGGTTACCCACCACGGTATCGTAGCCCTCAGGCAGGTCGGCAATGAACGCGTAGATGTTAGCGGCCCGGCATGCCGCCTCCAGCTCCGCTTCAGTTGCATCTGGTCGCGCATAGAGCAGGTTGGCCCGGATGGTATCATTGAACATGTAAGTTTCCTGGGTCACCATGCCGATCTGCGCGGCGAGCGTCTCCACGGTCAGATCACGCAGATCGCGGCCATCAATGGTAATGGCGCCTTCGGTGGGATCATAGAGCCGCGGAAGCAGGTAGGTCACGGTGGTCTTGCCCGCGCCGCTGGGTCCTACCAGCGCGGCGAGTTGTCCCGGCTGCACCTCGAAACTTACATCGCGCAGTGCCCAGCGATCGGTTGAAGGGTGAAGGTTTGAGGGCTCCCTGTCACCTGCGGCCTTCAACCTGGAACCTGTAACCCGTATCTTTCCCTCTTCCTGCGAGAGAGGCGGCGCTATCCCGCCGCCGTGGGGGGCGAAGCGGACCACTTCGCTCAGCCCTGCGGCCTCGGCCTCGCCCTCGTCTGCCTGATAGCGGAACGACACATCCGAGAAGCGCACGTGCCCGTGAACGGTATTGAGTGTCAATGCGTTCGGCCGCTCATCGATCTCCACGGGCAGGTCCAGCACTTCGAAGACGCGCTCAAAGCTCACCAGCGACGTAGCCAGATCCATGCGCGCATTCGTCAGCGCGGACAACGGGCCGTAGAGCATCCCCAGGTAGGATGTGAACGCAACGATGGTGCCGATGGTGAAACCGGACTCGCGCAATACCAGCAGGCCACCGCCCCAAAACACCACCACTGAGCCCACCGCGCTGATCAGGCTCACCGTTAAAAAGAACCAACGCATCATAAACGCCTGGCGCACCCCAGCCCAACGCACGCGCTCGGCCCGGTTTCGGAACCGTTCCACCTCGCTGGCCGCACGACCGAATAATTTTACCAGCAGCGCGCCGCTCACGTTCAAGGTCTCATCCATCATGGCGTTCATCTCGGCGTTGAGCGTCAACTGCTCGCGGACAACTGCTCGCAGCCGCCGCCCCAACAACCGCGCCGGGATCAAAAACAACGGCAGCACCAGGATGGCCAACAGCGTCAGCCGCCACTCCAGCCGCAACATGATTACCAGTGCGCTCATCAAGGTAACGGTGTTGGTGAACAGGTCGACGATTGTGCCGCTGACTGCCCGCTGCGCGCCGATCACGTCGTTGTTGAGCCGCGAAAGCAGCTCGCCGGTTCTTGTGTTGGTGAAGAATCGCAACGACATACGGTGCAGGTGGGCAAACAGAGCGGTTCGCAAATCGCAGATGACCCCTTCGCCCACCGTGGCGCCAAGATAACGCTGTGCCACCCCGAACAACCCATTGACCAGCGGCACAGCCAACATGCCCAGCGACAAGAACGCCAAGCGCCGGAAGTCGTGCTCAGGCAACGCGTGATCAATCAAGTCGCGCACCAATAAGGGCGGCAGCAGGCCGATCAGGGTGCTGACCAGGATGAGCGCCAGCATGATGACAATCCAAGTGCGATAGGGCCGGCCATAGGCCAACGCGCGCCGGATCAGCGTCCAGCTAATCTCCGGGCGATCCTGCTTTTCGTCGTAGCGCAGAAAGGACCACCAACCGCCATCATACATCGCAACACCTTTCCGTTGACAAGCTAACGAGATCGTCCAGGGCATGATACCCCCAGGAAACGATACCGTCAACCAAGCCATTGAAGAGTTGAAAACCGAATTCCGAAAATGCGCCCCTGATGCACGGGTCTCTTCGCAGCAACAATCCGGCCGACGACCACCTTTAAAAATATGATGCGGGTACTTGTCATGCGCGCAGCTTTAGGGTATGATATGAGACAGGCTCCAAGCGGGCATTCAACGCGTCCGCGATAATCACCACCTCGAAGGAGAAGTGGCAATGCACAAGAAGCTGTTCATCCCCGGTCCGACCGAAGTACGAGACGAGATCCTACAGGCGATGGCCACACCCATGATCGGCCACCGATCGACCGCCTACGCGGATCTCCACAAGTCAGTTGAAGAGAAAGTGGCAAAGCTCCTCGGCCACGAGGGGCGGGTATTCCTGTTCACATCCTCTTCCACGGGCGTCATGGAGGGCGCGGTTCGCAACTGCGTCGGGAAGAAGGTGCTCCACACCCTCAATGGCGAGTTCTCCCGCCGTTGGTGCGAAATCTCCAAGGCCAACGGGCTATCTTATGACACAGTGGAAGTCGAGCCCGGCAAGGCCATCACGCCGGACGTCGTGGATGCCAAGCTGGCCGAGGGCGGGTTCGACACCCTCTGCCTGACCTATAACGAGACCTCGACCGGCATCCTGAGTCCAGTGGCTGAGGTCGCCAAGATGGTGCGGGAAAAGTATCCCGATATCATCATTCTGGTAGATGCGGTGAGCTGCATGGCCGGCACGCCCATCGACTTCGACGCGTGGGGGCTGGACGTCTGCCTGGCCGGCGTGCAGAAATGTTTTGCACTGCCGCCCGGCTTTGCCGTATGCGCCGTAAGCGCACGGGCCATGGAACGGGCCCAGACGGTGCCCAACCGCGGCTACTACTTCGACTTCATCGAAAACGAGAAGTACGCGGCCAAGTTCAACACCCCGGCCACCCCGGGCATCAGCTTCCTTTATGCCCTGGACCGGCAAATGGATGCGATGTTCGCCGAAGGGCTGGAGAATCGCTATGCTCGGCACCTGGCCATGGCGGAGCACTGCCGCGCATGGGCCAAGCAGCATTTCGCCCTCTTTGGTGACGAGAGATACGCATCGCCCACTGTCTCGCATATCACCAACACGACAGGATTCGACTTCAAAGTCTTGAGCAAGGAGTTGGGACAGCGCGGCGCGCAGATCTCGGACGGCTACGGCCCCTTCAAAGGCAAGACCTTCCGCATCGGCCATATGGGCGATCTGACGCTGGCCGACGTGCAATGGCTGACCGCGCAGATTGATGACATTCTGGGACTGAAATAAGGAGCCATGAGCCATGAAGGTACTCGTCTGCGATTCCATCTCTCTCAAGGCCATCGAACGCATGCGCCAGGCAGGACTTCAAGTTGACGTTAACGACAAGATCACTCCCGAAGAACTCCTCGAGGTCATCGGCGGCTATGATGGCATGGTCGTGCGCAGCCGCACCAAAGTGCGCAAGCCAGTGCTCGATGCAGCGACAAACCTGAAAGTGATCGTGCGCGGCGGCGTGGGCGTGGACAACATCGACGTGGATTATGCCCAGGCCAAAGGCGTAAAGATCATGAACACGCCCGGCGCGAGCAGCCAGGCGGTGGCCGAGTTGACTATCGCCTATCTGTTCGCCATGGCTCGCCCTATCGTCCAAGCTACTGTGTCGCTGCGCGAAGGGCTGTGGGAAAAGTCAAGATTCGAGGGCATCGAGCTGGCCGGCAAAGTGCTGGGCATCGTGGGCATGGGCCGCATCGGGAACGCGGTCGCGCAGCGCGCCGCCGCCCTGGGCATGCTGGTGCTGGGCTACGACAGCCGCACAATCGGCACCGCTCCCTACATGCACATGGTGGAGTTGGATGAGCTGCTTGCCAAAGCCGATTTCCTTTCGCTGCACATCCCGCTGACTGAGTCGTCGCACCACATGATCAATGCCGAGTTCATCGCCAAGATGAAGAAGGGCGTGCGAATCGTGGACTGCGCCCGCGGCGGCGTGATAGATGAGGATGCGCTCTACGATGCCATCGTGTCCGGCCAGGTGGCCGGGGCCGCGCTGGACGTCTTCGAGAACGAACCGCTGAACGATCGCAAGCTGTTTGAATTATCCCAAGTGATCGGCTCGCCGCACATCGGCGCCGGTACCAAGGAAGCCACAGCCCGGATCGGCGATGAGGTAGCGGATTTGCTGATCGCCTTCGCCAAAGAAGGATGCCAGTAGATCGCTATGACTACGACGACCGCGACCGGCTTTCAGATACCGAGGCTTCTGCTGCCCAAGCCTGGCGTTGACCTACAAAAGTGGGCCGTCATCGCGTGCGACCAATTCACCTCCGAACCGGAATACTGGGATGAGGTGGCCAGGTTGGTCAGCGATGCGCCATCCACCTATCACATCACCTTGCCAGAAGTCTACCTGGACACGCCGGAAGAAGAGGCGCGCGTGCGCTCGATCCGGGACACGATGCAGAACTACCTGGCGCGCCATCTGTTCGTGGAGTACGAAGGACTGATGCTGGTGGAACGGACAGTTGCAGGCAAGACGCGACATGGGCTAATGCTGGCACTGGATCTGGAACACTACGATTACAACAAAGGCTCCACCAGCCTGATCCGTGCCACTGAGGGCACCATCCTGGAGCGCATCCCGCCGCGGGTGCGCATCCGCTCCGGCGCGCCGCTGGAGCTGCCGCACATCCTGGTGCTGATCGACGACCCGGAGCGGACCGTCATAGAGCCACTGGTGGCCGGGCGCCAGCGGCTGCGCAAGCTGTACGACTTCGACCTCATGTTGGGGAGCGGCCATCTGACCGGCTACTTTGCCGATGACCCGGCATTACAGCAACAAGTATCCGCTGCGTTGGCCCGGCTGGCCGATCCGGCCGGCTTTGCACACAAGTATGGCCTGGAATCAAGGCCCGTGCTGCTCTTCGCCATGGGGGATGGCAACCACTCGCTGGCGACAGCCAAGGCTATCTGGGAACGGATCAAGAGCCAGGTCGGCATGGACCACCCGGCCCGCTACGCGCTGGTCGAAATCGAAAACATTCACGATGCCGGCCTGGAGTTCGAGCCAATCCATCGTGTGCTCTTCGATGTGCAGCGTGACTTCCTGACCGACTTGCGCGGCTTCTACTCCGATCGCTGCCAACTCGCACCCTGCGCCAACGTACAGGCCATGATCGACCTGGTGAATCGCGGGACGCAACGTGAACACACCTTCGGGGTGGTGTCGCCGGCCGGCTGCCACGTGGCCTACGTCGCCGACCCACCGAGCAACTTGCCGGTTGGCACGCTGCAAACCTTCCTGGACGCCTGGGGCAAGGCCGGCGGCTTCGCCAAGATCGACTACGTGCATGGCGCCGACGTCACCGTGCGCTTGGGATCGCAGCCCGGCAACCTGGGGTTCTACCTGCCAGCTATCTCCAAAGACGCGTTTTTCAAGACCGTGATCTTAGACGGCGCGCTCCCGCGCAAAACCTTCTCGATGGGAGAAGCCAAAGAGAAACGCTTCTACATGGAAGCGCGGCAGATCACTTGATAAAGACATCGTTGAGCAGGACCAAGGAGGTGCTTATTCATCAAACCAGCCTAACGTGCACCGTCTCTTAACCCACCACACCACAGGAGGTAACAATGTCTCGCGTCGCTTCTCGGCAAAAAGTGTTCCGAAGCTTGCTCGCCGCCTTCATGCTGCTTTCGCTGGTCGTCAGCCCAGCGCTGGCTGCATCGCCAGCCCAAGCGCCCGCAGCAGACACGGTAACCGTCACCGTACTGCACTATAACGACTTCCACGGCAACCTGGAACTCGCGGGCAGCAATCCCGGCATCGCCCGCATGGCCAAGGTCATCAATGACGTGCGCGCATCCGTAGGTGCAGAAAACGTCGCTTTGGTCCAAGCCGGCGATATGATGCAGGGCTCCCTGCTCTCGAACCTGTTCAAGGGCAAGCCCACCATCGACCTCTTGAACTTCATCGGAACCCAGGTCACGACGGTCGGCAACCACGAGTTTGACTGGGGCCAGACGGTGCTGCAGGAGCGCGCCGCCGAGGCCACCTTCCCCTTCGTGGCCGCCAACCTTGTGGTGAACGACACCGGCAACTGCGCCACGGCCGGCTGGACCGCCCCAAGCTATATCCAGCCCTGGACCACCCTGACGGTCGGCGCGGCGGGCAACCAGGTCACCCTGGGCGTCATCGGCGTGACCACCCAGGAAACGCCGTACATCACCATCGTATCGGCCACTCAGGGCTTGTGCTTCAAGGAACCGACCGAATCCATCCTGCATTACTACGATACCATGATGGCCGCGGGCGTAGATGCGGTGATCGTGCTGAGCCACCTGGGCTACGTTGATGGCGGCTACGGCTACGGATTCAACGTCTACGGCGATCAAACGTTGGCTACAAAGCTGGCTGCGGCCGGCAAGAAGCCCGCATTGATCATCGGCGGCCACGAGCACAGAGACATGGCTGCGGCTACCGTCGTCCAGGGCATCACCGTGGCCCAGGCACACTACGCCGGACGCAAAGTGGGCCGCGCCGACATTACCGTCAACAAGGTCACCCACGAGGTGTCTGTCGCCTGGCAGCGCCTGACCGTGTCGCCTTCGGGCGCGGAAGATGCAGCCGTCAAGGCCCGCGTCGCCACCTGGGCGAGTGATCCCTGGTACCAGGGCGAGATCAACCGGGTGGTCGGTTACACGAGCGGTGATCTCGTTCGCGACTACAACGGCGATAACACGATGGGATCGTTCATCAACGATGCCATCTACAACGACCTGAATACCGATGACACGCCCGCCAATGATGTGGACATGGTGTTCAACAACCCCGGCGGGCTGCGCGCCGATATCCTGACAGGGGGCGTCAACCCATTCACGCTCACCCACGGGCTGCTCTTCAACGTGCTGCCGTTCGGCAATGCCACTGCGGTGGGCGACATGAGCGGCGCCGCGATCCTGGAGCTGCTGAACCAGAGCGCCACGCTGTTCAAGGGCGCCATCCAGGTGTCCGGCATCAAGTTCATCTTCTACAACTACACCGACAGCAAGCCGGGCCCGCAGCCGTGGGCCTGGGGTGCGTACAACGTTCAGGTGAAGAACAAAACGACCGGTCACTGGGAGGCGCTGGACGTCAATAAGACCTACCGGATCGCCACCAACGAATTCCTGGCGCCGGCCGGGCAGGACGGCTTCGTCGCGTTCAAGTACGTCAAGAACATCTCGTACTGGGGCGATATGCTGGACGGCGTCGAGCGGTGGGTCTCCAAGACCTACACTGCGGACAACCCATACATCGCCAAAAAGGATGGCCGCATCCGCCGGAACGGCACCGCGACACGCGGCCCCATCGTCCCGGTAACGATCCTGCACAACAGCGACTCGCACGGCAACCTGGCCAAGGGCGCCTTTGTCGGCTACACCCAGCTTGCCTCCTTGATCCAGCAGGAGCGGGCGCACAACCCGGAGCGCACGCTGCTGTTGAATGGCGGCGACCAGATCCAGGGCGACGCGATGATGTACTACTTCAAGACCGCGCCCACCGGTTACGGCGCCGACGGCACGCCGCTGCCGGCCGAACTGACCACGCACCCGATGATGGCCGTGATGAATGCCCTGGACTACAATGCGTGGACTCTGGGCAATCATGAGTTCAACTTCGGCAAAGACGTCTTCGGCAGCATCATGCAGCAGTCGAACGCAACGGTGCTGCAGGCAAACATCCTGGATGACGGGCGCTACGGGCTGGCCGCAGTGCCGGTGAAGCCATCCACCATCATCACCCTGCCCGCCCCGTCATTCCATAAAACCATCAATGTGGCTGTCCTGGGCATCGGCAACCATCGCATCCCCAACTACGAGCTGCCCAGCAACATCCCTGGGCTCACCTTCACCAATCCCATCGCCGCAGCTCAACAACGGGCGCCGGCGCTGCAGGCGCAGAACGACATCGTGATCGGGCTGACGCACATCGGCTTCACCGATGTGCCCGGCAGCCTGGAAGTCGATCTCAATGTCGACACCAACCTGGCCGCGCAGACCAACGGGATCGACGTGATCCTGGGCGGCCACAGCCACACGGACCCGAGCAAGAAGACGATCTACTCGGGCAACTATGAGTATCTGCCGACCTTTGTCGGCTCGCCCGACGGCACCCCGGTGCTGATCCACCACTCCTATCGCTACAATAACTATCTGAGCCAGGTGGTGGTGGGCTTGCTGCCTGGCCCGGCCGGCCAATGGCAGGTGGTTTCCCGCGCTGGCCGCTACCAGGCCGTGACCCTGACTACGCCCGAAGACGCGGCCATCAAGGCGATCGTTGACCCGTACGCGGCAGTGCTCAACACGTACAATAACACCGTGATCGGCCAAACAACGACGCCCATCGACGCGCTCACAGCCTTCACCCAGGAGACCAACGCTGCCAACCTGCAGGCCGACGCCTCGGTGGCTGAGCTGACGAGGAATGGCGTCGTCCCGGACTTCCACCTGTCAGGCGCGATGACCAACCGCAAGGTCGCAAACACGGCCACCCCGGACGCGCCCGCCACCCTGAAGGTGAGCGACATGTTCTCCCTGATGCCGTACGAGAACTCGCTGCTCGTCATCAGCATGAACGGCCCGCAGCTCAAGGCAGTGCTGGAGCGCGGTTACCGCAACTACTATTACTACAAGTATGTGCCCGGCTACGGCGGCTATTCCTACTACACCACCTGTATGCTGGACACCAATGCGGGCAACGTGATCACCTACAACGACACCTATCCGAACCTGCCTAACGGCAACAACGTGGTGTCGCTGGTGGTGGGCGGCCAGCCCATCGACTTCACCGATGCGACCACGTATTACTCGGTCTCAACCGTAAACTACCTGGCGGCCGGTTCGTGCAACTTCAACAACAGCGGCGTCTCCCTGTGGCCGCTGAATCAGATCGAGTCCGACACGCAGCTCTACGTCCGCGATGCCGTGATCAACTACATCAAGGCCCAGACCGGCCCGATCTCGCCGGCCATCGAGGGCCGCCTGGTCTTCCAGGGCGGCGGAGCAGCCGTGGCTGCAGCCGAGCCGGAAGCCACCTGGGGCCTGGAATGGGTCATGCCGGAACAGACCACCGTCGCGGCGGATGTGCCGGATGAGGACGCGCAGAACGTCGATATGACGTGGACACCGACGCAGTGGTAAGTTAGTGCGGCAGTGCGTTAGTGCGTTGGTAAGTTAGTGCGATAGCGTGTTGCATGTTGGAACGCCAGCAAAAGAGTGCGGTCTGGCGTGCAACACGCCCTTCAACCCTAAATTTCGAGATACCTGGTAAACACTACAGAGGCGGCGGCCGCGCAGAGGCAGAATTCCTCTAAGCGTGCCGCCGCCTCTACGTTCATGGCGCAGCCCTGCGCGGCGCAAACTTGCACATGGAGGAAAAATAGCATGTCCACCATCGATCATGCCCAACGCTTCCCCCTGGCCTTTCTGCCTACCCCGCTGCATCCTCTACCACGACTGAGCGAAGCTCTCAATGCCGGCACCCAGCTCTGGATCAAACGCGATGACCAGACCGGGCTGGCCGGTGGCGGCAACAAGACGCGCAAGCTGGAGCTGTTGGTGGCCGACGCGTTGGCTCAAGGCGCCGACATCCTGATTACTACCGGCGCGATACAATCCAACCACTGCCGGCAAACAGCAGCTGCCGCAGCAAAAGCCGGCCTCGACTGCCAGCTCGTCCTGGGCGGTCAGCCGCCCCAAACAGCCAACGGCAATCTGCTACTGGACAAGCTGCTGGGAGCTAAAATCCACTGGACAACGCGCGAAAACCGGCTGCCAAGACTGCATGCGCTGGCCGACGAACTCAGGGCGGCGGGACACCATCCCTACCTGATCACCTATGGCGGCTCCGACCCGGTCGGGGCGACGGGCTACGTGTTGGCGCTGGAGGAATTGTACGGGCAGGCCAGGGCACGCGGCATCCGGTTGGATGCGCTGGTGGTCGCGTCCAGCTCGGGTGGCACGCAGGCGGGTCTCGCCGTCGGTGCATGGCAGCTTGGCTGGGATGTGCCCATCCTCGGCATCAGCATCGACGAGACAGCGCCAGATCTGCAGACAAGCGTTGCCGATCTGGCCACCCGAACCGCTGCGCATCTGGGCCGGCCTCACACCTTCGCACCCGGTGATATCCGCGCGGATGACAGCTATCTGGGGGGTGGTTACGGCGTGATGGGAGACCTGGAACGGACAGCTATCAGCCTGATGGCACGCACCGAAGGTATTCTGCTGGATCCGGTTTACACCGGTCGGGCGTTCGGCGGGCTGGTGGATATCCTGCGTTCAAGACCTGACGTGCTTCGCGCTGCAAAACCTATCGAGTCTGACCCGGTCAATATCCTCTTCTGGCACACCGGCGGCAGTCCAGCGCTGTTCGCATATGCAGAGGATCTCGTTTGAAAGGCCGGCCTGCAGATGGACACTTGCAACCAGGCTTGTACATGAGGTATACTGACCGTGCACACCGAATGCCATAGAAACGAGGTCAAATGAGTTTCGACATGCAACGACCCTATCTCGTATTATTCATCGTGATCTTGCTTTCAACGAGCCTGGCTGGCTGTCGCGGCGCAGCCGCACCTGCCCCGGCCGCGACGCCGACCATCGATATCCACAAGCTGCCCGACACCGTGGATGTAGCCACAGTGAAAGCGCTGCAAGGCCGGGACGACGTCCTGGTCATCGATGTGCGCGAGCAGGCCGAGTACGATGCCGGTCACATTGCCAACGTCACCTTGATCCCGATGGGCCAGATAGCAAACCGCCTGGCAGAGATTCCCAAGGATAAGCCGGTCATCGTGACCTGTCGCAGCGGCAATCGCAGCCAACAAGTCACCAACTTCCTGCGGCAGCAAGGTTATACCAACATCCACAACATGCAGGGGGGCATCGTGGCCTGGGAGCAGGCAGGCTATCCGGTGGACAAGTAAGCGGCCGGCGGCAGCCATGCTGCTCTTCAGTTACCTGATCCAAGGGGCCGGTTTTGGGCTGGCCGCGGCGGCGCAACCCGGGCCTTTCATGGCATATCTCATTTCGCAGACGTTGGCTCGCGGCTGGCGGCGCACCCTCCCTGCCGCCCTGGCGCCGCTCATCAGCGACGGCCCGATCATCGCCCTGGTGCTGCTGGTGCTGACCCGTCTGCCGGATTCTTTCCGGGTCGCGCTCCACCTGGCGAGCGGTGCTTTCATCCTCTACCTGGCGCGCGGCGCATACCTGAACTGGCGCAGATTTCGCCCTGAAGCCCTGGCTGCAGGTCCAATTCGCAGCGGCCGGCGCAGCCTGTTTCACGCGGCACTGATGAACATGCTCGGGCCAGGGCCGTACCTCTACTGGAGCCTGGTTACCGGGCCGCTGTTGATCCAGGGTTGGCGTGCGGCCCCAGCTAATGCAGTCGCATTCCTAGCCGGCTTCTATGGCATCATGATTGCTTGCCTGGCCGGCATCATCATCCTTTTTGGCACAGCGCAGCGTCTGGGGGCGCAAGTAAGCCGGGGGCTACTGGGGGTCTCTGCCGCGGCGCTCACCGTCTTCGGAGTGATTCAGTTGGGGCAAGGGCTGACATTGCTTCTAGCCTAAAAGAAGAAGACCCTTGCTTTCAGCATTCACGTCTGGCAAATTGTATACAACATGAATCTACATTATAAAAAAGCTTACTCGACAATTCACGCTTTAGGAGCAATGACATGAACCGAGATTCCCTGCGTCAGATTACCACTATCCTCGGCGTCGTCGCGACCATTGTGGTCAATGGCCTGGCTAACGCCCTGCCGCTGAACGGACAATTGACCGGCGAGGTCTCTGATCGCTACCTGGTCTACTTTGTGCCGGCCGGCTACGTGTTCGCCATCTGGGGCCTGATTTACCTGGGCCTGGCGGCGTTCGCAGTCTACCAGGCGCTGCCAGCGCAGCGAGCGAACCCGCGGCTGCGCAGCATCGGGCCGCTGTTCGTCCTGGCCAGCGCCGCCAACATCGCCTGGATCTTCCTGTGGCACTATGAAGTTTTCCCCGCGACGCTGGCTGTGATGCTGGTTCTGCTGGCCTCGCTCATCGCGATCTACTTGCGGCTTGGCACAGGGCGCACACAGGCATCTCAGGCTGAGCGCTGGGCCGTGCGCGTGCCGTTCAGTATCTACCTGGGGTGGATCACGGTGGCGACGGTTGCCAATGCCTCACAACTGCTCTACGTCCTGGGGTGGAACGGAGGTGCGATTGGCCCGCAGGCGTGGGCTGCGATCATGCTGGCCGTGGCTGTAGTGATTGCGATACTGATGGCGTCAACCCGCCGCGATGTCGCTTACTTGCTGGTGCTGGTCTGGGCGTTCATCGGAATTGCGCTGAAGCATGCCGGTGTGCCGTTGGTCTCGATCAGCGCATGGGCTGCTACAGCAGTGGCAGCACTGGCGGCAGTCTGGAGCCTGATTCCGCGGCGAACCGGTACGCCCATCGGGACAGCACGGTAAAGCACTGAGAAGCCATCCACGAAGAGGCTAAACGCAAGCGTTTGGCCTCTTCGTCTTTGATAATGCCCCCCGCAAGTTGACGATCCGGCCCTGCTCATAGATACTGTGAAACATGTATGTCCTAAACACACTAGTCCCACTGCTGGCGATCGTTGCACTCGGCGCGTACCTGCGCCGCATCGGGTTCTTTAGTCCGTCCACCGTCCGTGACACCAACCGCCTGTTATATTGGGTCGCTTTGCCCGCCATGCTCTTTTATGAAACAGCCGAGGCGCAGATCCAGGGGGACTCGGTACTGCGAGTGTTTCTCACGCTGTGTGGCGCCACGGTCACTGTCATCGTGCTGGGATATGCACTGGCCCGCCTCCTCCGGGTTCCGCGCACCGCGCTCGGCGCATTCGTGCAGGGCGGGTATCGCAGCAACCTGGCCTACGTGGGCCTGCCGGTCATCCTGCTGGCGCTGACAGGCGCAGATGGCACCGTGGCAACCGACCAACGAGCGTTGGCCGTGGTCGTTATGGGAATGCTCACACCGCTCTATAACCTGGTCGCAGTCGTCGTGCTGCTGACGGCCCGCCCCAAGGATCCGCATACCCAGATCGGCCCGGAAATACGCAAAATACTGCTCGCGATGGTCACCAACCCTCTGGTGCTTTCATGTGTCGCTGGGCTGCTGTTCGCACTGCTTCCGTGGCATCTTCCACCGATCGTGGGCCGCACCATCTCTACAGTGGGCCAGATGAGCACACCGTTGGCACTGTTGGGCATCGGCGCATCGCTCACTCTGACGGCGCTGCGGCACAACCTGCGCCTGGCAAGCTACGCGACCTTGCTCAAGGTCGGCATCAGCCCACTCGCCGGTTATCTCCTTGCCACTGCGCTCGGGTTGGGGTCGATTGAAGTGCGGATCGTCTTGATCTTCCTGGCTTGCCCAACCGCTGCTGCATCTTATGTCATGGCCGAACAGCTCGGATCCGATGAAAAACTGGCAGCCAGCATCATCGTCCTTACCACGCTGCTATCAGTGGCATCGCTCGCCATCAGCCTGGTCGTGAAATGATCATCGCCGCAACGCCAAGTGCTCGCCGCCGTCCACATGGATCACCGCACCAGTGACGTAATCTGCCTGAGCCAGATAAGATACAGCACCCGCCACATCTTCGGCGCGGCCCCACCGGCCCAATAGGGTCCGCCGTGCGGTCGCAGCCAGTTGCTTCTCCGTATAGTCGGGCGGCGGCAACACCGGGCCAGGCGCGACCGCATTCACCCGCACAGCCGGCGCCAACTCCTGCGCCAGGCTGTAGGTCAGGTTGAGCAGCGCAGCTTTGCCGGCCGAGTGAGCCATGAAGTTGGGAAATGGCACGTAGGCCGACAGATCGATGATGTTAACGATAGCACCGTC
Source organism: uncultured Anaerolineales bacterium (assembly GCA_964513075.1). Classification (GTDB taxonomy): domain Bacteria; phylum Chloroflexota; class Anaerolineae; order CG2-30-64-16; family CG2-30-64-16; genus DAOUBP01. The sequence goes on from CAZELR010000021.1 coordinate 40,666, forward strand.
GCCATGAGCGGCCAGGTGTGGCGCGGCCGCCTGGCTGCAGAACGCCGTGCCCTTGACCATGATGTTGTTCACCTGATCCCAGGCCGCCTCGTTCAGCTCGGCGAACGGCGTCTTAAGCCACAAGGACGCGCTATTCACCAGCACATCCAACCGGCCAAAGTGAGTTACCGCAGCCGCAACCAACGCCTGCCCATCGGCTACCTGTCCCACATCGGCCTTATAGTAGAACGCCCGTCGCCCCCGCGCCTCGATCTCCGCTGCAGTATCGACTGCTGCCTGCGCGGACGAGTTGTAGCTGAAAGCGATATCTGCGCCCGCGTCGGCCAAGGTCAAAGCGATCGCCTTGCCCACACGCACCGCGCCACCGGTGATCAATGCGACTTTTCCGTGAAGCTTCATCAGCAGTTCCTCCCCAAAGATCTTCCCTGTCTCTCCTATTCTACGCCGGTCTTATGCCTTTTGTCGAACCGGAGCAAGGCCTACTGAGTACCTTTGGGGATTTTGGTATTTTACACATATGTATTTGACAAAAATCAACTAAGCGCAGTATAATCAGGTCTAGTTGAATCGATATGAGTGATTTGAGAGTTGAAGCATGTTGCAGAGACAATTATCGGGCAGTCCGGCGGGCGAAGTGTTAAGCGTGATGCAGCGCCGGGGCGATGTAACCATCAAGGACCTCGAAGAAGCCCTAAACGTGACGGCCAACGCGGTGCGCCAGCAGTTGACTGCGCTCCTGTCCGAAGGTTTGATCAGCCAGCAGACTGAGAATATCGGCCGCGGGCGGCCCAAGCACGTATACGGCCTGACGGTCAAGGGACGATCGCTGCTCTCCAACCATTCTGATGAGTTCACTAACTCGCTGCTGCGCGAAATCCTGGTAAGCGATGGGCCGGAGAAGGTGCAGGACTTAATGGGGCGCATGAGCCGCCGCCTGGCCGCTCAGTACGAGCGTGCGCTGGCAGATCTGCCGTCCGATGAGCGGGCGACAAAACTGACGGAGTTATTGAACGCGAAAGGGATCATGGCGGAGATCACTTTCGAAAAGGATAGCATCGTGTTCCACGAGTACACCTGCCCCTACTACGAGTTGGCGCGCGAGCATCGGGCCGTTTGCGATATGGAAGAAGAGATGATCGCCCATGCCATGAATCGTCCGGTGGAGTTGGTGTCATGTTCGCTGGATGGGCATCATGGGTGCCAGTTCAGGATTGAAGCATAGAAAATACTACGTACTGCGTAGTTTTGAGCCGAGGATATCTGGCAGAAGTACGCAATACGCAGCACGTAATACGCACTACCAACCAGGACTAAGGAGACCGATTTCATGTCTGCAGAACTAGTCATCAAGGATCTACATGTAAATGTTGAAGGCAAGCCCATCCTGCAAGGGGTCGACCTAACCATCCGCCAGGGCGAAGTACACGCGCTGATGGGACCGAATGGCTCAGGCAAGAGCACCCTGGCTTATACGATTGCTGGCCACCCTCACTACCAGGTCGTCGGCGGCGATATCCTGCTGAACGGCGAAAGCATCTTGGCGCTGACTCCGGATGCGCGCGCCAAAGCGGGCCTGTTTCTGGCATTCCAATACCCAACAGCCATTCCGGGCGTCAGCATGGCCAATTTCTTGCGCCAGGCAGTCAGCGCGGTGCGCGGCTACACGGAAAAGGCCAAGCACGCTGCGATTGATGGCGGCAGCGCCAAGCCGATCGGTTCCGAGCTGATGCCGATGCGCGAGTTTCGCAAGGAGCTGACCGAAAAGATGGACCGCTTGCACATCGACTCGTCCTTTGCCCGGCGCTACCTGAACGACGGCTTCTCGGGCGGCGAGAAGAAGCGTGCCGAGATCCTGCAGATGGCCATGCTCGACCCCAAAATCGCAGTGCTGGATGAGACCGACTCGGGCCTGGACATCGATGCGCTGCGCGTCGTGTCTGAGGGGGTCAACACTCTGCTAGGGCCGACCTTGGGCGTGTTGCTGATCACTCACTACCAGCGACTGCTGAATTACATCAAGCCGGACTTCGTACATGTCTTCTACAACGGCCACATCGTTATGTCCGGGGGAGCAGAAATCGCGCTGGAGCTGGAAGCGAAAGGTTATAACTGGGTACGCGAAAAGTACGGTGAGCCGATGGTGGGACAAGAGCCGGCGTAGGAGAGGTAAAATGCCCGCAACAGATACCGATCGCCAGACGCTAGGTGGCGTCAAGAGCGAATACAAATATGGGTGGAGTCAGCCCGAAAACTACGTCTTCAAGGCGCGCAAGGGGCTAGACCACGATATCATCGACCAGATCAGCGTGATGAAGCGCGAGCCAGAGTGGATGCGCCAGCTTCGCCATGAGGCGCTGGATATTTTCTTCTCCAAACCGATACCGACCTGGGCGGCTGATCTCAGCGAGATCAAGTACGATGACATCTTCTATTACATCAAGCCGATGGAAGCGCAGGGCAAGACCTGGGATGACGTGCCTGCGGACATCAAAGAGACCTTCGACAAGCTAGGGATCCCTGAGGCCGAACGCAAGTTCCTGGCCGGCGTCGGTGCGCAATATGAATCCGAGGCGATCTACCACTCGCTGAAAGCCGAATGGGAAAAGCAGGGCGTCATTTTTGTGGACAGCGACAGCGGCCTGCGCGAACATGAAGATATCTATCGCGAATTTTTCGGCACCGTGGTGCCTTCCACCGATAACGTATTTGCGGCATTGAACACCGCGGCCTGGTCGGGAGGTTCATTCGTCTATGTGCCAAAGGGTGTGCACCTGGACATCCCGCTGCAGGCTTATTTCCGCATCAACGCGCAAAGCATGGGGCAATTCGAGCGCACGTTGATCATCGTGGATGAGGGGGCCAGCGTCCATTACGTGGAAGGCTGCACCGCGCCCACCTATTCACAAGATTCGCTGCATTCAGGTGTCATCGAGATCATCGTCCGCAAGAATGCACGCTGCCGCTACACCACCATCCAGAACTGGTCCACCAACGTGTATAACCTGGTGACCCAGCGCTCGCTGGTCTACGATGGGGGCACCATGGAATGGGTTGACGCCAACCTGGGCTCCAAGGTCACCATGAAGTACCCGTCGGTTTACATGCTGGGTGACGGCGCACGCGGGCAGATCCTGTCCATGGCGTTTGCAGGCGCGGGTCAGCACCTGGACACCGGCGGCAAGCTGGTGCACGCGGCGCCCAACACTTCCAGCCAGCTCATCTCGAAATCGATCAGCAAGAACGGCGGCCGGGCTTCCTATCGCGGCCTGCTGAAGGTCGGCAAAGGCGCACACGGCGCCAAGTCTAATGTGGTGTGCGACGCGCTGCTGTTGGATGATCACAGCCGCTCCGATACCTATCCGTACATCGAAATCGATGAGGATGATGTCACGGTCGGCCACGAAGCCTCCGTCAGCAAGATCGGCGAAGAGCAGCTCTTCTACCTGCAAAGCCGCGGGCTGGGCGAAGACGAGGCCAGTGCCATGATCGTCTCCGGCTTCATTGAGCCGATGGTCAAGGAGCTGCCGATGGAGTATGCGGTGGAGATGAACCGATTGATCCAGTTGCAGATGGAAGGGTCGATTGGGTAATGGAGACAGGCATGACAACAGATGCATTGACGATGACCCGGAACACTCCCGTCGAGGCCCTGGCTCAGGCAAAAAACGAGCCCGAATGGATGCTGGAGATCCGCCGAAAAGCCTGGCGGTTTTTTGAAGAGATGCCGTGGCCCACGGGCGCCGAAGAAACGTGGCGTCGCACCAAGCTGACCGGGTTCAAGCTGGAGGATTATGAGCCGCTGCACGGCACCGACGCACCGGACGCCCTTCCCGAAGACGTGACCAAAAGCCTGGCTGAGGTGGACAGCGTCGGCAGCCTGGCATTCGTGGATGCCGCGCCGGCCGTGCATACCCTGGACGCCTCGTTAACTGCTCGCGGGGTGATTTTCACGGGTCTGGACGAAGCAGTGCACCGCTATCCTGAATTGGTGCAGCGCTACTTCAACAGCGTCGTAGCGATCGACGAGAACAAATTCAGCGCGCTACACTATGCGCTCTGGAACAGCGGCACCTTTGTTTATGTGCCGCGCAACGTCGTGGTCGACCGCCCCTTGCAAGCGGTCATCGGCCAGCGGGCGGGCAAGCACGCTGGGCTGCATCATACCCTCGTCATTACAGAGGAGGGCGCAGCCGTAACGCTGGTTGAAGACTTCATTGGTGCAGAAAGCGGCATGGTGGACAGCGTCGTCGAGTTACTGCCCGGCGCTAACAGCCAGGTCCACTACCTGCACCTGCAGAACCTGGCCGACTCTGCGTGGAACTTCAGCACACAGCGCATGCTCCTGAGCCGCGATAGCCTGCTGCGCTACTTCATCGGCTCATGGGGCAGCCGGCTGTCCAAAAACTGGATTAACATGGATCTGAACGGCGCAGGCGCGCACGGCGAACTGCTGGGACTGTACTTCCCCGGCGGCCGACAGCACCTCGATCATCACACCAACCAATTTCACCGCGCGCCCCACGCCACCAGTGACCTGCTGTTCAAAGGCGCGCTGAAGGATCGGGCGCGCTCAGTGTATCAGGGATTCATCAAGGTCTACCCAGAAGCGCAGAAGACTAACGCCTACCAGGCCAATCGAAACCTGATGCTGAGCAAGCTGGCCCGCGCGGACAGCATCCCCGGGCTGGAAATCGAAGCAGACGATGTACGCTGCACCCATGGCGCCACCGCTGGCCAGGTGCCGGAAGAATATCTTTTCTACCTGATGGCGCGCGGCATCGATCGCGCAAATGCCGAGCGCATGATCGTGCAGGGTTTCTTTGAGGAAGTGCTGAATCGTATCCCGGTGGAAGGCGTACGAAACAAGCTGGAAGTTGAGATTGCGCGAAAGTTGGGGCTGTGACGGCAGACGAAAGACGAAGGATGAAGGACGCAGTACCAGAATTTCCTTCATCCTTCGTCTTTGGCCGGGAGGCAATCACTATGTCCGAAAAAGGCTACGCTCACCCGGAGAAGCTCGTGAGCACCGCGTGGGTCGCCGAGCATTTAGCTGATCCAACAGTACGGATCGTGGAGTCCAACGAAGATATCTTGCTCTATTCCCGCGGGCACGTGCCGGGCGCGGCGCAAATCGATTGGGTGGCCGATCTGAACGACCCGATCAACCGAGACTACCTGAACCGGGAACAGTTCGCCAATCTGATGACACGCAACGGTATCACGGACGATACTTTTGTGGTATTTTATGGCGATAAAGGCAACTGGTGGGCGTGTTACGCGCTGTGGATCTTCGAGTTGTTCGGACATACCCATACCGCTATCATGGACGGCGGGCGGCTGAAATGGGAGTTGGAGGACCGGCCCATGACCAAGGGGGTACAGCCCCTTCCCATCACCGAATACCATGCCCAGGATCGAACCGACTATAAGATTCGCGCGTTTCGAGATGATGTGCTGGCACATACAACAGGCGGTCGTCCGCTGGTCGATGTACGCAGCCCCGGCGAGTACAGCGGCAAGCTGTATCACATGGAAGGCTACCCGCAAGAGGGGGCGCTACGTGCCGGTCACATCAAAGGAGCGATCAACGTACCGTGGTCGCGCGCGGCCTACTCTGAAGATGGCGCCTTCAAGGCCGCGGAGGAGCTGCGAACGATTTACGAAGTCGAACACGGGCTGAAGCCCAGCGACAGCATCATTACCTACTGCCGCATCGGCGAGCGCTCCAGCCACACCTGGTTCGTGCTGAAGTATCTATTAGGTTATCCCAACGTGCGTAACTACGATGGGAGCTGGACGGAGTGGGGAAATTTGGTCGGAGCGCCGATCGAGCGATGATCTAGATGCTGGATACTGGAAGCAAGAAGTTGAATGTCGGTTTTCCAGCATCCAGTATCTGGCACCCAGCTTTGCACGCCCGCTTCGACGGCGTTATACTGTTGTCAGAGTTGACCCAAGAGGGACCCAGCATTATGGATCGCCAGGCACAAATCGACTTCATTCTGGATCACTACGAAAATCCGCGTCATTACGGCTCATTAGAGCAACCGACGATCGTCCAAAAAGGCGGCAATCCCGGCTGTGGCGATGTTGTGACGTTCTATCTTAAGGTAGATGGCGACGAGCGCATCAGCGGTATTTCGTTCGAAGGGGAAGGATGCACCATCAGCCAGGCCGGGGCGTCACTGGCGACGGAGTTGTTTCACGGCAAGACGTTGGCCGAAGTTGAAACCACTTCATCCGATGTTGTCCTGGAACTACTGGGGCGCGAACTGGCGGCAACTCGACTCAAGTGCGCGACACTCGGGTTGAATACGACAAAGGAAGCGGTTCGACGGTTACGCCGAGCCGAATCATGAGGTGTGGTCATGCCCACAGCAACCATGACCCAATCGATCACATTCCAATCTACCGGTCTCGACGTCGAGGCCATCCGTGCCGACTTCCCGATCCTGAGTCGCCGCGTCAAAGATAAACCGCTGGTTTACCTGGACAGCGCGGCCAGCTCGCAGAAACCCGTGCAGGTGCTGGACGCGATGGATCAGTACTATCGGCAGACGCACGCCAACGTTCATCGCGGCGTGCACACCCTGAGCGAAGAAGCTACCGCGCAGTACGAGGGGGCGCGGGCCAAGGTCTCCGATTTCATCGGCGCGTGCTGCCCCAAGGAGGTGATCTGGACGCGTAACGCGACCGAGGCCATCAACCTGGTGGCCTATAGCTGGGGCCGTGCGAATCTGAAAGCCGGCGATCGCATCCTGCTCACCGAGATGGAGCACCATGCCAACCTGGTTCCGTGGCAAATCCTGGCCACGGAACGGGGTGTCCAGCTTGATTTCGTGCCCGTAGCCGACGACGGCACGCTGATCCTGGACAACCTGGACAGACTGCTGACGCCGCGCACCAAGCTATTTGCTTTCACCGCCGCCTCCAACGTGCTGGGCACCATCAATCCAGTGCACGAGTTGACGGATGCGGCACACAAGGCCGGTGCACTGGTCCTGCTGGACGCGTGCCAGAGCGTGCCCCATATGCCGGTGAATGTACAAGCGCTGGACGTCGATTTCATGGCATTTTCGGGCCACAAGATGCTCGGTCCAACGGGCAGTGGGGTCTTATGGGGCCGGCGGGAGATCCTAAATGCAATGCCGCCGTTCATGGGCGGCGGCGATATGATCCGCGAGGTTCATCTGCGTGATTTCAAGCCCAGCGAGCTGCCGTGGAAGTTCGAAGCCGGCACGCCAGCCATTGCCGAAGCCATCGGCTTGGGTGCAGCAGTAGAGTATTTACAGAATGTGGGGATGGACACTATCCACGCCGCCGAGCGCGAGTTGACCACATACGCCATGGCGCGCATGTCCGAAGTGGAAGGCCTCAAAATCCTGGGCCCCTCAGCTGACAAGCGTGGAGGACTGGTGAGCTTCGTCTTGGGTGATATCCACCCACATGATATCGCGGCCGCACTTGACAGCATGGGCATCGCCATCCGCGCGGGCCATCACTGCGCCATGCCGCTACACGAGCGCTATCAAATTCCCGCCAGCGCGAGGGCCAGCTTTTATCTCTACAACACCCACGAAGAAGTGGATGTTCTGATCGCCAGCCTCAAAAAGGTGGTGGAATATTTCAGTTTTTGACCTCAAGAAACCTGGTTTCTGAGCTGGGAAAGAAGTCAGTATATGGACCTGTACGCCGAAGAAATCCTGGATCATTACAAACACCCGCGCCATTTCGGGCATCTCGATGACCCGACCCTGGTGTATCACGATCGTAATCCGCTATGCGGCGACGAGATCACTTTAGAGCTGAAGCTCGAGGATGGCAAGATCGCCGATGTCGCATTCACCGGTCACGGTTGCGCGGTCAGCCGCGCCGCAGCCTCGATGATGTCGGAAGAAATCGTCGGCAAGTCGTTGGATGAGTTGAAGGGTTGGAACAAAGAAGACATCATCGACCTGCTCGGCATCGAAGTTGGGCCTGTGCGGCTCAAGTGCGCCCTGCTGCCGCTGAAAGCAATGAAGGCCGCGGTATGGGGGCTGAGTGATACGGACGAATGACAATGGCGGTTGAAGGTTAAAAGTCGAAGGTTGAAGGACTGAAGGATGATCAAGTTTATCAAAGTTGCCCGCACCGACGACATCGCGCCGGGCGAGAAGAAGATCGTCGAAGTGGACGGCATCGAGGTCGTCGTCGTTAATCTGGACGGCGAGTTCTATGCCATCGAGAACGTGTGCACGCATGACGGTGGCCCTTTGGGCGAAGGCAGGCTGAATGGCTGCCAGTTAATCTGCCCGCGACACGGCGCCCGCTTCGACGTGCGCACCGGCGCCGCTCTGACCCTGCCGGCGTTCGAGGCCGCACCTACCTATCAAGTCAAAATCCAGGACGGCGACGTGCTGGTGGAAACATACTGAGTATTGCGTACTGCAACCTGCGTACTGATTGATGATCACTCAATACGCAACCTGCAGGTCGTAATACGTAGTAAAAAATACGGAGACTCCATGACCACACCCACCGAAGAAAGCGTGCGCGAGATCATCCGCAAAAACGTCTTCGACCCGGAGATCGGCCTGAATGTCGTGGATCTGGGCTTGATCTATGATATCAAGGTGCCGGATGGCAAAACCGTCGACGTGAAGATGACGCTGACCAGCCCTGGCTGCCCAGTGGGGCCGCAACTCATTGGCGGCGTCCAAACCTACGTGCACCAGGCCTATCCCGACCTTGACGCCATCAATGTACATGTCGTCTGGACCCCGATGTGGAACCCGGAGATGATGACGCAAGAAGCCAAGGACCAGTTGGGATTCTTTTAGGGTCTGCCATGTCTACTTTCTACCTCGGGACGCAAGGCTGGAGCTACCCTTCCTGGATGGGGCCATTCTACCCACCCGGCACATCGTCCAGCGCGTTCCTGGAAGCCTATGCAGCCCATTTCGACACTGTCGAGCTGGATACCACCTTCTACGCTATTCCACGCCCATCCACTGTGGACGGATGGCGCACTCGGACCCCCGATCGCTTCCGGTTTGCGGCCAAGTTTCCTCAGACGATCACGCACCAGAAAGGGCTGGTGGACTGTGCTGAAGAGACGAACGCCTTTCTTGCGGCCATGGGCCGGCTCGACCACAAGCTGGGGCCGCTGCTGCTGCAGATGCCTCCCTCCTGGAGCGCCAACGCGTTCGACACGCTGGCTGCTTTCCTGCAGGACCTGCCGACCGGCTTCCGCTGCGCGCTGGAGGTGCGCCACAGGTCATGGCTGGACAGTGAAGTGTTCCCACGGGTGTTAGAGCTGCTCCGCCGGCACGGGGTGGCCCTATGCCTGACTCAGCAAGTCGGCATGCCTGCCCTAGACCAGGTGACCGCGCCATTCGTGTACATTCGCTGGCTGGGACGCCGAGAGGATATCATCGACGACGACTTTTCCCGCGTGCGCATCAATCGCGATGTGCAGCTCGACCGCTGGGCCGAGCAGGTGGGCCGCTACCTGCGGGAAGACATCGCTGTCTACGGCTACTTCAACAACCATTACCAAGGACACGCACCCGCTTCCGTACGCGCACTACAGGCGCGACTGCCAAACACCGATGTGGACTAAACCTCATTTCAGTCGTCATGGATTGCATCTCGGTATAGCTTCACGATTTGCTCGGCATAGTCAAGGATGCTCCGCCGCAGGGCATAAGGCCCCAACACCTCGACCCCTCTGCCAAAGCCCAGGATACGTGCTCGGGCTGCCTCCAGCGATTCGAACGGTAGCTGCAGCGTCAGCCAGCCCTCGGCGCCTGCCTGCGTCTCTCTGGCCTGAGCAATCTGGTTCCGCACTGCATCGCCGAAGTATGCCGGCAGCTCGGACACAAAGTCCGGGGCCACACGCACAGTGACAAGGTAACGTGTATGGCTCACGTCGCGCGCCGTACACCACTCACGCCAGAAGCGCGCCAGATCAAAATCGGCCGGTCGCTCACAGGACTCCGGTGAGAGATGAGCATCGAGCAGCGCTGCCACGCGCAAAACACGGACCGCGCCGCCAATACCATAGACCAAATGCCAGATACCGGCCTTGGCCACCAACCCGTAGGGGTCTACGATCTGTTCGACGCGGAGCGCCAACGGGCCGATCCGGTAGGCCAGATGCAGCTTGCGATCCTGCCCTACGGCCTGGTGCACGGTTGACAGGTGCGGCGCGGATTCCTCGACCTGGTCCCAGCCAGTCGCGTCCAGGTGGAAGCGCTGGCGCACGCGCTGTTCGTCGCTCCTGCGGGTCGCAGGCAATGCGGCCGACAGCTTGCGCAGTGCGGCCCCCAGTTCACGGCCCACCCCCAGATCGGCCAGCGGCTGGGGAATACTGAGCATAAACAGTGCGCGCACCTCCCCCTCGGTCAATCCGGTCAGGTTGGTGCGATAGCTGTCGAGCAGAGCATAACCGCCCTCAGGGCCCGGCTCCCCGTAAACCGGCACCCCGGCGGTGCTCAGCGCGTCGATATCGCGATAGATCGTCCGCTCGGAGACCTCGAGCTCGCGGGCCAGCTTTCCCGCGGTCAGCCGGCCGCGGGCCTGCAACAACATGAGGAGAGCTAGTAATCGATCTGCGCGCATCGGCATAACCCTCATCTTGCCTATGTTCCCATTCTATCACAGAACCCTGACAGAAGATGTCAGTGATTCAGTAGTAAAGTGGATCCATCAAAATAAAGGAGGCGTCCCCATGAACCAACTCACTGTCCGCATCGTCAAACTCGAACCGCTGCGCGTCGCCAGCTTCCTGGGATTCGGCGCGAGCCCGGAGCACATAGCTGCGGAAAAACTTGCGGCCTGGGCAGGGCCAAGAGGCTACCTGGATGGCCATCAGCGTCGCCGCATCTTCGGCTTCAACAATCCGAACCCTTCGCCGGGCAGCCCGAACTATGGCTATGAATCCTGGCTGGTTGTCGGCCCGGAGTCCGGGCCTGAGGAAAACGTGCCCATCCGGGAATTCGAAGGGGGATTGTACGCGGTCACGCGCTGCCAAGGCGTAGAGGCAATCGGCGCCACCTGGCAAGCGCTCGTCAGGTGGCTCACCGACAGCAAGTATAGACTCGCCGACCATCAATGGCTGGAGGAGCATCTCAACTCGACGTTCCCCGCACCGGATTCAGAGCTATTGCTCGACTTGTACGCACCAATCACGGAATAATCGGTAGGGGCGGGGTGACCCCGCCCCTACTACAACCGGCGCTTGATTACGGCGCGGGCGTCGCGACGGACGGCCCGGCCGGCTGCGCAGTGGGCGTCGGCTGCATGAACTGCTCCCGCGTCCGCTCCACCAGCTCCTTGACACCGTACTCGGCCACCCGCACATAGTATGGCGACTCAGATGACTTAGCGGCGTAGCTGCTGTCAGCCGCGTCCTTGGCGCCGATAGTCAGGCTGTAGGACTTCGTCTGATCGCCGCTCTTAGCCTGGATGGTCAACGTCGCGCTGGGCTGAGCCAGCCCGTACGCGGCATCTTCTGTCTTGCCCAGGACCTTGGTCAGCCGCAGTGCGGTAAACTGCGTGACCAGAGAGGTCACATTGTTTGCATCCAACGCCTCTCCCGCAGCCAGACCGCGCAAGGTCCAGGCACCGCTCGTATCCTTCTCGAAGACGAACTCGCCGTTGGCGTTCTTCAACGTGAAGCCAGTTACATTCGCAGCCGGCACACTGAAGTAGACCGGATTGACCCACGATGTCAAATCGCTGCCGATCTCGTACGTGGCCAAGTCGCCTGCCAGGTAGACCTGGTCCTGTCCGGCCAGGCGCACGTGCGTGGTGTTTGACCCCGCCGAAGAGCCCAGGTAGAGGGTCTGCGCACCGGCTGCAGTCTTAACTTCAACCTTACGCACGAATTTGCCATCGGCGACCTGGAGTTGGTTATGGCTGGCGGCTGTCTCGCCCACTAAACGCCCCGTGTTGATAGCGACCAATTTGTTGATCACCGGCGTAATCTTGGCGGCGTCGGCGGGATAATCGGCGGCACTGGTCGTCACCCAACCGTCCCCTGACCTGGCAAACGCTACCGACCTGCCCTGATCATCCTGAATCGTCAATGCGGTTACGTCCTCGGCCGTGATGTTCAGCAGCGACTTGCCTCCATCAGCCGCCTGTCGGGGCCAGAACACGATCACGGCCAGTGCGAGCTGTGCGGCCAAGATCCCAATCAGAATACGCTGTAGCTTCGTCATGTCAACCACCCCCTCACTTCTCCGCCGCGGCCAGTGTCATCGGTCGCTCGTTGCGTCGTCGCACGTTCCACAATACGCCAATGCCGATCAGCGCGGCCAACGCTAAACCGTAGTTCACGATTTCCCAGGTGCGCTGCTGGGCCTCGGACATCGGCGCCAGCACACGCGTTGTCTGGCCACGACTGCGGATGCCCAGCAGGTCCAGGTCTTCGACGGACCAATCCACGGCGTTCTGCACGAACTGCAGGCTGTTGCGGTAACGATCGGCACTCAAGCTGGCCGAAATCCGGAACACTATGTCGGTGAGGAAGTCACCGCTGCCGACCACCACCAGCCGGGCGGCGTCGGAGGAAGCCTCCAAGGTGCCGCTGGTCTGAGGCGCAGGAGTGGGGGTAGCCGCATCCTGGGCTGACTGGGCCGATTGGGCCGAGGCTTGGGCCAACGGCGATGGCTTGCCTGCAAAGTAACTATCGAAAACCCCCTGCAGCGACACGGCGAGCGTCTGCGCGCCACGCTCACCCTCCGCGGCAAAGCCCGCGTTCGGATAGGTTTGCATGTCGGGCTGGATATTAGAGTCCGTGCGCAGCCACGAGTTTGCAGTCGACTTCAGCAGGACTGACACCTGTCGATTCTTGTTCTTTGCCTCATCTACCGTCAAAGGCGAGGCCCAGTTAAGCGTAATCGCGGATAGTTTACTCACGATGGGACTGGTCTGGTCCATGCCGTTGGAACGCACGTCGACAAAGAAGGGATAGTTGACGGCCTGCACTTCGTTCACCGTCATATTGCCCACCTTGCGCGCGACCTGCACAGGAAACGGCTCGTTCTGAGTATCCATCACCAGCTTGTTCTCAACCGTGACGCCGTAATGCGCCAGCATGTCGTTCAGTCCGCCCTCAATCGGGGTCAAGGTCAGGTTGCCAACGTACTGGTCGTAGGACACTTCGTAGTTGCCAGCCGCCACCACCACCGCGCCCCCACGCATCAGGTATTGGTCGACTGCGAATTTCATCTTGTCATCGAAATTCTGCGGCGAAACCAGCACCAGCACATCAACCTCCGGTGGCACCTGGCCGCCGGACAGATCGACCGTTTGCACCGTGTAGTCCTGGGCCAACTGCTGCCTAAGGTACTGCCAGGTGCGCAGCGCCTGCTGGGTTTGGCCGTACATGTCCTGCGTAGCCGCAGTGGGTGGCGTCCACAGGCCTACCACCTTCAAGAAACCGGTCGAAGAACGCTTCAGTGCCGACTCGATAGCTGTACGTACGTTGGCCTCGCTCAAATCGCCCGAAGGTGTGACAAGCTGCCAGGTTTCCTTGCCGCCTTCAGAGGCTGCCGAGGTCAGAACCATATCCAGGTAGTAGGACTGGTCAGAGAAGAGGGAAACCGCGATAGGTCGCAGCTTGTAGGTGTCGAGGAGTTGCTGGCGGCTCACCCTGGCGCCGGCCGCGTCCGGATCGACGGTCTCAAACGTCAGCTTGCCGCCCGACTTGCCCGCCATCTCCTGCGCCACCTTGGCGATCGTCTCAGACGCGGCCTGCAGCTCGGCGGGCACGGTCTTGGGCGTGGCATAAAGGGTCAAGCGGACCGGATTCGGCAGCGAGGCCAGCAATGTATCCACGCTTTGAAAGCCGTAGACCGCCTTCTTGATTGCGCGGGTCAAATCATATTCCAGGTTACGAAAATGCACATCGACGGTGCCGTCGCGCAGGGACTGCACCTCGATGAGATCTTGAAAGTTCAATACTTCGCTCTGGTCGCCATAGCGCACCAGGACGTCGAAGTAAGCATTGATGACCGAAGACTCGTAGCGGCCGGCCACTTGGAACGTGCTCGGCTGGATTCCGTAGGTCTGATTAGCTTCGACCTCGATGTCAGGGACAGAGGCCGGGTCCACAACCTCAGCGACGACCTTACCCCGGCCCGCGATCTCGTATTCGCGCAAGAGGTCGGCCAACTGGGGCGCCAGCGGTGCAAGCAGCGGATGCGTCTTTTCGCTGACATAGGCGCGGATCGTCAGCGGCTCTGATAGGCCCTGCAGTAGCGTCTTGGTGGTGCCGGAGAGGCTGTACTCGCGCTGAGAGGTCAGGTCGAGCCGGAGCCCGCTGAGGGGATAAAGCCATACGTTGGCTGCGACCAGATTGGTCACCAATAACGCTGAAGTCAACGTGACACTGCGCCGATATCCCGCAGTAGCCACGCCTATACTCCAACGTTTGCGGTCCAGCGCTACCACGTTGAGCACCAGAAAGATGCCCGCCAGCGTCAGGTAGTAGACCAGGTCGCGCAGGTCGATAACCCCGCGCTGGATGCTCTCAAAGCGACTGCCAGCGCCCAAGGCCGAGAACACCTGACCCAAGCCGCGGCCCACAAAGTCGGTGACCCCGCTAGTGCCCACCAGGTAAAACAAGCCGCAGACCAGCACGGTAAGGATCAGCGAAACGATCTGATTATCGGTGCGCGAGGAGATGAAGAGGCCGATAGCTGCATAGGCCGCAGCCATCAACAACGCGGCCAGATAGCCGCCCATCACCGGTCCCCAGTCAAGATTGCCCATAAACGATACGGAGATCGGAAGGAACAAGGTCAGCGCTAATGCCACCGCAACCAGCGCCAGCACAGCCAGAAACTTTCCTACGACCAGCTGCACCTTGCTTACCGGCAGGGTCAGGAGGACCTCCAACGTGCCAGAGCGCTGCTCCTCGCTCCACTGCCGCATGGTCAGCGCGGCCACCAGGAAGATCAACAAGATCGGCATCCAGCGGAACAGCGGCCGCACATCCGCAATGCCGCGAGCAAAGAACGTGTCGACCCAGAAAAAAGCAAACAACGTCGCCGCCAGGAACACGCCCACAAACAGCAGCGCCATGGGCGAGCCAAAGTAAGCGGAAAGCTCTTTGCGCGTTATTGAAAGGGTTTGCTTCATAATATACCTCACGCCCCCGTCGCCAACTGGTTGAACACCGTTTCCAGCGTCCGCACATCGCGCCGCAGTTCGCGCAACGGCCAGTTCCCTTGCCGCGCCAGGTCGTAAATAGCCGGGCAGAGGTCCACATCACCCATGCCGTACACGCGGTAAGAGGGATAGCCGCCGGTAGTCTGAGCCGGTTCAATGCCGCGCACGCCGCTGAGGGAACGCAGCGCTCGCTCGACGCCGTCGGCCTTGCGTGCCAGCACCAACACCGCATCCGCGGTCTCCTCCAGATCGGCGAGGCGATTGTCGGCGCGCACCTGACCGTTAATCAGGATGATGGCGCGGTCGCACAGCGCCTCCACCTCCGATAAGATGTGGGATGAAAACAGGATCGTAGCATGCTTGGCCAATCGACGGATCAAACGGCGAATTTCGACGATTTGGGTGGGGTCCAGACCCACGGTCGGCTCATCCAGGATCAACAGCTTAGGCTTATGAAGGATCGCTTGCGCCAGGCCGACGCGCTGGCGGAAGCCTTTGGAGAGCTGGCCGATAGGCCGCGTCAGATGCTCGGCCAAGCCGGTGGCATGAATCGCCTCGGAAAGATGCGCCACTTGTTCGGCTTCAGGGATCTGGCGGAGTTCAGCAATCATTTTGAGATAGGCCTGGACGGAGAGTTCCGGGTAAAGCGGTGCATTCTCCGGCAGGTAGCCGATGCGGGTCTGCACCGCGCGCGTGTGGGCGAGCACATCCAATCCATCCACGACGACACTGCCGGCATCAGGCTGCAGGAAACCGGCAATGATCTTGATGATTGTGGTCTTGCCGGCGCCGTTCGGCCCTAACAAGCCGACAATCTGGCCCGGGTCGATGGCGAAGCTGACACCGCGCAACGCCTCCACGGAACCATACGATTTTGTAAGATCGGAGACTTCAATCATACAGCATACCTCGACAAATTAATAGCAAATGCATGAATAGACGCGCCGTATCGCATAGAGCACCGGACGCGCCAATGTGACATTATACGTGCTTTTTGAACGCAGTACGATTAGAGTTTGATTAAAAAAACGCGGCGCACCGGTGATTGGCCGGTGTGCCGCAGATGCGGGCAAACTAATGGTTATTTGCTCTTCACCGTCGAGGCGCCGGAGGCGTCCTCCACTACTGAGTTGGGGTCACCAGTATACAAAACGGTGGATGCGCCGCTGGCTTTGGCTCTCAGCTTGCCGCTGACGCTGACGGTGGCACGGCTGGCGCCGCTGGCTTCCACATCAGCATCGACGGCCGGAAAGTCATCCAGCGCGGCGGTGCTGGCGCCCGAGGCGACTACCTGCAAGTCCTGGGCCGCACCGGTCAGCTCAACCCGGCTGGCGCCCGAAACCTCAAACCGCGCATCGCCACAAGCGATATCGCCCTTCAGAGTGCTCGCCCCCGACACTTCCACATCCAACGACTTGCCGGAGCTGAACCCGCTGAGGACGCCGCTGGTCGCGCCGCTCAGTTTCAGGTCCGTCAACTCAGGCATGGTGACGCGGGCCTTCATGGTGGCGGAACCGATAATACTCGTGCCCGGCTTCAGGCCGACATACAGCGTATCGCCGGATACCCGCACGTCCAAACGCTCGACGAGATTGTCATCCACGGTGATCTCAACCTTATAAGTCTCGGATTGAGTCACGTCGACGATGAAAGCACTGCTGACATTCAGTTTGGTGAAGCCAGCCAGGTCCAAGCTCTTGGTTTCAGTCCGACCAGAGCCGTGGGTCGTCATGATAGACGGGATGCCTACACACCCCACCATCAGGATCCCGATCGTAACCAAACAAAAGATGCGAAATGCCGACACGGTAGTCCTCCTTGCTGATCGCAGACTGCGCGGTGATTCATTCCTTTCTACGCAACAAACCGCAGTCCGGTTGCGGAAAATCCAGCAAGATCCAGCTTAGGCTCCTGCCGTCGTCTTGTGCAGCCAGGCACGTAGTGCATCCGCATCCATGGCTAACCGCGCGCCGATCTCAGCCTCCAGCGCCAGCGCGGCACGATGGTAAGCCACGCTCCGGCTTGCAAGCTCAGGCCGGCGCCTAACCAGGCCAGCCAGGCGCTCTTCGATCCCCACCAAGCGGCCGCCATCGGCTAACCGATCGGCGTAGCACACCAGCTTCTCTTCCCATGTCTCGGGCCGCTCGGTTGGATCAGTCAGCGCCCACACCGGATGGCGCTCGGCGATGCGCGCCAGGTCGGGAAAGCCGCGCGCGCGCAGAAGCTGTCCGGCCAGGTCGTCGTGCGGCGTGCCGGCCCCCTGCGCGCTGAACTTGGCCAGGTCGTGCAGCAGGCCGCCGCGGTGGGCAAGCAGCGGATCGACCGCCTCGCCGGCCACGCGCAGCAGCTCAGCCAGGCGGAAAGCGATCGCTGCCACCAGCCTGACGTGGCGCACAAGCCCATCCGACACGCCCTGCTCGACCAGCCAGGCCAGACAGGTCGGCATGTCGGGCAGCCGCAGGCCTGCGACGACCGCGGGCAGATCGGCCAGATGGCCGATCTCAGCGTCGTAGGCCGGATGGGGCTCGGGGCATGCGGCCCGGGCCGGGTTATACCAGATCGCTCGCAGACCTGCCATCTTCGCACCGGCTACATCTGCGTCGTAGCTATCTCCCACCATGACAGCTTCATCGGACCCACAGCCGACGCGAGCCAGCACTGCGCGAAAGAAGGCTGGATCGGGCTTCGCTGCGCCCATCTCCTTCGAGGTTGCCACGACATCGAAGACTGCGTCCAACCGGACGCGGCGGAGGGCATCGCGCACCGCCAGCGAGCCGGAGTCCCGGGCATTGGTTGCCAATGCCAACCGGTAATGTCTCGCCAATTCGGTGAGCGCCTCGGTCGCGCCCGGCTCCGCGACCACCTCCGGCCAATCGGCCATCGGTCCGCGGTATTGGGGGAAGGTCCGCATCACCGTGTCACCCCAGTCGAAGATCAAAACCCGCAATTGGGTGCTCACTCGCTCACTTCTTTCAGCTCTATTGCCGCGCGCCGCACCGGCGTGTGCCGGCCCAACACTGCAAACCCCAATGCCGCAGCTAGTCCTGCCAATCCCGCAAAGGTCCACATCGCCGCGGGCGCAATATTGTCGTTCAACAGCCCGGCAATCACCGGGCCAAGGCCGAAGGCGACGCCCCAGGTCAGGCCGTAAAGGCCCATGTACCGCCCGCGCATGTCGACCGGCGCCAGGTTGGCGGCCATCGCCGAGCCGGTGGGCGCCAACAATAACTCGCCGATGGTCAGGATCACCATGCTGGCCCAGAAGGCCCAGAAACCCTGGCCCAATACCACGCTGCCCGCGCCCAATGCATAAAACAGCGCGCCCAGCGTCAGCACACGCCAATTGGAATGCCTCTGGCTCGTACGCGTCACCAGGTACTGGAACAGCACCACCATAGCCGCGTTGGTCGCCATGATGAAGCCGTACTGGCTTTCGGGCACACCGAAATTTTCTTTAACGTAGACCGCCAACAGCATCATGATCACTGAGGCCGGGATGGTCGCCAACACAAAGACGCCGCAGAACGCAACAAATGACCGATCGCGCAGCACCGGGCCGTAGCCGCCGCTGCGATTGCGTTCGTTCTTGCTGTAATTCTGAGCGACCAACGGCTCCCCACTGTCATTCTGAGCGACCAACGGGAGCGAAGAATCTCTGCCCCCTGCGCCGCGCGCCGGCAGCGTCTCCGGCACGCTGGATACGATCAGGGTCACAAAAAGCAAGCTGGCGCCAGCTGCAGCATAGAACGCCAGACCATAGGAGATGCCGGTAACAAAGCCACCGATCGCCGGGCCGATGGCAATGCCCAGGTTGTTAATCATTCGCAGCAGTGCGTACGCGCCGGCGCGACGCTCCGGCTCGATCAGATCGGCGATCATCGCGTTGCTGCCGACGCTGTAGAAAGGGCTGAACACGCCCTGGGCCAGCATCACCGCGGCCCAGATCGGCAAGCTGCCTGCCGCGCTCATCGCCAGCAGCACCAACCCGCCGGCCACCAGGCCTGTAATCATCGCGAAACGACGGCCGAAGCGATCCACCGCAGGTCCGATGAACGAGAGCGCAACCAGCCCTGCGCTGGAGTTCAGCGAGAAGAGCAGCGTCACCACCGTCAACGGCACCCCCAGGCGCTGGCGCATGAAGATGGTGAGAAACGGCCACACCATGCTCCCGCCGATGCTGTTGATCAGCAGGCCCCAAAAGAGCACCCAGAAGGCGCGCGGGTAGGCAGCGGCAGTGGCGCGAAGACGGGTGAACACAATAACGCTCTCCGATGCGAATAAGAAAGCGGGCCTCGCGGCCCGCCGGCAATCGTAACACCACCCCTGGCATTTGACAACCCAGCTATTCGGCTCTTGCTTCAACCGCGGCCGGAGGAGAAGGCTTACCATGCCCGTTCCGCTCCACATTCATGATCGCCGGCACGGCGAAAGCTGCGAGGCCGATGCCGGCGCACGCCAGGCCACCTACCATATACCACACGCGCACCCCCAAGGTGTCAGCCACCGGGCCCGCGATCAGGAGGCTCAGCGGCATCATGGCGGCCGAGCCGCTGCCCACCAGCGACATCACGCGGCCCTGCATCTCGGGCGCCACGCTGGATTGCAGCACCGCAAAGAGCGGACCGTTGGCCATGGGGTTCATAAAGCCGCCAAAGAACATGCCGCCCAGCGCCAGGGTGAACGCGCTGGCGGGAGACAGGCCGATGATCAGCGTTCCCAGCCCCATACCCACAACGCCCATCAGCGATGTGACGATACGGCGGCGGAACCCGCCCCAGGCGCTCAGCACCAGGCCGCCAGCCACCACACCGATTCCCCAAGCCGATTCCAACCCGCCGAGCTGCAATGCACCTCCACCAAAGTGCTTCGTCACCAGAATCGGCATCAGCGAGAAGGCCGGGTTGATGATAAAGTTGAGCAGCATCGCCATGAGGATGATCGCGAGCATGCCAGGCCAGGCCCTCACGTAGCGCAGTCCGGCTCGCAGGTCACTCCACATCGACGGCCGCGCCGCCGCGCCTCCGGCCGCGGCCTCTTCCAGGCTATGCACGGGCTGCGGGATCGCAAGGAAAAGCAGCGGCAGCACTGCGAGCAGCGCGGTGCCAACGTCGATCGCCAGCAGGCCATAGAGCGGCAGCACGCCCAGCAGCAGCGCACCTGCCGGCGGTGCGATGATGCTCATCGCACCGTTCAACGTCTGGTTCAGGCCGGCAACGCGCGCCAGCTGCTGATCGGGCACCAGCAGCGAGGTCGATGCCTGCATCGCCGTCCAATGAAACGCGCCGAGCGCCGAACGCAGAAACATCACCCCATAGACGTGCCACACCTGCATCAGGCCGGCCACATTCAGTCCGATCAAGCCCAGGGTGATCAGTGCGATCAGGCTATCGGCGATGATCATCACCAGGCGGCGGTTCCAGCGGTCGACAAGCGCGCCGGCAAAGGGACCGACGACGACCTGAGGCAGCACCGCGGCCAGCGTGGCCATCGCCAACACGGTGGCCGAGCCAGTGGTCTGGGTCAGCCACCATACCAAGGCGAATTGCACCAGGCTGGAGCCAAATAACGAAAACGCCTGACCGCCCCAGATGGCGAAGAAGCGGGGGGCCCAGCGGGTGGGCAGAGCTGATGGTGTCATGGTGATATCCTACGTGTTGCGTGTTGCGTGTTGCGTGTTGCGTGTTGCGTGTTGCGTGTTGCGT
>CAZELR010000022.1:0-58702 GCA_964513075.1 uncultured Anaerolineales bacterium
ATGCTATCGATCATCAGCCAGCCGCCGCGGCTGACGGGCGTTGTAGGCGCGGGGCCAACTACTGGCCGCGCCTGCCCGGCAGCGCCGGCTGCGCCTTGCCAGCCGCCCGGTGTCGCACATCCTGCGCGCTACTCTCGACTGCTGCTGCCCCTCTTTGCAGAGCTTTTGGAGGATCGGCCGCGGGTGCTGGACCCCTTTGCTGGGACGGGGGAGCGCCTGGCGACGGTGGTGCCGGCCGAGCGCTTGTGGCTGAACGAGCTGGAGCCGGAATGGGCCGAGGCAGCCCGCGCCACGCAAGCCACGGTGACGCAGGGGGATGCGCGCTGCCTGCCCTACCCGGACGGCTTCTTCGCGGCGATCTGCACCTCGCCCACCTTCGGCAACCGCATGGCAGACAACTTCGAGGACCACCAACCGGAGCACGGCTACGTCCGCAACACCTATCGCCACGTCCTGGGCCGGCCGCTGTCGCCCGGCAACTCCGGCGCGCTGCAATGGGGCGAGGCCTACCGCGCGCTCCATCGCGCCGCGTGGACCGAGGCGGTGCGGGTGCTGGAGCCGGGCGGCCTCTTCGTGCTGAACATCTCGGACCACATCCGCGCGGGCCGGCGCGTTCCCGTGAGCGCGTGGCACCGGGCGACGCTGATAGAGCTAGGCCTGGTCCATCGCGAAACGCATGAGGTGGCCACCCCACGGCAGCGGATGGGCGCGAACCACGCCGCGCGGGTGGAGTGCGAGTATGTGATGGTGTTTGGCCGCGCGGAAACTGCGTAAAAGCAAAACCTTCCGCCAACTGGAGCGGGCCCCATGACCGATAAACTGATCTCCCTCGCGGAGGCAGCGGCACTCGTGCCCAACGGCGCCACCCTCTCGTTCGGCGGTTTCACTACCCAGCGCCATCCGATGGCCTTCATCTACGAGCTCATCCGGCTGCACCGCCGCGACCTCTACCTCTTTGGGCACTCGCCGGGCGGGGACTGGGATCTCCTGATCGGCGCGGGGTGCGTCAAGCGCGTGGAGCTGGCCTACGAAGCCGACGAGGCATTCAACACCGTAGGGCCGCGCTGGCGGCGGGCGGTCGAGCGCGGGCAGATCGAATGGGAAGACTACAGCAACTTCGCCATGGTCTCTCGCTTTGCCGCCGGCGCGATGGGCATCCCTTTCATGCCCATCCGCAGCCTCCTGGGCAGCGACGTGCTGCAGCGGCAGGCGCTGACCCCCGAGCAGCGGGCCGCAGATCCCCGCACCGCAGCCCTCAAGGCGCACGTGCTGACCTCGCCGTTCGACCCGGCCGACCGGGTGGTGCTGGTGCCGGCCATCCACACCGAATTTGCCGTGCTGCACGTGCAGAAGGCCAGCCCACAGGGAATCGTGCGCATCGAGGGCCAGACCTTCGCCGATGTCCAGCAAGCGCTCTGCGCCGATGTCGTGATCATCACGGCCGAGGAGATCGTGGAGGACGCCGAGCTGCGGCGCGAGCCGGAGCGCAACGCGCTGCCCCCCTTCGCCGTACAGCACATCTGCCACGCACCGTTCGGCGCTCATCCTTACGCGGTTTACAACGCCTATGATTACGATCCCATCCAGTTGAGGCTGTATCACGATTCGGCAGAGGACGACGACGCCTATCAGGACTACCTGGAACGTTTCGTGTACGGCGTCCGTGACCTCGCCGGCTACCTGGAGGCGATCGGGGGTTCAGCCCGCCTGGCATCCCTCGTGGCCGACCCCGAATTCGGCTACCGGCCGGACCTGCTGCGGAAGAGGCTCGCATGATGGCGCATTTCACGCTGACCGAGTTGATGGCGGTGACGGCGGCGCGTGAGATCGCGGACGATGAGATCGTCTTCGCAGGCACGGGGCTGCCGATGCTCGCCGCGATGCTGGCCCAGCGCACCCACGCGGCCGGCTGCTGCATCATCTTCGAAGCGGGCACCGTCGCCAGCCGTCTTGCACACCTGCCGATGTCGGTCGGCGATCCGCGCGCGCTGCGCGGGGCCGCGATGGCCGCCGGACTGCACGAGGTATTCACGTTCATGCTGCAGGCCGGCCGGGTAGACGTCGGCTTCCTGAGTGGCGCCCAGGTAGACCGCTACGGCAACATCAACAGCACCTCCATCGGAGCGGACCCGCGGCGCCCGTCCGTGCGCTTCTCCGGGAGCGGCGGGGCTGCCGATATCGCCTGCCTGGCCCGGCGCACGGTGATCATCGCCCTGCACGAACGACGGCGCTTCCCGGAACGGGTGGACTACATCACCAGCCCCGGCTGGCTGGCAGGAGGCGACGCGCGGATGCAGGCGGGGCTGGTGCGCGGCGGCCCCAGCGTGGTGGTGACGACAAAGGGTGTCATGCGCTTCCGGGCCGGCACCCACGAGATCTTCCTGGACAGCTACCATCCGGGTCTGACGCCCGAAGCGGTCGCGGCAGACACGGGGTTTCCACTGGACGTTGCTGCGGCGGTCGAAACGCCGCAGCCCACCGCGCAGGAGTTGCGCATCCTGCGCGAGGTCGTCGACCCGGAACGAGTATTCTTGAAGTAACCCCGTGCTTGGCCAAACACTGGAAGGCTGGTAAACTGCGCAGCATGCCGCATCCCATGCGCCCCGTCAGCATCATTCTTAAGACCTGGAACGCGCTGCCGCACGTGCGGCTGTGCGTGGGGACGCTGCTGCGCCACACGGATGGCCCGTTCGAGTTGATCGTGATCGACAACGGCTCGCGGCCAGACACCGTCAGCTTCCTGCGCGGGCTGGTTGCCGCTGGCCTGGTCGAAGACCGGCCGGAGCGGAGGGGCCCATACCCAGCCCGCCCCCGCGTGCGGCTGGTGGAGAACGCCGAGAACCTGGGGCCAGGCGCAGCGAACCGCCAGGGGGTCGCGCTGGCCGAACACGAGCTGGTCTGCCTGATGGACAGCGATGTGCTGGTCCCAACGGGCTGGCTGCCGCGGCTGGTCAACGAATTCGAGCGGCATGAGGGTGTTAAGCTGCTGGCGCCACTCCTGTATCACCCGATCATCCCCCATCCCTTCGATGAGGCGAACAGCACGGACGCCTGGTTCAGGGTGAAGCAGGAGCTCCCGCGGCTGGCCCCCTTGCAGCAGTTCTACGCATACTCACGCGGCCTGAGCATCGATGAATTCGACGAGCTGATCTGCAGCACCGCCGGTCCTGTCCTTCTGAGGGGCCGCAGCCCCGAAGAGTCTCCCTCCACGCCGGCAAACGATGCGGCAGAGGCATTAGTCCTCCCGACTTATCCCCCCGACTTCATCGGCACGGCGTGCGCACTGCTGGATCGCGGCTTCGTGGAGGGGGTTGGCGGGGTGGCCGACCCACGCTTTGCCGGCTACGGCAGCGAGGATGTGGACCTGTGCTGGCGGATCGGAGAGGCCGGGGGGCAGGCGGCCCGGACGACGACGGTCTACGTGCACCACTTCCACCACGCCAGCCTGGCCGATAACGCGGCCGACCCGGCCGAGGCGCTGCTGGTGGCGAACCGGATCCTCTACGACAAATGGCGGGAGCGGCTGATCGGCCTGTGCCAGGCGGAGCTGGCGGCCGGCGGGTCGCTGCGCGAGTACCTAGCACGCCATTTCATCTTTGGACCGTTGGCGCGCCACACGACGTTTTTGGCGGACCTGGCCGCCGCAACCCGCGGGGCGGAAGTGCCGGAGGAGATTATCTGGCGGCCGGCGGGGATGTGAGCGCCTGAGGGCTGCCAACTTTTCCGCAAAAGTTGGCAACCCTGCAACTCCCTTGTCTTGAAATCTCGCTTGACGCCGCGCCATGGGAGTGCGATAATGGGACACAGCACACTTCTACTGAGAGGACAGCCCATCATGCGATTCACCCATGATTTGTTGGCCGGCCGGGGGAGGATGGCAGCCGCGTTGGCTTTGGTCGTGGCGCTGAGCGGGTGCGCTGCGCCCGCATCGCGGCCGGCAGCGACGCCGCTGCCTGTCGCGACGGTGGGAGCCGGAACGGTTGCCGCGGGCGCTGCGGCAAGTACGCCGGAGCCTGCCGCGGTTGCAGCCGCAACAGCGACAGCAACGACAGCGGTTGCGGCCGCAACAGAAACGGCTGTTGCGACGGCGACCCCTACCCTGCCGCCGCTTGCCGCGCGGATGGCCGAAGGGGAGGCGGCGCTAGCGCGCAGCGACTTCGCCGGGGCCGAGGCAGCCTACCGGCAGGCCCTGGCCCTGGATCCTGGCCAGGCGCCCGCGCAGGCCGGCCTGGCGTGGACCTATTCCTGGCAGATGGGCCGCGGGACCGAGGCGCTGGCCGCGGCCGAGGCAGCCACGGAGCTGGACGAGAAGGATGCTGCGGCCTGGGCCGCGCTGGCCCACGTCCACACGCAGCTGTGGCACGCCGGCGAAGCGGTGGCCGCGGGCAAAGCCGCGGTCGAGGCGGACCCGAAGAATGCCGCGGCCCAGGCCGCGCTGGCCGGCGCCTACCTTCTGGACCTCCGTCACGCGGCTGCGCTGGAAGCAGCACGCACCGCCGTGAAGCTGGATCCCGGCTCGGCGTACGCGTACGATGCGCTAGCCCGCGTGCATGCGGCGATGGCCGACTATGGCCGCAGCCGCGCTGCGCTCGAGCAGGCGATCGCGCTCCAGCCCGACTTTGCACCATGGCAGGTGGACCTGGCCGCGCTCTATTGGGCGCACGGTCTCGACTATGCCGCGCGGACCACTTACGACCGCGCGCTGAAGCGTGCGCCGGACTATCCGCCCGCGCTGCTGGGCAAGGCTGCGGTGCGCACATACCTGACCCAGCCTGAGGAGACCGCCCAACGGATCGCGCGCGCGGCCGAGCTTGCGCCGGGCGCGGTGGAGCCGCTGCTGGATTGGGGCAACTTTTACCTGGAACAGGATCGGGCCGAGCAGGCGATCGCCAAGTTCAAGGCCGCGGCCGAGCTCGCGCCGGGCGATTGGCGGCCCCTGGCCGCGCAGGCCGGAGCCAGGTTGTGGCAGGGGGAGTGCGAAAACGCAGCTATGCTCTATCAGAACCTGATCGCCGATCATCCGCGGGTGGCCGCCCTGCGCATCCAGGCCGGCTGGGCCAGGCAGTGCCTGGGCGAAACCAGCCGCAGCCTGGAGCTGGCGCGTGCCGCGCTGGAACTTGACCCCTACAACTGGGAGGCCCACGGCCTGCTGGGCCGGCTGCTGGCCGAGCAGGAGCGCTGGGAGGAGTCGAGAGACAGCTACCTGACCGCGCTGCGCTACACGCTCAGGCCCGCGGACGTGCACGGCGCGCTGGGCGAGGTCTATCTTTACCAGGGCGACCTGGAACGCGCCGAGGCGGAATATGCGCGTGCCGTACAGTTGGATGCCAACGCCGTGGCCGGCCTGAGTGGGCTGTGCACCGTGGCCTGGTGGCAGACCCGGCCGGAGAAGATGCTGAAGCCGTGCGTACAGGCGGCCTTGCTCGCTCCGTATGATACTGAGATCGCGCTGCATCTGGGCATCGCCGCCTACCTAAACGGCCGCTACGACGACGCAGTAGGCACGCTGCAGGCCAACTTGGAGCGGAGCCCCGAGCAAGCACTCAGCCACTTCTACCTGGGCCTGGCCTATTTGCGCCGGGGAGACTACGCCGCCGCCAGCAAGCCACTGGCAGCCTATCGCAAGCTGGTGGGGGAAGAAGACTACCGCGTGCCCTACCTGGCCGATGCCGCCGCCAAGGGGTGGGAACTGCGCGAGGCCGCTGCGCTCGCGCTGCTGCGGGATGAGAGCGGGTCGCTCACCGGCCGCGGCAGCGTGACCTGGAAGGTGGAGCGCGCGCCGGCTGCCGGGGGCAAGCCGGGCGCCGGCGCGCTGGTCGCAGCGCTGCGGGCCGGCCGCGGCGAGGAACCCGAACAGGTCTACGGAGCCGCGACCGACCTGCTGAAGCTGGCCGCGTTCGTCGCGCCGCGCATCAGCCCCCCGCTGGAGGGGAGCGCGGTCGTGCGCGCCACCGACGCGGCGGGCGAGGCGCTCTTCACAATCGAGGCCACGGCCGAGGAGCAATGGCTCTACCTCGGCGGCGACCTGGACGACGAGCAGTTCGGTGAGCGGGTCGATTTTGTGCTGCCTCCGGACGGCCTGCGCGCCGCGGAGCTGACCGATAAGCTGGCAGCCGACATCGCGGCCGAGGTGGCCGAGCTGCGCGAGCTGAAGCCGAAGGAACCGTTCACCGCGGAGCGCATGGACCAGGAAGCGCTGGATGCGTATCTGGCCGAGGTGTACGATGACGAGGCCCGAGAGGAGATCGAGGCGGATGACCTGCTGCTGACGCTGCTGGGCGCGCTGGACTCGCGCGTGGACCTCTTCGCGATGCAGAAGTCGCTGCAATCCGAGCAGATCGTAGGCTTCTACGATGACAAGGACCAGGTCTTTTATGTCGTCACCGGTAAAAACCCCGGCCTGAGCGGCCGCACCACCGCGGCGCACGAATACGTGCACGTGCTGCAGGATCAGCACTTCGGCATCGCTGCGGCTCGGGATAAGATCAAGACCGGCGACGCGGCGGCCGCCTACCGGGCGCTGGTCGAGGGGGATGCGGACCTGGTCACCGCGATGTACATGGACCAATTGCCCGCGATCGCAATGCTGCAGACGTCCGAAGCGTCGCTGGCCGGCAGCGACGCGGGGGAGCTGGCGCGCGCGCCCGGTTTGATCAGGGATTGGGTGAAGTTCCCCTATCAAAGCGGCTTCGACTTCGTCTGGGGGGCGTATGAGCAGGGCGGCTGGGACGCGGTGAACGAGCTTTACAAGAACCCGCCAACATCCACCGAGCAGGTGCTGCACCCTGAACGCTATCGTGCCGGCGACGAGCCGGTCGCGATGGCGCTGCCCGACCTGGCCAAGACCCTTGGCGGCGAGTGGCGCGTGATCGATGAAAACAACCAGGGCGAGCTAGGCTGGCGGCTGATACTGACCGAGCTGATCGGCCCCACCGCAGCCGAACGCGCAGCCGAAGGATGGGGCGGCGACCGCTACGTGCTGCTGCGCAACGAGGCGGCTAACTGCCGCCTGGAGAGCTGCGCCGCCGCGCTGCTGACGACCACCTGGGATACGCTCAAGGATGCGGAGGAGTTCTGGACCACGCTGCGCATCGCGCTTGAGAACCGGGCCGGCTTTGATGAAGTCGTGCCTGACCTGGCCGAGATCGGCCTGACCCGCCACTTTCGCGGTGAAGAGGCCAGCCAGGAGGTCCACTGGATCGTGCAGGTCAACGGCCAGGCCGTCACGATTGCCATCGCGCCGACGGCTGCCGAAGCCGGAACACTCCTTGCAGCCATCCAACCGGGCGGCGTGCTGGCCGCCCTATCGAAATAAGTAGGCCCTGCGCTTACGGCTCCAGCCGCGCGAGGCCGGCAGCCAACTGGCGACCGATCACCAGGAACATACCGGTGAGCATCAGGGCCAGGCCGGCCAGCGCGAGGTCGGCCCAGGTCAGGCGGCCGGCGAGCGGGCCGAGGATCGGCAGCGTGACGACCGGCGCGCCGAAGAAGTAGAGCCCGGTCGTGATCCCCATGCCGATGACGCGCACCTCGGTGGGGCCGATCGGGCCGCCCGAGAGCTTGAACTCCCCGGAGACAGCCAGATTGACGTAGGAGAGGATCGACAAGGCCATATAGCTCATCAGCGCGCAGGCCGCGATGCGAAAGTCCGCGTAGGGGGACAGGCCGACGCCCAGGAACATCATGCCCTCGGTGATGACGTCGACCCAGTGGTCCAAGAAAAAGCCGTAGCGCGGCCGCTCGCGCTTGCGATAGCGGGCGATGGTGCCGTCCATCGAGTCGCCGTACCAGTTCAGCACAAAGCCGAAGTTTGCCAGCCACAGCCACCCCGGATGGCGGCCTGCGAGCACGAAGCCAAAGAGCACGCAGGCTGCGCCCAGTACGCCAAGCGCGGTCAGATGGTCGGGCTGCAGCCAGGCGGGCGTACGCTGCGCCAGCCAGCGCAGCGCACGACGCTCAGGCGGGGTGAGCAACGACTCCTGCACGCGCACATGCTTGTTGATATCTTTCATTTGTCACTCTCTAGGTGTGTTATGGCTTGCCATTATACCACCTTCTTCCCAAGGTCCGAATTGCTGATGCTTGTCATGGACACCCGGCGCCAATCTCGCTATGATTATTTTTTCAATCACTGATTTATGGAGAGAGATCGCATGAAACAACAGATTGTTCTGGTCGGCGCAGGGAGCGCCCAATTCGGCTACGGCACCATCGGCGACATCTTGCAGAGCAAGGTGCTGGAAGGCAGCCACATCGTGCTGCACGACATCAATCCAGAGACGCTGGCCATCGTCGCGGAGACCGGCCGTGAGTTCATCGCCGCGCACGATCTGCCCTACACCATTTCAGCCACCACGAACCGGCAGGAGGCGTTCCAGGGCGCCGATTTCATCATCACCTCGATCGAGGTAGGCAACCGGTTCGAGCTATGGGAACAGGATTGGCGCATCCCGCAGCAGTACGGCGTGCAGCAGGTGTACGGCGAGAACGGCGGCCCCGGCGGGCTCTTCCACTCGCTGCGCATCATTCCGCCCATCCTGGAAATCTGCGCTGACATCGCGCGCATCTGCCCGGACGCGACGGTCTTCAACTTCAGCAACCCGATGAGCCGCATTTGCACCACCGTGCACCGCGCCTTCCCCGACCTCAAGTTCGTCGGCCTGTGCCACGAGATCTCCTCACTGCGCGACTTTCTGCCGCGCATCCTGGGCGTGCCCTACGAGGCGTTGGAGGTGCGTGCGGCCGGCCTGAACCACTTCAGCGCGGTGCTGTCGGCCAGCTACCGAGAAACCGGCCAGGACGCCTACCCCGACATCCGCGCCAAAGCGCCGGCGTTCTTCGCCGCCCTGCCCTCCATGGCCGCGGTGCGCAAGTATTACAAAGAGACCGGGGAGTGGCCCGAGGCGCCCGAGGATTTTTCTGAAATCGAGACCGAGGCGTGGCCCGAGCGCCGCGTCTTCCAGGTGATCCTGGAGCAGTTCGGCGTGCTGCCGATCACCAGCGACAGCCACTTCGGCGAATATATCCAGTGGGCCTATGACGTAACCGATCACAAGGGGATTCTTGACTTCTATAACTTCTACAAGCTGTTCCTGGCCGACGTCAAGCCCAAAATCGAGCTGCGGCTGCGCGAGCGCATCATCCCGATCATCGAAGGGATCCTCACCGACTCCGGCTACATCGAAGAAGCGGTCAACATCCCCAATCGCGGTCCGTTGGGGAACCCGGCCGGCCGGATCATCGAGAGCCTGCCGGACTGGATCGTGGTTGAGGCGCCGGCGCGGGTCGATAAAGACGGCGTGCACGGCCTGCCGATGGACAAACTGCCGGCCGGCTATGCGGGCCTGCTCAGCAACCAGGTGGCGGTCCATGACCTCACCGCCGAGGCGATCATCCACAAGTCCAAGGCGTTCGCGCTCCAGGCCCTGCTGGTCGACCCGGTAGTCAACCGCTGCCGCGGCATCGCAGAGATGCTCGACACCATAATCGGCTATCAAGAGCAGTGGTTGGGGTATCTGAAGTAAGCCGCTGAAAATAACCTCCCAAAAAAACAAACCCGGTTTCTGCGAGAAACTGGGTTTGTTTTTTTGGAATCCCCTTGCATTTCCCCTGTAATCGATCAATGGTAAGGAATCAGCAGCACCTGCCCGACGCGGATGCGATTCGGATTCGAGATATGGTTGACTTGTGCCAGATAGGCTGCGCTCCACCCGTTGTGCAGCGCGATACGATAGAGTGTATCGCCCTGCTGTACGGTGTACAGAAAGCCCATCGGCACCGGCGCGCCGGCGCGCACGCACAGTGTCTGCCCGGCATAGATCTGGTTTGTGTTGGGGATGCCGTTCAGCCTGGACAGGGCCGCAACCGTCGTATGGAAGCGCAGGGCGATCCGGTAGAGGGTATCACCGCGCTGCACCCGATAGAAGCTCGCGCACCCAGGCCCTCCGGCCGTCGCTGCCGGGGCTGCCGATGCGGCCCCCGGCACGGCTGCCAGCACCACAAACGCCAGGACAACGCTAACAATCACGGACAAGTATAGTTTCTTCATTGGAAACCTCCTGAGCATCAAGACGTACGCGGACCGAAAAAGTTCCGCCCAACAAATAAGACAGCCTCCTGTGCCCGTCAAGACCCAGGAGGCTCCTTTACATCTATCGCACTAACGCACTATTGCGCCGGCGCGCTCACTCACACCCCGGTGCGTAACACAGCACCATATCCTTCGCCGCCTTGACCTCATCCAGCCGCGTCAACGGCGCGTTGTGTGGCGCGCTCTTCAGCAGCTCGGGCTGGGTCCGGGCCTCCTCAGCGATCTGAATCATCGCGTCAGCGAAAGCGTCCAGCGTCTCCTTGCTCTCGGTCTCGGTCGGCTCGATCATGATTGCCTCGGACACGATGAGTGGGAAGTAGACTGTCGGCGGGTGGAATCTGAAGTCCATCAGCCGCTTGGCGATATCCATGGTGTGAATCTCGGGTGCGTCCTTCAGAATGCCCTGCGCCACAAACTCGTGCATGCAGGCGCGGTCGCTGTGCGGGATGGGGTAGACTCCCTTCAGCCGGGCCTGCAGGTAGTTCGCGTTCAGCACCGCGTTCTCGCTGATCTCGCGCAGCCCCTCAGCCCCATGCATGCGGATGTACGTGTACGCGCGCACCGCCACACCGAAGTTGCCCCAAAACGCCTTGAGGGGGCCGATGCTGTGCGCCGGCGTGTGCCAGCAGTACATGTCGTCCTCATCCTTCGCCACGATCGGAGCCGGCAGATAGTCGGCCAGGTGCGCCGCGGCGCCAACCGCGCCGACGCCCGGCCCACCGCCGCCGTGCGGGGTGGAAAAGGTCTTGTGCAGATTGTAGTGCATCACGTCGAAGCCGAGCGCGCCCGGCTTGGCGATGCCCAGGATCGCGTTGAAATTCGCACCGTCGCCGTAGCACAGACCGCCAGCCTCGTGCACCAAGCAGATCACTTCTTCGACGTTCTCATCGAACAAACCTAAGGTGTTCGGATTGGTCAGCATCAGGCCCACCAGGCGCGGGCCATGCTGGACGATCAACGCACGGAGCGCTGCCAGATCGACGTTGCCGCGGCCATCTGAGGGCACCTCGACAACCTTCAATCCCGACATCGCCGTCGTGGCCGGATTGGTGCCGTGCGCCGAATCTGGGACCAGGATGACGTTGCGCTGGGTCTCCCCGCGGTCATACAGGTACTTGCGCATCATCAGCACGCCGGTGAACTCGCCGTGCGCGCCTGCAGCCGGTTGCAGCGTGACCGCCGCAAACCCGGCGATCTCGGCCAGCAGCACCTGCAGATCGTACATCAGCCCCATCGCGCCCTGTGCGGCATCTTCAGCTTGCAGCGGGTGCAGCGCAGCAAAGCCGGGAAGCCGCGCGGCCACCTCATTGACCTTGGGGTTGTACTTCATCGTGCACGAGCCCAGCGGGTAGAAGCCCGTGTCGATGCCGTGGTTCAACTGCGACAACCGCGTGTAGTGCCGGACCACATCGATCTCAGACACCTCAGGCAGCGGCAGGTCCGCGCGCAGCGCGTCGATCGGCAACGGGCTTTCGGGCACATCGCACGCCGGCAGGCTGACCGCCCGGCGGCCGGGGTGGCAGATTTCGTAGATCAGTGGCTCAGTCATCGGCCACCTCCTCGTCGTTCATCTCGGCGATCTCGCCCAGCGCCTCAGCCAACATCTCGATCTCGCCTCGGCTGTTCATCTCCGTCACACACAGCAACATGTGGTCCGCAAGCTGCGGGTAGTCCTTGCCCAGATCGTAGCCGCCCAGGATGCCGAACTCGTCCAGCAGAATCCGGTTGATCAGCGCCACCGGCTTGGGACAGCGAACCACGAACTCCTTGAAGAACGGCCCAGCAGCCATCACCTGGTAGCCGTCCAGGCTGTCGATCAGGCTGGACGCGTAATGCGCCTTGTGATAGCTCAGTTCAGCCACGGTCTTGAGGCCGTATTTGCCCATAGTCGCCATGTAGATCGCAGCCGCCAGCGCGCACAGCGCCTGGTTAGAGCAAATATTGCTGGAGGCCTTTTCGCGCTTGATGTGCTGCTCGCGCGTGCTGAGGGTCAACACGTACCCGCGGCGGCCTTCGGTGTCCGTCGTCTCACCCACGATGCGGCCGGCCGACTTGCGCACATCCCCCACCTTCATGGCGAAGATGCCCAGGTAGGGCCCGCCAAAGCTCAGCGCGTTGCCCATCGGCTGGCCTTCGCCGGTGACCACGTCCGCGCCATACTGCCCCGGCGGCGTGAACAGACCTAAACTGATCGGATCCGCTGAGACAACAAACAGCGCGCCCGCGGCATGGGCCTGATCCGCCAACGCCTGCATCTCTGCCGGCGTATAGAGCCGGCCCAGGAAATCCGGATTCTGTACAATGACGCAGGCCGTCTCTTTATCGATCAACGCGGCCAGCGCGGCCAGATTGCCCAGCGCCGCGTCCTCGCCAACGCTGCGGACGCTCATGCCCTGGGTGTAGGTGTGCACCACGGCGCGATAGTGCGGGTGCAGCGTTGGGCTCAGCACGACCTTGTTCCGCTTGCCGCGGCCCACCTGCAGCGCCATGATGACCGCCTCAGCCACCGCGGTGCCGCCGTCGTAGTGCGAGACGTTGGACACATCCATGCCGGTCAGCGCGCAGATCATCGACTGGTACTCGAAGTGCGCCTGCAGCGTGCCCTGGCTGACCTCAGGCTGATAGGGGGTGTAGGCAGAGTAGAACTCGCCCCGGCGGACCAGGGAATCGACCACGCTGGGAACGAAGTGATTGTAAGCGCCCGCGCCCAGGAAGCAGCTCACGTGCGTCAGGTCGTCGTTCTCGTCGGCCAGCGCCTGAAGCTCCTGCAGCACCTCCATCTCGGACAGCGCCGGCGGCAGATCAAGCTCGGGAAAGCGAAACTTCTCCGGCACATCGTGGAACAGGTCAGCCAACGATGCCACACCGACCGCCGCCAGCATTTCGGCGCGGTCGGCGTCGGTATTGGGTATGTAGTTCATGTGTTACTCCATCTGCGTGGTGCGTGATGCGTAGTGAGTGGCGCATCAGGAGACGACATCAAACACGCAACACGTAACACGCATCACGTCTAGTGACCGCCCTTCTCTTCCTCTTCAGCGACAAACTTCTCGTAGGTCGCGGCGTCCATCAGGTTATCCAACTCGCTCAGGTCGCTGGGCGCGACCTTCACCATCCATGCCTTGTCATAGGGATCCTCGTTCACCCACTCCGGGGTATCCTCCAGGTCGGTGTTGACCTCCACTACCTCGCCGCTGATCGGCGCGAGGACATCCTCCGCGGCCTTGACCGACTCGACAGAGCCGAGGCTCTCGCCCTGGGAAAGCATGTCGCCCATCTCAGGCAGTTCGACGTAGACGATGTCGGAGAGCAGATGCTGGGCGTAGTCGGAGATGCCGATCACGGCCGTCTCACCCTCGATGCGCACCCACTCGTGGCTCCTGGCATACTTGGCATTCGGATCGTACTTGTAGCTCATGGGTTCCTCCTGGAGGTTAGTAAATTGGTAGGCTGGTCAACAAAAAACGGGCACCACGGATGAAAACCGGATTTCACGCTGAAACCCGGCCTGGATCCGTGAGCTCGACTACGCAGGCAGTTTAGCACAGCGGCCCGGCGTTGTCTATGACAAGACGCAGGTTTGTTGGACAACGGATTTACCGCATCTCCCCTGCGATGGTATAATCATCGACGCGTAAGATCTCGAAAATCTGACATCGTCTGATATCGCGAAAGGGAAACCGGCTTATGTCATTAACGCCTGCCACCGGAGTCGAAAGAATCTGGTGGATCGTATTGATTCTGCTAGTAGGGAGCTATTTCCTGGGCGTCTGGCTGAATCGGCAGCGCAGCAAGGCGCTCGGCGCGTGGCTGCAGGCCGGGCTCGGCAAGCTGGGCGGCCGCGTGGCCTGGCGCTGGATTCGCTCGATGAACTCGGGCGCAGAAGTGACGGTTGCCGATGCGCGCCCCCCGTACCGCCAGATCAAGCTCGGCTACTACCTGCTGACGCGCGAGTTTCCGCCGCTGTGGGGCATCGAGCGGCTGCGCGGCAAGGCGGATCTGATGTCGATACAAGCGGAACTGCGATCGACGCCGGCGCAGGAACTCACCGTGGTGCCGCGGCCCGGCCCTCTGGCTGCTGAACTGGATAAGGTCGCCGGGGACATCCCCTGGCACTGGACCGAGCTGCCGGCCGGCCTCGGCCTGGCCACGCGGCTCACCCCCAGCAAGGCGCTGATCGGCCGCATCGAGGCGTTCCTGGCCAACTACGGCCCATCCGTCGAGCGCCTCTCGATTCGCCGTCGCGGCGTTCACCTGGTCATCTTCTTCAAGCTGGACGGCCTGGAAAAGCGGCCCATCACAGAGCTATGGGCCGCCTTGGAGAATTTACTGTCATTCTAGAGAAGCTTCTCACCGCTTCTGCTACGGGTCCCTGCTGCCGCAGAAGGAACAGCCAGACGCCATGCTCAGTAGCCTACAGGACGACGCCTATCAGGTGCAGCTCCCCGCGTTCGAGGGGCCGCTTGACCTGCTGCTGCAACTGATCGAGAGGGATAAGCTCGACATCAGCGCCATCTCCCTGGCCGCAGTAACTGGCCAGTTCCTGGCCTATGTGCGCCAACTAGAGGAGACGGACGCGACCATGCTGGCCGACTTCCTGGTGATCGCAGCAAGACTGATCTGGATCAAGTCGCGGCTGCTGCTCCCGCGGCCGCCGGCGCCGCCCGAAGAGGAAGAGGAAGACCCGGCCGAGGCGTTGGCGCGCCAATTGCGAGAGTACAAGCGCTTCAAAGAGGCCGCGCATGCGCTGCGAACCATCGAAGAACAGGGCCTGCACACCTACCTGCGCGTAGCCGACCTTCCGGAGCTGGAACGGCGGCTGGACAACGAGGGGATCTCCCTGGTCGATCTGCTGTCGGCCGCGCAGGCGGCACTGCTCAGCATCGACGGCGCAGCCGCGGCCGATCTGCCCAACGGGATGGTCGTGCCCTTCACCCTCACCATCCAGGATCAGATCCGGCATATTCGAGAGATCACAGCCAACGGGAAACGCATCACGTTTCGCAGCCTGCTCAGCCACGCCCGCCATCGCCTGGAAGTAATCGTCACGCTTCTGGCCGTATTGGAGCTGATAAAACGCGACCGGGTAACGGTCACGCAGGAGAGCGCGTTCGGGGAGATTTACATCGAACGGCTCGCGCAGGCCACGCCCGCCGACGATCAGGACGAAGCGCCCAACGGTGAACTCCCGGACGAATAGCGCATGAAACAGATCGTCGTCCTCGGCAGCCTGAACATGGACCTGGTGATCCAGGCGCCCCGCCACCCACAGCCCGGCGAAACCCTGACCGGCAGCGCGTATCACACCTTCCCCGGCGGCAAGGGCGCCAACCAGGCGGTGGCTGCCGCACGCCTGGGCAAACAGGTGATCATGATCGGCTGCGTCGGCCCGGATGCGTTCGGGGATGCATTGATCGCAAACCTGCTGGCGAACGGGGTGGACGCCGCCTGCATCGACCGCGCGGCCGGCGCAACCGGCGTGGCGCTGATCACCGTCAACGCCGCAGGCGAGAACACCATCGTGCTTGCGCCCGGCGCAAATGCCAGGATGTCGCCCGAAATCGTCACGAGATACCGGAATGTCATCGCCGAGGCATCAGCATTGCTGCTGCAGCTCGAGGTGCCGCTGCCGGCCGTGGAAGCCGCCGCCGAGTTCGCCCACGAGCAGGGCGTGCCGGTGATCCTCAACCCCGCGCCGGCCCGGCCCCTGTCCGCCGGCCTGCTGCGCCGCGTCACCTATCTGATCCCCAACCAGCACGAGGCCGCTCTGCTGACCGGCCTGCCGACCGGCGCCGATGAGGAAGCGGCCGAAGCCGCGCTCGCACTGCGGGCCGCGGGGGTGGGCACGGTCATCCTCACCCTGGGCGAACGCGGGGCATGGGTGTCAACCGGCGACCAACAGGCGCTGATATCAAGCTTCCCGGTGCAGGTGGTAGACACCACCGCGGCCGGCGATGCGTTTGTCGCCGCATTCACCGTGGCGCTCACCGAGGGCCGGCCGCCGGTTGAGGCTGCAACTTGGGGCTGCGCCGCGGGCGCACTGGCCTGCACCACCCTCGGCGCCCAACCTTCCCTGCCGCGGCGATGGTCGGTGAGCAAGCTGGCAGGAAGCAGGCTGTAGCCGACGTCGATTGCGGCCTAAATGGACATACCCGCGCGTGAACACATTTGCCCGTGCCGCGCCCCTGTGGTATCATCCGGGCAAACGCTGACGGAGCAGTCAGGTGTTCGCTTACCTCGCCCGCCGTGCCCTGACCCTGCTGCCCATCCTGCTGTTGATGTCGATCATCGTCTTCGCCCTGATCCGCATGGTGCCGGGCGATCCGATCGACGTGATGTACGGCAGCGAGGGGATGGATGAGATTCGCCGCGCGGCGCTGACCCGGGAACTGGGCCTCGATCAGCCCGTGGCCGTCCAATACGGCAAATGGCTGTGGCGGGCCGTCCAGGGCGACCTGGGCAACTCGTACCGCGCGGGCATGCCCGTACTCCGGCTCGTCGGCCAGCGCCTGCCGGCCACCCTGCTGCTCTCCTTCTCCGCGCTCTTCCTTTCGCTCGTCATCGCCCTGCCGTTGGGCCTGCTCGCCGCTGTTAGGCGCAATTCCGGCGCCGACATCGGGGCCATGGTCTTCGCCATCCTGGGAATCTCCATGCCCAACTTCTGGTCCGGCATCCTGTTCGTGCTCGTGTTCGCCGTCTGGCTCGGCTGGCTGCCGTCCATCGGCTACGTCTCGCCGTTCCAGGATTTCGCTGCGTCGCTCCGGCACCTGATCCTGCCTGCCATTACCTTGGGCTGGTCGCTGGCCGGCACCACCACCCGCCTGGCGCGCTCCAGCCTGCTGGAGGAGCTGGGCAAGGACTACGTGCGCACGGCGCGCGGCAAGGGGCTGCGTGAGCGCACCGTGCTGATCACGCATGCCCTGCGCAACGCGCTCATCCCCACCGTGACCATGATCGGGCTGCAATTGGGCTTTCTGATCGGCGGCACGGTGGTGGTCGAAACCGTTTTCGCCTGGCCCGGCGTGGGCCTGCTCGTCGT
This sequence comes from uncultured Anaerolineales bacterium, assembly GCA_964513075.1. Classification (GTDB taxonomy): domain Bacteria; phylum Chloroflexota; class Anaerolineae; order CG2-30-64-16; family CG2-30-64-16; genus DAOUBP01. The sequence continues at coordinate 17,130 of CAZELR010000022.1, forward strand.
CGACAGCATCTTCGCCCGCGACTATCCCGTCGTCCAGGGCGTGGTGCTGGTGATCGCCGTGCTCGTCGTGGCGATCAATCTGCTGGTAGATGTGATCTACACCGTGCTCGATCCGCGCATCCGGTTGGGTTGATTGTCCACAATATTCTCAAGGAGGACTCTCGTGAAACGTTCGACGTTGTTTGCCCTGTTGGCCGTGCTGGCCATGTTGCTCGGCGCCTGCACGCAGGCGCCCGCGCCCGCAGCGCCTGCGGCAGCGGTCCCCACCGCCGAGGCCCCCGCAGCCGCAGCCCCCGCCGGCCCGAAAGCCGGCGGCGTCCTCACCTTCGCCATGAAGGAAGACGTCACCTCGCTGGACCCGCTCAAGGCCATCCAGTACGGCGACATCCGCCTGAACATCCTGGTGGCCCAGCAGCTCATCGCGCCCGACCGCGCGGGCAAGTTCGTGGGTGTGCTGGCCGAAAGCTGGGAGACCTCGGCCGACGGCAAGACCTGGACATTCAAGCTGCGCCCCGGCGTGAAGTTTCACAACGGCCAGGAGCTCACGGCCGACGATGTGAAATGGATCTTCGACCGCATCCTGGATGAGAAGGCCGGCGCCGCCCAGCGCAGCGCCTATGCGGGCATCAAGCTCCAGACCGAGGTGGTGGACAAGAGCACGATCAAATTCACCATGGAGAGCGGCATGGGCCCGTTCCCCTCGTACCTGGCGCTGCTCAACCGCTCGGCCATCATCCACCGCGACAGCTACGACGCCGAGGGCAAGGTCGCCAAAATCATCGGCACCGGCCCGTTCATGATGGACGCGGTCAAGCCCGGCGAGTCGTACACCCTGGTGAAGAACCCGAACTACTGGAAAGCCGGTGAGCCGCTGCTCGACGGTGTGGTGCTCAAGGTCATCACCGACCCCGTGGTGCGCCTGAATGCGCTGCGCACCGGCGAAGTGGACATGGCCGAAGAGCTGCCCATGGTCGATGTGAAGAAGCTGGTGGACAGCCCGGACCCGAACTTCACCGTGCAGGTGTACTACATCAACTCCGGCGAGCGCCTGGTGATGAACAATACCCGCGCACCGTTCAGCAACAAGGACGCGCGGCTGGCGCTGCAGGCCGTGTTCGACCGGGATCAGTACAACGAGGCAATCTTCTTCGGCCTGGGCCAGGTGCACAACCAACCCTTCACGCCCGACAACGTCTGGCGGCTCGATGTGCCGATCGTGAAGCCCGATCTGGCCAAGGCTAAGGAGTACTTCAAGGCCAGCGGCCTGCCCGAGGGCACGCCCGTCAAGTTCCTGTTGATGGCCAACCAGAAGGACAAGGGCGAAGTCATCCAGGCTATGCTCGGCCAGGTGGGCTTCAGCGTGGAGTTCGACGTGGTCGACTCGGCCGCGTGGAACAGCAAGGGCAAGGAGTACGACTACGACCTGCTGCTGGGCACCATGACCGGCATCTTCGATCCGGACCGGCCCTACGGCTACCTGACCAAGGCCAGCGGCTCGAGCTGGCTGTGCGGCGGCTACGACTCGGCGCAGATGAACGACCTGCTGGCCGCGGGCAAGGCTGAGGTCGACGTGGCCAAGCGCCAGGCGATCTACAAACAGGTGGTGCAGCTCGTGCAGGACGACGCGGCCACGATCTACGTGCTGGGCCTGCCCTGGGTTGAGGCATGGCAGAACACCGTCAAAGGCTACCAGCCCGGCACCTCGCCCGCGCTCATGATGATGGATGCGAGCGATGGGCTGAACAAGGCGTGGTTGGATAAATAACATCGTTGCGCTATTTGGGGCGGCGGCGCCGCCCCAAATAGCCCGCTCAGAAAGGGATTCTTATGTCCACCGACGCGCCCGTCCCGCTTGCCGCCCGCCGGCCCCGCAAGGGCCGGAGCTTGGGCGCGCGGCTGTGGCGCAACCCGATGGCGCGCATCGGCATGGTGATCTCGGCGGTCGTCGTGCTGGTCGCCGTCTTCGGACCGCTTCTGACGTCGTATGACCCGGTGGCAATCGTGCTCGCCGACCGGTTTCAGCCTCCCGGCCGGGCGCATCTGTTCGGGGCCGATCACCTGGGCCGCGACATTTTTACGCGCGTGCTCTACGGCGCGCGCATCTCGCTGCAGGTGGGCGTGGTCTCGGTGGCGTTGGGCACGCTGATCGGCCTGGTCCTGGGCGCGCTGGCCGGCTACCTGGGCGGCCGCGTGGACACGGTGATCATGGCCGTGCTAGACGCGATCTATGCGTTTCCTGCGATCCTGCTGGCGCTGGTGTTGGTGGCCGTGTTCAAGCCCGGACTGGTGACGGTGATGACCGCCATCGCCATCGTCCGCATCCCGATCTTTGCGCGCACGGTGCGCGCCTCGGTGCTGGCTGAACGCGACATGGAATACGTGGTGGCAGCGCGCTGCGTGGGCCAGCGGGAGCTGCTGCTGCTGGCGAAACACATTCTGCCCAACATCGTCGCTCCCCTGATCGTCGTGACGACCACCTACTTCGCCACCGCAATCGTGGTTGAGGCCTCTCTGAGCTTTTTGGGTCTGGGCGTGCCACCTCCGGCTGCCAGTTGGGGCACCATGCTCAACGATGGCCGCAAGTTCATGGAAAGCGCGCCGCACACGGTCGTCTTCCCCGGCATCGCCATCTCGCTCACCGTGCTTGGCTTCAACCTGCTCGGCGATGGCCTGCGCGACGTACTCGACCCGCGGCTGAAGAACTTACAGTAGCGGAACCGGCAAGCGGGACGCAGATTTACCTGATTTGCCTGATCTATCCCTGTCATCCTGAGTTCCTCAAGCCGCGGCGACCTGCGGGTCGCGGCAAGGAACTCCAGATAGTCATCCTGAGCGGGTTAACCACCCAAAGTCAGTTGTGGCGAGACCTCAGCGAAGGATCTCGTCTCGTCTGCGCCGCCAGAGATGCTTCGGCCTGATGAACTTAGCTCTACGGCGCAGGTCAGGGACTCGGCCTCAGCATGACAATATACAGCACGGTGCTCCATGACCCCTGACGTTCTCTCCCTGACCCGTTCGCTCATCCGCCTCCCCAGCCCCGCCGGGGGCGAAGGCGCGGTGGCCGCGCGCGTGGCCAAAACGATGCGCGGCTGCGGATACGAGGATGTGCGCGTGGACGCGTGGGGCAGCGTCATCGGCCTGCGCCGCGGCCTGCACCGGGGGGGACAGGCCGGGCCCACCTTGCTCTTCGACGGCCACATGGACGTCGTCGACCCCGGTCCCGAGGCCTGGGCCCATGACCCCTACGGCGCCGAAGTGTCGGAGGGACGGCTGTGGGGCCGGGGCGCGGCTGACACGAAGGGCAGCCTCGCGGCGATGATTTGCGCCGGGGCGGCCCTGCCGCTCGAAGACCTGGCGGGCACGCTGGTCGTCGCAGCCACGGTATGCGAGGAGAACCTGACCGGCGCCGCGCTCGGCCACGTGCTCGATGCCTGCCCAGCCGACCTGGTGATCACCGGCGAGCCGACCGGCTTACGGCTGGGCGTGGCGCAGAAGGGCCGGGCAACGCTGCGCCTCCACGCGGCCGGCCGCAGCAGCCATACCTCACAGCCCGAGCTCGGCGACAACGCCGCGACCAAGATGATCGAGGCGGTGGGCCGGCTGCGCGCCCTCTCCCTGCCCTCCGATCCCGAGTTGGGTCCCGGCGTGCTGGAGCTGGTCGAGCTCCGCTCCGAACCGTTCCCCAACCAGACGCTGGTCCCGTCCGGCTGTCACGCCCGCTTCGTGGCGCGCACCATGCCCGGCGAGACCGCGGCTGCCTTCCTGGGCCGGATCACCGCGGGCCTTGGCGATCTGGCCGGAGTCACCTGCGCTCTGGACACCCTGCGCCAAACCTGCTACACCGGTGCGGTGCTGGAAGCGGTCGACTTCCTGCCCGGCTGGCGCTGTTCGCCCGACGACCCATGGCGCGACGCGCTCCTGGCTGCGCTCGCCGCGGCCGGCCTGCCCGCCGCGACCTATGCCGCGCCGTGCGGCACCAACGCCTCGGCCAGCGCGGGCCGCCACGTCCCCAGCTTCATCTATGGCCCCGGCACCCTGGCCCAGGCGCATATCGCCGACGAGTGGGTCGCGATCACCGACCTGCACGCCGCCCAGGCCGGTTACACCGCGCTGGCGCGGCAGATGCTTGCACCCGCCAAATAAGAGATCATGTGGTATCCTTTCTCCTGACTCGGTCAAGGCGGGATCAAAAAGGCTGGGCCGGACGTCTATTAACCAGGAGCCATCACATGAAAACAAGAACAGCAACCTTCTCGACGTTGATCCTTACGGCAATCCTGACCCTGGCGGCCTGTGTTCCTTTGCCGCAACCGGCAGCACCCCAACCGACCGCGCCAACAGACACGGCGCAGGCAAACGCGGTCCTGCAGCCTCCGATCGCCGAAATATGCAACGGCATGGCACAGGTCATGATGCAGGCAGTGACCGTGGAGGTCACGCAGTCTGAAACGCCTGTGCCCATTACGGATCCGGTCACCATGGCCAGCGGTACGGGCTGCCGCGCGACCGCCACCGGCACAGGCGAGCAGTTCGCCGGCCCAGATGAGATCATGAAAACGCTGGCCAGCGTGCTCACCAGCGGGGGCTGGCAGGAGGACATACGGCTCGCAGCCGGCGGACCGAACGCGATCGGGTCCGGGTTCCGCAGCGGCGACATCGTGTGCCTGGCCATCGCCGGCTGGCACCCGGACGCCTCCGCCAACTGTGCGAGCGACAAGCCTATCTCGGAATGCAAGGTAGCGCCCGCACAGCAGCTTTACACCATCACCCTCGACTGTGCGCAGGGCGCCGCGAGCACGCCTGCGCTGCCCAACCCCGCGTCGCAGAATTGCGTCGCACAAGGCGGCAGGCTGGAGATCGAGGCGCGGCCGGACGGCGGCCAGTTCGGCGTCTGCTATTTCGAGGACAACCGCCAATGCGAGGAGTGGGCGCTGCTGCGGGGTGAGTGCCCCACCGGCGGCGTCAAGGTCACCGGCTACACCACGCCTGCCGCACGTTACTGCGCGATCACCGGCGGCGAGTATGCCATCACCGGCAAAAGCGGGCAGGACGACGAGCAGGGCGCCTGCACTCTCAAGAACGGTGCGCAGTGCGATGCCTGGGCTTACTACAACGGCACGTGCGACGCATCGACGGCCGCGCCGCCCGCCGAGACGACGCCGGCCGTAACCATCACCGCGACCCAGGTCATCACCTACACACCCGGGCTGCCCACCGGCGAGCCGCAGACGGGCAATTGCTGGACCAGTTCGCTCGCGGTCTGGCGTGCGGACGCTTGGCGGTGCATGGTCGGCAACGAGCTCTACGATCCGTGCTTCTCTTCAGGGGAAAACGTGATCTGCAACGCTGATCCCCAAACGCCAACCAGCGGCTTTGCGCTTACACTCACCGAGCCGCTGCCAGCGCCCGAAGTGCCCCAAGACACGGCCGGGCATGCCTGGCTGATCGAGCTGGCCGATGGAACGGTGTGTGGCTATGCTACCGGCGCCACGGGCGGAGTGGGCGACGAGCGTTTCAACTATCTTTGCCCGAGCCCTGACCCTGGCCAGCAGGTGGTGATTCTGGGCGACCTCAAGCCGGGTGTGGTCTGGATGGCCCATCGGGCGGTGGTTTCAGGGGGCATGCCGAACCCTACCGTGGTGGAGTCCGCCATGACGCCTGTTCGCACGATCTGGAAATAGTCAGCCTTGGGGCATTTTTTGTGCTGACTTCAGCAACACCAACGCCGCGGCTGCGCCGCACACATCGGTGAGGACATCGTAGGGATCAGGATGCCGGCCCGGCACGAAGCTCTGATGGAACTCGTCGCTGATCCCGTAGAGAAGGACTCCTACCAACGCCCAAAGGCTGGCCCGCGCCACGCCGGCGCCGGCCAGCGCCCAGCGCAGCAGCAGGGCCAGCACGGCATACACCAGGAAATGCCCGGCGATATCCTGCAGATCAGGACGCTCGAACAGCGACGGCAGCGTCGATTGCCCCGAGAGCACGAAGATCAGCCCCATCCAGCCTGCCACCGCGGCCCACCGGAAACCTTGTCGCCCCCACCAATGCTTCATCATCTCTGCCTAAAACACCTTTAAACTGAATAGGCAGCCAGCGCCACCTCGGCCAGCGCGTCCCAGTCGAAGCAGCGGCGCACCCGCTCGCGTGCCGCCCGACCCAGCGCTTCAGCCCGCGCCGGATCCGCCAGCAACGCAACCACAGCATCGGCAAACGCGGCGCGATCTCCTGCTGGCACCAGCACGCCCGCGTCTCCCAGGGTAGCCGCCAGCTCCCCCACCGCCGGCGCGACCACCGGCAGGCCGGCCGTCATCAGCTCCAGAATCTTGGCACTGTGCCGCGCCCGGTTCGATGGCGTATCGACCCACGGCGCGATGGCCAGCGCTGCGCCAGCGAACACCCCAGGCAGCGCGGCCGGCTCCACCCAGCCGCGCACCTCGATGCCCGGCAGCCCGGCCAGGTCGCGCTCCTCCCCCGCCAGGCCGCGGCCCACGACGACCAGCCGTGCATCCGGCATCCGCTCCCGCACCAGCCCCCACATCGCCGCCACTTCTGCCGGCCGCACGCCGGCAAAGCGGGTGTAGAGAATTGCTGATTTTTGATTTTCGATTTTGGATTGCTGATGGCTGATGGCTGATGGGGATTGGGGGTTGGTAATCAAGGGTTGGATACTACAAAGCGAAGTGCCGTTATGTAAAACGTGGGCGCGATCGGGGGCGGCGCCGAACGTAATGGCGCGGTCGCGGAGGCATTCGCTGGCAACCGTCCACGCGTCAGCGTGCGAGAGGCCGTACCGCTCCTGCCAGGCAAAGAAGCGGCGCTGCGCTGAAGAATAACCGGCGCGCGGGTCATCGTTCCAACCGCCCGGCCCCTCCCAGTCGTCGGCGTCCACGACCAGGGATGGCCACCGAGAGACAAAAGACGAAAAATGAAATCCACCGTTTGCCGTTCGCCGTCCTTGGTCCTTCGTCCTTCGTCGGGTCAACCACAGCAGCAGCCCCACCAATCCGGACGGCCCCTTTGGCTTGAAGACATGCACCACGTCGGGCCGCCAGCCGCGTACGGCCTGGAACAGGCGCCAGCCCAGCCGGAGATGCCAAATCGCACCTTGGCGGCCCGGCGGCAAAAGGACGTTGATTACATCGACCCCCGCCTGCGGCGGCCGGCCTCCTGCCTCTGGCTGTGGCCGATCTCCGGATCGAGCCGCCTCCTCCCACCACTGCCGGCCGGAGTCCTCCGGACTATCGTAGGGCGGCACGAACAGCGCAACCGAGTGCCCGCGGCGCGCCAACGCAAGCGCCAGCGGCAATGCGCGGGCGCGGGCCGTGCCCTTTGCACGGAGGCCAAACGGAGCAACAAAGGCGATGCGCATAGAAACCGGCGTGCGCTGCCCTCCCTTCAGGAGGACTATGCTACCATTGTCCTGAAGGGAGGGCAAGTCGAACGTGCCGAGGGTGCGTTGCGGGGCAAAGACCTATTTCTCAAACTCCACCGCGGCTGTCATATTCCAGCGCAGCCTGGAGTCGGTCCCATCGAGCCGGATGACCGCAGTGTAGCTGATGTCGCCCTTCTGATTCTGGCCGATGGCCTTGATGCGGGAAACAACGCCACGGAACGATTCGCCCGGCAGCGCCTCAAACGTCACCGTAACGACATCGCCTTCTTCCACCCGCACGACTTGCAGCTCGGTGAGGTCGGTGGTCTCGACCTGCCAGGCGGACAGGTCCGCCAGCTCGACCGCAGCCGCGCCCGGTGTCACCTGCTCGCCAGGCGCCGGCCGCAGCTCCGCGATGACGCCGCCAAAAGGAGCTCGCAGCTCGGCTTCAGCCAACGCAGCCTGCGCCTGGGCCAACACAGCCGCGGCAGCCTTGACATCGGCTTCGGCAGCCACAACAACCTCGGGGCGGGCGCCTGTGGTGGTCAGCGCAAGCTGAGCCTGGGCCCGGCGCAGCTCGGCCTGGGCAGCCGCCAGATCGGCCGGCCGGGTGCCTTTCAGCGCGTCAAGCTGCGCCTTCGCCTGGGCAACGCGCGCCCGCGCACCCGCTAGATCCGCTGCACTTGCGCCGGCCTCCAGGTCAGCCAGGCGGGCTGCCGCGGCGTCAGCAGTATTCGTCGCTTGCTGCAGAGCGAGCGATTCGGGCCGAGCGGCGATGTCAGGGTTGCCCTTGACCCGATCGTACGCGGCCTGGGCCTGCGCCACGGCCGCCTGCGCGTTCGCGAGGTCGGCGCGGGCAGCGATCAAACTCTTGGCTCCCGCACCTTCCGACAGTTTCGCCAGAGAGGCTTGCGCGGCCGTCAGGTTAGCTTCGGCGCCGCGGATGTCGTCCTGGTTCATCAGGCGATCGAGGCGCGCCTGGGCAGCATCCACGGCAGTCTGTGCGGCGGTCACCTCTTCGGTCTGCGGACCGGCCTGGAGCTCAGCCAACCGCGCCTGCGCACGCTGGAGGCCAGCCTCGGCCTGGGCCACGCTGGCACGGAGCCGTGCGCCGTCGAGCCTCAGGATCGGCTGCCCCGCCACCACGGTCTCGCCTTCAGCGACCAGGATGGCATCCACGCGGCCGCTGGCAGCTAAGCTCAGCGACGCATGGCGAACCGGCGCCAGTTTTCCTTCGACAAATATGCGCGGGGTCTCCTGCCGGGCCGGAGCCGCAGCTTCCTCGGCCTGAGCAGTCTTTGCGAACATAGGGGGCAAGGTCAGGGCGGCAAACCCGGCGGCCGCCAGCACTGCGATTGCAATGATCCCGAGTATCAGCTTCCTGGTCTTCATTGGATATCTCTCCTAATCGTTAAATCGTCAATACGGGTAACTCAACCGGCACGCCCGGTATCGTTGCGGCCACGCTCTCTGGTTCGCGATAACCGCCCTCGGCCAGGGCGCAGATCTCATCGCGGTCAGAGATCACCCGCGCCAGCTTGCCGTCCTTCATCTGGAACACCCGGTCCACGTATTGGACCATGCGCAGGTCATGGGTCACCATGACTCCCGCGCGGCCCTGCTCGCGGATGATCCGGGCAAAGGTCTCGACGACCTGGAACGCCCGCTCAGTGTCCAGGCTGGCGGTGGGCTCGTCGGCGAGCACTACGCTCGGCTGGTGGATCAGCGCCCGGGCGATGGCGACGCGCTGCTGCTGGCCGCCGGAAAGCTGCCGCGGCAGACTGTTGAGCCGGTCGCCCAGCCCCAAGCGCTCCAACAGCTCCTTTGCCCGCGCCTTGCCGGCCCGATCCAGCCGGCCGTTGAGCCGCAGCATCAGCTCGACGTTCTCCTGCGCGGTAAGGAACGGCGTCAAATTGTTCGCCTGGAACGTGAAGCCGATCTTCTCCCGGCGGAACGCGGTCCGCTCGGATTCCTTCATGCGGCCCAGGTCGTGCCCGTCGATGATGATGCGACCGTCGCTTGGCTTAAGCAGCGCGGCGAGCATCGCCAGCAGCGTCGTCTTCCCCGAGCCGCTCGGCCCCACCAGTGCCACGAACTCCCCCTGGCGCACGTCAATCGACACGGAGTCCACTGCTCGAATCTGCCCGCTGCCGCCAGTGGAATATGTTTTTGTTACGAACTCAGTCGAGAGTGCGATTGTCATAGTATCCTCGTGAGACGTGTTGCGTACTGCGTACTGCGTATTGCGTGCTGCGTACTGCGTGAATCGTTACCAGCCATCTGCTATCAACCATCCGCCATCAGTCACTCTACGCCAGCCCCAGCGCGGTCAACGGCTCAACTTTGAGCGAATAACGCACCGACACCAGGCCGCCGATGGGGCCAATCAGGAGCAGGGAGCCGATCGCGGCCCAAACTGCGGACGGGGCAAAGACGATCGGAATGGTGGGCGGGAAGCCCAACGAAAGCAGCAGCGTCACCGCCGCACCGATGAACACGCCGGCCATGGTCACGGCGACGATCTGGATGATGGAGGCCAGGCCAACGGTCGCGTTGGCTGCGCCGATCGCCTTCAACATGCCGATCTGCGCCACCTTCTGCAGCGTCAAGATCTGAAAAAAGCCGCCAATCACCAGGATGCCGATCAACAGGGCGAAATATCGCTGCGTGTTGAGCGTGCTCTGCTGGGCGCTGTAACCGGGCGTCGCCTGGTAGGCTGTCACACGATCCACTGCGACCACGTCCTTCACCTGCGTCGCGATCCGCTCCGCCACGACTGCGGCCTGCGCCGGGTCAACGGCCTGGATCCCGACGATGTTGGCCACGATCTCAGCGTTCGGATCTCCGCCCACCAACGCTTGCGGCCGGATCTGGTCCCAGATGAGAATCGGCACGATCACCGCGGGCTGAAGCGAGTACTGCCGGTCGTCACTGATGCCGACCACCCGCAGATCGTAAAACTGCTCCTCAGTATCCTGGATCGACTTGACCGTGATCGTATCTCCCACATTGACGCCCGTGCGCAGCGCCACCTGGCGATCCAACACCGCCTCCTTGCCCCGCCGGCTCCGCAGTCCCTCGCCGACCACCACAGGCGGCTCGCCCGGCATGCCCGCCTCGACGCCGATGAGCGCCACATTCAGCGCCTCGCGGCCATCCGCGAAGACCAGCGATGCGCTGGCCGTGCCGATGGGGCCGGCCGCCGCAACGCCCTCCACCCGGCGAATACGGTTCAGCCGGTCCTGCCCGATCCGGCTCGCCCCGATCGAAAGATCAACGTTCGCCTGGTAAGCAATCAAGTCGGCATTCAGTTTCTCGATATAGTTGCGGTTGCCTGCGCCCAGACCCTCGGCCAACGCGGCGACGAACAGCACGAGCACCGTGATCAGCGCGATAACGAGGCTGAACAGGATAAACCGCCCTCGTCCCCGCCAGATTTCCTTCAGTGCCAGATAAAGCGCCATAATCAACTCTCCGCTGCATGTGACGTTTGATTCGTACGCTAACGTTATACATCATAATGAAATGTTTGTCAAATCTTTGTATATACGATTTGATCGGATTCCTGCGGATGTCCTTTTAGGCGAAGCTTAGGAACATGGAGCCCGCAGGAATGGCGCCCCGGCGCCCCGTTCCCCATCCGATCACTTGACCCACAGCGACATTAGCACTATCATCTGAACACCGACAAGAAAGTCGCACGAATAACCTGGCCTCTCGAAGGAGAACGCTATGACCGAGACGCTGGTAAGAGACTACTACACCGGCTACGTGCGCCAAGAATGGCGGCGGTTGGTCCGCGACGCCTACCACAGGCTGGAATTTCAGACCACGCTGCATTTCCTCGAGAAGTACCTGCCCCCGAACGGGCTGATCCTCGATGCGGGCGGTGGGCCGGGGCGCTACACCACCGAGCTGGCCCGCCGGGGCTACCGGGTCGTGCTCTTCGACATGACCCCAGCCAACCTGGCGTTTGCCGAGCGCCAGATCAAACGGGCCGGTGTGCGAAATCAGGTCGTCGACATCGTCGAAGGCTCGATCGTGGACCTCTCCCGCTACGCGGACAACACCTTCGACGCCACCGTCTGCACCGGCGGGCCCCTGTCTCACGTCCTGGACGCCGGTAAACGACAGGCCGCGATCGCGGAGCTGATCCGCGTCACCAAGCCAGGAGGTCCACTCTTCGTCTCCGTAATGGGCCGCCTGAGCCTGCTGATCGTTGAACTGATCGAGTTTCAGCCCGAGATCGAGATGCCCCACTTCACCCAGATTCGTGACACCGGCGATTACGAAGGCGGCTCCGGGTTCACTGCCTGCCACTTCTTCCTGCCAGAAGAACTCCGCGCCGCGTTCAGCGATCAAGGCGTCACGGTCGTCGAGATGGCAGGCCTGGAAGGACTCGGCTCCAATCACCTCAGACAGGTCAAGCAGCTTGCCAAGGACGAAAAACGCTGGCAGATCTGGCTCGACACACACTTTCAAACCTGCACGCACCCCGCCGTCGTGGGCCTGAGCGAACACCTCCTGATCGTCTGCAGGAAGTAGCACGCTTCTGGGCTGCCGTGCCTGAATACCTGAAAATGAAGTTGACTTCTCTGCCTTTAAATACTATAATATCTATCAGAATTAAGTCGCCCAAGCGGACCCGCGCCAGCCGGAGGTCAGCTTATGACTCTCTCCCCAGGTGAAACGCAACGCCCCCCACCGAGTGCCTACGATTTGTTCGTCTCATACGCGCCGGCCGACCGCGAATGGGTGGAAGGCTACCTGCTCGATGCGCTGCAAAGCGCGCAGATCAAGGTGATTTCCGCGGCTGATTTCGAGCTGGGCGCGCCGCGCATCACCGAATTCGAGCGCGCCGTCCAACAAAGCAAACGCACCCTGCTCGTGCTGACGCCCGCGGCCATCAACGAGAGCTTTGCCGAGTTTGTCACCATCCTGGTGCAGGCCTACGGCCTGGAGTCGGGCACCTGGCCGGTGATTCCGCTGATCCATAAACCAGTGAAACTGCCGCCGCGGCTGGCGCTGTTGGTGCCGCTCGATGCCACGGAACCGGCGCTGTGGCCCGAGGCGGTGGAGCGCCTGTGCGCCAGCGTGCAGAAAGCTCCGCCCGCCCAGGCGCTGCGGCTGGCCTGCCCCTATCCCGGCATGCGCGCCTTCCGCGAGCAGGAGGCAAGCCACTTCTATGGCCGCGAGGCTGAGACGGATGAGCTGCTGCAACGGCTGCGGCGCCATCCCTTCGCTGCCGTGATCGGCGCGTCAGGCAGCGGCAAGTCATCACTGGTCTACGCGGGATTGATCCCCGCGCTGCGGCGCAGCAGCCTGTTTGGGCCGGGCGGCTGGCTCATCCGCAGCATCCGCCCCGGTGCGCACCCGCTGGAGACGTTACAGACCGCCCTCGGCACAGCGGACATCGGCCTATTCGACCCGGCCGCGCTGTTGGCCGCCGAACCGGGGGCCGCCCGGTTCTTGCTGGTGATCGACCAATTCGAAGAGGTGTTCACGCAAGGCGCCGCGGAGCGTGACGCCTTCCTGGCTGCCATCCAACGCCTGGTGGCGCTGCGCGATTGTCACGTCGTGCTCACGATGCGCTCCGATTTCTTCGACGACCTGCTGAAATCCACGCTGTGGCCCCTGGCGCAGCCGCATCGTCTGGAGATCGCGCCCTTGGGCGAACGGGAGCTGCGCGAGGCCATCGTCAAGCCCGCCGAAGATACGGGGGTCTTCATCGAGAGCGCGTTGGCGGAGCGGTTGGTCTCCAGCAGCGCCGGCCAGCCGGGGCTGCTGCCCTTCGTGCAAGAGGTGATGGTGCGGCTGTGGGAGAAGCTCGAGCGGCGCTTTCTGCCGCTGCGCGCGTATGAAGCCTTGGTGCTGCCGCTGGCCGGCTACAGCGGCAGCGAGCGGACAGGCATCCAGGCGGCCATGGCACAGCTCGGCGATGAAATGATCCGCAGCCTGAGTCCGGAGCAACAGCGCATCAGCCAGCGCATCTTGCTCAGGCTGGTGCAGTTCGGCGAGGGCCGGAACCACACGCGGCGGCAACAGCCGCTCTCCGCGCTGGTCGCAGAAGGCGACGACCCCGCGCTGTTCGACAGGACGCTGAACTACCTGGTGGAAAACCGGCTGCTGGTGTTAAGCAGCGAGGCCGGGACCGAGCCGCGCGTCGATCTGGCGCACGAAGCGATGCTGACGGGCTGGCCGCGGCTCGGACAATGGATCACCGAGTTCCAAGCGGCTGAGGTGGTCCGCCGCCGCCTGGAAGACAAAGCCGCCGAATGGGTGCGCCTGGGCCGGGGCGAAGGCGGCCTGCTCGACCGGGTCGAGCTGCGAGAAGCCGAAGCCTGGCTCAAGGCGACGGACCTCCCCACCGCCGGTTGCAGCGCCAACCTGGCCGCGCTGATCGGACAGAGCCGCGCAGCGGTCCAGCGCCAGCAGCGCCGGCGCATCACCACGCGCACCCTCACCTTCGGCATCCTCGGCCTGATCGCGCTCCTCCTCGCCGGCATCGGGATCGACGCGCTGAGCCGCTGGTCCCTCAACCGGCGCTGGCAGCCTGTGGCCGGCGCGCCGGGCGCCCAAAGGATCAGCGCTCTGGCGAGCACTCAAGAGACGGTGGTCATCGGCAGCTATTACTACGGCGCGGCGTGGACCCGGGCCGATGGGACGTGGACAGGCTGGCAGCGGGAGGGGCTGCCGCTTGGCAATCCGACCAAGGGGCTGAACGATCCCCAGGCCACCGTACAGTCCATCACGGCGCTCGCGTTGGACAGTCGCCGCCCCGACGAGCGCTACGCGTTCATCCAGGGTTACGGCGTCTACAAATACAACGCGGCCGGCGCAAGCTGGTCGGAAATCTCGCAAAATCTGCCTCGCAACAGCGATGCCTGCCAGGGCTCCAACGCGTGCCAGCCGCTGGCCGCCTCCGCTGGCGTCGTGGCCTACATTGCCGATCGGGCCGGTTTTTGGCTGAGCGAAAACGGCGGCGGCGCCTGGACCGCGGTTCGGCCCGAGATCGCCGCTGGGACGGGCCAGCTGTGGACCGCCGCCTTCGATGCGCAGGGCCAGCTCGTGCTGGGCGATGAGGGCGGCTTGATTCGGGGCAGCGGGGACCCGCCCTACACGTGGGAGCGGGTCTACTCCGGCGGCCTGGTGCTCCTGGCCACGCCGGCCGTGCGCGGCGGCCTGTTGTTGATCGTCAAGGTGAACGGCGCGCTGCAGGCCCTCTGCCTCGACGCGCACAGCGCGCCGATCGGGGCGCCGCAGACTGTGCCGGGCAGCCGTGGGCTGCTGGGCCTCGGCCGCCTGCTCTATGTCCCCGACGCGGTTTCATCAGCGGCCGCGGATGCCCGGACGGACAACCGCTATTTCCTGGCGACCGCCGACGGCGCCGTGTACGCCACAGACTGCGTGCATCCGCCCGTGCGCATCGGCCAGCACGGGTGGTTCGAGGATGGCCTGTTGGCGACGACGGCGGGGGCAGATCAACAGGGCATCCTATATTGGGGGTCGGCCGGGCAATTCAAACGCTACCTCATCCCTTGAATCGACGCAGCAGAAAGGAAGGGTGTTATGTTGGGGCCAAACGAGACCTTCATGCACGTCAGACTTGATATCGGTCTGAACAACCTGCAATTCCCGAATCGCAAGCCGCCCCAGGTGGAAGCCGACCGCAAACCGGGCATGCGACGCCCCTTGGGATTCAATACGAATTGGGACCCCTGGCGCTCCCCTAATCCACTGGCCCCCGGCAGAGCAAATTCCTTCCCGCGAGAAAGCCTCGACTTTCCGTCACGCCAGCATGAGGAGTTGGCCCAGTCGTTCGTGGACTTCCAAGATCAGACCGTCTGTCACATGCGCCTGAACGGCGAAACAGGATTGCCCGGGTTCATGTACGGGGACCTTTACCCGGGACGCCATCAGGGCAGCAACCTCAAGGCCGCGGTGCGGTTCCTTAAGGCGAATAGTCTCCTGATCGCCGGCCGCGATCAGCCCAAACCTTTCAACGATACCGAAGCGGGCGCCAACACGGGCATTCACCTCAGCCTTGTGCGGCGCCTCTGTTGGACCGACGGCACCGACCAGATTCGCTTCCAGCAGTTCACCCCTGCGCAGACGCCGATCTTCGGCGCGCAGGTCGTGACCACCTTCGACGCCGCTGGCAAACTGGCGATCGTGTCGAGCTCGCTCTATCCAGCGGTGGAAGAGCCGCCCCCAACACCCCCCCGGGTGAACCCAGCCGCCTGTTACCAGGCGCTAGCGAGCCAGATCCCAAAAGAAATTGGCTTCAACGGGCCGATCATGGAGAACGCCTTCACCGAACCCCGCGCCTGGGTCTATCCGTTGCATCGCTATGGGCAATTGCATCTGGGGGAGAAAGACGATCACGCTAGATATGTGCGTGTCTTGGGCAGCGCCTGGGAACGCCGCAGCGAGATGGGCTTGTGGCGCCTGAATCTCGATGCCTGGCGCGAGCGCGCCGGGGCGCCGATTCAAGGCGCCTACGTTCCGGTCGCCAAAGTGTTCTTTGAGGACCAATACAACTCCCTTTGGCACGCCATCCTCGACGTCGAGAGGCCGGATGCGCCTGTCCTGCTGCATTTCGATCTCGAAGAGCGGGCCGCTGCGTACATGCTCTTCACCAACGCGGCAGATGCGAAGCGTTACTTCGACGCCGTGCCGCCCGGTCAGAGCTTCTCGGTCACGGAAAGGGCAGCGCTGACGCACGACCTGAGCTTCGGCAGCGGCAGCAATTTCCGCGATGCCGATGACGTGCGGTGCCAGGGAACCTTCGTCGATCCCGTGATTCGACCGGCGCCCGCGCCTGCGCCCGACCCCACCAGCGGCGATACGTTCCGCGTGCCCACGGTGTTCCATCATTTCCAGGAAGGGGGAGCCGACTTCAGTGACTTCCTGGGCAACGCCGGCATGTGCGCGGCGGTTTCACCCACCGCCGGCCCGCTCCATCAAATCGTCGTAGAGTTCGATGAAGAGGAGTCGACGCCGGTATGCCGCACCGACGGCCGCATTCGTTTCGGCCGGCGATTCCCAAACGGCGGCCTTGTCGTGAATGAACCGGGGCTGGACGCCGAAGTTGCGCTGCACGAGTTTGCACACGCGGTGCTGCACTTCTATTTCCCGAACCTCTTTAGCGTTTCCAATAACCTGATTTTCCAGCGCACGGTCAATAGCCTCGACGAAAGCCAAGCCTTCTTCCTGCCGTCACTGATGTTCGGTGAGCCCCAGTGGTCCGAGTACGCCTATGCTGCCTGGAGCCAATCCCGCCTGCTCAGCACACCAGCCTGTGTCTACGATTGGGTAAACAGTCAGAAGGATTCGTTCAGCGAGAACCACGGTCTGGGCATGTGGTTGGGCCGGCTTTATTGGCAGATCCACACGCACCAGGAGGCGACAGGATCAGGGCGCACCATGAGCTACCTGCTGTTCAAGGCCCTGGGGTCCCTGGCGCCGCCAACACTCCTCACCGCCGCAAAGGCGGGCGTCGACTATCCCACGAAACTCAAGGGCGCCTTGACGCTGATCGCGCAGGCGATCTACACCCAAAGTGACGTCGAGGAGCAAAGGACTTTCCTGCGCGATGACGTCTTTGGTCGCGTCGAGCTCGTTGTCGTCTGATGGTCGTGGCCCAGAGAAAGGAGGCTCCCATGTCCCGCAAGTCGTTTCTTCTCAGCGTCGTCCTCAGTCTGGTGCTACTGACCGGCTGCTACCCCACAGCGCCGTCTATCGGGCCAGCAGCAGAGACACCGGCCAGCGCGTGTCCCACTCCCGCGCCCCCTGAGCCGGTGACCTTCCACACGGTCACCCTCTACTATGCCTCAGCCGATCCGGCTGAAGCAGGGGAAGCATTCGATTATGCCGTGGTGACCCAGGAGTTCAGCACGGCCCACATCGTGATGTCCGTATCACCTCCGACGTCGACCCTCTCCTTGCAGACGATGCCGCCTGTTGCGGCCCTGGGGCGCGTCACGGACGATCTGACGCGTCCGCTGACCCTGACCGTCCTGGGCCCTGAAACCGAATGGTGGCTCTTCGTCCCAGACATGAGCCCATCGCCCGTGACGGCAATCACCTGCGCACCGGCCACAGAGGACGCGACCTGGTCCTGGCAGGAAGTTGCCGCCACCGTGGACGCGGACGGGACCGCCCATGACATTTCCGCCTACAATCTGACCGGCGCCCAGGTCTGCTTGATGCCGCCCGGTATCACGAATATGGCGCTGGGCGCATCCGCCGCGGATGACTTCGGCGTGTGGATCGACGCGGTCGTCCTCAAGCTTCCGGCTGACACGTACGGCGTCTATCGTTTCGGCCCGCAACCACCTGGCTCACCGAGCGGCGACGCGGCGTGCCGGAATGTTTGTAAGAACATCGGATGCAGATCGGCTGTCAGCTGTTTCGTCAGGAGCGTGTGTACGCGGGTCTGCTCCCGGTAGAGGGCAAAAAGAGACCGGGTTCTGGCTGAACCCGGTCTCTCGATCTCACTCCACCGTGACGCTCTTCGCCAGGTTCCGCGGCTGGTCGACGTCTGCGCCGCGGCGGACGGCCATGTGATAGGCCAGCAGTTGCAGCGGGATCACCGTCAGCACCGGCGTCAGCAGCTCCGAGGCGCGCGGCACGCGCAGCACGTGATCCGCTTTCGTCGCGATGAAGTCGTCCCCCTCGTTGGCCACTGCGATCACGATCCCCCCGCGCGCCTTCACCTGTTCGATCTGGCTGATCATCTTGTCGTAGACGCGATCCTGCGGCGCGACCACCACCACCGGCATCTGCTCGTCGATCAATGCGATGGGGCCGTGCTTCATCTCGCCGGCCGGATAGCCCTCCGCGTGGATGTAGCTGATCTCCTTCAGCTTCAGCGCACCTTCGAGCGCAATGGGGAAGTTGATGCCGCGGCCCAGGTAGAGGAAGTCAGTGTGTTGGAAGTAGGTTTGGGCCAGCTCCTCGTAGATCTTGTGCCCAGCCGGGTCCAACAGTTGGCCGGCCAGCGTTGGGATCTGCGCCAGGTCGTCCAGCAGGCCGCGGCAGCGCTCCGGCGACAATATGCCCCGCAGCGCGCCCAGGTGCACCGCCAGCAGGTACTGGTTCACCAGCGATGCGGTAAACGCCTTGGTGGACGCGACGCCGATCTCCGGACCGGTGTGCATATAGATCACGCTGTCGCTGTTGCGCGCGGCCGCGCTGCCGATGACATTCACGATGGTTGCCAGGTGCGCGCCCTTGTCGCGGCCCTCATCCATCGCGGCCAGCGTATCCACCGTCTCGCCCGATTGCGTGATCGCCAGCATCAGGGTGTGCTCGTCAAGCACCGGGTCGCGGTAGCGAAACTCGGACGCGTACTCGACGCGCACCGGCAGCCGGGCCAACTGTTCGAACATGAACGCACCCACCAGCTCGGAATGGTACGAGGTGCCGCACGCCACCGACACGAGCTGGGTGAAGCCGCGCGCCCGCTCGGCGGTCAGCGTCACCTGCTCCAGGTACACCTCGCCGCTGCCCAGATCCACGCGGCCGCGGATGGTGTCGGTGAGAGAGTTGGCCTGCTCGTAGATCTCCTTCTGCATGAAGTGCTTATACTCCCCCTTGGCCGCTGAGATCGGGTCCCAGGGGATGTCGTGCACTCTGGGCGTGAAGGGCGTGCCATCCAGTCCAAAGAACCGTGCGCCGTCCCGGGTTACCACCGCCATCTGGCGGTTCTCCAGGAAGACCATACGTCGCGTGTGCTCCAGGATGGCGGGCATATCGGACGCGATGAACATCTCGCCGTCGCCGAAACCGATCGCCACGCCGCCCGCGTTGCCCAGCCGGGCCGCAACCAAGGTGTCCGGCTCGCGGCGGGCAAGGACGACGATGGCGCTGGGGCCGCGCAACTGGGACATCGCCAGCCGCACCGCCTCGGCCAGCGGCCGTTCAGGCGTATAGTAGAGCCCCACCAGGTGCGCGATCACCTCGGTGTCGGTGTCTGACTCGAAACGGATGCCCTCCGCCTCCAGCTCAGCCCGCAGTTCCCGGAAGTTTTCTACGATGCCGTTCTGCACCACCACCAACTTCCTGGCTGCGTCGGCATGGGGGTGCGCGTTGCGCTCGCTGGGCTTGCCATGGGTTGCCCAGCGCGTGTGTCCCATCCCGACGTTGCCGCGAATGGGGGCCTCGGCCAGCCTGGCTGACAGATTGCTGAGTTTGCCGACGTCGCGGCGGACGGCGATGTCGCCGTTCTCGATCACTGCGATCCCGGCCGAGTCATAGCCGCGATATTCCAGCCGGCGCAACCCCTCCAGGATCACCTGGGCCGCGTTGCGCGGGCCAACGTAACCAACGATTCCGCACATGGTTTGTCCCCTTTGCTTTTATTGTGTGAATAGGGGGAGAAAAAGGGGATCTATCCCTGGAGGCTTCCGCCGATCTAGTCGATTTTCCGGGTCTGGCCACCTTCAACCTTGCACCTTCAACCCGTTAGCACCCACCTCGCGGTGGGGAACCTCCTCCTCGTCAACCCGGCCGCTACGCCGGGCCCAGGCGCTGTATCTCCCAGAAACTAATCTACCCCTCCATTATGCTTTATGTCACCTCCTCATCATAGAAACTCAAGCCACTGACTTGGCGCCGCGGTCCCATCGGCATAGTCCCCGCGCATCTCCGGGGGCAGCAGCGCGGCCAACTCCGCCATCGCCTCATCCGTCATCTGCCGCAGCACCTCGCGGCCGACGCGGCCCTCGGTGCCGTCAGCGTTGCGCGGCCACCGCAGGCGGAACGGTCGACCATAGGTCAACACAGCCGTCGGGCGGTTGATCAACGGCGCCTTCCAGCGAAACTGCGGCGTGCCGACAACCGCACATGGTATCAGCCAAGTCTCAGGCTCATGGCGCGCGATGAACGCCAGCCCTTCCTTGGCCTGCTGCAAACGGCTGTCGTGGCTGCGCGTACCTTCCGGCGAGATCACGGAAATATCACCATCGGCCAGCACCTGCCAGGTGGCTTTTAGGGCCTCCCGATCGACAGCCCCGCGGGTGATATAAATGACATGATACCACCGCAGCAGTTGCCCCACAAGCGGCCACCGACTGATCTCGACCTTGGCCAGCGGCACCCCGTAACGCTTGAGATGGCCGCAGATGATCACCGGATCCAGCCAGTTGATGTGGTTGTAATAAACGATGCCGGCGCCGTCCGCAGGCACCTGTTCGACCCCGCGCACTTCGACTTTCAAAAACAGCCAGATCAGAAACCGCAGCATCGCGCCCCAGAAGCGGCGGCCGATAGGAATTCGCCGTGAACGTTGCATACTGTCCGTCCTGAGTTAGCTTGTCAGCAATTGCTTCTTGGTGTCGGCTTTCATGAGTTGTCCGGCGACTACGAGTTCCGCTGGACCAAGCCCATCACCCGTTCCAGCACTTCCTCAACCAATAAACCGGTGCTGTCGACCACGATCGCGTCCGCAGCCGCGGCCAGGGGCGCGTGCTGTCGCGTCGAATCGTACTCATCGCGACGCCGCACGTCCTTCTGCACCTGATCGATATCCACCTGCTCGCCGCGTGCCGCCCGCTCAAGGTGGCGCCGCCGCGCCCGTTCCGCCAAGGTGGCATCCAGGTAAATCTTCAGGTCGGCTCCCGGCAGCACCACGGTGCCGATGTCACGGCCCACCATCACGATGCGTCCCGCTTCCCCAATGCGGCGCTGTTGGAGGCACATCGCCGCGCGCACGCCCGCATACGCCGACACCGGCGAGACTGCCTTTTCGACCTCGCGACGCCGGATGTCCCAGGTGATATCCTGGCCGTCCGCCAACACAGTGACATCGCGGCCATCCTCGATGGTCGGGGTTTGGATGTCGAGCCGCACCTGCTCGGACAGCGCCGTGACTGCAGATTCGTCATCGATCGGAATGCCGCGCGCCAGCGCCACAGCAGCCACGGCCCGGTACATGACGCCGGTATCGAAATAAAGATAACCCAGCTTTTCGGCCAGGAGCTTGCCGATCGTGCTCTTGCCGGAGGCCGAAGGACCATCAATCGCAATAGTCGTCGGAATCAAGCTTGCTATCCTCCTTTCCTGATTGGCGTCCACGGCCGGTTCGGGGCCGCCGGCTGAGCCAAATGCAGCCTCACGCAGCGCACGCACCTCGCCGGTGGTCAGATCGCGCCACTGACCCTGCCGCAGCCCCCCCAGACGGAGCGGACCCAGGCTGGTGCGAATGACCCTGAGCGCCGGGTGACCCAACAGGCCCACCATCCGCCGCAACTGCCGTTTGCGCCCTTCGCGCAACGTGAACTGCAGCCAGCGCGTACGCCGCGGCTTGCGCGCTGCATCTTCCCGCGTCCGGCGCGCCTCCAACGGCGGCGTGCTCAAAACGGCCACCTGGGCCGGCAGAGTCGGGCCGTCGTCCAACATCACACCGTGCTGCCAGCGCCGAACCTTGCGCGCATCCGGCCACCCCTCAACCTCAACCAGGTAAGTCTTTGCGTGTTCGTACCGGGGATGCATCAGGCGCAGCGCGAGCTCACCGTCATTGGTCAGCAGGAGCAGCCCCTCGCTATCCTGATCCAGCCGCCCGACCGCATACAACCGCTCAGGCGTCTTGACCAGTTCAGTCCACGAGGGGTAGCCGGCGCGCGCGTCCTGGTTGGACAAGTAACCGGACGGCTTGTGGAGCATGATGTAACGCAGTCGCTCTTGCACCACCGGCTGTCCATCGACCCGAATCTGTGCCACCGCCGGATCGACGCGCAGGCCCAGCTCGGTCACCACGCGGCCGTCCACGGTTACCCGGCCCGCGGTGATCAATTCCTCACAGGCGCGGCGCGAGCCTATACCGGCCTGCGCCAACACCTTCTGTAATCGTTCTTCAGTCATTTTTCCTTCCAACTAATAGGGGCGCGGCATTCCATCCACGACTTGCCGCAACCCAAGTCATTGCCCCAGGCGAAACCGAGACCATTCATGATCCACCCAGGAATACCTCGCCCCTACGGCCCCTGCGTCACCGCCAGCGGTACAGTGGCGATCACCTCGTTGCCCAGTCGCCATGTCAGGCTGCCCACAGGCAGCGTGCCGGTCAACGGCACGCCGGCGTCAATCCATCTCACCGGCTGCACCAGCGGCCACTGCCACGCAGGCAGAAAAACATCAAATGTCTCCGCAGAGCGTAAACGGTAGAGCCGCGCCTCGGGGCCTGTCTCCCAGGCTAATGCATTGTCCGGCAGCGCGGTCCCACGCCACCACCAGCCGGCAGCCGCGTAATCCAATAAGGCACGGGCATCCGCATAGCGATCCCGGCTGCCCAATACAACCGCCAGCAAGCGATGCCCGGCGCGGCTTGTCGAAGCGATCAAGCACTCGCCAGCCGCGTCCGTGGTGCCGGTCTTAATCCCATCAGCGTTGGGATAGCTGCCTAACAGCTCATTGGTGTTGGTCAGCGCCCGGCCGGCAATCGTGGCCTGAGGCGTGGCAACAATCTGCGCAAACACCGGATAGGCAAGGGCCGCCTTGGTGATCGCTGCCAGGTCGATCGCACTGGCCACCTGCTGCGCGTCGTCCAACCCGTGGGGATTGGCGAAATGGGTGCCGCTGAGCCCCAGAGTCCCCGCTGCTTCGTTCATCAGCGCCACAAAACTGGCCTCATCCCCTGCCACGTGCTCGGCCAGCGCCACCGCCGCATCGTTGCCCGATGGCAATAACAGCCCATAGAGCAGATCGAGCACCGTAAGCGATTCCCCCGCGATCAGTCCCATACGGCTGCCGCCGGTGGCTGCGGCCTTCGCCGAGACAACCACCGCGTCGCCGATGTCGGCATGCTGCAGCACCACCAGCGCAGTCATCACCTTCACCGTGCTGGCGGGCGGCCGCGACGCGCCAGGCTCGTACACATAGAGGGTCTGCCCACTATCCAGGTCGACCGCCACTGCCGAAGCTGCAGTCAGTGCCGGCGGCTGCCCCAGGCGCACCAGCGCAGCGACCTCGTCGGGGCCCAATCGCAGTGGCGGATAGCTCCCGTCGGTCAGCATGGGCGGGCCGAAGCCGGTGCAGGCCAACAGAAGCGCTAGACAAGCAAAAACGCTTAGTTTGTCATGCCGGGCGGGTCGACCGCGCAATATGCGCTCAGAACGATAGTCTCTCATGCAGAATGCACCACACCCCAAACAGTGCGGGTATTTGACGCAACACCCCACTTGGACTAAAATATCTTATCTCAACCCTGGCTCGGTCGAAGACCGACCAGAGCGAGCGAACAAGTGGAGGTCCGTTTATGCCGGTCTACGAATATTACTGTCCTACATGCGATCGCCGCTTCGAGGCGCTGCGGCCCATGAGTCAGGCCAATGCTCCCATGACCTGCCCCCGCTGCGCGGCGCCGAACACCCGGAAGCTAATCTCGGCGTGCGCCGCTATCAGCCAGGACGCCGGTGGCAGTCGCCTGGTGGCCAGCAGCGGGTCCAGCGGCTGTGCTTCCTGCGGCGGCGGCAACTGCTCATCCTGCGGCAGCCATTGACCCACCCCAGCGCAGTCAACAGTTCCAACGGAAAGGGGCGCCGAATCGGCGCCCCTTTCCGTTGCTCTCTATTCGCCCCTCACGGCGCCACCAACACCTTCAACACACCGGCCGCAGCCGCGTGCGCGAAGGCCGTCTCGCCCTTGTCGAGGTTGTACACGGCTGAGATCAAGGGCCGGGGATCGATCAAGCCCGCAGCCAGCAGGCGCAGCGCAGGGGCAAACGGTCCGCATCGTGAGCCGATCAACGTGATTTCATCCACGACGAGCGCGCTCAGATCGACAGTCAAATCACCGTGATACGTACTCTTCAACACCAGGATTCCGCGGGGCCTGAGCAGCGCACGCGCCTGCGCAAAGCCGGCCGGGCTGCCGGTGCACTCCACAACGACGTCGGCGGAGCGCGCGGACAGCTCCTGGTCAGCACGCTGCACGGGCACCCCCCACCCGGCCGCGATCGCCAGCTTGTCCGGATGCCGCCCGACCAGGGTCAAATCGCAGCCCGTGAGGCGCAGCACCGCAGCCACCAGCAGTCCCAGCTTGCCATCGCCCAACACGACGACGCGGTCGGTCGGCCTCAACTGCACTTGCTCCAGGATCTCGCACGCGGCCGCCAGTGGCTCCACGAAGACCGCGGCTTTGTCAGGGACGTTATCGGGCACAGCGTAGAGGTTGGCCTGAGGCAGCAGCAGCATGTCGGCCAGCGCGCCGTCCCGGCGATCGATGCCGAGGGTGGTGCGGTTGGGACAATGGGTGTGTCGACCCGCGCGGCAGGTGGCGCAGGTAGTGCACGCTGCGTTGATGTCGCCGACCACGCGGCGCCCGATCCAGGCCGGATCGGGTCCCTGCACGACCTCGCCGACGAACTCGTGCCCAAGCACCCCGCGAAATGCCATGTAGCCGCGCACCAGCTCCAGATCAGTGTTGCAGATGCCAACCAGGCGCACGCGCACCAGCGCCTCACCGGGCGGGGGGACAGGGTCCGGATACGCGGGATCGAAGCGGAGGCCGTTGTCGCAGACGATGGCTCGCATGGGGTTGCCTTAGAAAAACGTAGGACAGGTTCCAGACCTGTCCTACGTTGATAAACTACTTAGGCCGGCTGGGCCTTCTTGGTGCCCAGCAGGTCTTTCTCTTCCCAACCGACCAGGATCGGCACGGCATTGAAGAGCGACGAGTAGGTGCCGCTGATCAGGCCATAAAACATCACTGCGATGAACTGCTTGATGGTGGCGCCGCCGAAAATCAGGAGGGAGGCCATGATGAACAGTGCGTTTAGTTGGGTGGCCAGCGAGCGGTGCATCGTCTCAGTCAGGCTGCGATCGGCCACAGTCGCAAACGACTCACCGCGATACTTGGACGAATTCTCGCGGATGCGATCGAACACGACGATGGTATCTTGTACCGAGAAGCTGATCACCGTTAAGATCGCGGTCAAGAAGAGAGCATCCGCCTCCCAGCCGAAGAGAAGGCTGCAGATACTGAAGATACCCACGGTCACGAAAATGTCGTGGACCATGGCTACAACGGCCGCAATGCCATAACGGAATGAATGCGCGACTTTGCGGAACGCAATGACCAGGAAGATCGTGATCGCCAACGCGGCAGCAATGACCGCTACTACGGCCGCGCGCGTCACCTCAGCGCCGATGGCCGGACCGACCGAGCTGAACTGCCGCTCGTCCACCCCGTCCCCGAACTTCGCCTTGATGGCCGCGGTCAGCGCCACCTTCTGCGCCTCATCGATGGGCTTGAGCCGCACCATCAGCGTCTGTGCGTCGCCGACAGTGGTGACCGAGGTGTCGGTCAGGCCTGCATCGGCAAACACCGCGCGCAAATCTGCCGGCGCCACGGGCTGGGGAAAGTTCAGCTCCCAGATGGAGCCACCGGTGAAATCAATCGCCAGCTTGAACGGCAACCCGGTGGTCACGATGGAGTAGATCATCGCGATCAGGCCGGGGACGATCACCAGCGTTGACAGCAGGAAATACCACTTACGCTTCTCTACCAGTCGAAACATCTTGCCCGCTCCTTTAGATGCCCATCAGCCAATGCTTCTCACGCAACGACTCCGCGCTACTGCGGTCGAAGATGGCCCGCATGAACGTGCGCGTCACCGTCACAGCCGTAAACATGCTGATCAACACACCGATGCCCAGGTTGAGGGCGAACCCCATGACCGACTGAGCACCGAAGGTTCGTCCGAACAAGATGAGGATCAGGCACGTGATCAACGTCGACAGGTTCGAGTCAAAAATGGAAGTCCACGCGCGGTTGAAACCTGCATCAACGGCCGCACGCAAGGAGCGACCCCAACGCAGCTCTTCTTTCATGCGCTCAAAAATCAGAATATTGGCGTCCACCGCCATACCAGTAGACAGCAAGAAACCCGCAATACCGGGTAAGGTCAGGGTAACCGGAATGAGCTTGTACAACGCCAGGTTCAGCCCGGCATAGATCGCCAGCGCCAGCGCAGCCAGAGCGCCGGGCAGCCGGTAGTAGATGATCATGAACAACAACACGGTGATCAAGCCAATCAGGCCGGCGGTGACGCTCTTGCGAACCGAGTCAGTGCCCAGGGTCGCGCCGATGCTGCGCCGGTTCACCACCTCCAGCGGCACCGGCAGCGCGCCGTAACGCATCTGCACGGCCAGGCTCTCGGCCTCGGCTTGGGTGAACTTGCCCTCGATGATGCCCTTGCCTTCAGGGATGGCGCTGTTGATCCTCGGCGCAGACAGCACGACGTTATCGAGGACAATGGCCAGGACGTCGTTGATGTGCGCGGCGGTGTAATCACCGAAGATCTTGGGACCGTCACCCTTCAGTGTAAAGGAGATGTTGGGCACACCGTATTGGTCCAGAGTGATCTCTGCCGTGTCCAGATCGCGTCCGGTCAAGATGGTCTTGAAGGTCATATCGGGATACGGAAATTCCGTCTTGCCCAGCTCCTCGGCCGTCGGAACGAGGTTGTTGTTGGTGGTGCGCACGTATACGCCCTGCGTTATGTTGGGATAGGGCGAGTTGGTAGAAGGCCCGATCTCGACAAACTCCAACTGGCCGGTGCTCTTCAAGGTCTCCACGGCTTGGTCGGGATTGTTGATGCCCGGCAATTCCACGATGATCCGGTTCTCACCCTGGAGCTGTACCAGCGGCTCGGTGACACCCAAGGCGTTGACACGGCGTTCAACGATGGCCTTGGCCGTCGCCAGATCAGCCTGCGTCAGGACTTGTCCCTCAGCCGGCTTGGTCTGGAGCAAGATCTGGGTGCCCCCCTGGAGATCCAGGCCCTGCTTGATCTTGAGATCTCGATACTCCGGCGGTTGTTGCCAGAATAAAGCCTTCTTGGCCCAGGAGGGATGGCTGATGGGCAGGTCAATCCACAAGGTGACCAAGGCCAGCAGGATGATGAGACCAAGGACGATGCTATTGCGGTTCCGCATGCGCTTCTTCTCCCCCGTAGGAAATCATTGCGCCTGCCCTTTCGGGGTGAGGCAGGCACATATTACCCCGCCTCAGACTCCAAGGGCAAAACAGAACAATTATACCCGTGCGCGAGATGGCTGTCAAAAAGAGGGGGGGATTGCATCCAGTGCGGTTAACGCCTGCGCCAAGACCTCGGCCGGAGTCAGGCTGTCCGTCTCGATGACGATGTGCGCGTGCGCCCGCGCATCGCGCAACCGGTCCAGCTCCTGATCCCACAGCCACGCGGGGAACTCGGGGTCGCGACGGCGCCAGCGTATGGTCGTCAGGCTCGCGGCCAGATAGATGAGGATGTCGGGGTTGGTGATCCGCCGCCACATCGTGGGAACATAGGAATGCTCTTGCAGAACGGGCCTGGCGTCGTACCCATGATCCCGCAGCGCCCGAGCCAGCGTCGTCTTGCCCGCCGCGCAGACCCCGACCACAGCGATGAGCGGGGCAGGCATGGTCCTACACCACGGCCAACGGGAAAGAGACAGTCATGCGCCGCACCTCAAGCGCCTCCTCCACAGCCGCCTGCGCCACCCTGACAACAACCACTGTGGTATCGTCCGCGGGGCGATTGCCATCCGCAGCCACGGCCGCAGCCAGCAGTCCATCCGCCAGGTCCTGGCTGGAGCCGTCCTCCAGACCGGGCAGCCCATCCAGGATTGCCACTACATCGAACGGCTCGGATGTGCGTCCTGCATGCAGCACCCCATCCGTGAAAGCTACCAGGATCTGCCCCACTGCCAGAGGCAGCTCCGTGATGACCGGCCGGGCGCGATTCTGGAAGCCGACAGCCTGGGCTGGCTCGTCAAGCTGGCGCCAGCCCGACCCCACCTCGCGCAGCAGCACCGCGCACTGGCTGTTGCGTGAGACCACCAGGGTGCGCGTTTCCAGATCAACCGAGATGATGGTCAGTTCCGCAGACACTTGGCCGGCCCGCAGCGTACGCAGCGCGTCATGGACGGCGCGCGCCACCGCGCCATCGCGCACGCCCTCGGCCAGCAGGCTGATGGCCTTGCGCACCACCAGGTTGCTGATTGCCTTAGCGCTGGCGCCGCTGCGCTGGCCGTCGACCATGACGATCGACAGGCCGCCGCGCGGCCGCTCAACCACCTCCACCGAGTCGCCGCTCTCCCGCACGGCATACTTGGCCACTTTGGCGACGGCGATATCAACGTGCGGCATATCTCACTCCTGGGCGGTCTGTCCGGCCAGCCACGCCCAAGCCTCAGCTTCCGTGGTAATCTCGCCCACTGCCTGCGCCTCGTGCAGCCCTGCCAACAGCTTGCCGATTCGCGGGCCGGGCCTGAGCCCCAACCCGGCCATGACCTGGTCGCCGTTCAGCAGCGGGACGGGCGCCACTTGCTCCGTGTACTGGTGGAAGTACGCGTCCAACAGGTTACGCGTCACCGTCGATCGCCGCTGCCATGCATCTGGGTCGGGCGCTGCGGCACAACAGGCCAGGTGATCAGCCAGGCTGAGCAGGGCACAGTCGGGCCCGGTGCTGCCGGCGTCGCGGTAGAAACGGTAGATCGCCCGTCGCGTCATAGGCAGCGAGCGCTCCAGGTGCATTGGCCGCATGTGCAGGTCGGTCAGTCGCGCAACGTAAGCCACCTCGTCTGCCGCAAATCTGAGCGTCTGCAAGCGCGCCTCAGCCAGCAAAGCGCCCCAACGATCATGATCATAGAAGTGCACCTGACCATCGTCAGCCTCGGTTCGCTTGGCGGGCTTGCCCCAATCGTGGGCCAGGGCCGCCCACAACAGCAGGTCGCGACGCACGCGGCCCGCGGCCAGCGGAGCCAATAGATGGCTGCGCAGGTCCACGGCATAAGGGGCGAGCAAGTCCTGCACATCGGTCCATTGTTCGGCCGGCGCGACCACGGTCGCATCATCCGCGAACGGCGCTGGGATCGCATAGCCGGCAGCAGGCCACAACACGGCATAGATGCCTTCCAGGTGCGCAAGTACGTTGCGACTGTGATCGAACACGTCCTGGGTGTGCGGCGCGGATTGGACGACGCCGGCCTGCGTCGCGGACTCCGGCATCACGTACGGCAGCACGCCCAAGTTAGCCAGCAAGCGCACGTGCTGCCATGCGCCCGGCGCAGTGATGATGCGCATCAACTCGTCGCGCACGCGCTCCGGAGCCACGAACGCCAACCGCGCAGCATCCCGGCGCATCAGGTTGAGGGTCGCGTCCTCAAGGCGAAAGCCCAGCTCGGCCACAATACGCACGCCGCGCAAGATGCGCAGCGGATCGTCGCGGAAAGCACCCTCGGTGACCGCGCGCAACAGGCGACGCTTCAGATCCAGACTACCATCAAAGGGGTCAAACAAGCGCGGCGCGTCAGCTCCCACAAGGTCCATGGCGATGGCATTGACGGTAAAATCACGCAGCGCCAGGTCGTCCAGCAGATCCGGCACCCGCAGCCGCGCCACATCCACCTCGACTTTGGCTTCCGGTCCCACGGGCAAGATAGCGCGACCCACATCACGTTCATCGTCCAAGACGAACCAGGCCCCGTCAAAAGCATTGGCAAGAGCACGCGCCAGCCGGATGCCACCTTCTGGCACGATCATGTCCAGGTCATGGCTGGGGCGGCCCAGCAGCAGATCGCGCACGTAGCCTCCCACAAGCCACGCGGGTTGGCCCCGACCCGCCACAAACGCCGTGATGCGTTCGATCAAGGTGTAGATTGAAGTCTCTGCATCAGAATTGGATCGCTGATTCAATTGGTTACCTATCACGGGGTGGGTGGCGCGTTTCGCACGAACAGCACCTTTGGCTCCTCGCGCGGCCGGTTGCGCAGCGCCACGCGGCGCGCGGCATCGGCCGTCCGCCCCACACCACATATCTGACCCCGCACAATGGCCACCCAGCAGCCCTGGTATGGGCTGAGGTCCAGCTCCAAGGGCGGCTCTGCAAGAGGCTTTTCGGGCATGCTTCACACGCAGTGGTCTCCCTAAACCGGGTTTCCGTGAGAACCCCGGTTTAGGGAGATTCGCTCTCACATCAAAGCGGCCACCAGCTCGGCAATCTCGCCGGGATGCTTGGCCACGCGGACGCCCGCGTTTTCGAGCGCCGCGATCTTGTCCGCCGCGGTGCCTTTGCCGCCGCTGATAATGGCGCCGGCATGTCCCATGCGCTTACCGGGCGGCGCGGTCTGGCCTGCAATGAAAGCCGTGACCGGCTTAGTCATACGCGTCGTGATGAACTCAGCGGCCTGCTCTTCGTCCGTGCCACCGATCTCACCGATCATGACGACCTGCTGCGTTTCGGGGTCGTTCTCGAACAGGCTCAACACATCCACAAAACTAGTCCCGTTGATGGGGTCGCCGCCGATGCCCACCGCCGTGGTCTGGCCGATGCCGCGCAGGGTCAACGCGTAGACGACCTCATACGTCAGCGTACCCGAACGGCTGACCACGCCCACATTGCCGCGCGTGTGGATGTGGCCAGGCATGATCCCCACCTTGGCCTCACCGGGGGTGATCAGGCCCGGGCAGTTGGGGCCAATCAAACGGGCCCTGGTGCGATCCACATAGTCGCGCACCTTCAGCATATCCAGCGCCGGGATGCCCTCGGTGATGCAAACCACGAGATCAACGCCTGCATCGGCGGCTTCCAAGATGGCATCGGGCGCAAACTTGGCCGGCACATAGATGATGCTGGCGTTGGCGCCCGTCGTATCGACCGCCTCCTTGACACTATCAAAGATCGGGACATTCCCAACGCCCCAGCCGCCACCCTTGCCCGGGGTCACACCGGCCACGACATTCGTCCCATAGGCGATCATCTGCTCGGTATGAAATGCACCCTCGCGGCCGGTGATGCCCTGCACGGCCAGTCGCGTATCTTTGTTGACCAGGATACTCATATCGTCTCCTTTACGCCTTGGCCGCCGCAACGGCCTTTTGAGCCGCATCGGCGAGGGTGTCGGCAGTCAGCATCTGCGCTTCGGCCAGCAGCGCACGGCCCTCTTCGTAATTAGTGCCCACCAGGCGGACAACCATCGGCACCCGGGTCGGCACTTCCTCAAGCGCCTGCAGGATGCCGCGCGCCACCTCGTCGCAGCGCGTGATGCCGCCGAAGATATTGAACAGCACCGCCTTGACGTTGGGGTCAGTGAGGATAATGCGCAGCGCGGCGGCGACCTTGTCAGCCTTGGCGCCGCCGCCCACGTCCAGGAAGTTAGCCGGTGAACCGCCGAAATGCTTGATGATGTCCATCGTCGCCATGGCCAGACCCGCGCCGTTGACCATACAGCCGATCTCGCCGTCCAACTTGACGTAGCTGAGGCCGAACAGCCGGGCATCACGCTCTTCCGGCGTCTCCTCGTCCTCATCCCGCATAGCGGTCAGGTCAGCGTGGCGGAAGAGCGCGCTGTCATCCAGCACCATCTTGCCATCCAGCGCCTTAAGCGAACCGTCGCCGAGCAGCGCGAGTGGGTTAATCTCGGCCAGGCTGGCATCGCACGCCATATAGCAATCGTAGAGCCCCTGGCAGATCTGCGCAAACTTTCCCATCTGCTCCTTGGGCAGCGCAATCCCCATCGCCAGGTCGCGCGCCTGGTACTCCTTCAGGCCCAGGCACGGGTCGACAGCCACCACCAGGATCTTCTCAGGCGTCTTGGCAGCCACCTCTTCGATGTCCACGCCGCCCTCGCTGGAAGCCATGACCACCACGCGGCGCCGCGCTCGATCCAGCGTCATGCCCAGATACAGCTCCCGGCGAATATCGGCAGCCGGATCGACCAACACCTTCTTGACGGTCAACCCCTTGATGTTCATGCCCAAGATGCGGCCAGCCACCTGCTCAGCCTCTTCCGGAGTCCTGGCGACCTTGATGCCGCCGGCCTTACCACGACCGCCCACCAACACCTGCGACTTGACCACAACCGGACCACCGATGCGTTCGGCAATGGCACGAGCCTCCGCCGGCGTCGTGGCTACGTCGCCCAACGGCACCGGAATGCCAAACTGCCCAAAGATGCGTTTAGACTGGAATTCCTGTAGCTTCAATGTAAACCTCCTTTGGTATCGTGTTGACAACACAACGTTGTGCTGTCGGCCTATTCAAGCGGCGGGAACACCATGATCCGATGTGAGTCACCATCGGCCACATAGACCTTGCCGTCCGACCCGACAGCGATGCCGGTGGGCAGCGTGAACGACTGAGCGTCGTTGCCGTAGAGCCCCCACGTCGCTTTGAAGCTGCCGTCGGTGCCGAAGACCAGCACGCGGTAGTTCTCCGGGTCCACCGCATACACCAGCTTGCGCGTCGGATCGACCGCTAACGCGGGCTTGTTGACTACCGACTGGCTGCTCCAGCCACTGACAGGCCATTGACTCACATAGCTGAACGCCTCGGTGAACTTCTGGATGCGCAGGTTCCACGTGTCGGTAACGTACCAGTTGCCGTCGGCGTCCTGGCCCAGGCCCGCCGGCTCATCGAGGCGACCGTCAACCACTCCGCCGCCGCCCCACTGGGTGATGAAGGACCCTTCCGGCGTGAACACCTGCACGCGCTTGTTACCGGTGTCCACGACATACACGTTACCGTCCCGCCCAACCGCCAACGCGCGCGGCCCGTAAAATATCGACTCCTGGCCCAACTCGCCGCCTGTGGAGCCGAAAGTGCCCCACTTACTCACGAACTTGCCTTCGTTGGTGAAGCGCTGGATGCGATGATTCCAGGTGTCAGAGACGTAGATACTCCCATCCCGGCCCACCGCGATGCCCCACGGCTCATTGAACTGGCCATCGCCGCCGCTAATGCACCCTTCGCCGGTGTCCAGCTTGCACAAGCTGCCCCACTGGCGCAGGAAAGTCCCATCGGCGTTGAACACCTGCACCCGATTGTTGCCTGAGTCGGCCACGTAGATGCGCCCCTCAGCATCCACCGCGACCGCACGCGGGAAGTTGAACTGGCCCGCCGCAGTGCCCGGCATACCCACGCTGCCGATCTGCTGGATCGCCGCGATGGTCCGCTGACCCTGCTCGTACGGGTTCGCCTCCGTCACGCCGGAGGCGCCAACCGAAGCTGCGGCTGGCGCGCCCCAATCCCACACCTGCGCCGCAATATCCTTGCGCACGAACATCGAAAAACGATGGATCGGATCCCACATGGCGGTCTTGGTGGTGTAGCGGCGATGGATCACGATGTCCCAGAACTGACCCCGCTGCACCGGATCCGCCAAACCTTCGCGGATGCGCTGCCAGGTCAGCCCTTTGTAGGTCTCCCGCGGCCACCAGATAAGCCGATAGTTGAACTCATAGTAACGATCGCCCAGGTAAGGCCTTACCTTGCCGATGTTCTTATCGCCGGCGATCACCACCGGCGAATCCATAGCATCCCGGCTGGGGCTGGCGCCGTAGTAGACCTTGTTGGGATAGTCGCGGAAATACCACTCCAACGGCCATGTCGCATCATCATCGTAGGCTACGCGCAAACTATTATCGCCACCTGTCTTGCGCGAGATCTCCTCGATCTGCGCCAAGGCGAGCTTGATATCGGGGGTCGCATGGGCATACACCATCGGCTCAGTCGGATAATCGTAATTGATAAAGTTGAAACGGTACGACACACCGGCCGTCAGCACGAACAAAAGCGCAGCCAGCGCCAGGGCCGTACCGCGCAGGCTCTGCCCGGCGCCCAAGGCTGCAACCCGGTCATAGATGAAATAGACCAGCACCAACGTCACGATCAGCGCCAGGATCCACTGAATCGAGTTGCTCAACCCGGACACGGAAACGTCGACAAACGGGCGCCGGCTCGACGTCGGCAGCAGCGCTTTAAGCGCAATCAGGAACAGCGGCACCATCCCCATCAGCAAAAAGAGGCCGCGGCGGCGGCCGGCCGGCCAGTCAATCCCCTCGATAACCCGACCCAACCACCAGGCGCCTAGTGGGATCATGGCCATCGAGAAGTACACCGTGTGCCAAGGCATCTTCTCCCCAACCCAGGTGAACACCGCCCACGTCGCCAGACACCAAAACACCAGGAATGCCTCGAAGACCCGCTGCACGCCGAAAACCGGCTGGAGAGCCGCCTGCTCTTCTTGTCTCCTTGTACCCTTGTCTCCCTCTCTCCTTGTCTCCCCATCTCCCCGTCTTCCGAACAGGCCCGCCACCCACGCAACAATCCCGCCAATACTTAACACCAACGGCAGAAATTCGTATAACGGTACAAGCATGTAGAAGTAGTACCACGGCTGTCCCCCGCGCATAACCTCCTGCTGATCGATCCAATAACCCAGCGAGCCGACCAGCCCGGTGCCTACACCCTGGCCGTTGGTCAAGAATGTGGTAAAGAAAAGCAGTTCGATCGCCCAGAAGACGCCTGCGGCCGTCAACCAGCGTTGGCGCAGCCACAGATAGCCCATTACAGCGCTGAAAATGAACAGGACGAGCACGACCAGGCCGCCCTGCCAAATCTGGCTCAGCGTGATCGAGCCAGGGTTATTGAACTGGCTGATCTGCCAACCGAACGCCTTCAGAATCACAGCTGACAGGAACGGCATCACCAAAGACAGCAGCAGCACGATCAGGTCCAACTCTGCAAAGATGCGCAGCTTCCAACGCCATGCCAGGATCGCCAGGACCACTGCTACCAGCGCCAGAACCGCGCCCACAGCCAGCAGCAGGATGCCCACCACCTTGAGCTTTAAGATCACCAACGCCAGGCCGACCGCCAGGAGCGGCAGCGCCACCCCCGCGAGCAGGCGAAACGAGCTGCGCCGCCCGGCGAATTCGCCGGGCCAGGCCGCAGCCCAGAGCTGCGCGGCCAAAGCCAGCACCAGGAAGATGCCGAAAATCCCTCCGTAGATGAAGGACGCCTCCATGGTCAAAAACGCCAGGCCCAGCGCCACTGCCGTCCAGACAAGCCACTTGGTGGCTCGTGTGTCCAGGTAGCGGAACATGGCGACAACCAGGAACACCAGCAGGCTGGTGAGCATGACCTCATCGCGGATATAACGGCTGTGATACAGCAGTGCAGGCGAGATGGCATACATCGCGGCAGCCAAGAACGCACCGAGCTTGCCCAGCCGGGGGCGCAGCAGCCACACGAAGCCAACCATCGCCACGCCAAACAGCGCCACCAGAATACGCGCACTCCAGTCGTTGACGCCGAACAGGAAGTACATCACCGGATTTAGGATGAACTTCAGCGGCCCGTGCATCATGGGCTGGTGCTGATAGCCGCGGCCGTCGTAAAGCTGAAACGAGTAGACGGTATGCAGGCTCTCGTCGTGGCTCATGACGCGGTCGCCCAGGCCGATGGTGCGGGTAAGCAGCGCCACAACCAACAGCACGATCCAGGCGAGTTTCTCGCCATCCAGCCGCAAAAAGCTCACAAAAGCGCGATCCAGGGTGCTCTGAAACTTCGTTTCGGTGTTTTCCATGGTTATTCCTATAATTTCTTACTGTGGCCGGTCTGCGGACCGAGCGGTCTGCGGACCGAGCGGTCTGCGAACCGGCCACAAAATCACTTCGTCGTTCGATCGACCCACAACAACACGCTGAGCGTTTCCGGCGGGGTCTTCGCCTCTCGGAAGAGCACCCAGCGCAGACGAGCACTCAGGCTGTCCAGGCTTGCAGACTGCCAGCGCTGCAGGAGCGCAAATTCGGCGCCGCTGTAACTCGTGCTCAAAAGCGGCTGGTCCTCCACCGGCGTAACAACCAGCGGCGCAGGCTCAGCGGGCACCGCTGCACTGATGCGCAGATAGGGAAAATCGCGCAATTGCCAGCGCACCACCGGCAGCAGTGGATCATCAGGCCGCGCCGGCCACACCAAATCGATTGCCGTCTCCCGCGCGCCCGTACCCCGCAGCGCAGAAAGCTGCTGCAACGCCTCACGAAAGTCTGCGGTAGCTGCTGCGGCCGTTTCGTGGGTGATGCCTGTCTGTCGCCAGGCGCTCCGGTCATAACTCAACGACACCATCTGGCCCGCGCCCCAGGCAAGCCCCAAGGTCAGCAAGAAAATCGGCAGGGTGATCGCAACAAGACCCCAATTGCCGTAAACGCCGTAAGCAATCCAGATGAGCAGCATGATTAACCCGGTAGCAATCCCAACCGCGGCATAGACCTGTCGCCATGCCGCGCTGTTCGCCGGCGCGAACGCGCTAGGCAGGCAGAACGCCATAGAGGTAAACAGGGCCAGGCTGACAGCCATCAGCAGCCACACATCGCGCTCGCCGCGCCACGCCCAGGCTGCGCGCAAGGCCCGCGCCACCGCAGGGCCGGCCAGGATGGCCAGCCACAGGGCGACCAACGCCAGGTGGACGGGCTCCCGGCCGCGGCCGGCCAACGCCGCCAACAAGGCCAGTCCGGCAGCGATGCCGGCCCACTGTCCAAAGCGGTCATGGCGGCGAATGCTCCAGACCAGCCCGGCCACACCGAAGCCCAGCAGCAACGATTCGCTCAACAACAGGCGGCGCAGCAGTTCCCACGCCGTGTACGCGCCGGCGCCGGGCGCCAGGCCCGCAAGCCAGTCACCCAACAGCTCACCGACCGAGGCCAAGCCTGCAGGGGCGATCATGAAAAAGGTCGAGCCGAGGACCAGCGCACCCAGAAGACCCAACACGGCCGGTCGCGGCCTGTCACGCACAGCAGCGGCCAGCCGCCGCGCGGCTCCCGGCCACCACAACAAGGCAAATGCACCGGCCAACAGCGCGGTGTAAGCGACGCGACCGGTGCTCAGCAGCAAGCCAAGCGCCACTGCGGCCGCGGCCACTGCCGGCAACAGGACCGGCGCAGTCGTTTGCTCACCGGCATCCAATGCCCACACGACCGCAGCCAGCAAGGCCAGGGCCAAGATAGGCGCCAGCGCGTCCCCCACGGCCAGCCGGCTGCTCCACACAGCCAACGGGGATAGGGCCCACAACACCGCGGCAGCCAGCGCGCCGCCCCGGGTCAATCGACTGCGCAACGCGTAAAACAACAGCGGCGACAACCCGCCCAGAAACCCCGGCCACCAGCGCGCGCTCGCATCAGTGGCGCCGAAAAGCATGAACACAGCCCGTTGCAGCGTATGCAGCAGCGGGCTGGCGCCGGCCAGGTCGGCCGCTTGCCCCGCAGCAGCAGCCACCCCCGGCAGCGCCTGGCTGGCCTCGGCCGGGTTCAGCGGCATCCACCCCAACCCCCACAGCCGGACCCCCAGTGCAGCCAACGCGAGCACGCCATAGCACGCCCGCTCCAGCGTGAACCAGCCTGTCAACGCGATTGCACGGGTGTCATTATGTAAGGTTAAAGCTTGTCCCATCATTCCAGTCCTTATCGCGCGTACACCCTCACACCATCCCGATCATACACCAGCTTCAGCATCCGGTCGAAACGCGCCAATGCGACGTCGCTGACGCCGTACTTGGCCCGCTCCTGCGCGCCGACGAACACATAGTCGACGCCCCATTGATCCAGCAACGCCGGCAGCTCATCGGGCCGGGCCGACCGATAGATCTGGTCTAATGCCTCCGGCCGGCCGGCCGCAAGCTTGTCGTAGCCCGCATTCCCGCGCCACTGCCGCTCGTGAAAATCCCAGCCCAACAGCGTCGGATTTCCGGTTGCCATCGAAATGCGGGCGGCCTCAGAGTAGGACCCGCCGGAGGCTTCCAACACCACTGCATCGGCAGCGACGTTAGCACGCAGCCAATCGACCGCAGCCATCTGCGCCGGATCGTAACGCCGCAGGTAGGCAAGGCCGTCCAGCGTGGGCTCGCCGCGGAAATTATCGGCCTTGCTGGGGGTAGCTGCCAATGGATACCACAGGCTGCCCAGGATCAGCACCGCAGCCAGCCCCAGGCCGGGCGCCTTCAGCCAGAGGGGCGTCTTTCGCTCGGCTAACCGGCTCAGTCCATAGGCCGACGCCAGCGCCAGCAGCACCCATGCCTGGTAGTAGAATTTGAACACCGTATTCATGCGCGTGTTGAATAGGTCGCGCAGATACACGAATTCCGGCACGAGCGTCAAGATCAGCGCCAACCCGATGAGCAGCACGGCAAAAAGATCGGCAGCGGGCAGATTGGCAGATTGGGAAGCTGGCTGGTTCTCCTCGACACCCCCGTCCCCCTGCCCCCCTGCTCCCCCGCTCCTCCGCACCCGCACTACCCCCACCGCCCACGCGATCAACACTGCCAGCACGAGCCACGTCCACGGCGTCGCGACGCGCAACTGCGCCACCAGGCCCACCAGCCCGGCCAGCGTGCGTTCGCCGACGTGAGCCTGCACCGCGGCATTGTTGAGCGTCTCCTGCACGAACTGCCGGCCGCTGGGCAGCAGCGCCAGCCCCAGGATGATAGCCGCCAGCAGCACGACCGGCAGCAGTAACGTGAAGGGGGCAGTCATCAGCCCACCGCGCACCACCCGTCTGCCTGCACCCCGGCTCAACAATGCCAGGAAGAACACGGCCACGACCAAAAAAACGCCGAACATGACAAAGAACTGGCTGAACCGGCTGGGGAAGAGCAAGTTGGGCAGGAGGCCGCCCAACTGCGACTGAAAGCCGACGTAGAACGGCAAATAGAGCAGCCAGCCCAAAATCCCGAAAACGGCGCCTGCGGCCAGTGTGCGGCCGGCCGTGCCCCAGGTGAGCCCGTCCCGCAGCGCCAACCCGCCCCCCAACGCCAGCGTCGCCAACCCGACATAGATCGGGAAATCCCAGGTATTCAGGAAGCCCAGCGCCCCCAGCGCGAGCGCATAAAGCAAGATGCCGGGCGCACCCATGCCGGTGAGGTTGCCCAAAGAGGTCCAGAAACGTGATGCGTGTTGCGTGATGCGTGTTGCGGCGGGCTGCGAGTGCGCCTGTCCTCCGGCGTCAGACAATACGAGATCGCGGGCAACGAGCAGGAGGTTCAGTGCCAGCGCAATGGCCAGCAGCGCAAAGGGCAGTCCCAGCACATGCGGGTGCATGTCACCCAGCAGGAAGCTGAAGAAGGGGAACTCATCGATTACCTCGATGGAGTTGCCCAGCAGATCTTTGTCATGGATCACGCGCGAGGCGCGCCACCACCACCAGAAGCCGCCGGTCCACCCCCCGGTGGGGGGCGCATCGGTCAACTGCTTGATATTCAGCCAGTTGATCAGGCTCATCGGCAGCAGCCCGCGCTGGTAGGCAGTGTCGATCAGCCCTTCCAGGTTGCCGGATACGCCCACCAAGAGCGCGGCCAGAAGTCCATAGCCGATCCCGCGGCCGTTCGATGGAACATCGTGGTGCGGCGACCTGCGGTCGTTGCGTGGTGCGCGATCGCCGGCTTCCCGCTTCGAGTTCCCCGACAGCCCCACGAGGGCATATCCGACCCCAAACGCGGCTATCATCACCAACGCGTACCACATCGCCACGCCCAGGTTGAATCCGATCTCCGGCAGCACACCCGTCGCCTGGATCAACACGCCGAGCATCACATAGCCGAAGTAGTAATAACTGATGCCATAGCCGGAGAGCCAGGGGTCCTGCGGGGGGAAAAGACGGCTGCGCAGCACGCCGTTGATGAAGGCCAGTTCCATCGGCTTCTCGGTGCCGGCGATATCGGGGTTATACGCCCGAAAGACGGCCCAACCGGCGAAAACGATCAGAAATAGCACCTCCGCGGCGATCACCATCCCGCGGTTCCTGCGCAGCCAGACCAATAGGGGACGCTGCCCATCCGCATCGGCCTGCCAGCCCGACCGGCCCAGCCACAGCGAGGCCGCGGCAACCGCCAGCACCGCCAAGGCGATCCCGCCCAGATCGTTGGGAATCAGGTGCAGGCTGGCGCCCAGCCACAGCACGTAGGACACCAATAGCAGGCCCAACACCTTGGCAAACGGATAACCGCGACCCGGCAATCGCGCAAAGAGCCGCCAGGTCAGCGGCAAAGCCACCAGGCCCAGACCCTGAATCACCAACCACCAGAGAATCACAGGAAGCATTGGCGAATCCTATACTCACTTACTCAACAAGAAATTCTAGCACGATGAGCCAGCCACGCAAAAATAAGGCCGCACAAAAATGGCGGCTCCTATCGAACAACCTGATAGATGGTCACATCAGTGTTGCGATAGGCCACATTGAGCTCGCCCGCCTCCGCAAGGACTTCGAACTTACGCAGCGCCTCGGTGCTGAACAGGATCCGCTCCAGTTGTCCGACATAGACGTAGCCGACGCGCAGCTCAGCCATCAGGGAGCGGGCGTACGCAATATCGGTCGTCTGAAAGAAGTCCTGCCCCAGCACAGTGCGCGTCCCCACCTGGTCGCCGGGCCGCTGCTCACCCTGGTGCTGACCAACAAAAGTGGGGAAGCCGGTCAAACTGGCCACTCGCAGCCCGCCCGCCCGGTAGTAGTCGTAGTTCAAAAATTGACCGCCCACGTCATAACCGCCCGCGGGCGCCTCCGCGATCACGGGCGTGCCGCTTACATTCTCGAGCAGCCAGCGGATCGCGTCCCGTTCAGGGCCCAACTCGATCACCGACGCCGCGGTGGGCCAGGTGTACTGCCCCACCGTCATATAGGCCGTGCCATCCAGCGTGCCGATCGCCGGCCGTGCGCCGGGGAACCGGTCATCGACCCGCACCCGAATGCCGACCGCCAGAAATACGAAGCCAAACGCCAGCAGCAACCCCATCGCCGCCTGCCAGGGCGCGCCAACCCAGATCGGCGCCCGCCGCGCGGCCGCCCAAGCCCGGCGCAGCATCGGCCCCCCCGCGATGGAAAGGAGCAGCCAGGCCGGCACCGAAAACTTGAACAACGTGTTCATCCGGTACCACTCGCCATCACTCAGGAAATCGCGCAGATAGATCAGCTCGCTGCCCGCGATGATCGCAAGCCCCAACCCTACCAGCAGCGCAGTGAAAACCTCCCCAGCCGTAGCCCCGCGGCGCCAAATCAACGGCAGCACCAGGCACAACGGCAAAGCCGCGATTGCTGCCGTGGGCCGGCCCGCCGCCGCCAGCAGCGCTACCACGGCAATCAGCCCCAGCAGCCCCACCAGCCAGGGCCGGCCGCGGTCCGCAGCCGGTCGAACTCGCTGTGCGTCCACAACCGGGGCCGCAACTACGTCCGAATCTGCCGCCTCAACTTCATCCGCTGCGGCCTGATCCACTGTGGCCGATCTCTGACCGAGCCGCACCGCGCCCGCGGCCGCCTCGAGTTCGCCCGGTGCGGCCTGATCCGCTGCGGCCGGTCTCTGACCGAGCCGCACCGCACCCGCGTCCGCCTCGACTTCGCCCGGTGCGGCCTGATCCGCTGTGGCCGGTC
>CAZELR010000023.1:0-57964 GCA_964513075.1 uncultured Anaerolineales bacterium
CGGTCTGCTCGGCCCGGCGGATGCGCACGAGCTCGTCCGGGCTCTGGGTCGGGTCATTGCTCCCGGCGCCGCCGTTCGTCACCACCAGATAGGTGATGTGCGCGCCCTGGCTGGCCCACAGCGCGGCGCTGCCGGCGACGGTGAACTCGGCATCATCGGGGTGGGCGAAGATGCCGAGGATGCGAAGGATTGGAGGATTGATCTCAGTCATCAAGGGTCTATTCGAGCCTCTACTTCATGTGGGTTCGCGCGGCGCTCTGCGAAACATGCTCGGCCGAGTATGTTTCGCAGAGCGCCCGTAATCGTACAGCCAGATCGCCTCGCCAGTATAGCTGATCCGGACTTCCCATGCAAAGAGTCCCGCTTAGGTTGGATGACACATTACAGCCGCCACTTCTCCACCGGCGACGCGCGCTTATGCGCGTTCTCCAGGTCGGCGTCGGCCAGCGAAAGGTAGGTGCGCACCATCTCCAGCGTGCTATGCCCCAGCGACATCTGCAGCTTGTAGGCGTTGCCGCCGTTGCCGCCGTTGCGGAGAAAGTTCACGGCACAGGATGATCGCGCGGTCGCGCAGCCCGGTCGCCCGACCGTGGTCGGAGGTCTTCTTGCCGGGCCGATCGTACGGTTTGGAGCGATCGCAGGCCGCCAGCAGCGTCTTGACGTCCTGCTCGGTGAACGGCGTCACCGCGCGCTTCTCGGGCCGCGGCCGCGGGATCTCGTGGAGCAGGTGGCGCTTCGTCAGCCCCTCAGTCACCGCCCAGGTCCACAGCGCGGACAGCGCCGTGTGGACGTTGAGCACGGTCTTCTTGGACAACACCATCACCGGCCGCGGCGCGATGCCCGCGGGCTGCCGGGGTGTGCTCAAGTCGGCCATGAACGCGCGCATCTGGTCCAGCGTGATGCTGGCGAAGACCGGATCACCCAGAAACGCTTGGAGTTTCCGGAATGACACGGTATAATCTTTGACGGTGTAGGGGCTGAGGCGCTGGGCTTGCTTCTCCAGCAGAAAGCCTTCGATGGCCTGGGACAAAGTGAGGTTTTTCATCCTTGATGCCTCCGGTAGAGAGAGCCTGGTTCTGATAATGCACAGGCCAGTTCCGATAAGCGGGAACGACGTTTTTTCTCTCATCCGCAGGCAACGAACCTTGAGCGCTGAGGTAGACACAAAAGAGGCGGCTCAGTGAACCGGAGACATCAAGGCTACTCGAAAAGGGGTATCCGTGATGTCGGAGGTAACAAAAAGTCGGGGAGAAAGGATTTGAACCTTCGACCTCACGGACCCGAAGAAAAATCTCAGTTTTGCCACATCCGGCCACA
Source organism: uncultured Anaerolineales bacterium (assembly GCA_964513075.1). GTDB lineage: Bacteria > Chloroflexota > Anaerolineae > CG2-30-64-16 > CG2-30-64-16 > DAOUBP01. Next base: position 1,318 of record CAZELR010000023.1, read on the forward strand.
CGGCAAGCCATTTTTGCGGAGCCGTGTGGTCTTTTGTTTCCCGTGAGACGTGTGGTCGGAGGTTTTTTGCAGCCCCTAGCCGTGTGGTCTCAGGTTACACTTTGGGAATGCTAATGCGCTCGGAGTTGAATTCCGAGTACACGGAGATTATAGCACAGGGCACGCAGATGGCCAACTCGATTCTGACCGACCCACCTACTGGACACCATCCCACCCCGCCAACCGCGCCGACAACCACCAGAACGCCTGGCCTTTAAGCACGCAGTTGAAGCCGTGTGAGTGCTGGCACTCGTCGTCGTTCCTGGGCAGGTTTCGGCACTGATCGCGATGGCTCCCGCACCACCTGGCGCACCAGGGGCAACTGTCGTCGGTATCGGCGTAGTAGTTGCCGTCTGGGTCCCAGCTCTCGATGTCAGCGAAGTCGTAAAGCACCTTGTCGTGCTCACGCGCATACTGACGCACACGCTCGTTGTTAGCCGCCAACTCCGCGCTGCCGCCGTCGGTGTGGCCAGTCATGTACACGAAGCGCACGTGCGGGTACGCCGCCTCCAGCCGCTCCATGATGGCGAGATACTCATCCACCGGCGTGCCCGCGTCCGACATCTCGCCGCACCACGACCACATGAACGCGTTGACGTGCGGGCCGATGGCCGGATCGTCCAGGTAGCCGCGCGCCTTGTTGTACAGCTCGCCCGGATCCCAGCTCCAGCCGTCGTCGTCGGCCAACCGCAGCGCAGGCGGATCGCCCTGCGCCGGCGCTGCGCCCCACTCGGTGACGAAATTGTATGTTGGCGGGTCCACGCGCTCGCTCAGGTAGTTGGCGCCGATCACGAGTTGGCTGCCGTGGGAGGTGTGGCCGTAGAGCCAGACAACGTTTTGTTTGGCGGCGGCGAGCCATTCGGGCGGGATGCGGGAAAAGTCGGTGGTGGTGTGGTCGATGATGATCGCGCCGGATTGCGCAGCCGGCAAGGCTTCGGCGATTGTCCCCGACAAGGTATCGCTGCTTGCCGCCGGCGTGGTGACCTCATCTGCCGAGGACTCCGAATTCGCTGGCTGCTCCGACACAGGTGATTCTCCCCCACACGCCGCGAGCAGGATGGCCAGAAGGATCAACGCAAACGCGCGATACTTGCGTTTCGATCTCTTCACTTCTTCACCCCTTTGCGTGTTCATGCCACCTCCCGTACCGGCGACACCTGCTACATCAGCACTGCCTGCCAAAAGAACCCGTTCTCGAACGCCACGAAGAACTGCAGCGCCCGCCCCATCGGAGAGCTGCCCTCGATCGGGCCTGCACCGGAGCCAAAACCCGACATACTGAATATCTTTGGACACACTAGCGGAAAGAGCAGCGTGGCCACAAGCCACCCCTTGAAGAGGCCAGCAATACCGATCCGAATCGTGTCAGCATTGGACGAGCGCAGCGACTCCAGGACATACTCGGCAATCACGCCGAAAAGCACCCCGAGATACATGAGCAAGACCAACGCGATCGTCCTAAACGATGTGCGCTGGGGCTCATCCGGTCCCAACATGAGCTCTCCCTCCAAGAGCCCAAGGCCAAAATAGCGCCGCAAAAGACCACTCATACGCTACCTCCTTGCTATGAAATCTCCAGCCTCTGAGGCGACGGCCGAAATGCAACAGCCTCCACGATACCAGGCGATGGCGCGCGACCAAGGCGATTCTCCTGCATATTCCCCATCGCGCTTTTCAGCGCATCATCGAGCGCTTCCATAAGAGGCTTGCCCTTCGAGATCGCATCCAAAAAGCGCTCCAGAACCACAGCGCTTTCCTCGGCCTTGATGTCCGAGACCGGTGCAATGACACTGGTCGCTCCCAGATCCAACAAGCCTTGGGCCAGACTCTGTCCATCCTGGATGCTGCCCGTACGGCAAGAAAAGAGCCAGACCACCGGCGCGTTGCGCGCGATCGCCTGCCGCACCTCGGGAGAGAGCGATTTAATATCGAACTCCGAGCCATCAGGCAGAAGGATGGCATAACCATTGCTGTGGGCTACAAGCACCACCACCAAGGGATTGGACTCCAGCGCTGCAAGTAGCGCATCCGCGCTGGCCGAAGCGGCTGTTATCCCACGCTTCTCCACCATCGCACGCCACTTGTTGTGAATGGCAAGCCAGCGCGCCGTGTCCTTTGTGCTCTTGCCGACCTTCTGCACCTCCTCTTCGGTGGCAGGAATGCCGTTGAGGAGCGCTATGTCGGCCAAGCTTACCTTCATTTCATTCAGGCGCTGTCGTCGGCGCAGAATCGCCTCTACGTCAGTGCCTTGCGTGCGATAGACCCGCGCATCGGGAAAAACCTGCTGGAAGTTCAGATCTCTCAGATCGCCATCAAAACCGATGACCGCCACGCCTGCAGGCACCAGATCCTTCGCCAGGAGCAACTGGCCGAGTCGGCGCGGATAACGCTGCGCCAGCTCCCCAGCGGACAAGGTCGCGCGTGTGCGCAAAGGCGGCAGGAACGCCAGTATGCGTGCGAGACGGCCGCCGAATGTTTCCAACTCGCGCGGCGTGATTTCGCTGAACCGGTCGCCGGCCAACACTTTCAACGATGTTCCGGAGGTCACCAGAGAGACTACTACCTGATCAGACACCTCGTGCTGAAGCCAGTAATGCCGGCGCACCTTTTCCAGAGCGTCCACCCGGCCCTGCGCTCCCGCCGTATTTTCCACGTAAACTACCAGCTTACGTTCTCCCAGGCCATACACCTGAAGCTCCAACGGCCTCGCCTCCGTCAGCATCCTGGCGCCTGCCCCTTGCAAGAAGTCCAGTTCTGCCTGGTCGAGTAGCTGTCCCAGTAGCCGGCCTCTGCCGCTCAACTCCCGGAGTGATTCTAGCTGTGCAGTGTCCAGACCGGTCAACTGCTGCCGGATCGCGGCGGCATCGCCTGGCTGGCTGATGATCAGACCGGCCACTTCATCGGCCAGCGCCGGTAAGGTCGCGGGCGCAGCTACGTCCGCCGGCACACCGGTCGCCATCGTCTCCCCGATCAGCCTGTTGTCCGCGCCGTACGAATACGCAGTCGATCTGCCCTTCGCATCCTTGATGGAGGTCAACCTGCCGGCCGGATCAAAATCCAGCGCGGTCACCCCTCCGACGGGATCGACCACCCTTGCCAACTGCCCGGCCGGGTGGTATGCATACTGGGAAGTGCGACCCAGCGCGTCGGTGTACGAAGTCAAGTCCCCGTCGGTGTAGCCGTACCGGACGACCCCGGCAGGTGTAGTGAGACTGATCAGCCGGCCTTGGGCATCATATTCGAACTCGGTTTTCACACCCGACGCATCCGTGATGGTGACCGGCTGCGAACGCGCATCAAAGGCCTGCGTGATTTTTCCGCCTCCCGGCAAGTGAACCTCCGTCAAGTTACCGATCGCGTCGTAGCTGAATCGAGTGACGGAGCCGCCCGGGTCCTTGATTGTACTCAGATGACCGGCGGAATCATACTGATATGCAGAGGTAGCGGTATCAACCTCGAAATAGGTAAAGCCACCGTCCGGCGACTCATTCTCCATTTGAAGGCCACTTGTCTCAGCCACTACTCGTCCCTGTGCGTCGACCGTACGCAGCGTCATTCGACCCAACGAGTCTACAATGAGTTCAGGGACACCAAAATCGTTGTTGTTCAGCCAACGAATCCTACCGCCAAGTGGCAGGACAACCTCGGTCAGCAGACCGCGGGAGTCATACTTGAAGCCGGTCGTGTTGCCGTTCGGGTCGGTCAGCGCGGTCAGATGATCCTGTGTGTCGTATTCGTAAGTGGTTGTGGCGCCATCGAAACCAGTCTCCGCCGCCAAGCGCTTGCGTTTGTTATATCGACGGGTATACGTGCTGCCCGACCAGTTCGTATACGTCGCCGTGTTGGCGACAGCGTCGTAATGAACCCTAACGCTCCCTCCCTGGGCCGACTCGGTGGCGATCAGGCGTCCAAGACCATCGTAGTTGTTCTTGAGAACTGTGCGGCCGGCGCTTTCCGTTATTTGGGACAGACGGCCGTCGGAGTCGTAGGCGTAACCCTCCAACTGCTCACCAGTTTCATCGAATACGCCGGCCAAGTTCCCTAAAGCATCGTACACGTAACGCACCGCGCGTGCGTCCGAAGTCGACAGGCCCGTAAGCTTCCCCGCTGCGTCATAAGCCAGTTCGATTCCGCGCCCCTCAGCGTCTCTGACCGCAACAAGTCGATCAGCTTGATAGATGTAGTTCACCTGGTTTTTGGCTGAATCCCGGATGGCGTCCAAACGGCCTGATGGATCAAACGCCAGGCGCGAGCCATCTCTCCGAACGACAACGAAGCCGGTGTATTGCACTGGCCGTTCGCTTCCGTCCCGCACGTCGAGCGGCTCGCCGGGCAGACCGGGCGCCATCGTGAGCGCGGGAGTGGCCAACGGCTCGAACCGATCTACGCCAGTCAAACCTACCGCCAGGTACGCCGACGTGAGATCACCAGGGCGAAACAGGCCATCGCTCGTCAGGTTGTATTCGATCCGGTCCGAACCATAGGTCAAGATGGCCTGAGTGTGGAAGGCCTCGGGATTACCCGGCACGGCCACGCGGCGGAACGCCAGCGAGTGGACGGTCTGCAACCAGCCTCGACCCAGCGGGCCAGTAGCTTGAGCCAACGAGTTCGATCGCCGTGTGAAATCGATGGTCTGTCCACCGGCCGCTCGAACAAGCGCATCGGTCCGCTCGACCGAATCGCCACCTATGATCTCAGATGGCGCCAGGTTCAGTGCGACTGCGGTCAACCGCTCGCCACCTTGCTCGAAATCCCAGGTAATGGGCATCTCCGCCGGACGGGCGGCCAGAACCGCGATCCCCAGCGCGGCGGCACGCCCATCACTATCGACATCATAGGTGTTTGGCGTGTCATAGCCGACCCCACCCATGGATGTGATTCTGTAAGAACCATCGGCCGCGCTCTTTGTGGCCACCAGTCCCGGAGTCTTCAGCGGCGTCTCAAGCTGCTTGATCCGGTAATCGCTCAACCAGCCGAGATCAACGGGGATGTCAGTGTCGTGCAGCCACTTCACCACGCCGACAATCTTAGCCAGTCGCACAAGCTCCGCCAACTCGGGTTTCCCGGCGGCCAGCTCAGCATAGTGGTGGGTCACAGACCGGGTGAACTGGTCGGTGACGGGGCTGCTGCCAGGGACATCCTGCGGATTGCCGTCGGCATCGAATTTGATGAAGCGACTTTCGAGCTTGATGGTGGCGCGATCGAAGATCATTGACTGGCCGTCTGCACTGCGCTTCAGGACAACCTCACCCGGAACGAACCAGTTGCGATGCCAGGGCACTTTGCCGACCCCCAGGTCGAGCATAAGATCGATCTCGGACTTGAAGCCCGGCACGTTCGGGGAGAGAGGTTGAAGGGTCAGCGTGTCCTGGCCGCCGGCCAGGCTCTTGAGATAGCGATCAGCCTCGAACATCACCAGACCAAAACGCGTGTTCTGGGTGCGGCCAAAGTATTCGACCCGCTGCGTGATATCGCGCATGGTCGGATCCACTGGCACCATCGTGACACCGGGATCTGCGCCCGAATACACGGCTCGGATCGCGACAGCCAGGTCATCAGGATCCATAGGTGGAAGCAGCGTGTCCTTACGGCCGATCAGGACAACCTGTCCGGTGGCAGGATCGAAAGTTGCGCCGGTGATGTCGTTGAGATCGCCTAAGACACTTGCGGCGCGGTCAAGGGAGACGCCCCCCACAGTTGCTTCACCAACGGAGGACAACGCGCTACCGACGGTTGTAACCACATCGTTCAGCGATTTTCCTGGCAGGTAGAGTCCTGAAACCTGTCCGCCCAATCGCTGCACGACTTCAGCGGCTGCGCTTTGGCAGTTGTAGCTGCAGAAGTTATATTGGATCTGCGGCAGGAGCGCCTCCTTATTGCCGGCCGGCAGATTGACATTCTGGGTGAAGCTCATCCACGTCGGATAATCATTTCCCGGGTTTGCAGCCCATCCGTTCGGAAAGAAGCCCACAGTGGTATTGCCAACCCTGACATCGGTGTGACCAATGCCAAAATTGAAGAAGAGATAGGCTCCTATCCCTGTCCATGTCATCCAGCCACCGAGGGGCCGCGTTACGATCTGCGCGTTCGTGCTGTCGGTCGAGATGTTAGTCGGCGGATCATTCGAAGAGCGCCCTGCCAGACCGAGCGGATCTATCAAGTTCACAGGATTGTTGGTCACGTAGGCGTAACGATTCAGAGCTTGCGAATTGACCGCAGAGTACGAAAAAGGATCCTGGCTGATGAACGCACCTGTATCATCATCATAGTATCTCGCGCGTAAAAACACCAGCCCGGTCTCCGCATCAGCTTGCTCGCCTGCGAAGCCAAACAAGACAGCCAGAGCCGATGCTCGACCACGACCGAAGGCGTCGTATTCAACAGTCTCCAGCAGCCTGCCCGCAGCATCAACAGCTCCCGCCACGCTGCCTAGAGCATCTTCGAGATAGTACCGTACACCCTCCGCGTCACTTTCCCCGACGTGCTGAGATCCCAGGAGGACGCGCGTTGCCTGATGCCCAGTCTGCGCCACCACCACTTGCGGCAGCAGTGAGCCGTGCTGAACGTACGTCGTCTGATTGCCATTCGCGATTTTCGCCAATCTTCGGCCATCGCCATCGTATCGGAACTCGACGGTAGCAGTCCCGCTGATCACCTTGGCTAACCGGTTTTCGTAGTCCCACCCATACTGCACGATATGCCCTGCGCCATCTTGGCGCTCGACCAGGTTCCCGTTAGCATCATACCGGTAGGTGAGGACACCGTTCGGGCCCTCGGCCCAGACCAACTGGCCAGCACCGTTGTGCATGTATTGCGTGTCACCGTTAACCGACGACTGCTGCAACGTGCGATTGCCCACGGCATCGTACTGGTAGCTCACCACCTCGCCATCAGGATAGGAGACCCGGGTGAGCCGATCCAGGGCATCGTATTCGTAGCGCGTAACCTGCAGTGCGGCATTGGCCTCGGTCCGCGTCACCTGCGTTCGATTGTTGACCGCGTTGTACTCGTACCTGAAGTCCATCAGCAGGCCGCCATCCGGGCCGCGATGTTCGATGGAAACCAGCCGGCCGGCGGCGTCATACTCATAGTTGGATGTGACGCCATTGGGCAACGTGCGGGCGGTAGGCCTCCCTCCCTGGTCATACTGATAACGCGTGATGCCGGTCTGATCTTGAATGGTGCTGAGCCGGCCATCCTCATTCCACGTATAGCTCGCCGCGACACCGTCAGGGTAAACCAGCCGAGTCAGGAGACCGCGGGGGTCGTATGCATACTGAAGAGTGTTGCCGTTCGGATCGGTGACACTGACCAAGCGATCATGGATGTCATACTCATAGGAAGATCTGCCGAGGGAATCCGTCATGCTGGTGCGCCGACCCGCCGCGTCGTATGTATAAGTCACCGACGACTGATCCGAATAGCGGATTGCGGTCAAGCGATTCAGTGCATCATACTCGTAAGTAGTGAGGGCGCCGTTGGCATCCGTGCGGGTCTTGAGGTTGCCGTTCGGATCGTAGGTGTAGCGAGTTGCCAGTGAGCCTGACACCGGGTTCTGGGCGGATGCCTGAGATGATGTGGGAGACGAAGGCGGTGTAGCGGTCGGCGCAGAAACCTGACCCTCATGAGCTGTCTGTATGGGTTGAGAAGTTGGCGCGAGCTTCGGTTCAGGAGCCACTACGGCCGATCTACCTGACAGGGGCCCGCGCAGCAGAACAAAAAGCGCGACAGCGATCACAACCGTACCGCCAGCCAACCCAACAAATAGCCAGGGAAATGAGCGACGACGCGCTACAGGCGTATAGGGAGCAAAGATATCAGAGGGAAATGCATACGGGTCGTCCGGCGAGGACTTAGCATCGGCCTCGCTGGCTCCAGGTCCAGGCGAGTCAAGGGCCCATTGATCGTCCGAATTGTCGCTTCGTTTCGTGCGTCCCTTAAGAAGTCCCATCGACTCCCTCCTATTGATAGGAGCGAAAGACATCCAAACGTCATCCCGAATCTCGATGCCGGATCATCGGATCACAACGACCCTGATGATTGCTTGCGGCAAGTAGTTGCCTGTCCGGTCCACCACAGTCAAGCGTAACGAGTAGGCGCCTGGCGGAACAGTCCCCGTATACCATTCCATGAGAAGGCCATCGCTTGCTTCGACAGATTGGTATCTCTCCCGCAGGACACCCCAGTTCGTCCCACCCTCGGGCAGGTATTCGACTTTGTAGCGCTGGAAATTAGGACACGTGGCTCTGCCGCGAACTGCTGTCACACCAAGAATGGTTTCATTGTCCCGCGGATCTACAATGCAGGAGCCAGGATGAGGGCAAGCGCCCGAGACCGACCTCGGAGGAGGCACCGTCCTTGACTCAATATTCGAGGTTGGAACCGGAGTAGCCGCAAGACGCGGGGGACAAGGTGTTACTGCTCTTATTGGCACTAACTCGGCGCCTGTTGCGGGAGCCAACGATCCGCTGATCCTGGCTTCGATGCCTGCCTGAGTCCTCGCCTGCCACCATTTTCCGGATGGATCGCGGCCTATCACCGCCAAAACGTCGCCCCGCGCCACACGCCCCATCACAGCACAATTCGTGCTTGGACCTGACCGCAGGTTGACGTTGTCGCCGCTGACCCGAACATAGGGCGTCGGCGTGGGCGTGATCGTTGGCGAGGGGATCGGTGTGAGTGAGGGCGTGATAGTAGGTATCGGCGTGCTGGTTGCAGAAGGTCTGAGTATCGGCAGAGGGGTGGGAACACTTGTCGAGTTATCCGCGTTAGCGGACAGGTCAGGCGCAGTTGGCACAGGCGTGGCAGGAATTTGAGGAGGAGCAGGTGGCCCAAGTATCACCCGCGTGGACGCAACTGTCTTAGGCGGTGGTGGGACGGTCGTTACCTCTTCTGTCGCAGTCGAACGAAGGGGGCCGGGGAAGAATGCCTGAGTCAACTCGGCGATGGGCGCATCCCGACGCAAAACGAGGCTTGTGCCAAACAGCAACGCAAACGCCAGATACAGCCAAAGGTGCATTCGCCTTCGTCCCCCGGCCTTACGCCCCAAAGCGTGACGGAACTCATCGATCGTTTGGAAACGGCGGTCCACCCGCAATTCCAGCGCTTTCATAATAGCTGCGCTCACTGATGGCAAGATCGCACCCGTGGGCGCGCGCGGCAGTGGTAGTTCCTGACCCGCTCCCCGGCGCGGAGCATCCAGCGGAGCTCGCCCCGTCAGCAAATGGTACATCGTTGCTCCGACGGAATAGACGTCACAACGAACTTCCGTTGGCCCTGGCGCATACTGTTCGGGCGGACTGTAACCGGCAGAAATGATCTGCACACTTCGCGACTGCGCGCCCAGGGGATTATTGGGCCGAGCGATGCCGAAGTCTACGAGAAACACCTTGCGGTCAACGGTCACAATGATGTTGGCGGGCTTAACATCACGATGGACGACTTGATTCTTGTGACAGTAATCAAGAGCATCCATCACCTGGTCCATCCACTCCAAGACCTGTCGCTCAGGGAGCGCCAGATCACTCCAACCACCAAAGGCGCAGTGTGCCATCATCAGAGCCGGAGGCCAAAACCATGCGGCTCCCCTCACCTTTCGGGATCACTGGCGCGAATGACAGACTTCGCACAGTCTTCGCGTGTCCCGCCAAAGACAGCGGGAGGGGGAAGCCGCTTTCTACGTCCCGCAACACAATGATTCCGTCGTTCCAAGCCTCCGCCAGCCAACGCGAGTCAGGGGAAAAGGAAAGGCTCCAGACCGGTGGTCGATCCGACCGAAAACGACGCGGTGCATCTGATTTCTGCAGATCCCAAACTGTGATCCAGCCCTCCATGTCACTCGCGGCGACCCAACGCCCGTTGGGCGAAACGGCAAGCGATCGCACTGCAACCTGGCCAGTTGGCTGCAAGATGACGCTTTCCTCGGTCGCAAGGTGTCGCAAGATCACCTGGCCATCGCTGGCGCCAGAGATCAGAAGCCTACCATCTGGCGAAAACGCAATGCTGAAGACGTGCCCCTGATGACCGTCAAGCACGCGGTCCGGTTGCCCTGGCCGCTGAGCCCACAAACGCAGCATTGCTTCATCGTAACCCACGGCAACGAACTCGGAATTCGGAGAGAAGGCAACGCACAGGGCTGCGCCAGCCTGCCGATTATACGTGCGCTGATCCTTCCCCGTCTCCAAATTCCAGACTTTCACGATGCCATCACTAGATCCGGAGGCGAGCAGCTTACCGTCGGGCGAACAACAGACGCTGTAGATGTAGCCCGAATGGCCGCTCAAAGTACGCAGGAGTTGATGCCTAACGAGATCCCAGACCTTAACGGTCTTATCGCTACAGCCGGCAACCAAGCGGACCCGCGCCGTACTCGCCACAACGGACCAAATGACAGTTCCGACGCGTGCCCCCAACACAAAGGCGTCCATCCGACTCAGCCGGCCGACTGGAGGCAGAGATGCACGCATTTCCTCCGCGCTGCCATAGCGCGCAGCGGGATCCAGGCTCATCGCCTTCAAGACCACTGCATCGATCTGTGGAGTGATGCTGCCGACAAGGCGCGAGGGTGGCTGCAGGGGAACAGTCTTTATCCGGTCCTGAGCCGAGGGCGGTGTGCGCCCGGTCAACAGGGCATACAGAGTCGCACCCACGGCATAAATATCGCTGGATTTGTCGGCTCGCCCCTCATACTGCTCCGGGGGACTATAACCCTTTGACACCGCATTCAAGCCGGGCAGGACTTTGCCGTCACGCCCCAGAGGTTGTGCAATACCGAAGTCAACCAGAAACACCTTACGATCTTGACAAACAATGATATTCTCAGGCTTAATGTCTCGGTGAATCACCGACTGTGCGTGGCAATATGCCAGAATAACTAGCACCTGGTCGATCAGTTCCAAAACCTCGCCCTCTGATATGCGACCATTTACCTCACGCTCCAACCGCGCCGCAAGATCTTCGCCTTTGTCAACAAGTGCTGTCACCAGGTAATAAGCATCAGATGAGGCGAAGTAATCCATCACCGCAGTAAGCCCCGGATGCACAAGCTTGTCCAGAAGCTTAGCTGCATCTCGAAACTGCGTGATGGCCGCATCACGCGCTAACATTCTGCTGCCCGCGCGGTGAAGGGTAGCGTCAGCGTGGGTTAGGGTGGCCCCCCCAGGTTCCACACTCGTAACTGGATGGACAGCTGTCAAGTCGTATGATGATTGCGCCTCCCCACTATTGGTCGCATCATCGAACCCGAGCAAGCCATCCAAACGCAGTTCTTTGATGGCGCAGGGTTGGTCGCGTAGGGTGTCTATGGCTTGATAGACAGCTCCCATACCTCCCTGACCGAGCTGCTTCTCCACGCGATAGCGATCGTTGAGTAGATATCCCGGCTGTAATGGCATTGCCTCTCCATCAGTGACAATGTGAACTCGCACACGATCTTACATCAAGGGAATTACTGCGTCAATTCGGCGAACAGTGCCGCATCGTGTTTTGCCAGCAATTCGGAGTTTGCACCACGAATCACATGTGGTAGAATCTTGTAGTCTATGATCTCGATTCCGCCGACTTGCGCTGCCAATCCAAACACCAATCATGTGTCTTGGCCCCAGGGAGTCATTGGCTGTTGAGCATGGAGACACCATCAACTAACATCGCTTCTCTTTCGAGAGGCGATACCTACCAGGGGGCCAGTCCGCTGACCGAAGTCGCCGACCGTCTTCAAGCGGCGCTCCGAATCGGCGACCCTGACCTCGTCCGGCAGGCATGCGCCAATTTCGACGCGCTTGGACTGGTGGGGGTGGATGAGTGGCTTTGTGATTATATCAAACTTGCTCAGCAAGCCGCCACACACTTGACCGACCTGCACCATGCCACAGAAAACGGGCACCCCATGCTCGCACACGCAGCATACCATAAACTGTTGGCGCTAGGAGTCCCGCCCGGCCCAGCGATCAGCGGGGAGCGGCTTGCACGCCTCTTGGGCCTTGCAAGGCGTTACCTTGAGTTCATAACCGCCGTTGAGGTCACCCCATCGGATCCGGCGCGGATCGCTCTGCTCGGGAAAGAACTCGAAATCGGCGACATGAATCCCCTGTCCCCGACCGAACGATTGATGGTCGCCGTTGCTGTCCGGCAGACAGGGGCGTTGGAACGAATACGCCAGGCGATTAACAAAAACGATGACGACCGCATCGCCGCCGCATATCAGCCGACGCTTGCGGAGGCGTATGCACCGCTCACGCCACGTGAGCGAAACAGGGTCGCCCTGGCGTTACTACATGTCCACAGTAAATCAGCTAAGGGAACGCCAGATCATGCTACCGCCACTATCTGGCCCTGAGTCGAAGTCTGATCCGCATAATAACCTGAGAGGAAGCTATGGTCGAGGAAGTCACAAATGCTATGCAAGAATTCGATACGGCACAGAACCTGGCTTCCGACATGGAGGCGTTTTCAACGGAGCTTGAGCCCTATGATCAAGGGGCCGCTGAACGACTACGACTGTTAAGCCAGGCAATAGTGGAGAACCGCATCGGCGAGTTGTCGCGCCTTGATCTGCGCGCCACGCTCGATCCGGCCGCAGTTGAGAGCCGTGTGCTGACCACCAAGCAGAAACGGCCGATTGTGCTGGCCACTCTTGAACTGCTGCGCAATGTCCTCGTGCTTGCGCCTCTCGTTGTCACGTGGTTCAGCCTCGGCACGGCAACACAAAGATACTATGAGGTGATTAGCAAGCACCAGGAACTAAGCACTCTTCCCTTCCTTTTTCTATGGCAACAGGGATTTCCACAACTGGGTGGGCGCTCAGCCACCTTTCAAACGATGGCTACAATCGACGGTGTTCTGCTCATCATTGTGCTGCTGATCGCCTCGGTCGTTCACTACTCTCGCGATGTTGTGGGGACACAAGCGGAGATTGCGACATCGAAGCTGAGCACTCGCGCCGAGCAGATCGCCTGGCGCCTCAACAGTATATTGGCCACCCATCGCTACCAGCAAGAGATTCTCGCCCCGCTCAAAATTGTCGAGGCAACAGAGCAATTCAAGGCTAACGCCGATGCCCTGCTGGACATATTCAAGTCGGAGCAAACGCGTTTGGAATCGATGGCGCGGGACCAAGAATCTAGCACGCAAAACCTTACTGCGTTCGGTAGCATGTTCGAGGCTGGCGTAGGCTCTTTGACAAAGTATCAAGACAGCATGCAGTCTGTCTATCAACACTTAAGCCATGGGGTAGATCGGCTCTCCCTCCAAATGGACAGAACTGATTCACAACAACGCGGGCTGCTTGAGTCATTAACATCGATTGGCGACCAAGCAAAGGCTGTTATAGAGAGCGCACAAACAGATCGAGACGGGCTACGAACGGCTGTCAGCAAGTTAGGAGACCAAATCTCGCAGAATACGATCGGTATTCAGATACTGGCCACAGCGGCAGACCAGATGAAAGAGCTGGGTGTGATCCTGTCACAAAGCAAGGACTCATTACTCAAAGCAGTGGACGGGCTATCCACTAACACAGAAAGAGTACTCAACGAGCACGGCGCGAAACTAGGCGAGGGGTACGAGCAACTACAGAAAGCCAGTCAGCAACTCACCGACGGATTAGCTACCCTTTCCGGGCAGGAAACCACTTTGCTAAGCGCTCTGACCGGCGTGCAACTGAGGGCAAAAGAGCTATTCGACCATAGCACCGCTGCGGAGAAAGACCTATCGACCGCCGTGCTTAGCATGGCTCACCAGGCAGAGGGCCTGTCGGGATTGGCAAAGGAGAGCCACGCTTCCACCGCCCGGGTCGCCGAAGCCATCGAGCGGACAAATTCAACCATCGGGATGCTGCTCGGCCAGCAGTCCGATCTCAGGAAATCGCTCGCCGATACGCAGAGCGCTAACCAGCAACTGCAAGATTCGTACAGGCAAGATCTGCAATCGCTCTATGGCCGACTATCCGAAGCAGTCAACCAAATGACTGGGCAGATCACAAAACTTGAGACACAGCAGCGTGATCTGATTCGGGAGCTAGGGGCTACTGGAAAGAACGCGACGGAGCTTACCAAAACCGCCCAACTCCTGGGTGATAGTCTGAGGGACGCGACAAAACAGCTACTTCACTCCAGCAGCGAAGGAAGCGCATACGTCGAGGATGTCGAAACAGCTACCGAAAAGCTAGGCGACCTGGCCGATGGCCTGAGGCAGGGGATTACACAGCTCGGGAGTACTCTGCAGCAGGTCAATACTGGCAACACGTCCATCAGAAACGACATGCAGACGATTTCCAGGGAACTGCGCGATTTCAGCGCACGGACCGTGGCCGACGTAACCCTGACCGAAAGACAGATTGATGGTATCGAGAAAAAAATCGGCGGCGTCGAGACGCAGATCGAAGCAGTACGGCAGAGCATGGAACAGTCACTTGCGGAGATCCGCGAAATCATCAAATCCAAACACGATGACCTTCAGCGCCATGTAATGCAGGTCGAACATCCGGTGCAGGAGCAAGAATCTGCCCCTGCAGAGGCGACGTTGGTGGCCGGCCCCTTACCCACCGCAGCAGAAAAGCGCCGCGACGGAAAGAGCGGCTTTCGAAGCATCTTCGGGGGCGGACGGCAAAGCTAGGAAATCGGAGCTAGAATGATACACAGGCCACGACCACGCCATACTTTCCGAGACACGATGGGCCTCTCGGGGTGGCTCTTTGCGGATCTTTTGCTTGGCATAGCGATGCTTTTCCTGGCCAGCACCCCGGGCGCACCGCTCAGGCTTACGCCTGTGCCGACTGTCACACCAACACCCACTGCGACCCCGACAGCCACAGCGACGGCGACCCCAACAGTCACAGCGACGACGACCCCAGCCCCTGCCAATACGCCGTCCGCCACCCTGAAGCCGACTGCGACGCCGACGTTGACGCCGACCTCAACACCTACGCTGACACCAACCCCCGCGCAGGTCCTAGATCAACAGGCCTTCAGGATGGGCAGCGAAGCAAGCGATGATGCAGCGCTGTTCAAAATAGACGCAGATAAACTTTTGAGGGGCAACGCCGCTGCCAAGCAACAGGAGCGCGAGAGAATTAGGGCGTATCTGCACCTAATCTTTGATCCACTCGTTGGGAGGCGCAAAGCCGGGTTTGTGTTGACGTTCGGCACATCACCGGATGGAGCGGAAGGCAACCAGCTAGCACTAGAGGTCAACAAGCTTCTGATTGAGGAGCCGACCCGGCCAGGCCAGCCAAGCCTTAAGTCACTCTTCGGAGGCGCCATCTTCCGCAATTATCACATCTTGGCCGAAAATCAGCCGGCACGGCGTGGCGACATCGAGATGGAAATCTACTTCTCTGCCCAATAGAACTGATGGGGATGACGCGGAAAAAGGTGAGTACCGATGGTCTCGACCCAAACGCACGAAAACCAGACAAGAGTAACGAAATTGGCGACTGCGCTGGAAGCGGCACTCAGAGCCGACGATGCGGCAACAGCGCGTAGCTCGCTTGAACAGTTGCTGGCCGCAGATGCGTCCACGCCGCTGTGGTGGCAGCTACTGGAGATTACTTCACTTGGACCATCCGAGCTCCATCGGTCACTGGAACGCGTGATAGCCCTCAACCCGAACGCTTTCTCGGCACGCGTGAGACTGGGGCGCCTACGCATCGAGGAGCTAGAGGAAAGCCAGCGCCAATACAAGAAGACCAACGCCGCACTGAGCGCGCAGTGTGATGAGAAGAATCAGCTTCTGAACGATCTGCACAAGGAACATCACAGCCTGATCACACAGCTGGAATCCATTCGCGATGAGCTTGCAGAAATGGTCGCGCGGCGCGACAGGACCGCCGCAGAAATGCGACACCTGCAGTCACAGATCGAACCCCTAAAAATAGACAACGCACAAATCCAGCAACTCTCGGACCAATTCTCGCGGCTGCAACGCCAGACAAATGAGGTGGCTAGAGCACGCGGTCGCCTGATTGTAGAGAAAACCCAGCTCCAGAAGCAGGTTACCGAGGAGAAAACGCGCCTAGCCAAATTGATAACCCGCTACGAAACCCTTAAGCGCGAAGTGGCCGACGCGGAAGAAACCGCCGCCCAGGCCTTCAGGAGGCGAGATGAAGGCTTGGCCCAACTTCGCGAGGCGGCACGGCTGACTGAAGAGCGGCAGAAGGTAGAACAAGATCTCCGACAACTCCAGGAAGATCTGGCACAGCAACAACAACTCATGCAAGACATCCGAGGCCATCATGAGACCATGCGCATGAAAACCAAACGGCTCCAAGAAGATATCACCCAAAAGGAAGCGCTGCGAAACACGCTCGACCAGACGCTCGCCCGACTCACCACACAGGTAGTTGATCTTAAGACCGAAATGGCAGGTTGCGTCAGCGAATTGGAGCTCATCAGGTCCACAATAACCGAAACCACTAGTCAGCAACGGAGTCTCGCAGAAGAAGTGAACGATCTAGGAGCAGAGCGCGAAATTGCCAGGAACGAGCTGGCCACGATTACAGTAGAATACAAACGCCTTTTGACGGAAGTCCAAGAGCGAACAACACATTCGGAAACGTTGGCTCAAAGCCTTGCAGACTTGACCCGGCAAGTAGACGAGGCGCAACTTGCGCTTCGCACGGCGTCTCGACAGTCAGTCTCTGCGCTTCAAGCCGCAGGGTCGGATGATTTGCTCCCTATGGTTTTCCGAGAGCTGCTCACACCAGTCAAGGGATGGGACGGTGCTTCGCCGGTGAAACCAAGCGATGCGCAGGTGCAAAAGGTCGGCGCCTACTTGCACCTGCATGAAGAGCTGATAGATGAGTTGGGCAGCCTTATCAGAGTCGCTTACCCGGCCTTACATCTGGTCTGGTGGCGCGCGCTAGGCCAAAGCTTTGCCAACAGCGCCGTATATAACTACTTCAAAATGCAGCTATCTGCGCCGCTAGATCCCTTCGGTTCCTTTGGGGCCGAGGAGCTCAAAAGCCTGGCGGGTGAAAACTCGGGCGCTGCCATTAAGGCCAAAGAAATCCTTCGGCGCCTGCGGCGGGATATGAACGCAATCGCAGAAGATGACAAGGAGAAAACGTTCGGATGAGCTCAGGCGCGCAGTAGCGCCACATACTGCTCGATGCGCTCCCTCTCCCAGCCAGCTGTTGTCTTTTCAGCCAGGTACGCTTCGATGATCTCAACGACTTCTGAGTTTCCTTTCTCAGATACAGTCTCCTGAAGCATTCGCGTGAGGTCATCCATGAGTTGCTGGTCTGCGCCGACCAGGATTGCAGCATCCACCAGGTCAGTACTCAGATGCGTCGCTGGCTTCTTCGCTCTCTTTCTTACAACGTATTGGTTACTGGCGTCATCGAATTCAACGACGCCAAAGACACGGCCTACTGCCACCAGTGTACCCGCGTCCAGTGGTTGTTCGCCCGCCCGCAGCGGCATGAGATCAGGAGCGAGGGCCGACTTATCATCCACATGGAGTGGCGTTCTCGCAGCCCTAATGGTATCCAGGTAATGTTGCCGAAACTCCTGGGCGCGACGCAAACCGAAGAACGGCATGCCGCGCCGGATGCTTGTGACCGTAATGTTATACGGATCGCCGGTCGCCTCAAACACGGCCGATGGATCCAGCCGCTCGAACTGCTTGCGCATCTCGCTTTCCCCGGACATCTCCAGACCGACGAATGTCCGAGCTTCCTGCGAGGCTGCCTGTCCCAAGCTGAACGGATCATACATCCACAAGGGAGCGGCCTTGTCTTTCAAAACGCTGATTTGACGTTCCATCTGTGACTGTGAGGTGAGCTGCTTTTTCAGCAGATCCTCGGCTTTGAGTTCGCGCATTTTTGAGAACACCTTGCGACCGAAGGACAACAAATCCCCCTCGATGTCGCTGGCGGGCCGCGTCTGCCAGAGGTCAAGTGTGCCGGTAGTTTGCATGAGTGCTGCCAGGTGTGCGTCAACTCGATCCGTGCCGCGATAGCGAGCGTACAATTCCTCTATTATCTCTGGCGTGAGTACTGACCGCTGCAGTGCGAAATCCACCTCGCCACATAATGGCTCGGGGTTCAAGCGGGCCTTAAAGGTTCGCACCAGGGAGCTAATTGTCTCCGAGAAACGCCGAAGCCGTTGCAGATGGCCATCAGTCACCGTAAGGATGTCGGGGTATAGGGTATTGGCAGCGTTTACGAGAGTAAGCCCCAATTCCGTCTGAAAACGATTATCGAGGTGGACGACGTACTCGTTCTGGATTCGTGCGACGCCATCAACTGTGCGCCAGGCTGTGTAAGCTGCTGCTGCCAGGCCAACAATCCACACACCCGCAATTGCTACAACCACTGCAGCAGGCGAGCTAGCGCCAAGAATATGCTTCAGCCACACGGAAGCCAAAATCAGGAGCCCCACGATGCCAATCAGGAAGCTCACCGCTGCCAGTGGAAGCGGCGGAATGCTGGCTACGGCGTTCTTAAGGGCGGGTCCGAGACGATTCAGGTGGTTCGCCTGTTGTTCATTGCGACCTTGATAAGCCCTCGCCCGCCTGCTCAGAACACCATTGAAGCGGGTCGCCTCCTGGCGCAGTCGCTCCGTGAACTGGGTAGCCAACGAAAGCCCCCCTACCGGAAAACGCTGGAGAATCCCAGCTATCTCCTCGCCGATTCGATCTTCCACGTCCCGAAGCAGACGTTTTGAATTGGCGTCGATTTGCCGCTTCTGCCGCGGCAGCATCTCATCCCGCATGTTCACTAGGGTGGCCTGTACCTGGGGTACAATCTGGTCGGGGGGCAGTCTTCGAAGTCGATTGATGGTATCACCGGATAGCTGTATGGGCTGGCCATCGGGACCAAGCCGGAGTTCTTCGTTCATCAGGGCATCCGGCCTGAGATGACTCTTATTGGAAAAGTCAGTCAGTTGCGAAGACACCTTGGAGAATAACTCGGCCTTCAAAAAACAGCTCGTGAGAAGCTCGGCGCTCAACCGGTTTGCATTCCAGTCAACCAGCGCGCCAACAGGGAGTGTATAGGCAGCCATGCCGAGGCTGCAGTACGCGGTGGGCTGGCCTTGCATGTGATCAGGGGCCCCGCCAGTATTCGACACAAAGTCATCGATGCGCCCCTTTAACGGTGTTGTGGTGGTGCGAAACAGCCATTCACCTGCAAGGATGGTGCACTCGGCCTGACTACGCAAAGTGAGGCTCTTCTCATTACGAGTATCCAGGAGGTAACACCCACGGTTGAACGGCGGCACAGCAAAATCGACCGTGAAACCGGGATAGTCGCGTCTGTAGGGCGCGCCGTCCATACTCGCGTTGAGTTCCTTCAGGGTGGCATAGGCACACGCCTCCGTTGCGGGATCGGAGGGGACGAGTGCGGGCATGAACAAAAGGGCCGTAGTGGCAGCTTGCAGACCTGCCCGACGGAAGAGATAGTGCATCAAGTAGGTGGTATCAAGTAATAAAGCACTACCAATGGGATCACCCAGCCCAGCCACCACGATGAGAGCGCCCTCATTGCGGTCAGTAGTGATCTCGAAACCCTTCTCTGCCATGAGATCACGTACCTCGGTGGTGCCAAGTTGCTGCATGTGATATTCAAAGAAGTTCAAGAGCTCTTTGACATGTGCATGCAGCGCCAGACGAGCTGCAGGTCGCGTTTCCCACCAATCATCCCCCTCTGCCTGCACGAGTTTCTCGGGGACCCACGGAAAGTCCGCTTGGACGCGCTTAAGTGAACCCAGCAACTCATCAAGGGGGAGCTCAATGAGCTCCGTCGGACCAAGCACAGTCTGCTCGGCCGGAGCAGCGGCTCCCCCTAGCACCATCTCATTCGGCTGAGGCACATCAAGAACAAGGAGCTTGATCGCGGGTAATTCATCATAAGTCTGGCCGACAAGTCGCTTGAAATGCTCAACCGTAGCCCGACCCAGCGGCCCAAGGCCCACAAGCATCGTTTGTGGCATCTTGATCATGTTATCCACCCCAACTGCGGCAGAACGCGCCCCAAGGCTAACCGCGAAGGACCTTCTTAACGTAATCCTTCATCGCGTCCCGCATTTCCAGAATCAAGTCGAAGTTCGCGCTACCAGGCCGACCAACCGAGGTATCCCGCGTCATAACAGCCCGATCGATATTCGTTTTGGCTGCCCCGCCCTTCAGTTCGCAAACATAAGGTTCAGCGATATAGGCTTCAAGGGTCTGGGTAGCCACGTCGAGCCCTTCTCGGCTGATCTGATCATCCAGCTGCTTCGAAACATGCGCGATCATGTCGTCATTGTTACGGAAAACCCGCAGCGATTCGGCCATGCCCTGGTCCAGCCGGATTGGCTGATAGCCGCTGTCCAGTGGAATGATATGATAGTAGACGCCCGACTTGAAGATGAACCCATAAGCGAGACCCAGGGCAAAAATCCGCTTGGCCTTTTCACCGCCGGGGCGAACCTCTGGAAAGACATACAACGGCTTGAGCCCCTGTCGCATGACGTGATCGTGAGCCTGCTTAAAATCTCTGAACTGAGTAAGTGCGAAGAGGGGCACACCGTGTTTTGTCTGCAACACAGTGATCTGGTGAGGATCGAAGGTCGAAGTCAGCTGCTGGCCGCCCTCGGTGCTATCCTTGTAGATCGAGCGCTCCCTGTCTGCTAGGCCGACAACGACGATCTTGTCGCCCTCCCAGTCCTGCGCCAGCACACCCTCCTTCTTGTACATCCAGAACGGCACAGATCGATTGACGAGTTCCTGAAGTCGCTTGGCAGGATCAACCACCTCTCGTTTCTCCACGATGATCTGTTCCACCGCAATCTGATTGAGATCCTCAAACGCAGAACGCGTGTAGCGCAGGACGCGATCGGAAATCTCGTTCTGCTCAAGGCCGACCCAACTGTGGAGTGGCCCCTCAGCGCCCAGCAACGCAGCCGCCGGGGCATTACCCAAGCGCTGGAAATGCTCAGCGTAGTAGCGATCGATGTCCGCATTGTT
Source organism: uncultured Anaerolineales bacterium (assembly GCA_964513075.1). Taxonomy (GTDB): domain Bacteria; phylum Chloroflexota; class Anaerolineae; order CG2-30-64-16; family CG2-30-64-16; genus DAOUBP01. The sequence continues at coordinate 22,300 of CAZELR010000023.1, forward strand.
CGTGATGTCCTGCGCCAAGACAAAATCTGTTCGTGACTTACCGGATGCCAAACGTTCCATGTAGGCGTAGAACTGACTCTGAATGAAACTCAGACGATCGACGAGTCCCTGCAATGCAGCGCGCTTGGCCTGGATGGAGTTGCTGAGGCCGGCCAATAGCGAGATGCCAATTTCGCGCTTACGAACTTCGAACCGCGCTGCAAGATAGTTCTGGAACATCTCGACGTGGCGATTACGGGCTTCCTTGATCTTGGCGCCTCGGCCGATGAACATTGAACGAAAGCTTTCTGCATAGGCCTGCTGGGTCTGGCGGAGTTGCGTCTGCGCCCTATCGCGACGCTGCGCCATCTCTGCCTGCGACTTGTCGAGGGTGCCACGACTGGCTGTGAGACTGGCATCTAGTTGTTCCAGGAAGGCAATCGCAAAATGCACACCACGGCTCGGATCGTCCACCATATGCTCTATCTCGCCGTCCAAGACCTTGCCTAGGCGGTCCACCGACGCCTTGCGGTTCGTCTCAAGGGTCTGATTGAATTCATTATCGACCGTATTCTCGGCCTTGGACAGGTAGGCTTGCGTTGCACCGAAGACCTCGCCCTCCTTGAAACGATCGAGCGCACGGGGGTCAAGTGCGATGCGCAAGAGATTACCTTTTGCGTCACGGGAAACTTGCTGCAGCAGGCTCTCGATCTCGAGTTGTTGCGCCTGTTGGAAACCTGTCACTGCGGCGGCCACCTCGCTGCCCGCGGTATCCGAGCGCAGCAGATCCTGCCGAATGAGCTCGGATCCTAGACGGTGAGCGCATAACTCGATGATCTTCGCGGCGGGAAAGATTAGGGATGCGGTGCCCAAACTGCTATACGCAGTGGGCTTTTGCTTGCCCTCCTCTTTATATTCGGTGCGCAGTGCAAGTACGCGCACATTGTCGAAGGCGCTGTTATTCGCTGCACCGACCTGCGAACTGATCTGCAGATAAACCGCTTCAGCCAGCATCGGCGCAATCTCATCCAGCCCGGCTAACCCTTGACCTTGCTCATTGCGCGCATCTACCAAGTAACAGATGTTGAAAGGCCGTTGGCCCGAGAACTGGACCATTGACAGACGCGGGTTTCCATAATCGCACTGCCATTCACCGGATTCCATGAAGTAGTCTAGTTCAGCCAGGGTGGCATAGGCATTGGACTCGATGCCGAGTTTGGCAACGTTCGGGAAAACAGAAGGCAACGCCAGAATGCCATTCACGTAGCAAAACGAAGAGGCCAGGCCAGATCGCTCAATGACATGACGAATCAAGTACGCGATATCGAGGATAGCGCCAGAACCGGTGCCACCACACACCGAGCTGATTACGAACACGTTGATTCCTCGTTGTTCGAGAGCCAACTTCAGATCAGTCAGGCGCTGTACTGAAGCCTGCATCTTGCGGGTCACTTCCTCGACTTTCCAAAAGAGGGATAGGCGCCCAAGTGGCCGTACCTGTTGCGCACCCATCACAATGGCCCGCGTAGGGATCCTTTCCTTGTCCTCGGTGATCCAGTCAGCAATCGCAGGATACTTGTCAAGGTTCCGAATGATATTCGGTGTTTCAATGCCACCGATGTTGATCAGTTCCGTATCGGCGGTAAGTCGCACGATCTTGCCATCAACCTGCGTCTGCTCCACTGTCTGATCTGTGTCGAAGCAAAGAAACTCCACAGCCGGGGGGACTTCCCCGTAGTTACGCATGAAGCGGGCCTTAAGTTGTACCAGGACCTTCTGTCCGGTCCCACCCAAACCGATAAGGAGCGTAGGCCGCATGCCTACTCGCTGTTGCATCTCCTGAGCCGAGAGTGTCATAGGTTCCTCCTATCCATGCATTGCGTTGTGTGGCTGACGATCTCAGCCAGGACTACAAGCTCCATTCACCCGAGCCTGCCTGTCCGGTGCCGGTGTCACTGTCAAAGTCGAACGCACCGAAATCCTCGTCCGGCTCGATGCCGCTGTAAGTCAGTCGTTGATCGCCGATTTGAATCACATCACCATTGTGCAAAATCTGAGATGGCACAGGAATGTCATTCACAGAGATGGGAAAATTCGCAGGGTCAACGCTGCGGATCTCAACGAGAGGAGATTTCTTGCTGCCAATGGGGCGTAACTGAGCATGCTTAGCAGCAACGCCTTCTCCCTGCAGGGGGATGACCGAGCGCGGCTCAGCGCCTATCGAAATGCCGCGCTTGCCGGACAACGGATACATTTGCCCACCAAGCTCAAGCATGCCGTTGAGCGCCGGCGCCGAGGCGTAACGCCATCCAGCCAACGCTGCTCCGAATAGGACGATCAGCCCTCCGCCGATGCCCGCAATCGCGCCGGGCTTCAACGGTTCAGCAGGCGGTGGCGGCACAGGCGTGGGCGCCGGCGTGGGCGTACGGGTTGGCGGCAACGGTGGGGAAGTCCAGGTTGGAGATGGCACCGGTGACGTCGTTGACGTCGGTGAGACCCGGCCATGCACGTCAACAGATACCTCGGAAATATCCTCGAAACGTTCACCGCTTGGCTTGGTGACCGCCAACTCAGCGCGCAACGTGTAATTCCCCTCGCCACTGATGTTCAACTCCCCGGTGAACAGCCCGCCGGGTCGCAAGCTTAATTGCCGGGTGTCTACAGCCAACCCATTGCTATCCTCCAGACGCACGACCACCTCATACCGGTCGGCCGGATCGGGATTCTTGACGACCTCTGTTTGAAACATGAGTTGACCTTGAACCGGAACCGGCTGGTTAACCGGATAAACCACGCCGGTCACAGGGTCGAGCAACTTAAGCCACGGCGCCGCAATCACCTTGATTTGATGTTGATCCTTTACAGGGACGCCATTGTGCTCCCCGTCAAAAGACAAGACATACTCCCCTCGCTGTGAAGTGTCATTCCGCCGGGCCGTGTAAGCATCGCCATTCAGCGTTAGGGGCACTTGAGTATCGGTCTCGTCTGGTGCTTTGATCCTCAGATCTATGCGTTGCGGCACGATTGGGTTCTGATCCAAATCCAAAACGCGGACCCTGATATCCATCGGCTTGCCCATGGGATGGACCGCGGCCGGCAACAAACGATCAACCTTGAACACTTTGGGCGGCACGATGATCGGCACGACGATCACCCGGCCCTCGCCGGTCATATGCACAATCCAGGTCCCCTTGGCGGGACGGCTGATACTGTAGCTATCCGTCAGGGGTGAACTTGCGTATTGGATGCCGGGGTCGCTCGGGCGGACCGCCGTACCATCGGGCCGGATCAGCGTAGTTTGTACGTCCCGGTTGTACTTGACGATCGTGATGATGGCTTCATACATGTCCTGGTCGATTTCCACCGGGACATCGATAGGTGACTGCACCGCTGCCGGCACATCCGTCGCCGGCAGACCCCAGAGATGAAACAGGATCTTCATGTAGACGTCGAGCAGTTTCTGGTTCTGTGTTTCCTTTTCCTGGTCGCTGCGATTCAGGGGTGCCGGTATCTCAAAGTAGAGTCCGCCAGTCGTACTGGCAACTTGTTCCAAGAGGTTCTTGTAGATTTGGTTCTTGGGATCTGTCCGGAAAGCTGCTTCGGTGAACCCGATGGTATAGATGGAATACTTACCGGCCGCCCGTTGTTCAGCAAGATCGGTAATCGTCTTATTTGCAGCAGTTGTCTCGGCCTCACTCATCGCGTCGTGCGTCTCATGTTTGCCGTCCGTGAGCACAACAATGGCACGCTTGACATTCGGCTCCGAGCGTCCAGCGCGCTCAATTTCATCCATTGCCAGCCTAAGCGCCTCGGGAATGTTGGTCCATGTCATATTCTTGTGATTGGCGTCGATGGAACGAAGAAACTCCTCGCGCGCGCCCAAATCCTGGATATCTGCCAAGTGGCTCGCCATCTTGGCTTCGCTCCCGAAAACAACCACAGACAAGCGGTGATGGGCCCCGGACTGCTCAACTCCAAGAACGTTGGCGAACATCTGCGCCATCACAATGCGCCAGCCGGGGTGATCCCACCCCGGCTGAGGTGTCCCGTTCTGAGGGGCAGCAGGAATGGGACGATCATTCGTCAGCCACATCGAGCCGGATTCGTCGATGATGAGAATGATATCCAGGTTGGGAAGTGGTTGCGCCTCTTCGGCTGCTGTTGGCAGCACCGAACCAAACAGCAGTGAGACAGCCACACCAAGAATTATGACGCGCGAAAATACCCTGGAGACAGAATGACTGGGCATAGTCTGGGACTCCTCCTCCTCAGCTAAAACGCGAGAGACATTATAAGTCCGCGTGTCAATCTTGTAAAGATAATCTCATAACAGTGACATCGGCGCCTGATGTGATCCTGACAACTATCCCCCGCCTACCGCTTTCAGTGCCTCGGACAACGCCCGTGCACTTTGATAGCGATCATCCGGACTTTTGGCCAAGCACTTCTCAACTATCTGCACCACCTGTTCTGGCACGTCTGGATTCGCCTCGCGCAAGGGCGGCGGCGGCTCAGAGATATGCTTGAGCAGGATGGCCGGCTTTGATGAAGTTGTATCGAACGGTACCACGCCTGCCAGCATCTGATAAAGCACTACTCCCAGCGAATAAATGTCGGTCCGTTTGTCCAGCTTTTTGCCCCCCTGCGCCTGTTCAGGTGACATATAGTACACGGTGCCGAGCACATCAGTGGTTTGCGTGATGTCGAGATCTTGTAGCGCCTTAGCGATGCCAAAATCGGTTAGGTAGGCCTTGCCTTGCTTATCAAGCAGAATATTGCTTGGCTTGATATCCCGATGGAATATGACATCTTTGCTGTAAGCGTAGTCCAAAGCATCGGCCACTTCGCGCGCGATCCGCAGCGCCGTGTTGAGCGGCAGAGGCTTTCCGCCTCCCAGGCGGGTCTGCAAGTTACCGCCATCGATGTATTGCATGGCTACATAGGGACGACCGCCGACCTCGCCAGTTTCATGCACCTTGACAATATTGGCGTGCTCCAGGTGGCAATGATTTTTCGATTCACGCATGAATCGCAGCTTGAGGTCAGATCGAGAGTCGTTTGGTATCTTCAGTGCACGCCTGACGCGATGCTCGTTTTCGGCCAAATAGACTCGTGCCATGCCACCTTCGCCGAGAAGCGATAGCAGCGTATACATCCCGAATCGGATCTGGACGCGGAACTCGCTGCTCCCCAACGTCAGGCACGACTCAGGTCGTAGGGTTCCCTCCTGCACGGGCGTTCCATCGACTAGCGTGCCATTGCTGCTGTTGAGATCTTTTACCGACACCGTCTGCCCCTCCAGGCTCAGCAGCACATGGAGATCCGATATCGCCCGATCTTGCGCTCCGGTGACGATCATCGGCAGTCTTTCGCGCGAGATGGTAGTCATCCCGGTGCTTAGGCTGTAGCTCTTGCCCTTAAGCGATCCTTGAGTCACCTGCAACAGATTCTTGCCGAGCATCAATTGCAGCGAGCCTATGCCAATCATTTGTCCTTCGGTCACAGGAGAGAAGCCATCATCCAGACGGTTGCCATCAAGCGTCACGCCATTCTTGCTGGCCAAATCCTTGATGCGCGGCGCGGGTGCGGCCATATCCAAAGCTACATGGGGGACTGAGATCGCCAGATCGGGGATCACGAGCCAGCTCACTTCACCGCGGCTAATGATATGTTGACCAGTTAGCGGCCAATGTTTGCCCAACAATGGCCCCCTAGTAGCCACAAGCTCTGTGGCTGCAGGGGCTTGGGTGGCATCCGCGTCCACTTCATCTCCGGCTGAGGTCATCATCGGCTCCCCCGAGCCTGCCGGCCTACCCGTAGTTTCGGGGGACCTTGTGGCATCGGAAACACTCTGCCCAGGCGTTACGCCCGAAGCCTGAGCCTTGTCCTCTTGTGGACGGGGTTCAGGTATGGGTCGCTTCGGGGCTTGCGCTTCTGGAGCCTGCTTTCGACCGACCAACCATGCACTGGCAGCTATCAAAGCCACTACCAGGAAGCCGAGGAGGAACAGACCGGGACAACCGACACGGAACGGCCCGCCTGGGTCAGACGTGGGCGTCGGCTCGCCAGGCTGCGCTGAGGTGGCCCCATCCGGGGCCCCTGTTCCGTGCGGGGAAACGTTTGTTGGCACGACAACCGCTCCATCGGTGCCGCCCTGCAGGCGACCTGCCTGTTCAATATCCTCTGGCATGGGCGGAACGGACAGCCTCTGGGCCAAATCCTTCAAGGAAATGCCGGATGACCATGACCAAACAGCTAACTGGGCACCGAACTCCTGTTTGGAAGATTGTGTGGCGATGGAGGCAAGGCGCGCAACCAACTGACTGTCGGCAATGGAGCCCACGGTATAGCTGTAGGTGCCAGTCGCCGAAGGGAAACCCCGGTCATAGGCCAAGCTGAATGCGTTGATCTCAATTCCTACGTGGGATGGGACGGAGACGGTCATCGCGTCGGCGATCACCAAATCAGCGAAAGCTGTGCTCGGCGCAGCGAGCACAGTTCCCATCGGCACATAGATCGTACGTTCAGCCTGAACGCGGTTGAACAGGTGCAGGCGCACCATCGGCTGCCTAAAGCCAATCCCAATAGGCTCCGCCCAGGCGTCAATCTCACCAGCCTTGAAAGCTTCTTGAACCGATGCCACCGGCAACGAGACCTGCCTCGGCGACGCGGCCGAGAGCGTGGCACCATACCCTAACGCTATCCAAAATAGAAACACAAGGGCATATCTTCCTGCAAAAGACCTGTCAGCCCAGGCTGTTGCTCTCATAGACACTCACTCAGTGATAAAGCGGAACCGCGCTTGTCCAAACGTAATGACGTCACCATTCTTGATCTCCACATCGCGGATTCTGCGGTCGAGATCATTCACGTAGGTGCCATTGGTGTCTTTTTGGGCATGAAGGTAAAAGTGGCCCTCAAGGTATTCAATCATGGCATGCTCACCTGAGACGGTACGATCGTCAATCTGAATCTCATAACCGGGCGTATCACGACCGATACGCGTCGGTCGATGGGTGGAGACGATGTGCTCCGCACCTGTCTGCACCTGGACCAGTTTGGCGCGCAGCGGCGCAGTAGGGGCTTCATTCTCAGCATCGCACTTCGGGCACAGGGCCTTGTCCAGATTCAAGGCTCCGCCACACGTGGGGCACTTGACTGGCTGCATCGCCGGCAGTTTGGGTAGGAATCCAAAGAAAGCATCCATTGCGGTTGGGGTGCTGAGATGATACCCTACCCAGATCAGGCCAGCAGCCAACCCGCCACCAATCAGCAAAGTCACCACGCTCAGCCACGAAGGCGTTGCTGAGTTCACCAACCCCGGTCGTTGCATCTGCAAGAACAACGCTATAGTGATTGCTGCAACGCACGCACCCAAGGTTATGTTCACAGCCACGCCCACTGTACGCGACCAGCTCCGCAAACCAAACAGCGCCGAGCCAAACACGATACAGAACAGGCCCAGAAGGATCCCTAGTATCTGTTGGAGGCTGGGCAGGACGCGCAACGATGGACCGAACAAAAATGTAAGCTCAGGAAACTGAGTTTGCACAAAGGACTCCAGGGCTACGCCTGCCAGCAGAAAACCTATCGCCATTATGAGGCCAATCACGCCAATCATGACCCATAACAAGCCCACGAAACGATACGCAAAACGCAACCTGGCCATGGTATCCTCCTCAATCAGTGCTCACCGTATCAGCCGCGTCTACGGCAACTGGCACCTCAATCCGAAAACGAACAATCAGACTTTTGAACTGTCGGGCCTCCACTGTGCGATACTTGACCTGTGTTACGTCAATGCAGACCCGCGTATCGCCGAGGTCCATTGGAAACCCCGAGCTGTCATCATCCACAGTCACCACGGGCATCTGGCTGACATGCTCTCGATCACGTGGTCCGGCAAGGGCACGCGGCAGCAACTCAACTGCCTTTTGATTTGGGCCATCGCTAACCGCGATCTGCAGCGTAAGTCCACAATCACGCGGCGTGGGCGCATCGGGAACTCTCAACTCACAAGTGACGCGGCGCCCGTCCGGCAACGAGATTTGTTCAGAAATGCTGTATGGCTTTCTCGGCGCGGGCTGCAAACGCCAAACAATCTCGCACTCCCGTGACTCACTGGGTTTCTTCTCCGCCGACCTGGGCATCAGAATTTCGGTTTGATCCGAGGTAACGGCTTTTCTTGCGGCCGGCGCCATCGACATTTCATTCTCGGGAACCCCCGAAACTTCATTCTCGTCCTGAACAAGCTGGACATCGAGCAGCATCACGGTGACATTATCGGTTCCGCCAGCGTCGTTCGCCAGGCGCACTAACTCACGACAAGCATCCTCGGAGGACAGTTTCTTCAGGACCTGAGCGATCTCAGCATCGGGCACACCGTCGTAGAGGCCATCGGTGCAGAGCATGATACGATCTCCGTCGGCGAGAGCATCCACGTGGCGAATCTCCGGCAGGACGTCCGGTTTGTTCCCGAGAGAGCGGGTGATCAGGCTACGATAGGGATGGGATAGTGCAGCATTAGCAGGCAACGCACCCGCGGCTATCTGTTCGGTAACCCAGGAATGATCTACAGTCAGCCGCTGGAGCTGATCCGAATGCCACAAGTAAGCACGACTATCACCGACGTGCCCTATGATCAACTCCTGGTCTCGAATCACAGCACAGACTGCGGTGGTAGCCATCTTCTGAAATCCCATCTTCTGCGCCGCGGCATAAACCTCCTGGTTGGCCATCAACAAAGCCAGGTGCAATGATTCGATCGCATCAACGCCCGCCGCATAATACTGTTGCAGGATAGTCTCCACGGCCAACTTGCTGGCTACTTCACCGGCCTCCTGACCACCCACACCATCGGCAACCACAAAAAGCTGGCCCTTAGCACGCTCGCGTTCGGTCATCTTTGCAAACGGCTTGTAGCCGTAGGCGTCCTCTTGATGGTCGCGCTCCAAGCCAATATCAGCCAGACGTCCAATCGTTACGATAGACTTCATTACCAACCTCATCAATCAATAGTTGCCGTCCAAACAGTTGCCAGCGGATATGCAGGTTCAACGCTCATGGTGCAGGCACGACCACCGTCGGGACTGCCTTGACGTCTGCCGGCGAACCCTCGATGCGAACAACCGAGTTCGCCAACCACCCCTGCTTGCCCCCGACACAACAAACATACCACCAGTCCCCGGCAGGATTGCGCCCTATCACGGTAGTCCGCGTGCCGGTAATCGCGATGGAGGAAGCCGGGTAGTTGGTGCCCGGCCCGCCTCGGACGTTGGCGCCGCGCACATTGACAATGGCAACCACCTTGGATGAGGCCGAATCGTTTGACACGGAGGTGCCGACCGGCGCAGCGGTCTGTTTTGGCGCGGCTGTCATGGGCGCGACAGAGCCGGAAGCCGGCGCAGTCGAAGGTGTGGGTATCGCCCGCACCAGACCGAGACGCACCTTCAGACCCTCAAACCAGGCGGCAGCGCGCGTCACTGCCGGCGACCGGCTGAGCCGCCGATACGTATCAGTGAACCAGTCTCGCACGCTTCTCGTGATCCGCTCAACGAAACGAGGCACCGATGTAAGGGATGGTGGCAGGACAACCGACCCGGGCATGCGCGGGCTGTAGATTGCCCAAGTAATGACCGGCGGCGGCAACTCAGCGCGGCGCGGAATGTAGCGGACGCCTGCAATCCCCCAGGCAACCACACCAAGCAGCAGGATCACGGTGGGCACAGCCCATGCGGTGAGCCTTCGCAACGCGGCTTCAGCCTGTGCATCCTCGACTTTCCCGCCTTCAGCCGTCTGATGCAGGGTCCGATCGGCTTGGGCGGTCGTCGCTTCCTCGACAGTCACTGGCAGCCGCTTTATCTCCGCTGCGAGCTGAATGCGCACCTCACTGATGGGTGAGCGAACTGCAACGAGGAGGTCGGGAACAGCATCGGCGCCGGCACGATCCAAGCCTGCGGCCTTCTGCCGCATGAGGTTCAGCGGTGTCAGCTCACCAGGCGCTGATCGTCGCAGCAGGCGGACCGACAGCATTTGAGCTTCGGTTTCCAGTCCGGCGGCCTCAGTCAAGATCTTGCCTGCGAGCTCCTTGGTCATTTCTCGGCAGTACTCAACCTTTCCGGCAAGCTCTGTCTCCAATCCCTTCAGCGTTACCTCACTCTCAGTGTTCAGTTCACGCAGTAGGGTGCTTCGGCGCCCTTGGGCCAGCGTACGCGCGTGGCGGATCACATTCACCGTGTGTGCAGCAGCCCAACCCAACACGACCAGGAGTGCAGCACCGCCGAGCAGCCAGAAAAAATGACCGGGCAGCCAACGCGACAAAGCGAAGCCGTAGCCAAGGACGAGCCCAATAGTGACCACACTGATGATAACAACAAGGATGCCCCAGAGCTTACCACTGATTTTACGAGCGAACCCCCAAATGACGAGCGCCCACAGTCCGGTCAGTGCGACCATGCCCCCGGCTGCCCAGCCTGTCGTCGTGCTGGTCAGGAGGCCCACAGCAGCGGGCTGGGTTACTCCGTAATACCAGAGGGTGAAGGCCACCAGCGACCAAAGGCTAGCGCCGCCGATGACCGCAGGCGAAATGTCGTATTTGTCGGCACTCGACCCGCCGACGAACTTGCTCCCCACGTAGGCCGCACCGAGCGGTAGGATCAAAGCGCCTGCAGCAAACACGGCCGCCATCGCAAGGGGCGCGCTCCCCTTAATGCTCCAGACAAGGAAGCTGGCTAATAGAAGCAAAAGAAGTGGGCCAATGAGGACACCAACACGTGCAGCGATCCCTAGGCCGGCGAACAACCCCAGATCGCGACGGTAGGCATCGTTAAGCTCGGCGCAGCGAGCATCCACCCGGTCCTGCTCGGCGCGGGATCTATCAGCGAGGTCCTGCAGCGCAGTATCGCGGGCGACCAGGGTCGCACCGCCCAGATCCAAAAACCTGACGATATTCGCCTCTCCCTGCTGGAGGCGAGTACGCGAGCGCTCATCCGAGCCCTGGTACGCGGCCAGTATCTGCAGGTCAGCGGCCAAACCCGGAATCGGACGGTTGCCCGCCTTCACGGGGATGACGGGGGCCGTGATCGCATCCGCAGCCCTGGGCTGGTCGGGGTAGTCGAGGATGACCTGGGTCAGACAGGCGGCGAACGTCGCGGCCGCCGAGAGATCGGCCGCGACGTTCGCCAAGTCCTCGGCGGCCTTGCCGAACCAGTGACGGGCCGCGCTATAGCCGCGCACGATGTCGGCGTGCGTGGTGCAGGCAGCCGCGACCGCGCAGTGGTGGAGACCCAGGAGTTGGTAGGCCTGACCGCGCAGCTCGGCCGTGCGCCGTGTGCGCTCCTTGACAAAGTCGTCGTGCACCAAGAAGCGGTCGACCGAGGTCGCGTTCCACAGGCAGATCAGATTGAACAGCTGCTTCGCAGCCGGCAGGAGCCGGCTATCGCGCTGCTGGGCAATGTAGTCCCACTGCGGCGGCACAACACTGCCCGCATCGAGGAGCTCGGCCCATGTTGCAACGACGTCCTGAAGCTTCGGCTCCAGTGCGGGGCGGATCGTGCGGCGGTACTCCCACTCGAGCACGCCCCAATCGGTCACGGCATCCAGCTTGAAAGACGCGGCAAATGCGGCCGCGTCCGTGGCCAGCCGCTTGGCCTCACCGGCAGCTTCACCGGGCTTCAAAACGCGGTAGCACGCGTCGCAGCTGCTAGCCACCTCATCCGCAGTGAGTGGGCTACCGCAACTCGGACAGTAGCCGGCGGCTTCCTGGCGCAACTGTTTCTCGGAGCCGGGTGCGGAAGACGGCCGCTCAGACCTGACATGCGCGACCAGTTCGGGCAGATCGGCCAACGGCAGGGGTGCGACGACTCGCTTGATAGCCGCAGCCAAGTCATGCGCCGAGGCGTAGCGGTCCTTCGGCTCCTTTGCCAGGCATTTCAGGACGACCTGCTCCAGGGCCAGCGGGATATCCCCGCGGCGCAGCGACGGCCGCTCGGGCGTCTGCCGCTGGTGCGCATCCAGCAGAGTCAAGAGCGCGCCCTCAAAGGGCAGGGTGCCGGTGAGCATGTGGTACAGGACGACGCCTAATGAGTATATATCGGAGCGGCCGTCGATCTTGCGCAGGCCCTTGGCTTGCTCGGGGCTCATGTAGTGAACCGTGCCGATGATCATACCGGTGCGCATGAGGCTGGAGGCCTCCTGCGCGAGCGCTACGCCGAAGTCACCCAGCAGAGCCACGCCGTTCCAGGCGATGAAGATGTTCTCGGGCTTGAGGTCGCGGTGGACCACCCCGCGCTCGTGCGCATAGTCGAGTGCCGCGCACAGGTCGTTGGCGATAGTAGCCACATACCCCAGCGCAAGAGGAGGATAGCGCGGCGCGTCCACTGGCGTGGCTTCATCGGCGGAGACGACCTGTGTAGGCAGCCGGGCCGGGCCGAGCCGGCCAGCGTCGGCTCGATCAGATTCCTCGTCGGAGTGTACCACGGTCTCTTCGCGGCCGGCCAATTGGCTATCGCGCAGGCCGGGATCGAACACAGTCTCATCACCGATCGCGGACGGGCCAGACGGGGCCGCGGTGCCGAACTCTCCCGGGACAGCGGGCCGACGCGCGGCGAGCAAATCGTAGAGAGTCGGGCCGTCCACAAGGTCCATGATCATGAGGGAATGTTCGCCCACATCGTAAAGGCCGTAGCCCTTGACGATATTCGGATGGTCGAGGCTGAAGGAGCGCCGCGCCTCATCGCGCGCCAGGCTGACCAGGTCGAGCGTGACGCCCTTGGACGCGTCCGCCAACGAGTCTTTAAAAACCTTAAGCGCCACCTGACGTCTACGCGCGGGCCAGTTCGCGCGGTAAACATCGGCAAACTTACCGGAGCCGAGCCGCTCAAGCAACTCGAACTCGCCCAGCGTCTGTCCTGACAGATCGGTACTCATGTAGCTGGCGGTCCTTGGTTAGGTGATGTCTTGAAGCGAAGCAGGACGGGCGCGATCAGAAGCAGGGCAGGCCCGGCCAATTCCGTGAGAGAATGAATAAAAAACATGATAGGGCAAAGAGCACAATCTGTCAAGCGTTTGTCGACCAACGACCAACCGACCAACGCCTGTTGTGACTCGATGATCTGCCAGTTACGACAGACTCGTATGCGTACATGAAACCTCCTGATCATGACACTCTGAACTGTAGTGTCCTGCTGCTCGCCAACTGCCGATGATCTCACGTGTCCGGTGGCGCTATCGTCGGTGGATCTCGCGTTGGAAGCACCGTCTTGACAGGAACAGTTGGCAGGATCGGTGTGTCCACCCGCGTCGCCGTAGGTTGAGGCGGAGCCTGTGTCGCCGTGGGTTGTGGCGGAGCCTGTGTCGCCGTGGGTTGTGGCGGAATCCGCGTCGCCGTAGGTTGAGGCGGGGCCTGTGTCGCCGTGGGTTGTGGCGGAATCCGCGTCGCCGTAGGTCGTGGCGGAGCCTGTGTCGCCGTGGGTTGTGGCGGAATCCGCGTCGCCGTAGGTTGAGGCGGAGCCTGTGTCGCCGTGGGTTGTGGCGGAACCCGTGTCGCCGTGGGTGGCGGTGGAGCCTGCGTCGCCGTAGGTGAGGGCGGCTGCGTCGCCGTGGACCGATGCTCTGGCGAAGGCGATGATGGCGTGACTGTCAGAGGCGTCATGGTCCGAGATGGCAACAGACGTGTCGCCGATGGCGTCGGTGTCAGAGTCCCTGGCTCAGATGTCAAACGCGTCACAGTGACTGTGGACGTTTTCGAGGATTGCCTCACGCCATGCAGCGCGGTCTCCGTCGCCGCGGGCACAGGAGAAACTAGTGAAGGCGCAGGCGTTTCGACCGGGAGATTAGCTGAAGTGGCCAGGCTGGCCGTTTCCAACAGACTCGGCGCAGTCCCGCCTGGAAGTGCACCCTCCGGCGTGGGTGTTTCCTGACCGGCTCTCCCGCGCTGCACCATCGAATTTGTGACCACAGTGCCAAATGCTGTCAAAAGCACCAAGATACAGCCAAGGACTGCCACTCCCAAAGGATACCGTGTTCGGGCCGGAATGGCCTTTGTGGCAGCCGTAACCACCGCAACAAACGAATTGCCATAGAGCGCATCGGTCATCTCCTTGACATTGCGGAAGCGATCGTCACGGCGCAGCGCCAGAGCTCTCCAGATCGCACGGTCAACTCGAGGAGAAATATCTGGGCGTAAGCGACGGACGCCGGGCATCTCCCTATCAAGCCGCTGGATAGCATCCATTGGTTGTCGCCCAGTCAGCAACGCGTACATAGTCGCACCTAAGGCATAGATGTCACTCCGGATATCGGTCTGGCCTTGCCCCCCATATTGCTCCGGCGGACTATAGCCTGGTGTTGTCGCTCGCGCGCCTATCGTCGTCTCTCCATCGGCGGTTTCGGGCTTAGCGATGCCAAAGTCCACCAAGAAAGCCTCTCCTCCGTCGGTCACAATGACATTTGCAGGCTTCACATCACGATGAACGACCCCTTCGCGATGGCAGTAGGCTAGAGCGTCCAATACTTGCCGCATCCAGCCAAGCACTCGGTCCTGCGGCAATGGTTCCTTGGCCTCATCCATGATCTGCGCCAGATCACGACCCTCTATCAGCGTCATGACCAGATATTGATCATCACCGACTGCAAAGTAGTCCGTCACCTTTGGGAGGTTCGGAAATTCCAGCCTGGCCAGCATCTTTGCCTCACGCTGGAACTGCTCGGCGGCTTTCTCGCGCGTGATTCGCGGCTGTTTCCGATCTGTATAAGAGGATGATGCCATCCCGCGATAATGTGTGACATCTTCTTCGGTCGGCAAATGTGCCAAGCGGAATTCTTTCACCGCGCAAGGACGATCGTTCAGCAGATCGAAGGCGCGATAAATCGAGCCCATGCCCCCCTCGCCGAGCAGGGTCTCAATACGATAGCGACCGTGCAGACAATCACCAGGTTGAGCTGGCATTTAGGCTCTCAAGGGTATGGTCTAGCTCGCTTTCGAGGTCACTGAACTCGAACAATTCGGCCGATGTCTTAGCATGTAGAAGACGCGCCGACAGACGATCTGCTTCGGACCGCATCGTCGCGAGGCGTTCACTGGCACGCGACAACAATGGTTGAACCGCCGTATTGCACGCCACAACAGCCTCTCGGCGTGCTGCAGCCAGGCGATCCAGTGTCTGCTGCGTCTCTGCCTGCAACCTCTTGAGCTCACGCTTGCGGTGACCTTCGGCTGCTCCCTCAGCCGTGCTCATGCGTTTCACAAAACTGGCGCCGATCCACCCCAGATAGGCAAGCCCTCCCCCTAGTAGGAGCAAGATCCAGCGCATCCAACCTGCCCAATTCCATACTGCAACGAAATAAATCCGCAGAAAGTTGAGAGTGACCAGCGATAGGATGGCTCCAGATGCAAGCGGCACGGCGTTCGCCTTCAAATCCAATTCTGTTAATCCTGAGCGCAATCGTTGGAGTCCAAAGGTTGCCCAGGCCGCCCAACTTCCCACCAACAGGACGAACCAAATAACGGCTCCGCGCACGGTGGAGCCCTGGATGCCGACGTCTACATTGGCTCCACCCACCCCGGTATACCACAGGGCGGTGAGTAGGAATGACCACACGCCTAGAATCACGACGGCGATCGGCCCCAAATCGAATTTGTCCAGTGATGTACTAGCGGCATCGATCAGTGCAGTTCCGGATAAACTGGCGGCCGTAGGGTCCTCTGCGCGCCTCGGATGTACTGTGAGGAGTATGCCAGCCAAATACGCTACGGCCAGTGGCAACGTCAGTGTGCCCAGGGCAACAAAGAAAGGCACGCTCAGGTTGCTATGCCCTTTGACGGCGCGCAGCAATAGTGCTAGCAGGAGTGTCAGGAGCAGGGGCCCCACCACAACGCCAAGCCTGACCCACAATCCCTGGCGCATGAAACGGTCTAGTTCCCGTGTCCGTGTCTCATTGATCTCGCGCTCTACCTCGGCCGCTCTCTCGGCTTCAGTGCCACGCTCCAGTTTCAGTGCCTGCAACTGCGCATCGCGCTGGCGGATATGGTCGTTTGCTTCATCGAGGGCACGACGCAGCTCGTGCCTAGCTCGAGTTACTCGCTCCTCGGCTTGATCAGCGGCGCCGTTATAGCTTCGAAGCGCGGCCAGGTCCAGATCCTGCCCCGGCAGCAAGTGCTCCATGGAAGTCAGTGGGGCAGGCAAGTCAGCGAGGAGCCGGCTGGCTAAGCCTGGCTCTTGTGGATATTGCAGGATGGCCTTGATCAGCCTGCCAGACAATTGGATCCCGGGCATCACCTCTGATTCGTGATCCTGGAGCACCTCAGACGCTGTGAGGCAGCTCACACGTGCTGCATCATAGGCCTCCCGCATCGCCTGCGGCGTAGATGCTGTAGCGCCACGTAGACTGTGATACAGTGCAATAAGCTGATGCGCACGCGCCCTCAACTCAGCAATGCGCTCTCGACGTTGACGTCGGGCTGAAATCGCAACCACATACTTGGCTACCGCTTCGGACTCCAGCAACTGAGCCAGATTCCAAAGCTCCTTGGCGCCTGCGAGGACGCGATCTGCCGATGGGAGAGCGCTCACATCGGCAAACGGCGGAATCACACTGCCGTAAGTGAGCAGATCCCGCCACTTCTTTAAAGTTGCGGCATAGCGTTCGCGCAACACCGGTTCGATCGTGCGCTCGTACTCGTACGCTAGCACCTCGAGCGAAAGATTGGGGTCCAATTTGAATCCCGCGACGAAGTCTTCTGCCACTTGGATCAGTCGGGCATGTTCCGTCTGGCCCTCGACTACGGTGCTGGGTTGTTGGCACGCCGGACAGTTCCCGGCATCACCGCGCAGCTTGAACGAGTCCCCACAATAAGGGCAGTTCAGGATCGCTGGCTCTGCTTCTACATCGCCATCTACTGTCTCTGCGGTGTCGAAGATGGCCGTGAACAAGGTAGTTAGCGGTGTCGGGCGAGTGACCTTCAGTAAGGCCTGCGCTACTTCCCCAGCCGAACCAAAACGGTCCTCGGGCGTTTTTTCGAGGCAGCGCAACACGATGGCCTCTACTTCCTGTGGAACATCATCTCGCAGGGTGGTCGGCCGAGGCGGAGGCTCCTCAAGATGCTTACTCCACACAGCGGTCTCGGTGCCCACGAACGGCACTGCACCTGTCAACATCTCGAACAGCATAACGCCAAGGGAATAGATATCGGATCGCTGATCAAGATTGCGCTTGCCGCGGATTTGCTCCGGACTCATGTACGCGACCGAACCCAGCCGCGACCCGGTACGCGTGAGGCGATCTTCCTCTTGAAGACACGCGATGCCAAAATCGCTAAGCAGCGCCTTGCCATCCGTTGAGATCAAAATGTTATCCGGCTTGAGGTCACGATGCAGCACCTTCATGCCGTGAGCATAGTCCAGCGCGGCGCAGAGATCCGCGGTCACCTGGGCTACCAGTCCCAGATCAAGCGGCTGATAGAAGCCAGTGAGCTCCTTCAATACCGTCGCATCTACGACATCGCCATCGCGAACCCTAGTAAGGTCTCCTGGTCCGTCGTTAAGGTTGAAACCGCCTTGACGAAGCAGCACATCGCGCAACGACGGTCCATCCACGTATTGCATCGCGATGAACCACAAGCCATCCGACTGGCCCAAATCGTAGGCACGAACGATGTTCGGATGCTGTAAGCTAAACGCTGCCTCGGCTTCTCGCTTGAAGCGCGCAACTAGGCTCTTGTTGCGCGCCAGATGCTCATGCAACACCTTGACCGCCACCGGACGCTCCAGCGCAGGTTGGTAGCCCCGATAGACCGTGGCGAACCCACCCTCGCCAAGGCACTCCTCGATGTGGTATTGACCCAGTGAACGGCCGATCAAACCCCGATTATCGTCCATTGGCACCTCTTTGCGCGATCCATGCTGGTCACAGCATTGGTGTTGTTCCCTTATGGCTCTGGCAACAGCAGCGTCTCAATCCCCGGCTGGTCCGGGTCAATCCAGCCTTGATCTGGCTCTGACTCCCGGTCCGCATAAATCTTCACCTTCCAGCGTCCGGCTTCTGGTCGGTCAGTCAGCTCCAGCAGCGTACACTCGGGCACCTGGTAGGCGCTGACGCCGTGACGGGGGTAGATATCGAGCGGAGTACGGACAATAGCCAGCGCGGGCAGGTGCTCGCGCTCGAACACCCGCACCAGCAGGATATTCTCCACCGGCGCCCAACCTGAAATGGGCAAACCGGATACCTGGTAGCGCACGTGGTACCAGCTGCCTTCGCTACCAACATCCAGAACAATTACCCCTGCGCAGTTCGGCACGCCATAGCGCACCCGATCTCCCTCGCCAGCTTCCCAAAGCAGGGGACCCTTCGCCAAAATCGCCACCACAACCTCGTCGTGCTCCGCCTCAGGCGGCGGCGGAGCGGCGACCTCAACCGTGAAGGTGCGAGATTGCAGGATGATGACATTCGATTGATCGCTGCGATCGACGGCTATGACTTTCAGCGGCAAGCCGCCTGGCTCTGAAAAGAAGCGCGTATCCTGATAGTAACCAGCCTGGCCGGCGGGCTCCAAGGGATGCTCCCGGCATGCGATATCGGGCAGTTCACCTTCTGAAGCCGAGCAAAAGGTCAACCGTCCGAGGATCGCTGCATCATTCAGAATCCTCGCCCCGTCCATCAAGGGCAGCTTGCCGGCGATCCATGCAGTGGTCGTTAAGGCGTCACCGACTGTCAGCCTAATGGGTTCTGCTGACGCATGATTGACCTCCAATGCGGTCTGACCATACATCACGAGGGGGAAGACATCCAGCACCTTATCACCAGTCTGGGATTGGATGCCAATTTGAAAGGCCTTCTGTAACTCGATGTGCGGCTTCGGCACACGGTTGTGATAGACAAAGCGAATGGGGTCATCAGGCGGCCCCGGGAGTACGAACTGCGCCTGGTAGAGTCCTTGACGCATGTCCGTGAGAGCGGTCGCTTTCAATGCCGCCGAATCTGAATAATCCAGGGGGACGACGGCATAATGCAGACCCGGTGCAGGCAGTCCGATAGTCGCAGTGATCACCTCGCTCGATACGGCCAAGGGGATGTTGACATTGACGCCGAACTGGCACTCAGCAAAAGCGCTCACGTTGGGCATGGCTTGGTCGTCGCTTGTAGATTTTCCCCCTAAGGCCTGCGCAAACTCGATCCAACGGTCCACGTTTTGCTTCAGACAACTTGGGGAACGGCCAAGTTGCGCCAGCCGTAAAACCGTCATAGCTGCCTGCCGCAGTGCAGTTGCCTCATCGTCGGATCTGTACAATGACAGCAGCACCTGCGCACGGCCTAGGCCGTAACGTGCCAGCCGCGAAGGCTGCACTTGCAGCAACGCGCTGAAGCCTTCCTGGGCCGATTGGCACTCCTGCTCCCTGGTAGTATCGTCTGGGTCCGACTGGCAGCGGCTCAACTTCAGCTCGGCCAACACCTTGCGACGGGCTGATTGATATTGGGTATTTAAGGTGCCGTCGGCCTTGAGACGGCGATCCATCTGATCCAGAATATCCTGCGCTTCATCCAACTGGCCGCTGTAAAGCAGCAACCGTGCATACGTCAAGCCATAACGCTGTCCATCAGATGACTCAGTGGCGAGATTCGCCCAGGCGTCGCCGATCCCATGCATGCTTTCGGCGCGCATATCGTCGAAGGCTAGGAAGGCCTGAGCGTCCAGCGCCGATTCGGCAAAGCAGCGCAGATACGCCGGGTAGTACAGCGAGGGCGAATCGCCTGCAGCATACGCCCCATCGCGCCAGGCTCTGGCCAGGGCAACCACTTCCTGTGACCGGCCTTGCGCGCACTTCACCAGGCTGGCGTGCTCCATGATCGCCTGGCTGACGCTCGACCAAGCGCTCGCTTCATATGGAACTAATGGAATATCTTTCATCTCCTCCGCAAGGAAAGGCCGCCGCCGTATCAACAGTGCGTCGGGCTGGTTAGCCGCCTGCTCCATTGGCGCACCAATCCAAATCAGCCCCGCAAGCGAGCGGTTCAGGCGATAATCCTCCAGCAAGGCTCCCATGTCTGCGTCAAGCTGTGGACTGGGGACGCTCTCCGAACAGATGAAGCGAATCCGCGCGACGCGTGATAACTCGGAATCCTGGCACAAACGGGCCACATTCGTACGGGTCGCCTCATCCTCGATATCTCCTAGCAAGGCAATAGTGTCAATCCCCTGAAGATGAAACCACCAAATCTGGATTTGATCTCCAAAGGCAAACGCGCCTAGGAGCACCCATGCCACGAGCATGAGTTGAACGCGATTGATGGATTCAGCCGCCGGGCGTTTGAGCGATTCCCTGCGCGATCGCCAGACAAAAGTCAACCCCAAAAGAGCAATTACACCAAAGGCCAGCACCCAGGGGGTAAGGCCAAGCAAACGCCCCAAGATTGGTGCACCGATCAAGGGCCAGAAGCGCGCTAGCGCCAGCACACCTGCCACCAGGGAAAGAGCCAATCCAACCAACGCGAGGAGGCGCGATCGATTTGTCCAGGTTGGTTGCCGCGCGGCCGGCACGAAATAGATGAACGCGCCGATCGGCAGCAGAATCAAAATCCCTGACGCGATAGCCGGAATGATAGGGTGCGCGACGCTGATGAAGACGGAGACAAGACCAAAAATCACCGTCACGACCACGCCGATGAACTGCCAAACCGGATCCCGCAGTCCTCCTCTGGGTTCAGACAAGTCAACCTCCCGTCAATTCAAGCCACGAAATGTCTGCTGAGCCATTTGTATGGCAGCCTGTATAAGGCGTGTTTCGCCAGCACCCACAGGTGCTGGGAATCGGCCGATGCAACGCGCACACTCTGAATGCCGTCCAGACGACAACGCGCGTCCTCTGCGCCGGAAACAGCATCGTACACTACAAGGATGGTCGCCAGGGGACCCTTGGTGATCACAAAGACATGGTTGGTCTGCAACTCGGCCGTGATTGCAACCGGCTCGCCTGCAATATCTGGAAGTGCACGCCATTCTCCAGGATGGTATCTATCCCAGAACCAAATGCGACTTCGCTTTTTGTCTCTGTCCAAGACCGTATCTGCAACAAAAAACGCCCTTGGAGTGACAACCAGGCCCACCGGCTTGCGACACTCAGGGATCAACTCACCTTCCTGATCTTCGAATCTACCGAGGTAAACCTCTTGTCTCTCAACGCTGAGTAGATACTGCTCCTGTTCATGACGCGCCGCGTATCTCACATCGCCGTGCAGCCTGAGCGGCGCGACCGAGGTGCTCCCGCCTTTTGCAAACCAGAGGCCAGGAATATCGATTAACACTGCACCGGTGCTATCTTTAGCAAACACGGCGCACGAAAGGCCCTGATTCCCCTCACCCTGATACGCTGCAATGCTTTGTGCGGCCAAGCCACAAGTGACGGTCCCCACGTGTTGTAGCACGTCCTTTTCAATACGATATTGCGACACTTGACCGGCGGACCAACCGAGAAACACGCCGCCGCGCGTCCCGACGGCGAACGACCTTGGCAGTGACGTCGCCGGTAGTTGGACCCGGAAATCCGCTGCCTCCTGCCTCAAACGTAAAGAGAGCCCATGGCTCTGCCGCAGAGCGATTGTCCCTGGAGGAATCGTCGGGCCCCCTTGTGAAACTGGTTTGTCACAGATCGCGATCGCTGGCGTCTCTGCTGAAGCGACAACGGGACTCGCGAGAGGTTGGAGGGCATTTCGAAACTCCGCAACAGTTTGAAACCGATCTTGCGGCTTGACTTCCAAAGCTTTCATGACGGCGCGGTCGACTGTATCGCTGACGCCAGGATTCCACAAACGAAGATTTTTCATCTCAATGCCGAGCGCTCGGTCAACCGGATGCAGCGGCGGCTCTCCTGTTAAGAGGAGATACATCGTCGCTCCTAGCGAGTAGATGTCACTCCGGCGATCAGCGCGGCCTTCGGAGCTGTGATACTCCAATGGGCTGTAGACGCCGCTAGCAACAGAGAGCTTAGGCTGGGTTTTGTCTTCCGGAAGCAGTTTCCTGGCAACCCCAAAGTCGATCAGATAGGCATGCCCCTTCGCAACCTTGATGTTATCAGGTTTGATGTCGCGGTGGATCACATTGTATTCATGACACAACATTAAGGCGTCCATGACTTGATCCATCCAATGCAAAACCTCTTGTTCGGGTATTCGCCCCTCCTGATTAACCTGTTTCTGCAAATCAGGGCCCTCAATATACTCCATTACCAGATAGTAGTCGTCGCCTAGCCCGAAAAAATCATAAATCTTGGGCAAGTTGGAATGCTGAATAGCGCGGAGGATCTTCGCTTCTTCGTAGAAGGCGGCAATCATGTCCCTATGGTAGGGTGTGTTCCAATAACTGAACAGCAATTCCTTAATCGCGCAATGTCGCGAGTCCGGATCGATTGTATCAACTGCTTCGTAGACGGTTGCCATTCCACCAGAGCCCAATGGGCCCAGGATCTGGTAGCGCTTAAGTAACACATCGCCTTCCGAAAGTGTCATGTTCGCCGTCCTCCCACAAAACGCGCAGGTTGCCTAGTGCCTACCCCTTGGTGTACGACTTACCGTCACAGTCGGCCCTGGTGTGAGTGTTGGTGTGACACTGGGAGTTGCTGTGAGTGTCGCCGACGGGACCTCCGTTGGGGTTGCAGTCGGGACCTCCGTGGGGGTTGGCGTGGGCGTTGCTGTTGGCGTGTCGGTTGATGTCGGCGTAGGTGTCGATGTCGCCGTGGTGGTTACACTCGGCTGGGGCGTCCAACTGGGTGAAGGCGACGGAGATAGGGCAATTGTATGACCCGGAGTAGCTGTAACGACAACCGTATAACTGACCGGCGACATCGTCGGCACGGGAGTGCCCTGCAAGACATCTGCTGCGCGCCTGAGAACGGCAGCCGGGGTCCGCTCGGCGCCCAGCGCCCGAAACTTAAGTAAAAGCGGCAATCCAGCAGAGCCGCTGAGAACTACGCCGGCCATCGCGCCGATCAGGGCAAAGATTGGGAGCCAAAGAGGCCAGGCCTTCCCGGCACGCGGCGCGCTCACGGGCGCCTGAGGCCGAGGTGCCACCATTGGCTCAGTGCGAGGCACAGCGACCTGCGCGACCGATCCAGCACGAGTCGTCTGGGCAACCGACTCAATAAGGACTACTAGTGCCGTGAAGTTATCCTGACCTCTGGCTGCGTCGACCAATTGCATCAGATTTGCTACTGCAGACTCAGGGTCATGAGCATTCGCTAGCAACGCGAATTCGATCTGATCGTTGCTCAGGTAGCCGCAAACGCCATCTGAACATAGCAGAAGCAGGTCACCTGCCTTCAGATCGCGTGGTCCGCTCAGATCAGCCTCTACCTCCGGTTTCTTCCCCAGGGCGCGACTCAGGATGTGTCTCTGCGGGCTCTCCTCAGCCTCTTCCTCTTTGATCAGACCACGACGCACTTGCTCAGCAACGAAACTATGATCTTCGGTGAGTTGCGTGAGGACACCTTGCCGTAGCAAATAGACACGGCTATCGCCTACATGTGCGACGTACAACTCATTGCCACGGACGGCAGCACAAACCACGGTAGTGCCCATTCCTGCCCGCTCACTGCCCTGTGCCTGCCTGTAAATCTCAGCGTTGGCAGCCGCGATGGCTTTCTTGAGACTGGCAGTAACATCTAAGTCGGAATCAGAGGCATAGCGATCCACGATCGTCTCAACAGCAATCCGGCTAGCTACCTCACCGGCTGCATGCCCTCCCATGCCGTCAGCGACAACGTAGAGGCGACCCTTTTGGCGTAACACGACCGGATCTTCGCTCGGATCGAACCAGCGCAAGTCATCCTCGTTGTGGTCACGAACGGGGCCGACTTGGCTGTCGTACGCGAGCCTAACTTGTATAGCATCAAATGTCATATTCCCTCGCAAGCACAACTTAAGGCCGTAAATACCAACGGCCGTTCTTCTTAATGAGCGCGTGCGTGTAGTTGTAAGGTAGTATGGGGCCCAAGCCCGAGACCTCATCGTAGATGTGCAACTTCCCTGTCGCCTGGACCTTGGCATCAGTGCGTGAGCGTTCGGTTGCGCTGAAAATCAGGTCGCGAAACTCCCAACGGATCCGAACGTCCACCCCGATATAGTCGTGCGCCAAACCCTCAACCCGTTCCTTGAGCGTTCCGACAAAGGGGAGCAAGTTATCGTGAAGCTGCTCATCTGGGTCGATGTACTGGCCTAGGCCGACAAAGTTCTCCTTCTCTAGCTGCGTATAGTACGCCTGGACTACCAACTCAGGTCCATTACCAAGATTGGGCAACAGGTAGTGCATCCCTAAGACCAACAATGCAAGCAGGATGATACCTCCACCGATCGCTGCGATAATACCCCAAGGCACGCGACGGGCTGATTGGACAGGGTAAGGTACATCAAAACCAAACGGATCAGAAGAAAAAACATGATCATCTTGCGGAGCGGTTCCCGAAATCTCAGGGATATTCGGATCAGGTTCGAACACGTTTTCGGGTTCACGATTCATATTTCCCTCTCCCCTCACCCCAACATGTGGCAAGTATCTCAACTAACCAGGATGCGCAGCTCCCGTCCTTCAATCATGATCACATCCTCAGCAGTCAAAGGATAAGGTTCTCGTGGCTGCAACCGCCGTCGGTTGAGGTATGTACCGTTGTCGCTTCCCTGGTCGATAACAGCACAAGTCTGTCCTTCCACTTTGATAACAGCATGATGTCGTGAGATGAACTGAGCTGGATCATCCAGGGGAACCGCCGGTGCTAGGCCCTGTCTCGGCGGCCTCCCGACCAAGTTGTCCCCCGGTTGCAGGGGATACACGGAGGTTCTGTTGCGATAGGAGACCTGCACCTTAAGACTGACGGCGGGAGATCCAACGACGCCGCGGGAAGAGCCGCTATCTCCAAGCAGCTCAGTTGTCCCGCGAGGCACAGGCTTGCCCAACTCGCCACCGTCGGGACGCGATAAGGTCACTCCATCCGAAATCTCAGTGGCCCCCCTCTCTGAAAATGCTACTGCATCTCCAGAATGAGGCATAACAGCGCCTGATATCCCACGCCCGGGATCAAGGTACTCTGTGCGACTGCGCGCAGAAGGATCAGCTGAGCCTCTACGCCCTTCATCAGATGATGGGCCAAGCTGCGCCGGAGGCCGATTCACCGAATCCAGAAATTCAGTACGCTGTCGAACTGACCGTTCGCAGGGGAGACCGCGATCAGAAAAGGAACCGGTTCGCGGAGTTTCCATCTGAGGCGTCTCACGGGGGTCAAAGAATTCGGTACGTTGGCGAACACGGCTTCGATCCTCAGGCCGTTCGACTCGCGGTTGGGGCTCTACCTGCGCCCCGGCGTCGAAAAACTCAGTCTGTGCGCGACCCGATGCGCGAGGTGGCGATTCATGGGGTATGGTAGGCGATTCAGTGCCAGTCAGGCCGGTTGGTGTGCGTTCGATTGAGGATGTTGGCTTCGAGGAAGCCTTGGACAATGAAGGTATGGTGTGATCACCGGTCGTCATACCTCGTCCAGCAGCGTTCAGCTCCTGCAAATAACGCTTACGATTGGTTGGATTGCTCAATGTCTGATAGGCGAGCTCGATTTCTTTGAGCCGGCCGGGATCGCTGGAGTAACGGGCCTTCAACCGGCGATGCGCCTCGTCGATCTCAATGTAACTCGCTTCAACCGAAAGCTCCAGAATCTCAAAAAACGACTGACTCATATTCAGCCTCGCTTTAGGGCGTGTGCAAAATACATCAGGCTACGTAAACTCGGTAGTATGAGCCGAGGAAACCTGACGAATGAATAGTGGGAGCAGCTCACCTCGCTCCTCTCACCCCAACAACCGCCCCGGGGGGCGGCCCGCCGCCGATCATCGGCGGATCTTGACTGGCAACCTGTGGCTATGATAGGCAAACACGCCCAAGTGTACCCGATTGCCAACTGGACAAGAGAATTACCCAGTGGCTAGGACATATGCTTCACCAACAATCGCGCCTTACGCTGCCGGAGTGCCCAACATCGGCGGTTTGCGAAGCGACACCCTGCGCCAACCAGCGCTGATACTCTTCAACTCCCACGATCACCACCATCTCCTGCCCTGCGCGCTCGATGACATATCGTTTCCCGCGGAAATGCGCGTTCTCCAGAATCTCCCGGGTACGCTCGCGCAAATCGGTCACGCTGATCGTTTCAGTTGCCAGGCTCATAATCGCCTTCATCGGTCACCCCATGCAGAACCTACAATACGCAGAAAGCGAAGCTTTGTAAGAATCGTACACTTTGTACGATTGAGGCGCAAAAAAAACCACACAAGCGATCGAGAGTGCAACAGGACACTTGCGCTCAGAGCGCGCTGCACACCTGGGCAGGAAAGTCAAGGAGATGTGTGTCGAATGGAATTATGGGAAGTGGATGATGAATGACCAGAATACAGAACAGGATCAAAAAACAGCAGTCTGACGAAGTCCCAACACCTCCCCCGTACCCAACCGGACAGCACACACTGCCATCAAGCGCACATCAGGCCGGCAGGCATTTCGACAGGATAAGCACAGGGCGCTGCCAGTCTGACATGCCAAGGTAGATCGCCATATCATAGCGCCAAGAAAGGCTAGACGCTACAACAGGGCATGAATTATTACAACAAAGTGCAATTAGATTGTAATCTAAGGCACTTGATACGTCAAATCTTCACAAAGACGCAAAACCTCATGTTTGAACAATCTGAGGTGGCGGCCTGCGCCAGGTCAAAGCGGTTTGCATTCTTAACAAATGTAACATTCGTACAAATTGTACGATTTCTTGTGCATTCAAGAGTAGATTTGACATCCCGGCACATCCGCGATATTATCGGCAGCGTGAGCTGGCGCGGCGACGCCAGCGGGAAGAGCCAACCCAACACCATGCGTCTGCAACTGACAGGCGCCACATATGCAACACATATGCGCCTGCAACCAGCAGGCAACACATGAACAACACACATGCGCCTGTAACCAACAGGCCATCTACATGAAACACACATGCGCCTGTAACCAACAGGCAATCTACATGAAACACACATGCGCCCGTAGCTGACAGGCGCCACACCCTACAACACCACACGCAGTACCCACACCTGCCTGCCGCACGCACAGATGCGGACCACAGCAAGCGAGCGCCGCTACCGGCGCGCTTGAGTCATCGAACGCTCACACGGAGGACACCATCGCGCTGGACCTGAGGTCCTAGCGCCCCACCCGGCTCTCCCGCGTGAGTGTCTGCGCGCCACCTCTCAGACCATTCTGCTGAGGTGAAGCGATGACTCAAGAAACCGAAGACCTGCTCGTCGTGGCTCGGGCCCAACTGCAAGCGCGGTCGGGATCCGGACAGCGGTCGTCCACTACTGTTCGCTGTTATGTCAATGATGTTCGGCTTGCCTTCCACTGGCTGGCCGACCAGGGCGTTCCGATCCTCCAAGCCCGGACCGCCGACCTCCAACATTACCTGAACGGCCTGAAGGGCCGCTACCGCCCAACGACCATCCGCCGGATGAGCGTGAGCCTGCGCTGCGTCTTCCAGGCCCTGGCCGACGCCGGCGTCATTCCCCACAATCCCGCTCTCCGACTGCGCGTGCCCAAACGCCGCCAGTCCCCCCGCCTCCCACCACTGTCCGTACCTACCGCCAAACGCCTGCTGGCCGCGCCGCGGCCCACCTCCCCCAAAGGCGTGCGCGATGGCGCCATTCTGACCGGCATGCTGATGCACGGGCTGAGTGTTGCCGAGGCTTGCGGGCTGGACGTTGCTGACGTTGACCTGCAGGCAAACACCCTACGCGTCACCGGCCGCCGCGGGCGGGTGCGCAAGGTGGAACTGACCGCGCAGACGGCCGCGGTGTTCCGCCGCTGGCTGGCCACGCGGGCGCTGCTCAAACCGGACACCACCGCGCTGTTCGTCTCGCTGCACTGGACTGCGGGGCGTTCCATGCCCGGCCAGCGCATCAGTGTGCGCGGCGCCCGGCAAATGGTGCGCGGCTACCTGGCGCAGGTCGGCGTGACCACGCCGGGGGTGAGCTGCCAGGCGCTGCGCCGCACCTACGCTGCGCTGACCCTTGCTGCCGGAGCCGACCTGCGCGCCGTCGCTGTCAGCCTGGGACATGCCAGCACGGCTACGACCCAGGCCTACGCCGAGGACGCGGCGCTGGTCAAGGACAATCCGACGCGCTACCTGGCGGGGTTGCTATGATGGCACAGAAATCAGAGCGACAACCATGGCCCGGGCTGACCCCTGTGCCGGCCGAGCCTCCTGAGATGGCCGAACCTGCGTTCCGGAAGCATCTCTATGTCGTGCCGCCGCCTACCTCCTCTCAGCCGGCGCTGACGTTGAAGAACGCGCGCCTGCAGATCACCGAGGCTCTCGAGCAGTACCTGAATGAGCGGCTGCCAGCCCACTTACTGCTGATCCGCGCCTCGCCCGGCGTCGGCAAGAGCCGCTCAGGGGTGCGGGCGGCTGAGGTGCAGGCCGCGCTCGGGCAGCGCGTGCTCTATGCCGGGCCGCGCCATGCGCTGTACCAGACCGTGCTGGCGGAGGCGGCGCAACCGGCGTTGTGGCGCGAATGGCTGCCGCGGCGGGGGGCCAGTCCGGCCGGGCCGGCCACGTGCCGCTATCCAGACGAAATTACAACCTGGCTAAGAAACGGGTACGAAGGCACGGCGTTCTGCGCTGGCGTCTGCGGCTGGGCGTATGTCAAGGAGGAGTGCCCCTGGCATGCCCAACAGCGGCTCACGGAGCCGATTGTCTTCGGCCAACACGCCCACGTGATCGCGCACCCGCAGCAGTTTCATGCGGTCATTGGCGACGAGTTCCCGATGAGCGCGTTCCTGCACCCGTGGTCAATTCCTGTGCAGCACGTGCTGCCGATCGGGATGGATCCCACGTCAGCCCTAACCCACCTGGTGCATGCGCTGGCGCTGCTGGCCCAACGAGCGACCGGCGGCCAGGCATGGAGCGGGCCAACGCTGTTGGCGGCGTTGGGCGGCGCCGACCAGGTGCTGGAGGCGTGTCAGGAATTCGCCGCAGACCGGGATGTGGCTCCCCTGGCGCCCACCATCCGCCAGGCCAGCGACGTGGCCGACATCGGTCCGTTCCACCTGCCGGCGCTGGTCGACCTGTTGCGGCGCGAAGCGGAGGCCCACCTGGCCGGGCAGGCCTATCCGGCGCGCATCCTGGTGGAGCACAGCCAGCTGACTCTGCTGCTGCGCCGCGCGCCCAATAACCGCCTGCCGCTGCATGTGATCTGGCTCGACGGCACCGGCAACGAACGTCTCTATGCGGCGCTGTTCCGGCGGCCCATCCGTGCTGTGGACGCGGCGCCGGCGCTGCACGGGCGAATCTTCCAGGTCACGAATCGCGCGCACGGCATCGGAACGCTGGTCAGCGGCCAGGGCAACTTGCGCGCCGCGGCGGTGAAGCAGTTGCAGGTCCAGGTGCGGAGCATCGCCGACCGGTATGACCGACCGGCCGTGATCAGCCATCAGGCCGTAGTCGCCGACCTGGCCGGCGCGCTGGAACGGCTGCATTTCTACGCCGCGCGCGGCACCAACGACCTGGTGCGCTGCGACGCACTGATCGTCGCCGGCACGCCCATGCCGCCCGCCGACAGCCTGGTGCGCCAGGCCGCCATGCTGTTTCCCGAGCGTATGACGGCCTTCGATACGCGCTGGTCGGAGCGCATCCTGCCCTACGCCTATATAGACCCGGCAGACGGGCAGGGGCGCGCTTACCCGGTCAACGGCTATTGGAACGATCCGGATCTGCAGGCGGTGCTATGGGCCTGTCGCGAGGCCGAAATCATCCAGGCGGCGCACCGGGCCCGGCCGATCGGCCGGAATGTCGACGTGTGGCTGCTGACCAACCTGCCGCTGCCGGAGCTGCCGCCGACGCGCCTGCTGAGCCTGCGAGAGCTGTGCGCCGCGCCCGAGGGAGTCGCACCCGCTCGCTGGGCCGAAGTGCTGGCCTATGCGCAGCGCACGGCAGCAGCAGCGGGCTGCGTGACTACCGCGGACTTGATGCAGCAGTTCTCCCTGCACCGCACCACGGCCTACAAGTATCTGGATCTGTTGGTCACCGCCCTGGGCTGGGAGCGCGCGGCCGCCCCGCAAAGACGCGGCCGCCCCATCCGCAGCGCCAGGCTGCCGAGTTCTGTCGCTCCTACGCATTAAGGAATCTTTTCTGCGTGAAAACGACAGAATTCGCGTGAAAGAACCGAGGAGGAGCATGTTTCAACTAAGACCGTATCAAGAACAAGCGATCACTGCCGTCCAGGAGGCATGGCAGCGCTATAACGATGTACTCCTGGTGGTGGCGACCGGCGGCGGCAAGACCGCGATCTTCCTGTCGCTGCTGCATCAAGGCTTGCAGCGCGGCGAGCGGGCGCTGGTCCTGGCCCACCGGCAGGAGCTGGTCGAACAGCCGCGCGATCGGCTGCTGAGCTACTATCCCGAATGGGCTGGTCGGATCGGCGTCGTGATGGCGGACCAGGCCGACTGCGACCGCCAGATCACGGTGGCAACCGTCCAGACGCTAGCAAGCGAGCAGCGCCTGCAGCAGTTGCTCCAGGCCGGCCCCATCCACTACCTGATCGTCGACGAGGCGCACCACGCGGTGGCCGATTCGTACGTACAGGTCTACCAAGCGCTGCGCGGCCGCAACCCCTTGCTGCGACACCTGGGCGTCACCGCCACGCCGCTGCGCACCGACCGTATCGGCCTGGGAGCCGTGTACCAGCACGTCGCCGGCAAATGGGGCATCCGCGAGCTGGTCGCCCAGGGCTGGCTGGTGCCGCCGCGGTGGCTGGCCATCCAGACCGGCATCAGCGTGGCCGGCGTGGCGGTGCGCTCCCACAACGGCGATCGGGAGTTCTCGCAGCGCCAGCTCGCCGATGTCTACGAGACTGCCAATTGCTGGGAGCTGGTCGTGGCATCGCATCGGACCTATGCCGGCGCACGCCGCGCCCTGGCATTCACTACCAGCGTCGAGGGGGCCTACAAGCTCGCAGAAACGTTCAGGGCGGCCGGCATTCCCGCGGCCGCCGCGGATGGAACCACGCCCAAGAACGAACGCGCCGCGATCCTGGCCGCGTTCCGGCGCGGCGATATCCAGGTTCTGGCCAACATGAACCTGTTCACTGAGGGGCTGGACGTGCCCGAGGTCAGTTGCATCCATCAGGTGCGGCCGACCCAGAGCGATCTCATCTATACCCAGATGATCGGCCGGGCGCTGCGCCCGGTGCCGGGCAAGCGCGACGCGCTGATCCTGGACTACGCCCCGCTCGAAGCGCGCAACGTCGTCATGGCAGGCGACGTGCTGGGCGTCGGGGTGCGCAAGGACGCCTACATCCAGGACGCCCCGGAGCGAGGCGCCGTCATCGGCGGCTTCACGTACGACGGCAAGGTCCGGTGGCTGAATGGCTCGCCCATGGAGCTGATCAGCCGCTCGCTCGACTACATGTCCGGATCGGCCTGGCAGTGGGACCGCGACGGCAGCGGTTGGCTGATCCTGGGGCTGGGCCGCGACGATGAGGGCACCGAGCGCACGCTGGCCCTGTCGCCGGTGAATGATGAGATGCACCTCTACGTCATCGTGCGCGCCGCAACGGCGCCGGGCAACCGGGTCGATCTGCTGCGGCGAGGCGCCCTGGAAGATCTGAGCACCTGGGCCGAAGACTATGCCTGGGAGCACGGCCTGCGCGTGCTGGCGGGCAAGCGGGCGCGGTGGCGGAAGCAGCCGCCGACGGAGGCCCAACGGGCGCTTGCCGAACGGCTCGGCATCCACGCCGCAGGGCTCGCGCGGGGCGATCTGGCGGCGGCCATCACACGCGTCCTGGCCATGCGCGCCCTGCGCACGGCCCGCGTCGCCTGATGCGGTCGCCAGCCGGTCCTCCGGATGCGGATGGGATGTGACGGGCGGCCAGCAGCTGTTTAGACGTCAAAACGGCGGACCGGGGGATGTTCAAAAGTAGCGAAAGCAGTGCTGCGCCGGTCATGCGCCGACGTTTGAACATCTCAGCAACGTATGAACAACGGAGAGAGCGTTGGATCGCGCACCCGGCGCAGGTTCATACGCCGTCGAGAATCTACGAAAGGAGCCTGATCATGGCTGAATCGAACGTTGTTACGGTGCGCACCGTGCTGGCGCACTTCCGGACCACGCTGGAGACCGCGCGGCAAACCGGCGAGCCGGTGATCATCGCGCTGCGCCGCCGCCAGCCGGCGGGGGTGCTGCTGGGATACGAGGCCTGGAAGGCTGGTCAGGCCGAGCTGATTGCCGAAAGGCAGCGCAACGACGCGCTGGCGACGGATCTAACGGCCGCGCAGCAGCAGATCGAGGAAGTGCGCCACGACCTGTCCGCGGCCCGCCAACGCGTGGCGGCGTTGGAGGCACAACTCGCCAGGTCGCAGCCCACCGCCCCGACCGGAGTCGGTTGGAGCCGCGCACCACAGCCAGAACCGCCAGGAACGCCGCTCGACACCTGGGGCGGGCAAGCGCGGGGCAGTTCGGACGTCCAGAAGTCGCCAATACAGCCGGCGTGGACGCAGTTGGCGCCGAAATAAATGCAGGAGTATCCAGATGCCGAAAAACCAAACGCGCTATCCGGCAACCGTGAATCACGGGATCGCCGCGCGCACAAAAAGCGCCCTTGATCGCACGCAAAAGGCCGCCCAGGCGCACTTACCTTCTACTATATGGCCCGCGCCGTGTGTGCGGGCCGGGGAGATGTGCGGATGGCACTGAGGATCATCACCCAGCCCCGGCCCGCGGACCTGGCTGCCGCGCAGTGGGATCTGGTTGCCGTAGTCGAGGAGACGGTTGCCGCGCCGATAGGCCGCTACGTCGCGCCGGCGGCGACGCAAGTCCTCGGCGAGCTGCTGGCAGCTGCGCGCGCCGACGCTGGCGGTAGCCCCAGCCGCTGGGCCGCCCTGGTGGGCCAGTATCTGCACCAACTGGTCGCCCGTCTGCAGACCGAGCGCGACGGGGCGCGCGGTGAGGGGGCAAACTGGCAGGACCGGGCCGGCGTGCTGCAACAGCGCATCGAGACGCTGCAGGCCGAGCCGCTGCGCGCGGAGGTGCGCCTGCTTACGGCCGAACGCAGCGCGGCGGCAGCTACCAGCGAGCGCCTCTCAGTACGAATCGTCGACCTGGAGCGCGCGCTGGCTGACCAGCAGGAGACCTACGAAATCCAGCTG
The DNA here is from genome assembly GCA_964513075.1 of uncultured Anaerolineales bacterium. GTDB lineage: Bacteria > Chloroflexota > Anaerolineae > CG2-30-64-16 > CG2-30-64-16 > DAOUBP01. Next base: position 55,487 of record CAZELR010000023.1, read on the forward strand.
GCCCGCTATGAAGATGAAATCGCTGAGCTGCGCGCCCTGATCGCCAGGCAGCAGCTCAAGCTCAACGGCCTGCTCGCACCCGAGGGATGAACAGGCCAGCGTATAGACCTTACGGAGGAGCAAGGAAATGCGAGTCGATCACAATCATGTCGTCCTCGCGCAGCAGATGCTGGCGCGCGGCGATTCCGAAGACCGCTGGCTGCGCCTGCTGGAGGCGTTCCAGGTGGTGGGGCTGGCGGACATGAACCAGTTGCAGGCGGCCACCGGTTTCAGCCGGGACCAGATCAACCGGATCCTCGAACGGTACCGCCTGGCGGCGGGCGGCGGCCAGCCGATCCTGACACGCGTCGAGGCGAAGGTGACGCGGCCCTGGCTGGGCGTGCGCGGGGCCATCATCTACCAGTTGGGCGAGTCCGGCGCCGCGCTGCTGCGCGCGTCCGGCCATGCGAACGCGCAGGCCTGCGGCCTAAAGGATCCCGTGGCCATCGCGCACGCGGCCGCAGTGCTGGACGTGCGGCTGGCCGCGTTGGCCACCGGCCTGACCGTGACGACGGAGCAGGAGCTGTCCAACCACGACGGCCAGGTGCTTCGCCCCGACAATCTGGTGGCCGCGGGCAGCGGGCCACGCCTGATGTTCGAGGTGGAGCAGGCCGCGCGACCGGAACTGCTGCGGCGCATCCTGGACACGGTGCGCCGGCGGGCCGTGTTCTTCACAGATAAGGCTGGCCGACCGGTCTCGCCGGTGGTGCGGATACTCTTCGCCCTGCCCCGCAACGCAGCCTGGGAGCGCACCCTGCGCATCTGGGAAAAGGCGGTGGCGGCCGTGGCCGACGACTACGGCGGCAAGCTGTCGTGTTGTCTGCTGGCGCTCCCGCTGGGCGAATTCCTGGCGCAGCCGGATTGGGCCGAGCCGCCGGACTATCGCCGCTGGCGCGACCTGCTGAACCCGGGCCTGCTGGCGGGGTTCGCCCCGGAGCCCGCGCAGGGAGCCAAGAGCCAGGCAGCCGCGCCGGCCAGCCCGAGCACAGCCCTGAAAGGCCCCGGCAAGCCGCTGCCGGCCGAGCTGGTGCGCTACTCGCCGCACGAGTCCCGCCTGCTCCTGGAGGCGCTGTGGGAGTTCTTCGTCGAGAATGCCGGCCGGCCAGCCGGGGCCGGCGAGCTCGACGCGCCCGACCCGGAATTCTTCAGCGCCATGGCCTTGATCTACCTGGCCAGCCACGATCCCGAGATGCCGCTGGCGGTACGCGCCGGGCAACCCAGGGCCTCCTGGTTTCTGCTCGCCGAGTACCTCAAGATGCATCCCACCCTCTACAGCGCACTGCGCATGGAGCTCAGCCGCGACGGCGGGATGGTCTGGAACAGTTCGATGATCCGGCTCCGGCTGCAGATCCTGGCGCAGACCTTCTTGCGCTATCACGGTTTCCGCATCGCGGACGATGCGCCGCTGCTCGTCTGTGCTGAGGCCGCCGATCTGGGCGCCAGCACGACCCGTCCGTTCTACTTTCGCGTCCAGGTCCGGGCGCCGGAACTCCTGCTGCGTGACGGGGATGAGGTCATGCCGACCGACGATGAGATCGCCCTGGCGCAGCGGGGCCTCGCCTGGGTGCTACAGACGCTGGGGTTCGACGGCGATAGAGTCGGGCTGCGCCGGCCGGCGTTCGGATAGGCGGGCAAGGGTAAGCACGCTGCAATGTCATTTGCGGCAACCACAAACTGTAGGATATAATCCCGTCCAGTGAAACAACGAAGCCGGCCAGTTGTGACCTGGCCGGCTTCCAACCCGAGTCCTGTGCCTCAGGAACCGGGCTTCGCAGCCTTCAAGACGAAGTGCTGTGCCGCATACGGCTGCGCATGTTGCGAGGCAGCCTGCGTGAAAGTATAGCACGGCGGTTCGGAACGTCAAGTGAGGCCGCGGCCCTTTCTCCAGGGGCCGCGGCCTTTTCGTTTCCGAACGGAGCGAAGTTGATCGTATGACAGACCCCGCCAGCACGTCGTTGACTGCATCAGGTAGCCTCCTCAGACCGCCGGCCGCCAAGTCGCTCTTTTCCCAGCACTACCTGCAAGCGCGCCTGCCTGAGCACGCCGAATGGGCCGCGGACCCGCTGCCTGTTTTTGAGGCCGTGCGCGCCTTGTGGGAGCGGGCGCGTTCTTTGGGGAGTGGCTGGAACGAGGCGCAGACCGAGCAGGAGTTTGTCAAGCCGGTGCTCGACGCGCTCGGGTGGAGCTACATCGTCCAGGTCAAGGCGCAGCGCCGCGGCGGCAGCCTGACGCGGCCCGACTACGCGCTGTTCAGCGATCCGGCAGCCCAGGCGCAAGCCTATCCCCACCAGGGCAACGACGACGCGTTCTACAGCCGTGCAGCCGCGATCGCTGAGGCGAAGTACTGGGGTCGGCCCCTCAGCCAGCAGGACAGCTCGGGCCGTAACACCTGGAAGGCCGAGAGCAACCCCAGCCACCAGATGGTCAGCTACCTGGTGG
>CAZELR010000024.1:0-54554 GCA_964513075.1 uncultured Anaerolineales bacterium
AGCCGGCCCAACCCAAGGGCGCGAGCGGTTACGGCGTGCGGTTGTTCACGGCGTTCTTGGAGCAGTGGACATCATGACCGACGTCACTACCCTGCCTTCGCGCAGCGAAGTTCCGGTCGAGCAAACCTGGGATTTGGAGAGCATTTACGTAACGCCGACCGATTGGGGAGCGGCCTGTGATGATCTGACCGCGCGCCTGCCCGAGCTGGCGAACTACCGTGGACGCCTGACTCAGGGCCCGGCGACGCTGCTGGCGTTCCTGGCGCCTTTCCAGTCGGCCAGTGTACTGATGGGCAAAATCAACGTCTATGCATCGAACGGCGCGTCGGTGGATACAGGCGACCAGGCCGCAGCAGGCCGCGCCGGCCAGGCCCGCACTTTGATGGCGAATCTCGCTGCCGCCGTGAGCTTTTTCGACCCAGAGCTGGTGGCAATCGGCTTCGATCGGCTGGATGCCTGGATCGCGGAGACGCCCAGCCTGGCGTTCTTCAGCCATTACGTTGACCGGCTGCGCAGGCGCCAGGCCCACGTCCGCTCTGGCGAAGTGGAGGAGGTGCTGGCGCTGACCTCTGACCCCTTTGCCGGCACATTCAGCATCTACAACGCGTTGAACAGCGCGGACATGACCTTCCGGCCTGCGGTTGCCTCCGATGGCACGCACCTGGAGGTGGGACAGGCCAGCATCGGCGGCCTGATCACCCACCCCGACCGCGCGGTGCGCCGCAGCGCGTGGGAGAGCTACGCGGACGGCTACCTGGCGTTCAAGAACAGCCATGCGGCCACGCTGACGACCGCCATCAAGCAGGACGTCTTCGCTGCGCGGGTGCGGGGCTACGCTTCGGCGCTGCACGGATCGCTGGAGCCCAACTTCATCCCGGTCGAGGTATTCCATAACCTGATCGCGGTCTTCCGCAAGCACCTGCCCACCTGGCACCGCTACTGGCGCCTGCGCAAAAAGGCGCTGGGGGTCGAGCAGCTCGGCGTCTACGACATCAAGGCGCCGCTGACCGCTGCCAAGCCGGTCGTGCCGTTCGAGCAGGCCGTCGAATGGATCACCGAGGGAATGGCGCCGCTAGGTGTAGAGTACGTTGAGATCCTGCGCCGCGGCTGCCTGGAAGAACGCTGGGTGGATCGGGCGCGCAACCGCGGCAAACGCGAAGGCGCATTCTCCAGCGGCTCGCACGGCACCCGGCCGTTCATCATGATGTCGTACCAGGATGACGTGTTCAGCTTGAGCACACTGGCGCACGAGCTGGGCCACTCGCTGCACTCATATCATACGCGCGCAGCGCAGCCGTTCATCTACGGCCGCTACGGCCTCTTTCTGGCCGAGACGGCATCTAACTTTAACCAGGCCATGGTGCGCGATTACCTGTTCCGCACGCAGACCGATCGGGACTTTCAGATCGCACTGATCGAAGAGGCGATGTCGAACTACCACCGCTACTTCTTCATCATGCCCACCCTGGCCCGCTTCGAGCTGGAGGCGCACGCGCGGGCCGAGCGGGGCGCGCCGCTGAACGCCGATATCCTCAGCGGGCTGACCGCGGACCTGTTTGCCGAGGGATATGGGGGCGAGGTCAGCCTTGACCGGCCGCGCATCGGCGTCACCTGGGCGCAGTTCCTGCACATGTACATGAACTTCTATGTCTACCAGTACGCCACCGGCATCTCGGCTGCGCATGCACTCTCGCAGCCGATCCTGGCCGGTGATGCTGAGGCTGCGGCGGGCGCGGTCGAGCGCTACCTGGACTTTCTCAGGTCGGGCGGCTCGCGCTATCCGTTGGATGCGCTGCGACAGGCCGGGGTGGACATGACCAGCCCGGAGCCGGTGGAGGCCGCGTTTGCGGTGTTGGCAGGGCTGGTGGAGCGGTTGGAGGGATTGGTGGAAGACGAGGTTAAAGGTTAGAAGGTTGGAAGGTTGAAGCGGTGGCGCATATGAAGAGGACGGAGGGGAGAATTCCCTTCCGTCCTCTTGATTTATGTTGATCCGGATTAGTGAGGATTCAGGCCTTCTTACACCCAGCCGCGCAGTTGGTACGCCTCATAGCCTGTCTTGAGCGCGGCCTCGATCTGCGCCAGCAGCTCTGGTGTCAGCTTCCTGATATGGAAGCACGACTTACCTTTCAGCAGCTTGAGCAACTCCGGCGCAAAGACGGCCTTCAGCTCAGCCTCGGCATAGACCGGCATATAGTAGAAGCCGACGTAACCCTTCTGAAGAATCAGACCGGCAAAGTAAACCTCCTTGCGCTTGCGCCCCTCGATCAGTAGATCCTTGACCGACCAGAGGTCATAGTGGCGGTCATCATCCATCTTCGGGACGCACGGCGGCGCGTAAGCGGACAGCAGGCCCTTCAGGGTTTCGAAGATCGTGTTCAGATCCTGGGTTGTGTCCATTCCCAGTAAACCAACCAGCTCATCCAGCCGGCTAATCTCATAGGTAATCGGCAGCCCGGCGGGCCGCGGCAGATGATCAGGGTTGTACCAACAGGCATCGATGCCGTAGTCGCACGCGCCGCGCATGTCCGACGTCAGGCTGTCACCGATCATCAGAACCTCAGCCTTGGCTGGGCTCCCCATCGCGGCAAACGCGGCGTCGAAGATGCCGGGGGCCGGCTTGGCAGAGCCAACTTCCTCCGAGATAATCAGTGCGGCGATGTCCGCGCGGATCGCGGAGCGGGCAAGCCGCCCGCGCTGCACGGCGCGCAGACCATTCGTGATGATCGCAAAGCGAAAGCGACCTCGCAACGCGGCCAGCAACTCGGCTGCACCGTTCAGCAACTCGGCTGATTCCGCCAAATTTTCGAGATAGGCGGTGCTAAAGCATTCGACGTCGGTTCGGAGTCCGGCGGCGTCAAAGAGCAACTCAAAACGCCGCGTGCGCAGCGCTGCGGGCGTTATCTCTCCTCGCTCCAGCGCCTGCCAGCACTGGTGGTTGATTGCACGGTAAGCATGAGCCGTGCCCGGCGCCAACGGCAGATCAAATTGGCCGAAGGTGGCCGCTAGCGCACTTGCCTCAGCCCGGTCGTAATCGAACAGGGTGCCATCCGCGTCGAATAAGAGCCAGCAGTAGCGGGGTATCGGCGTCATGCGGCCGGTTGGACCTCAAAATCATGTGTGATCTGTGTTACCCCACGAATCGTGGCCGCCACCGAGCAATACTTCTCCTCGGACAATTTGATGGCTCGTTCCACTTTCTTCGGGTCAAGATCATGGCCCGAGACAACGTAGTGCAAATGGATGTGCACGAAGGGCCAGGGAGGCTCAGGGGCCTGCTCGGCATCTGCGATGACGGTCAGGCCGGTTAAGGCCACTTTCTGCTTCTGCAGGATGTCCACCACATCGTAGCCGGAGCACGAACAGAGCGCAATCACCAGCAGATCGGATGCCTTGGCCCCGCGCCATTCGGTCCAGCCTTCGTCGTCAGGCTTCTGCCAGTAGCCGGCAACAACGGTCCGGCCCTGGCTGTCGCGGCCTAAAAACATCCGGCTGTCGTCGCCGGCCCATTTGATCGAGACTTGCCCCATGGTGTGCCCCCTTCACGCGTTGGATGCTGCCTCACTGAGACATCGAGATACAGTGTACCATACACCCGTCAGAAGTAAACCAACTGTGAAGTATCAAGCAGCTCGTTGGTTGCGCTGATATCGCAGGTAGGCGATGATGCCCGCAACCGAAACAACGGACCCAAGGGCCGCCGCGCCGATAGCCCAGTGCCGCTCGCGAACTATTGTAGGCAACTCACCCCAGTTCAGCAGGGGCACCTCTACCGCGGGCAGGGCATGAGCAGCTGTGTCCAGTGCAGCGTGCGCGTAAGACTGTCGTGCGGCCAACACCAGGCTGGCGCCCAACGTCTCTTTGAATTCTGACCGCAGCTTAATAGGCCCAAGGAGCGCAGTTAAGTCTCGCACCACAGCCAGGAAGGGGCTCAGGTTCAGAACTCGAGTTTGAGGCATAGGAGCCATCCTCTAAACGCGTCGATCAGGGGTTATAGCCGACGATGCCCACTGTGCCGGGCCCAAAATGCACGGCGATGCCAAGAGATAGCTCACGCACAGTTACCTGTGCATCCTCTAGCCTGGCTATAACGGCCTGGCGGACCAACTCGGCAGCTTCCGGCGCCTGGGCATGAATGACGGCGATTTTGGCGGGCCCGTGCTCAGCTAATGTCTCGGCAAGCGAATCCACCAACGCCTGCAACGCCTTGGGGCGGCCGCGCAGCCGTTTGAACAGAGCCAGCTTGCCCTCCTGCACCGTCAGCATCAGCTTAATGTTCAGCGCTGAAACCAGCAAGGCGCGCGTCAAGCCCACCCGCCCACTCATTCGCGCAAAGCGTAGGTCCTCAACGCTAAAGAAGATATGCATCTGGCGACGCACCGTCTCCAACCGTGTTACAATTTCGGGCAAAGGCGCACCCCTTTCGGCCATCTCAGCGGCTTCCAGCACCATGAAACCAAGCCCCATAGAACCACTGAGACTATCGAATACGACGATCGGCGGCTGCGCAGGCATTTGTCGTGAGGCAGTCAACGCGCCGTCGCAGGTGCCGCTCAGGTGGCTGGTGATGTGGATTGACAGGATCGCCTCCGTGTCCGATTCTGCCGCCAGCGCAGCATAGGTCATCTGATATTGACCCAAGGATGGCTGCGATGTCGTGGGAAGCTTGTTATGAGCATCAACGATGCGATAAAAAGTCGCCTCATCGAGGTTAACGCGTTCCTGGTACGTGTCATACCCAAACTGGATATTGATCGGGACCACAGTGATGCGATGTTGCGCTAGCAAACTAGCAGGCAGGTCGCAGGTGGAATCAGTGACAATACGAATCATGAGCTACCATCCTCGCGCCTCAAGGTCGGCCTTGAGCGCCCTCAATGTCCGAAAATAGAGTGACTTGATTGAGCTCTCTGTGCGCTCCATCAGCTGGCCGATCTCCTCATTGGAAAGCCGCTCGGCAAACTTCAGGATCAGGAGACGCTGGCGATCCTCCGGCTGGCGACGGATGGCGGCCCATAGTGCCTGCCGCCGCTCGCTGGCGACGGCAGATCGCTCAGGATTGTCCGATGACGTGGTAAGTGTCTCCGTGTCATCCAGCGACGCCAGCTTCCAATGCCCGCGCGCCCGATGCTGATTCGCTACCAGGTTGTGGGCGATGCGATAGAGCCAGGCGACAAAGGGGAGCCCCAAGTTACGATAATGCGACAAATGGCTTAACGCCTGATAGAAGGTGCGCGCCGTCAGGTCTTCTGCATCAGCCACGTTGCCGATGCGATGAAAGATATACGCGTAGATACGATCGACATTCCGCTGATAGAGCTCACCAAAGGCCTCAGGGACACTCTTGGCCTGCTCCACCAACGCAGACTCATCGATCTCAGCGTAACTCCCTTGGGCCGGTTTCTCCCCGGCTGGCCGGCGGTTTATGACCGTCATGAATTAAAACACCTGTGCTGCCCGCAGGACGCGGCGAATCGCCAAGCAAGAAATCAGGTTTCTGATGCAACGCGGTTTATTGCTCTGCGTTACTCTCCAGGATAAACCGCGATGCCGATGGTGCCAGGCCCCACGTGGACGCCCAACACCGGCCCCAGGTCGGTGATAAACGGTACAGCCGTGCCGAACTGAGCGGCCAACTTTTCGCCCACCTGTCGGGCCTCAGCTTCGACTAACGCGTGAGTGATCGCAAGACGCACCTTTGGACCGCGGGTTGAAATTTGCGCCAGCAACAACTCTTGTGCCGTCTCGAGCGCCTTGGCCCGGCTGCGCACCCGCGTCAACGGCATGACCTCGCCGTCCACAATCCCCAGCAGCGGCTTAAACTTCAGCAGCGTTCCAACAAATGCCTGCGCCTTGCCGATGCGTCCGCCCTTCTCCAGATATTCCAGAGTCTCCACCACGAACGTGATGTGGATCTCGTCGCGCATCTTCATCATCTTGGCTATGATCTCTGCACGGGATGCGCCGGCAGCAGCCAGGGCCGCCGCCTCCTGCACCATGAGGCCCAAGCCGATCGAAACGCTCTTCGAATCCACCACGTCGATGGGCCCACCTGGCAGGCCGTCCTTAGCGATTAGCGCAGAATTGTAAGTCTGGCTGAGCTTGGCTGAGAGCACGATGGCGATGACCTCATCTCCGGCGTCTGTGGCATTGCGGAAAGGCACCTCAAGCTGAGCCGGAGATGCCTGCGACGTGGTGGGCAGCTTTTCACTCTTCGGCAGGCGCGCCCAGAACTGGTCCCGGGTAATATCTACACCATCCTGCAATTCCTGTTGCCCAAAGATGACAGTCAGGGGTATCACGGTGACGCATGGATGCGCCAACACGGTGAGCGGCGCTTCACAGGTCGAATCAGTTACAATGCGGATCATGACGACACTCCTCATAGATGAATCGATAAAAGGACTGGCAGAGCCGAAAGACACACCGAGAAATAAAGTAGGCGCTGGAACCGGAACAACTGGCTTCAGCGCCTACTTAATGAAAGGTATGCATGATTATCTCAACCAGGATAATCGAACGTTAATTATTCTAGTGCCAGGGCCGCATTTTGTCAATTAACTTTAAACTCCGTAAGGGCATGAAATCGCTGTCTGGCGTCAGGAATTCCAAATGCATCCGGAATCGAGGCTTCAGCCGGTCTGATACATGGCCCCAAGAACTCAGAAACCGGCTAACGGCATGTATGCCGCAGCCTCTAGTCCAGTACGCCGTCAACGACTAGATTTGGAATTCCTGGTCTGGCGTGTTTGGCCTGGAAGCGACTCTGTGTTAAACTAAGAAGCTGAAAAAATACCTTGCAGGACAGGAAGTCTATGAAGCGGCTCCTCTTCTATGTGATCCTTGCACTATTGACCGCACTCGCGGTGTTGCCGTTTGCTGCCGCGCTGGCTGCGCCTGCTCAGCAGGAGGCGCAGCCGGTGATCGTCCAGCCGGCGCAGGATGAAGCGGTACGCGGGGTGGTGCAGATCGTCGGCACCGCCACCCATCCGCAGTTTCTGCGTTACGAGTTGTATTACGCGCCGTGGCCGGTGCCTTCCGACCAGTCCTGGGTCTTCATTGGCGACACGCATTCCAATCAACAACCGCTGGGCCTGCTTGGCACGTGGGACTCCCGCTCCGTGCCGGATGGCGCCTATGCCTTGCGCGTCCGCGTGGTGAAGGTGGATGGCAATTACTTCGACAGTGATCCGCGTCGCGTGCTGGTGGCCAACACACGGCCCGTGGCATCGCCTACGCCACAGGTGACCAACACCCCGGAGCCAATCCCAACCGCAGCTCTGCCCACAGCGACCGTCGTGATCGCAATTCCGGTCCCAGAGGTGTCGCCGACATTTGAACCGACGCCCACTCTCGAGCCCGAAATCACGCCCATCCTGCCTGCCGAATCGGCAACCGGAGCGAGCCAACCCGGGGCCACAACCGGCGGCCTGACTGATCAACTCTTCGGCAGCAACCGCCTGCTGGACATTGCCAAAAAGGCAGCGCTTTACACTACTGGCGCGTTCGCAGCCATCGGCGTCTTTTTTGGCATCAAGGCGTTGCTCGTGTGGCTGTGGCACAAGGTCAGGCCATAGACAGTGGTCAGTGGACGGGCTGAGTCCTCCGTTACCGGCAGGGTATGAACTTCGATTTTCTAAGATCGCGCCAAACAGCAGCGGCTCCAGCCGCCGGCCCGATGAAAATGATCGTCGGACTGGGCAATCCTGGGCCCGAATATGCACAGCACCGGCACAACATCGGCTTCCAGGTGGTGGACCGCTTCGCCGCGCAGCATGGTCTGGCGTTCGACAAGTTTCAGAAGCGGGCGCGCCTGGCCATCGGGCAAGTGACGCTGAAAGATAGCTGGAGCGGTCGCGTGGTGCTGGCCAAGCCGATGACCTACATGAATCTCAGCGGCGAGGCAATCAGTGCGCTGGCTGCCTTCTACAAGATCCCGCCCGTCGATATCCTGGTGATCCACGACGATCTGGACCTGCCGATCGGACGCATCCGCCTGCGGCCCGGGGGCAGCGCAGGCGGCCAGAAAGGGGTGGCCTCGACCATCCAGCGCCTGGGCACCGACGCGTTTCACCGTCTGCGTATCGGTATCAGCCGACCTGGAGGGACGGGCAGCGATGCGCCGCCGGCCATGGCTCCGGCCGATTACGTCCTGAAGCCCTTCACCGCTGAACAGGAGAAGGAGATGGCGTTCGTCCGCCCACGCGCAGTCGAAGCCATCGAGGTCTGGTTGGCAGCAGGGATTGAGGCGGCGATGAATCAATTTAACGCTGGGTAAATGAAACTCGACGGCCTTCTCGCCCTGGGCCAGAAACTTCCGGCCCTGCAAGACCTGGCGGCGGCACTCCAAGCCGGCCAGCCGCCGGACGCGTCCATCGAGATCTTCCACGCAGCCCGGCCCTACGTCGTTGCCGCGCTGGCGCTATGCCTCAACCAGCCCTTGGTCGTCATTACGCCGCGTTCCAATCGCGCCCGCCAATGGGTCGATGAGTTGCGCACCTGGCTCCCCGATGATGTGCCAGTCCACAATTTCGCTGACCCCGACGCCCTCTCTTACGAGCGCATCCCTTGGGCGCCCGAGACGCGCCAGCGGCGATTGGAGGCGTTGGTCAGTTTGTTGACGTGGGAAAGTAGAGGAGCAGGGGAGCAGGGAAAAGCGAGAGAGGGGCAGAGCGGGAGCCAGGGCGACGCACCACGCACCACGCAACCTGCGCAGCAGGCCGCAGTAGGCGGTACGCAGTGCGCTCCGATCGTTATCGCCTCTGCGCGCTCTCTCATGCAAATGACGCTGCCCGTACGCGAGTTGCGCGCGGCGCTGCGCCCGATCCGCCAGGGCCAACCGTTCGATCTGGAACGGATGCTGGCCGGTTGGGTGGGCCTCGGCTACGAGGCGGCGGCTGTGGTGGACCTGCCGGGCCAGTTCAGCCGCCGCGGCGGCATCGTAGACATCTGGCCGCCGAATCAACGCAAACCGCTGCGGATTGAGCTGTTCGGAAACGAAATCGACAGCCTGCGCCTCTTCGATCCTTCCACCCAGCGCACATTGACACGCGTCAGCCAGGCGTGGATCGGACCAGCCAGTGAAGCGCTGCCGAAGCTGGGGGAACGCCTGGCTGATAAGCTGCGCGGGTTGGACTTTTCTCAGTGTCACCCACCTGCCCGGAACGAGTATGCGCAGGAAATCGAACAGCTCGCCGCGGGCACAGGGCACCGCCATCTGGAGTGGTACATACCCTATCTGTACAGTCAGCCCGGCTGCCTGGCAGACTATCTGCCGGTCCAGGGCGCTTGGCTGATCATCGAGGATGCCGCCGATTTGCTGGCCACCTTCGCCGACCTGGCCGGGCAAGCCGAGCAGTTGGCCAAGGACCTGCGCGGCGCCGGGGATGTACCAGCCATCTTGGGGGCGCCCTACTTTGCGGCAGAAGCCTTACGCGAGCGTCTGCTGGCCCGACCGGCCCTCTATCTGGGCTACAACACCCTGACCGCATCATCCCAGCCCCAACAATCTGCGGACGCCCTGAGCAGACAATTTGCAGCCGGCCCGCGCCTCGGCGGTCAGATACGGACCATCCAGGATGAAGTGGAACGCGCGCTGCGCAGCGGCGATCGCGTCATCCTGGTCAGCCGTCAGGCTCCGCGCCTGGCCGACTTGCTGGGCCAAAATGGCCACGCCGTGGCGCCATCCGATAACGTCTCCGTTTCGCCGCCTCCCGGTCTCACCCTGGTGCAAGGGGTGATGGAGGAAGGGTGGAAACTGCATGCGGATTGCGGATTTTCGACTTTCGATTTTGAATTGAATCGTCGATCCGAAGCATCCCCTGAGGACAGCCAATCGGCAATCGGAAATCAGAAATCGGCAATGCTGTGGTTCCTCACCGACGCGGAGCTTTTCGGCTGGGGCAAACCAAAGCCCCGGCGGCCGCTGCGGCCTCGCGCACTAGCCCCGGAAGTCTTCTTCGCTGACGTGCAACCGGGCGACCTGGTCGTGCACATCGAGCACGGCATCGGCCGATTTATTGGCTTGGCCAAGATGCCCGTGGACGGCGTAGAACGGGAGTATTTGCAGATCGAGTACGCGCAAAGCGACCAGCTTTACGTGCCGGTACACCAGGCCGACCGGCTGGCACGTTACGTGGGCGCGGGGGAGACCGCACCGGCGTTGCATCGGCTGGGCACCACCGAATGGGAGCAAGTGAAGGCGCGCGCCAGGCGCGCGGTGGCCGAGATCGCCGACGATCTTTTGGAGCTGTACGCGGCACGCGAAGTAGTGCAAGGCCACGCGTTCAGCCCGGACGCGGCGTGGCAGCACGAGCTGGAATCGAGCTTTCCCTACATCGAAACCGAGGATCAACTCGTGGCTATCGAGGCGGTGAAGCACGACATGGAGCAGTCGCGGCCCATGGACCGACTGATCTGTGGCGACGTCGGCTACGGCAAGACCGAGGTCGCGCTGCGCGCCGCGTTCAAAGCAATCATGGACGGCAAACAGGTCGCCATATTGGTGCCCACCACCGTCCTGGCTCAGCAGCACTACACCAACTTCAGCCGCCGCTTGGCCGCCTTCCCGGTCACAGTAGCCATGCTCTCCCGCTTCCAGACACCGACGCAGCAGGATCGCACCATCGTGGGCCTGATCAACGGCAGCGTTGACCTGGTAATCGGCACCCACCGTCTGCTAAGCAACGACGTCGCGCTCAAGGATCTGGGGCTGCTGATCGTGGACGAGGAGCAGCGATTCGGCGTGGCGCACAAGGAGCGCATCAAACAGTTGCGCACCGAGGTGGACGTGCTGACGCTGACCGCCACGCCGATCCCACGCACCCTGCACATGAGCCTGACAGGCGTGCGCGACCTGAGCACCATCGACACACCGCCCGAAGACCGCCTGCCGGTCAAAACCTTCGTCGGCGACTTCGATGAATCGCTGGTGCGCCAAGCGGTCCTGCGCGAGCTCGATCGCAATGGACAGGTCTATTTCGTGCACAACCGCGTCCAAGGCATTGAGCAGATGGCTGCGCGTGTGCGCAAGATCGTGCCCGAAGCGCGCTTGGCCATCGCTCACGGCCAGATGCCTGAACGCGAGCTCTCCGCAGTGATGCTGGCCTTTGCCGAAGGTGAGTATGATGTTTTGGTGTGCACCAGCATCATCGAGAGCGGGCTGGACATTCCCAACGCCAACACGATTATTATCAACCGCGCCGATATGTTCGGCCTGGCACAGCTCTACCAGTTGCGCGGCCGCGTAGGTCGCTCGGCCGTCCGTGCGTATGCCTATCTGCTGGTGGACAAGTATAAGACCCTCACCGAGGATGCTCGCCGACGGTTGGAGGCGATTCAGGAGGCCAACGAGCTCGGCGCCGGGTTCCGGATCGCCATGCGCGATCTTGAGATTCGCGGTGCTGGTGAACTGCTGGGCGCGCGGCAGCACGGGCACATCGTGGCGGTAGGATTCGACCTCTACACGCGTTTGCTGGCCCAGGCTGTGCAGGAGGCGCGCGAGCGCAACAAGCTGTCGCGAACGGACGGCAATGAATCGCTGGACTATAGAGAACAAGAGGAACGCAGCAACGCCCTCGAAGACCCGCTGGCGCCCACCGTGCAACTGGATCTGAACCTGCCGGCCCGTATCCCGGAGGCGTATGTACCTGAAGGTGTGCTGCGGCTTCAGCTCTATCGCCGCCTGGCTGGCCTGACGACGCTGGCCGCGGTGGACGAGATCGCCCAGGAGTTCGCCGACCGCTTCGGCCCCGTGCCGGAAGAGGTCGACAACCTGCTGTACGTCGTGCGGATGAAGGTGCTGGCGATCAACGCTGGAGTCGAGGCGATCGGATTCGAGGAAGGGCAGTTACTGATCAAATGCGCATGCCTGGAGACGACGGATCGCCCCGCCCTCCAGAACCGGCTCCAGGCGCAGGGCATCCCCGGCCGCGTCGCGCGCCGCGCCATCTGGCTGGAGCTGCGCGAAGCCGGCGGCTGGCGTCGCGACCTGATGAAGACCTTGGAGTTACTGCACGCTTGATAATCTAATGCGTACTGCATGGTGCGTGATCGTAGCGCCTTTCTACATTGACGGCACAAACGGCACAACGGCACTCCATAAGGGAGTGTGGGAGACGCACCACCACCTGACCCCCAGGAAACAACGCACCCTACTGGATCCTGATCGCCGGGATGGCGTCTGCGGGCAGCCAGACGGGCAGGGCGATATGTAGGTGCTCACCGCGGCGCTCCGCTAGCAAGTCTTCGCCTGTCTCGAGCAAGGTAGCGCGGTCCCCAAGATCCCCAGACAGTGAAAGGCCTTTGTCTGCGGGCATTCGGGTGACGATGGCATAGCGCACGCCACCAGCGGCGGTGTAGCGCACCTCCCCACCGCCGGCGGTCGCATCGCCGAAGCGGGTCCAGGGCCGCGTGCCGTAGATAGCCTCGCCGTTCGCCCGCAGCCAGTTGCCCAATCCCTCGAGGGCCTCCACCTGTAGGGGGTGGATGACGCCATCGGCGCACGGTCCCACGTTCAGGAGAAGATTCCCGTTCTTACTGACGACATCCGCCAGCAAGCGAATCAAATCGTCCGCCCTTTGATAATCCCCGGCATTCTCGAATTGGTTGTACCCAAACGAGTTGCCGACGCCCCGGCAGGCTTCCCATTTATGTGATGTGATATGGTCCAGGTTGGTATATTCGGGCGTCACAAAGTCGCAGTGAGGAACTTTGGGCCGCTCACCGCTTGGCATGCGCTTGAGAAACAGCGACAGCATCGCCCGCCCCGGGTTGCTGAAGAAGAAGCGCGGCAGTTGCAGCCAGCGGTCGTTGACCACGCCCTCGGGTTTGCGGTTGTAGAAATGGGCAAAGAGGTTGGGCAGGCTGTAGCCGGGCGGGTAGCCGATGTCGCTCCATAGGATCCAGGGGTCGTAACGCTCGATAAGCTCGAGCCAATGTTCTTCAACGTAGGCAAGATAGTGGCGGCTCGTATCGCTCCCTGCGACAAGCTCGGCGAGAGAGGTGATAGGTTTCTTGGTGAAGCTCCAGTCGAGCAGGCTGGAATAATAGAAGCCCATCTTCAGACCCCTGGCATTCACGGCGCTCGTGAGCTCACCGGCCACGTCGCGCGCGCTCTGCCATCCTGCGAGATGCGGGTTGGGGTGGCGGCTGTTCCACATCAGGAACCCATCGTGATGCTTGGTGACCAGCACCACATAGCGCGCGCCGGCGCGGGCGAAGAGCGCCGCCCACGCGCCAGGATCCCACTGCGGGAGCAGCGCATTGAATTGCCCGGCAAACTGCTCGTAGCGGTAGTCCGCGCCATAGGTCGCGACATGATGGCGGTGCACGGGGCTGCCTTGAATGCGCAGGCTATTCTGATACCACTCGGCGTAAGGCGAATCGGCAAAACTCACCTCGCCCTTGATCAGTTTCTCCGCGGCCAGCTCGCCTCTTGGCGCAAACGCCGGCACACTGTAGACGCCCCAGTGCACGAAGATGCCGAACTTGGCATCGTGATACCAGTCTGGCAGAGGGTGAGTTTTCACCGATTCAAGCGTAGATAGGTAGGCCATCAAACGATCCTCTTTATGCGTTGGCTCCTCGATTCCACGATCCGATCTCGATCAGATTTCCCTCCGGATCGGCAATCATGGATGAGTGCATGCCCCACGGCTCATCGCGCGGCGCATAGACAGGCTGGCCGCCCGCCGCGACCACCTGTTGGTACATGCGATCCGCGTCGGCAGGGGTCGGCAGATCGATAGCCAGCTCGAAGGCGCCGTTCAGCCCGACCGGAAAGGACGGCGCCTGGCCCAGCAGCCCTGGCAACTGCGCCCGCTCGTACATCGAAAAGCGCACGCCGTCGTTCACGAACTCCGCATAGGGACCGTTGCCATCCCAGGTGATCTCGAATCCCAGCACGTCTCGGTAGAACGCCACCATACGGGCAAGATCCGCCACGAATATTCCGATCATATCGATGCGCGCACCCATGAAAAACACTCCTATTTCCGCTAATGCGCGGGCCAATCGTTCTCGGCAATCGTCAAATCGTGCACGCTACAGACGAAGCCGGGCCCGGTCGGGCTACATGCGTAGATGCCGACTTGAAGCCGCACGGGACATGGGTCAAGATGGGTGATGCGCATCTGGCGCCAATCGCGGCCATCCATCGCCCAGGCAATCCGAAAATCGCTGCCCTTGCGGTTGAGCTTGTAGTGCAGTCCGGTAATCGTGGAGGGAATCTCTTGGGTGGCCCAATCCGAGTAGCCCCGGACGGTGACCACGGATCCCAGGTGGCTGAAGGCCGGCGTTTCGTATTCTGCCGAGCATTTGATCCACGTGTCGCTGTCCACGCGGCACATCAGGCCGCACTGATCGTATTGGGCCGTGGGCGCGAACGTGATGTGCGCGGTCATGGCGAAATCGGCGTCGAGCTCCGTGAAAAAGAAGTGCCCGGTGTCACGCTGGAAGCCGTAGTGGGTGCGCTGCCAATAATCCGTGTCGGGCCGCGTCATCAGCTCAAGGACCGTATCGAGCGTCCAGTGTGCGGGTTCGTGCAGCCATCGAAATGGGCGTAAGGTCTCGCGGAGAGAAGGTATCGGCATAGGAAGCTCCTCATGCAATGACTGTTGTGTGCTTGTCTCGAATGCTGTTATGTTTCAATCGCGCCGTGCGATCATCTCGATCTCGATCTGCGCATCCCGCGGCAAGCCGGCCACAGCGACCGTCGTGCGGGCCGGATACGGCGCCTCGAACTGGGCCGCGTAGACGGCGTTCATCGCCGTGAAGTCGGCCATGTCGGTGAGATAAACGTTCACCTTCACCACATGAGCGGGCGTGAGCCCGGCCGCCGCAAGCACGCCGAACAGGTTGCGGAAGCACTGAGCCGCTTGCGCGGCCACATCTCCCTCCAGCAGCTTCCCGGTCGCCGGATCAAGCGGCGTCTGGCCTGAGAGATAGAGCAGGTCACCGGCCCAGACCGCATGCGAGTAGGGGCCGATGGCGGTGGCGTTAGGGGCGGTAACGATCTGACGGGGCATGCCAGGACTCCTTTCGCTTTGTGCGAATGATGTGGGATAAAGTGGGAAAAGTGTGGGATAGCGATGCTTTACAAAACTCGCGCATCTCCTCCCTCGACACATCTACCTATAGCGTGCGACTCAGGTAGGCGGACGCCAGGTGATTGATAAGGCCCGTGCGGGCCAGGAACAAAATCATACGATTGAGCGCACCAGGAACACAGACTACCTGCCCGCACTCAAGGCCGCGCAACGAATCAGTCACGACCGTGGACGCAGCCCCCCACAGAAAACGCGGAATGCGGCGGCGGTCAAAGTCGACCCGGTCGGAGTGGTCGTGAAACTCAGTGATGGTGAAACCCGGACAAAGCGCCTGCACGCGCACTCCATGCCGCTGCACCTCGGCCGCTAACGTCTGTGAGAAAGCAAGCAGATACGCTTTGGTGGCGCAATAGTTGGCGTTGCCCGGCAGCGCCAGGAACGCCGCCAGCGATGCCACGTTGACGATGCCCCCCGACTCGCGGCCGATCATCCCTGGCAATGCCGCATGCGCCAACCGCATGGGCGCAAACATGTGCACTTTCAACATGGCGGCCTGACTAACTACGTCGGCTCGTGAGAACGCGCCACTGATGCCGAAGCCGGCGTTGTTCACCAATATATCAAGGCGCGACAGGCGGCTAATGTGCTCAGCCACAGCCGCAATGCCCGACTCTTCCGCCAGGTCGGCGCTGAACGATTCCGCGGCAATGCCATGTGCGGCGCTTAACTCGGTTGCCAGCGCCGACAGGCGTTCCAACCGCCGACCATGAAGAACCAAATCGTAGCCACGGCCAGCCAATTGCCGGGCAAACTCCGCCCCAATGCCGCTGGATGCGCCAGTGATAAGGGCCAGCTTGCGATGCTGATCGTTAATTCGTAGCGGCGGTGTCCACATCTGAGGCGCTCACTCCTCGCCAGGTGAGGGTTGCCAACTCTGCGCAGAGTTAGCAAACCTCGTTATTTTGGTGCGTGGGGAGCAGGCCACATAGGGGACTTGTGGCAGTGCACCAACTGCCAGCCGCCCGCCCGCCGGTGGAACACGCGCGTCTCGTTGTGCTCGGTATGGCGCACGCTCTCGTCACCCACGTAGCGCATCAGCAGCGTATAAGTGATGATTGCGAGATCGCCATATAGCTGGACCTTGGGCTGCAGCACCTCATGTTCGATCTCATAACGTCGCCCCTGTTGGCGCTGCGCCTCGGCTGCGCGGGTGTTGGCTGCGGTTTCTCGTAAGTGAAAGTCCAACCCATCGATGCGCTGAGTGCTGATATACCACTCAAAAAAGGTCACATCCTCGCCGGTGGTCGCCGTATAGGTCGCCAGATCACCCGCCCAGATGCTCTTCAAATGCCGATCCAGAACCTCCAACACCTCTTGTTCGGCAGTCTTTATACCCTCCCCCATGCGCACCTCCCTATGCCGCGTCTCCCCCTAACCGTGTCACCCCCCATGCACCACCGGCCTTTCCGGTGCGATCTGCTGGGCAATGATGTTGGCTTCGGCAGCCAGGATAATGCCAGTGGCATAATTGCGCCGGATCTCAGGCACATCGTTCCAGCCGCCGTTGTCCTTGAACAGACGCAGCACGTTACCGATGCCCCAGTTGTAAGCAACCAACATCCAGTAGGGCTCGGCGCGGCCGACCTTGGCTAACTGCTCCTTGATCCACGCCAGATAGGCGCCGGCCACAGTGATGTTGCTCTCAGGGTCAAACGGATCATAGACGCCGACCTTGACCGACCACTCATCCCAAGTAGCTGGGATGATCTGCATCAGGCCCATGTCGGTCGCAGCACCTACTGCCAATGGGTCGAAACGGCTTTCGCGGAAACACTGTTCCACCATCAACCGCCAATCCAGATCATATTTTTCGGCGACGCGTTGAAAAATATCTTCATAAGCCATCGCTTGTTCTCCCAGCCGCTCTCAATGGATAACCCTGCCGCAATTGCGCCATCCACACTTCTGACGGCCTATTCTATCACGGATCCGGCGCCTTCCACAACCTGCCACATCACCCAGCACCCTGGAAAAAACCGGCCATCTCGACTATACTCGGTCTTGTGCACGAACTTTCCGTCACACAAAGCATCCTGGACATCGCGTTAGGCGCCGCGCGCGATGTCAACGCGAGCCGAATCACCACCATAGATCTTTGGGTAGGTGAGCTGACCAGTTTCGTCGATGACTCGACCCAGTTTAATTTCGATATCCTGAGCAAAGGCACACCGGCCGCGTGCGCAATCCTCCGCATCCGCCGTGCAGCAGCCCGCGGCACGTGCGGCCAGTGCGGCCACGAGTTTCGGGCCGTAGCGCCGCTGTCGCCTGCGTGCCCAGCCTGTGGCAGTGGCGGCGTGCGCATTATCGGCGGCAGCGAGCTGCAAATTGGAAGTGTCGAGGTTGAAGACGTAAAATCCAAAGAATAACGCTCACCAATCCTGACGCCCGTCATTGACCTTGGTTTGTGACGTACGCGATAATGTGCTAAACTAAGCAATGAACCCATTGCCGGGTTCGATTCTCTCGCGTCGTTGCAAGGAGATACCTGTTCATGCCATCTGCCAAAATCCTCGTTGTGGACGACGATCCCGATTTCGTCGAAATCATGCGCACGATCCTGGAAGCCAATGACTACGAAGTGATTACCGCGGCTAACGGCAATCAGGGCTTGGCCCAAGTCAAGGCGCAGCACCCTGACCTCATGCTTCTGGATATCATGATGTCCACAGTGCTCGACGGGCTGGACGTGAGCGAGCAGCTCGCCCAGGATCCGGATGCCAAATACATGCCGGTGATCATGGTTTCCTCCATCGCCGAGACCCCATATGCACACGTCTTTCCGATGGAAGAGCAGCCGCACATGGACGCTTGGCTGTCCAAACCGGTGGATCCAAAAGTTCTGCTGGGCAAGGTGGCCCAATTACTGGGTTGACCGCGCGATCTTAAATCGCCGTACCCGGTCACCAAAGCAAGGGTCAGCTATCTATCATTAACCAGGGAGTGAAATCGTGTCACTGCCGACCGTACCACCACCCCGTCGGACGATTGAAAATCGCACGATCTTGATCATAGACGACGACCCGGACTTCCGGGAGTTTGTGAGCATCGTCTTGGAAAGCCACGGTTACCGTGTGTTCGAAGCCGCAAATGCACCAGAGGGACTGGGCTTAATGCGCGACGCACATCCGCGGCTGGTTCTGCTGGATGCAATGATGTCTTATGAACTGGCGGGCATCGGCATCATTCGCACGATCCGCAGCGATCCCGAATTGGCAACAACCCCTCTGATTCTTATTTCGGCTGTGCTCAGCGACGACGAAGATCGTTTTCTCCCGGTCGACGAGCGCGGCATGGTGAACCGCTTCCTATCAAAACCCATTAGCCCAGACGAGTTACTGGCCGAGGTCGCCGCGCTTGTCAGTGACACCACGATGCTGCGCGACGATGCTGCGCCACACGATGCATTGCTGCAGCAAGGCACAGAAACTGAGACTTTTCCTGAGCGCCAGCCGTAATCCAAGCTTGCCTACGCGGCAGGAGAGGATGTGTAAAGGAGTCAGCATGGCACCCCAAGAAAACACGGTCGAACCAGTCGCCGCAAAAGTTATCGACCCAGCCAAACAGGCGATGCTTTTGGCAGCACTGTACATTGCCCAGGAGCAAAAAGGCTACTTGACTCCTGAAACCATCAAACGGGTGGCCAAGCGCCTGGGATTGAACGCCGGCCAGGTCTACAGCATTACCAGCTTCTACACCTTGTTCCGCACCGAGCCGGTCGGCCGTTATGTCATTCAGGTCTGCGATGGCCTGTCGTGTTACCTCTGCGATGGCGCGAACCGGGTTGCCGATTACATCAGCGCCAAGCTGGGCATCCGGCCGGGTGAGTCTTCGATCGACGGCCGGTTCACGCTGGAGATGGTGCAGTGTCTTGCGTCCTGCGGCACTGCGCCGGCTATGCGCGTCAACGACCAGCTCTACGAAAACCTGACACCCGCCGGGATCGATGCAATCCTGGACCGCCTGATGGGAGAAGTGTGAGATGAACGCCTGGAAACCGGTCTTGCTGGCCAACGTCAATCGTCCCAACTCGGAACGCATCATCACTTACCTTGACCACGGCGGCTACGAAGCGTTGCGCAAGGCCTTGAAAATGGCTCCCGATGCCCTGATCGCCGAGGTAAAAGCTTCAGGATTGCGGGGCCGCGGCGGCGCAGGCTTTCCCACCGGCATGAAATGGTCCTTCATGCCCAAGGATGCTGCGGTGAAATACCTGGCGGTAAACACCGACGAGGGTGAACCGGGCACGTTCAAGGATCGTTTGATTGTGGAACGCGACCCACACAGCATCCTCGAGGGTCTCATCATCGCGGCCTATGCTATTGGCGCACACCGGGCCTTTGTCTATATTCGCGGCGAGTTCTTCCTGGGCGTCAAACGCTGGGTCAAGGCCATCTCCGATGCCTACCAACACGGTTTCCTGGGCAAGAACATCCTGAACAGCGGCTTCGACCTGGATGTATCGGTGCACCGCGGCGCGGGTGCGTACATCTGCGGCGAAGAGACGGCGATGATCGAATCGCTGGAGGGCAAGCGCGGCGAGCCCCGGCTCAAGCCGCCCTACCCCGCGCAGGTGGGACTCTGGGGCCAACCGACTTTGGTGCAAAACGTGGAAACGTTGGCCAACATCCCGCACATCGTCCAACGTGGCGCCGCGTGGTTTGCCAGCGTCGGCACGGAACAAAGCAAGGGTCCGAAGGTGTTTTGCATCAGCGGCCACGTGAACCGGCCCGGCAACTACGAGCTGCCATTAGGCACGCCGCTGCGCGAAATCATCTATGAGCATGCCGGTGGGGTGCGCTATGGCCGCAACATCAAGGCTGTGATCCCCGGCGGCGCCTCCACCCCGATCTTAACCCCGGACAAGCTGGATGTGCCAATGGCCTTCGAAACGTTAGTCGCGGCAGGCTCAGCCTTGGGCACCGGCGCCATTATGGTCATGGACGAGAACACCGATATGGTCGAGGTCACTCGGCGCATCACCGGCTTCTTCGTCCACGAATCGTGCGGCGGTTGCGTGCCCTGCCGCGTCGGCGGTAAACGAATGTTGGAACGGCTGGACCGCTTGGCGACCAACACAGGCACCGCGACGGATCTGCAAGAGTTGGACACGCTATCTCACAGCATTACAGGTATCACTTTCTGCCCCATGGGCACCGGTATGTGCGAACCGGTGACGTCGGGCCTCAGATTGTTTCGCGATGAGTTCGAACGGAGAGTCTCTCATGCCTAAAGCTAAGATCCTGATCGTCGATGATGATCCCGATTTTGTGGAGTACCTGCGCACCGTGCTGGAAAGCGTCGATTACAAGGTGGTCAGCGCCGGTAACAGCGATCAGGGGATGCTGACTGTGGTTCGCGAAAAGCCAGATCTGGTCATACTTGATGTAATTATGTCAAGCGTGTTAGATGGACTAAACATGAGTCAGAGGATGGCTGACAACCCCGATCTCAGACATGTGCCGATCGTCATGGTGACATCCATCGCCAACACGGATTACCTGGCGCTCTTTCCCACAGATGAAAGCATCCATATCGACGCGTTTCTGACCAAGCCCATCGCGCCGGCCGAATTGCTGCGTCAGATCGGGCGACTCGTCGACACCGGCGCCTAGGCGCCGCCTTGGGGGAAAAGCGAACCGTCCCACACTGGTCTAGTGCACGGAGTTACATATGACTGAAAAAATCAAGGTCGGTGGCGTCATTCAAAACGAACAGATTGCCAGTGTCAGCGTGCTGGCGGTCAAGGATCGACCAGGCATTGCCGCGACGGTGCTAGATGCCCTGGGACAACGCGGGATCAACGTACAGTTCGTGGTGCAGGTTATCGACCATCATAATCAAGACCAGATGGTGCTGTGCATCGATCGGGCCGACCTGACAGAGTGCCTAGCGGCCATCGAGACCCTGCGGCCCGAGTTGCAGCCGGCTGGGGTAGTGCCTCGCGCCGAGGTAGCCTCCATCGCGATTTTCGGGCCCGACTTTAGAGAACGCCCGGGCATTGCCAGCCGCATGTTCCGGGCTCTGGCCGAGCACGGTATCAACATCCTGGCCATCAGCACATCGATCTCCACAGTCAACTGCATCGTGGATCAGGCTCGCCTTAAGGAAGCCTACGCAGCGCTCTGCGAGCACTTCGATGTGCCCTGAGCCAACCTTCGAGCCAGCAATGTTTGCAGCGCAGCCACTAACGATGCCTGCATCACTATCCCGGGAGTGGAGCCGTTGAAATGCAGGAACTGTACGAGCAGTTACGGGCCGCGAATGAAGAGCTGCAACATCAGCGCGCCCATCTCGACGCCGCCTATAGCGAGTTGCAGCAGGCCTATGATCGGTTAAATGCCCGTTCCAATCACATGAGTGAGCTGAACGAGCAGCTACGAGCCGCCAACGCTGAGTGCAAGCATCGCCGTGAGGAATTAGCCGAAGTCAACGCCCGGCTCTATGAGGCCAACACCCGGCTGGAAACGCGCAGCACCCGCATGAGCGAGCTAAATGAGCTGCTGCGGGCTGCTAACGCCGAGTGCAAATCTCGCCGCGAGGAGTTGGAACGGCTCAACGCCGAACTAGCTACTGCTAACGCCAAACTCCGCGAGCTGGAGGATGTCCGCGCCCAGTTCACTTTGTTGGTGACGCACGAATTACGCGCTCCCGTAGCGGCAATCCAAAGCTACCTAAGGCTGATCCTCGATGGCTATGTGCCGCAACCCAAAGTGCGCGAAACACTCGAAAAGGCAGAGCGGCGCGCCAAAGAGCAACTGGCGCTTATTGCCGACATGCTCGAACTGGGCCGTATCGGTTCAGCAGATGCGCGGGGGTTGGTGCAGGCAGTGCAGATTGAACAATTGCTGCGCGAACAGCTTGATCTGTTGGCCGGCGCCGCACGCGAGCGCGAGATTACGGTGCATGCCGACATTGCGGCCGACCTGCCGCCGGTGATGGCCAATCCCGATCAGCTCAGGAGTCTGTGGAACAACCTCGTTAGCAATGCCATCAAGTACAACCATGACGGGGGCCAAGTAGATGTGACGCTACAGCGTGACGGCGACCGATTGGTTGCCAGCATCAGTGACACAGGCATCGGCATCCCACCCGAAGCAATGCAGCGTCTCTTTGCCGAGTTCTTCCGCGCCGACAATGCCAAGACCCATTCCCGCATGGGCACAGGCCTGGGCCTCTCTATCGTCAAGGAGATCGTCGAACGCGCTGGTGGCAAAATCACCGTGGAATCGGAGTTGGATAAAGGAACGATCTTCAGTTTCTGGCTGCCTGCACATGCAGTCGTCTAGAGTTGGCAACTGAACATGTGTCCGGATAATATGAACATAGTCACGCGCCGGGCGCTATTGAAGCGTCTGGCGCGTGACCATTATGGGCTGTGAGGAAAAAAGCGCTACGCTTTCTTTGTTCGCAGATACGCAAACCAATAGACCAAGCCCACCAGGCCTGCCCCACCAACGATGTTACCAAGTGTCACCGGGATCAGATTGTTCAGGAAGAAATTGCCCCAGGTCAACTTTGCGAATGAATCAACGGTAATCGCGGCCGGTGTGGCTTTTGCCAGCGCGTCTGCCGCCCAGAAGGAGGCCGGTGCAAACTGCTTGATGAACAACCCCATCGGGATGAAATACATGTTGGCGACGCTGTGCTCGAAGCCAGCGGCCACGAATGCACTGATCGGAAAGATGATCCCCAAGATCTTGTCGGTGACGCTGCGGCCGCTATAGCAGAGCCATACGGCCATACAGACCAACGCGTTACACATGATACCCAAGAAGAACGCCTGGACGGGCTCCAGGGTCGCCTTATTACTTGCAATATTCAACGCCTGCAGCCCAAGGGCGCCCTTACTAAACATATACTGCTTCGACATGAGCATGATCAGTGCGGTCAGCAGCGAACCGACGAAGTTGCCCAGATAGACGATACCCCAGTTACGCAGTAGCTTACCCGTGCTAACCTTACGCGCCGCCCAGGCCATGACGATCAGGTTGTTGCCGGTGAACAATTCTGCGCCGGCCACCACGACAAGAATCAGGCCCAGACAGAAGACCAGGCCGCCCAACAGCCGGTTCAGGCCATAAGGCAGCGCCGCACCCCCAGTCCACACCGTAGTGGCGTAGAGCGCCCCGGCCCCAATGAATGCCCCGGCCAGGATCGCCAAGGTAAACATGGTCCAAAAATCAAGGTTCCCTTTCTTGATGCCGATCGCCTCGGCCTTGCTCGCCATGTCGGGCGGCATGAGGGCATCAATATTGAATTCACCGTTTGCCATAGTTATGATTCTCCTTTGCTACGTAAATGATTATGGATGAGGATTAAGTTGTGAGCTCGAGTCTTGGGAAACGTGAAACGTGATGTTGCCCTCAAGGTCGAGCCAGGCATAAAAAAACCATCACGCTTCACGTCGCATTTTTCACGTCATCAACACGTCTCGCACGCCTCGACGGGCAACTTGGTCACCTTCACCGCACACGCCTTGAACTCCGGGATCTTCGCAATCGGATCATACGCGGAGTTAGTGAGCAGGTTGGCTGCGCTCTCAGCAAAGTGGAAAGTCATGAAGACCACACCGGGCTGGACCTTCTCGGTGATGTCAGTCTTGACGTTCACCTGGCCACGACGGCTGGTCACCTCCACCAGCTCGCCGTTCGCCACGCCCAGCAGCGCCGCGTCCTGCGGATGCATCTCGATGAGGCCTTCCGGGTAGATGGCTGCCAAACCCGCTGAACGACGGGTCAGCGAGCCTGTGTGATAGTGCCACAGCACGCGGCCGGTGGTCAGCAACAGCGGGTAGGCATCATCCGGCAACTCATTCGGCGGCAGGAAGTCAACTGGGGTCAATTTGCCCAAGCCGCGCGTAAACTTGCCAACGTGCAGGATCGGCGTCCCCGGATGTTCAGCGTTGGGGCACGGCCATTGCAACCCTTTGCCGCCTTGGAGGCGCTGATGGCGAATGCCGCCGTAGCTTGGGGTCAGTGCGGCGATCTCATCCATGATCTCGGCCGGATTCAGATAGTCCCACGACCCGTTCGGCGCGGCTTCGATGGCTGCTGAGCGCTCACCCATGACGCCGGCCGCAAGCAACTGCTGGCCCAGCTCAGCGATGATCTGCCAATCCGGCCGGGCATCCTCCAGCGGATTGAGCGCCCGCTGCACGAGCTGCACCCGCCGCTCGCTGTTGGTAAAGGTGCCGTCCTTTTCGGCGAAGGACGCCCCGGGCAGCACCACATCAGCTAGCTGCGCGGTCTCGGTCATGAAGATATCCTGCACGACCAACAGGTCCAGCGACTCCAGCGCGTGCCGCACGTGATTCAGATCAGGATCCGACAGCATCGGATTCTCGCCGAAGATGTACATCGCCTTGACCTTGCCGTCGATGGCCGCATTCATCATCTCGATTACGGTCAGGCCCGGTTTGTCGACCGGCGGAACGGCGCCCCATGCCGCCTCGAACTTCTTGTGCGAGGCCTCCAAGACCACCTTTTGATAGCCCGAGTAGACATCGGGCAAGCCGCCCATGTCGCATGCGCCTTGGACGTTGGATTGGCCGCGCAGCGGGTTGACGCCGCCACCCGGC
The DNA here is from genome assembly GCA_964513075.1 of uncultured Anaerolineales bacterium. Taxonomy (GTDB): domain Bacteria; phylum Chloroflexota; class Anaerolineae; order CG2-30-64-16; family CG2-30-64-16; genus DAOUBP01. The sequence goes on from CAZELR010000024.1 coordinate 24,682, forward strand.
ACGCCCATGTTGCCCAGCAGCATCTGTAAGTTGGCGCAACTCATCACGTTGCCGTGGCCGCTGGTGTGCTGGGTGATGCCCATCGCATACATCAGCGCAGTGGGCTTGCTGGCCGCCATCAAGCGCGCGGCTTTGCGGATATCGTCGGCCGGCACGCCACAAATCTCGGCAACCCGCTCGGGTGGATACTCCGCAAGCTTGACCTTGAGGTCCTCGAAACCCTCGGTGCGATTCGCGACAAAGTCGCGATCGTAAAGCTCCTCAGCAACCAGCACGTGCATCAGGCCGTTCAGCAGCGCGGTATCGGTGCCGGGCTTGTGACGCAGGTGGATAGTCGCGTATTGAGAAATCGGGATCCGCCGCGGGTCCGCGACAATCAGCGGAACGCCCCGCTGCTTGATCGTCTGACGCAGCTTCATGCCGAACACCGGGTGCTGCTCAGTGGTGTTCGAACCGATGATGAAAAGGCACTTGGCGCTCTCGGCGATGTCGTCGAACGTGTTGGTCATGGCCCCAGAACCAAACGATGCCCCCAGACCGGAGACGGTGGGGCTGTGTCACAACCGCGCACAGTGGTCGATGCTGTGCGTCTCCATCAATTGGCGAGTCAACTTGGCTGCCAGGAAGTTTTCTTCATTGCTGCACCGCGCCGAGCACAGGGCCGCAAAAGCATCGCCCCCGTAGGCCTTCTTGGTATCCACCCACTTCCGCGCCACCAGGCCCAGCGCCTGATCCCAGGACACCTCGACCCATTCCATGTCAGGATTGGGTGTATGGCCATTGCCTGAGCCGGCAACATGAGCAGGTGGCTTGGGCTTGTTTTCCAGCAGATAGCGTCGCATGAGCGGCTTGGTCAGCCGGTCGCTATGGTTGACGTAGTCATAGCCGAAGCGGCCCTTGACGCAGGTAAAGCCGTGGTTGGCTGGGCCATCCGCGCCCGTCACCTTGACGATCTCGTTGCCCCGCATGTGCAGGGTCAGCTTGCAGCCGACGCCGCAGTAGGAGCAGACCGTCTCTACCTGTCTGAGCTGGTAGGCGCGGCCCTTGCCGAGACTCATCTTGGGCCATAGCGCACCGACGGGGCAGACCTCCACGCAGCTTCCACAGAACTCACAAGGGCTGTCTTCCATGGTGGAATCGACGCCGAATGCGATCTTAGCGTGGAAGCCGCGGTAAACGACACTGATCGCCTCGACGCCATTGATAAAGTTACACGCCCGCACACAGCGCCGGCACAGGATGCACTTGTTGCGATCAACCTGGATGAACGGGTTGGGGTCGTCAATGGCATACTCATGCTGCCGCCCGCCTGCAAACTCCGTGCCTTTGACGTTGTACTCGTAGGCCAGGTCCTGCAGACGACAGTCTCCAGTCGCCTCACAGGTCATGCAGTCCAGCGGGTGGTCCGAAACGATCAGCTCCAGCGCAAACTTCCGCGCCGCCCGCGCCTTGGGCGAGTGGGTGAAGACCACCATGCCCTCCGTGACCGGATAAGTGCAGGCTGGCTGAAGATTGCGCTGCCTCTCGATCTCCACCAGGCAGACCCGGCAGGCGCCCTCAGGGGGTAGCGCCGGGTGATGGCAGAGCACCGGGATGTCGATCCCGGCACCAGCAGCCGCTTCATAGACGGTCTGACCCATCTGCGCCTGGAGTTTGGTTCCATTGATGGTGATGTTTACAGCCGGCATCCGTCATCCGCTCCTTTCGCTAAAGGCCCCTTCAGCTTCTTCCACCGCCTGAGGCCTCGGCAGCTTCATATAGTCCAGCCATTCGAGGTCACAACGCAGGCAGCGTTTAGCCTCCTCCCGAACGGTGTACTCGTCGAAGCCCAACTCCACTTCCCGGAACGTGCCCTGCCGCTCGGCCAACGCCAGCTCGGGCACATGCGGCCGCTGGGCGTTGGCGTAGTCATCCAGGTTGTAGTACTGGGCGATATCCGGCCGCTCAGTGACGTAGCGCGGCTTTTCGTATTCGGCCGTTTTCAGCCAGTGATCTACCGCAACCGCGACCAGGTTACCCTGCGCCACCGCCTCGATGACCGTAGCCGGGCCACTGACCGCGTCACCGCATGCAAAAACGCCCTCTCGCGTCGTGTTCAACGCCTCGCCCACCACAAAAGTGCTGGATTTGGACGCTTCGATGCCCGCTTTCTGCATCCATGATGTGTCAGTGGTCTGGCCGATGGCCGGGATCACTATGTCCACGTCCAGCGTAAACGTGTCGTCTGCGATCGGCACAGGCCGGCGCCGGCCGCCGCTGTCGAATTCGCCCAGCCGCTGCCGCTGCATTGTCAACCCAGTTACCTTGTCGTCACCGATCACTGCGATCGGGTTGGCCAGAAAGTGGAACTGGATGCCTTCATCATACGCGGCTTGCACTTCTTCGGCGTAAGCCGGCATGTCTTGTCGCGTGCGCCGATAGATAACGTGCACCTCTTTAGCATCAAGACGCCAGGCAGTACGGGCTGCATCCAACGCCACGTTCCCGCCGCCCACCACGGCGACGCGCTTGCCGGCTACATCAGGCAGGGTGTGGCCCTGCCCACCACCACGCTTGACCAGGCCTACCTCACGTAGGAAGTCGGTGCCATGCAGCACGCCAGACTTCTCTTCACCGGGAATGCCCAGCTTGCGGCTGCGATGCGCGCCGATGGCCAGCACGGCCGCATGGCACCCCTCGCGGTCGAACAGATCATCGATGGTGAAGTCGCTGCCGAGAGCCTGATTGTAGCGAATCTCCACACCCGCGCGCCGGATGTTTTCGACCTCGGCGAAAAGTGGTTCGGTGGGCAGGCGATAGACCGGAATACCGACGGCCATCATACCGCCCGGGATCGGCAGCTTCTCAAAGACCACAACCCGGTAACCCTTCTGCGCTAATCGCAACGCGGCGGTGAGGCCGCCGGGGCCAGCGCCGACCACTCCAACTTTGAGCCGCTTGGCTGGCTCGGTTCGCGCCGGCGTCCAGGGGGCGCTCAGTTCATGATCTGCCATGAACCGCTTCACCAAGCGGATGCTGATCGGCTCATCGATTTCGCCGCGGCGGCACTTCTGCTCGCAAAACGCAGGACAGATGCGACCGCAGATCAACGCGAAGGGATTGCGCTGACGATGGATCTCGAGACCCTCGGCGAAGCGGCCTTGGGCTACCAACGCCAGGTAGGCGGGGCTCTCGACACCGGCCGGGCACGCGTTGATGCACTTGGCCCGCACCAATGCCTTGCACTGGCCCGCCAGGCACACCTTGTCCTCGATATGCGCCCTAAACTCCTCAGGGAAGAAGCGCAGACCGGACATCACCGGGCCAGGGGTAAGCTGACCCAGCGAGCAGAGAGCGGCCGTCTGCATGCTGGCCGAGATGTACTTAATCGTCTCGATATCTTGCGGGACGCCCTTGCCCTCGGTGATGCGGGTCAGGGTTTCCAACAGGCGAACGCCACCAATGCGGCACGGCACACATTTGCCACACGATTCAGCGGTAGCGAACTGGAGAAAGTACTTGGCGAACTCCACCATGCAGGTGTCGTCATCGACAACAATCATGCCACCAGAGCCCATCGTCGCGCCAGCTGCAGTCAGCGCGTCGAAATCGACCGGTGTATTCAGCGCCGAAGCAGGCAAGCAGCCGCCCAATGGGCCGCCAGTCTGCACAGCCTTGAACGGCTTGCCCTTCGGGATGCCGCCCCCCACGTCAAAGATGATCTCGCCCAACGGGATGCCCATGGGCACCTCGATAAGGCCAGTGTTATTGATCTTACCGGTGAGAGCAAAGATGGCCGTGCCGGGCGATTTCTCAGGGCCGATGGCTTTGAACCACGCTGCGCCCTTCAGGATGATCCGGGGCGACATAGCGTAGCTCTTGACGTTGTTGACGTTCGACGGCTTTGCCCACAGCCCAGACACAGCCGGGAAAGGCGGACGCGGCTTCGGCTCACCGCGCTTGCCTTCAATAGAAGCTATCAACGCGGTTTCCTCACCACAGACGAAGGCGCCCGCGCCTTCCTTGACTTTCAGATCAAAGCTGAACCCGGACTCAAGAATATTCTCGCCTAACAGCCCGTATTCATGCGCCTGGGCAATCGCGGTCTTCAGACGCTGAATGGCCAACGGATACTCAGCACGGCAATAAACGTAGCCTTCACGCGCACCGATGGCGTAAGCAGCGATGGCCATACCCTCCATCACCGCGTGCGGGTCGCCTTCCAGGATCGAGCGATCCATGAAAGCGCCGGGGTCGCCCTCGTCAGCATTACAGATAACGTACTTGGGGAAATTCTGGCTGCGCCGGGCGAACTCCCACTTGAGACCAGTCAGGAAGCCTGCACCGCCACGACCGCGCAACCCAGAATCCTTCATCTCCCGCAGAACGTCTTCAGGCGTCATGCTGGTGAGCACCTTGGCCAGCGCGCCGTAACCATCGTGCGCGATATACTCGTCGATACTCTCGGGGTTGATCAGGCCACAGTTACCCAGGGCAATGCGGACCTGTTTACCGTAGAATGGAATGTCGTGGTAGAACGGCAGCGCCTTGTGTCGCGTAGGTTCCTCGTACGCTAAACGCTTCACTTGCCGGCCCTTCAGGAGCGTTTCTTCCACCACCTCGGATACATCGCCGGCCTGTACCTGACAATATAGGATCCCCTCCGGGTAGATCATCATCACCGGCCCCATCGAGCAGAAGCCGCGACACCCGGTGTGCACGACCCGCACCTCGTCGCTGAGACCGCGCCGCGCAATCTCATCCCTCATGGCCACGAATGTATCGCTGGAGCCGGACGAGTGGCACCCGGTGCCGCCGCAGATCAAAACATCTGCGCGATAGAGATGATCCGAACCTGGGGATGCAGTCACCGCTGAATTTGTATTATCCATAAACTGCCCTTCCATGCCGCGTATTGTTAGAAGTCCTTATACACCACTTCTTCGTAGGTCTTCTCCAACACGTACTTGTGGCGGAGCTCCTCATCAGCCAACATCTCGAACAGGTTCTGGATCAGCTTGTCGCCAACCATCTCGGACATGGCTTTGTAGAACTCATGCGCAGTCTTCTCGCGATGAGCAGCAAACAGCAGCACGTCCTGGTAATCGGCATTGGGATCAAGAGAACCGCCGACCAGATGGTCGCTGAGGCGCAGATCCGCCACCGGTTCTGATTTGGAGCGACGGATAGCCCAGCGCACATTGCCTGCCAACACTTCCTCCAGCTTCACCTTGTGCTTGTGCTCCTGCTCTGCCATCTCGTGCAGCCGCTGGCTTACAGCATCATTTTTCACAGTCGCGGCGGCATTGACGTACAAGGTCTCTGCTTCAATCTCCAGCTCAATTGCTCGCCGTATGATAGAATCTATCGAGTCAAACTTCTCCATGCGAGTCTCCTGCTTTAGTTTTGATCCAGACGGCCGATCACCCATTCCTGAACCGGCAGATTCTTGATCAGATGTTCTTCAACCAGACGTGGGACCATATCTGGCCTGACATTGGCATAAGTGATACGGGGTTGACCCGCCTGCTCGATGTCGACGAGCGGCTCCTTGACGCATTGGCCGATGCAGCCGACCGTGGTCACGTGGGCATCGATATTGCGGGCAGCCAGTTCTGCCAGAATGGCGTGCATCGTATCGCGCGCGCCGGCCGCAATTCCGCACGTGCCCATGCCCACAGTGATGGTAGTGCCGGTATCCAGGCGCGTCTTCAGTGCCTGCTGAGCTTCGTCCCGCACGCGCTTCAGGTCTTCCAGTGATTTCAACTTCGGCATAGTTCGATCTCCCCTTCCGCCAAAAACTCAGCCAACCAGTGTGCCACAAGCGGATGGTTCAAAGACAACCCGTCCAACTCGGCACGAATGGCGACTGTGTCGAACTCGAATACTCTGTCGTTTTCAGAGGTCCGGTCTGCTTTGACACGATGCTCATACTGCAAATCGGGCGCCCGCGCTGAGAGTAAGAAGGCCAGCAATGTGCCGGCCATGTCACCAAGCGGCTGCCGATCGGGATGGCTCCACCGAAACACTGCTTGCACCGTGGCGCCCAACCCGGGCTGAGATGCGATAGTCAGCTTACCGCCGGCTTGCTCCGCCGCCATTCCGTAAAGCGGCAATCCTAAGCCCACATGACGAGTTGTGCGAGTCGTGTAAAACGGATCGATAACTCTGGCAACCGTGCGATCGTCCATCCCTCGGCCGTTGTCCGTCACGCTGATGGTCAAACAATCGGCTGGACGATCCTCATCGATGAGTAGTGTCACGCGCGTGGCGCCGGCCTCAACGGTGTTTTGCAGGATATCGAGCACGTGTAAGGCCAACTCAAGCATACGATGATCGGCATACATGCCGCCTCGTTACCCCAACGCTTCCAACTGCTCCACCAAACTATTGGGAGTCAACCTACCGTACACCTTCTCATCTACAACAGCCACCGGGGCCAGACCGCAGGACCCCAAACAGTAGACAATCTCCATGGTATACTCGTAGTCTGCCGATGTACTGCCGGCTGGCACATTCAACTGCTTCTCAACGGCCTCGATGCACTTTGCCGCACCCCGGACGTGGCACGCCGTACCGTCGCAGACACGGATCAGGTGCTTGCCGCGACGGGTAAGGCGGAATTGAGCGTAGAACGTAGCTACGCCGATCAATTGGCTGACCGGAATCCCTGTGTGCTTGGAAATTTCAATAAGCACCTCTTTGGGAAGGTAGCCGTAGATGTCCTGGGCGTGTTGAAGAATCGGAATGACGGCGCCTTTCTGGCCAGCGTAATCTTCCAAAACCTTCGCCAGGGGAGCCATGTCTAGGGAAGTCAGGTCTTCTATCATTGCGTTGATATTCCTGGTCAATCAATGGTTGATGCTAGCACGCTGTCAAGTGTTTAGGACGTTTGCGCATTGCATATCAAATCTGTGAAATCACTCACGAATTGATGTTTCATTAGCATATCACGAGAGAGACCTGGCAACCATGACATGGGTCATATGGTTACGCAAGGCTAACGGGGTTACGGAAGACTGGTTGTGCGCCAGGGTGGGGCGTTGCCCGTTCAAAAATCTACGCGCAGATGAGTCGCGCTACGCCAACACAAACCGCCCGGCGCGCAACGCCTGGGCCAAAGCGGCCACCCCCGGTGCAGCACTTTCCACACGCAAGGCACGCGTGATCTCGTTGAGCCGATGGGCGTCACCGCCGCGGATGAGGGGCCAAGCCGCCAGATCAGGATGTTGGCTTGTCAATCCTGCAGGGTCGGTCAAACGAAAAATTTCTAATGCGGAAACAGCCAAATCCGGAGGCACGAAGCCAAGGTTGGCCAATAAGCTGAATGAAGGGCGATCGATATGAGCGGGAATGGCCAGACCACCCAGCGCATGCACGCGGCAAATGACCTCTCCCAACGCCAAATCAGTGGAAGTCAGCAGCAGCCGCGACTCCGTCCGGATGTACCCCCCTGCAGCATCCACCACAAACTGAGCACCCAGCATGTCCTCGAGATTCTGCTGATCCGGCAGATGGTCGAAGACCTGTCCCTGCCACGTCAGCACCTGTTCCAGGGTGTCAAACAGGCAGAGGACATGCACTTCTTCACTGGTCTGCACCTCCATTCCTGGCAGCACAGTCAACTCTGTGCCTGCGGCGGCCTGCATCACCGCAGCACAGTTGGCCGCCGCATTATGGTCAGTGATCGCGATAAGGCCCAGTCCCAACGCCAACGCTTGATGGACGATCAGGGGGGGGATCATCTCCACCTCAGCGCAGGGGGAAAGGACAGTATGCAGATGGAGGTCGGCGAGGATCGATTCCATGTCAGCACACGAGCAGACTTCCGATTGCCGGCTACAGGTTGTCAGGTTAAGAAACAACCGCAACCTGAACCCTTCAACCTTCCGCTTTCAATAGCTCCCACAGCCGCCCAGCGACCTCATATGAGTTCAACGCCGTAGTCAGGATCGGGATACCCTCGTGGTCAGCCTTTGCCAACGCCTCAGGGGCCACAGGCTTACCTTCGGTCACGATTACGCCGGCCAGCTCGTTCAGGCTCGCTACGGCAATGACATTCAGGTGGCCCTGAAGGGTAATCCACAAGTTCCCCTTTTCTGCACCAGCCATCGCGCAGCTCAACAAATCGGTGGTATAGCCGCCAGTAACTTCGATTTCCAGACCGCGACGACCAGCACCAACTACTAGCCCCAGTTGATCAACGATTTCCGTCAGTCTCATCGCGAGTTTTCCCTTTCGCCTTCAAATAGAACACGGCTTCCAGCTTGGTGCCGCGCAACGGCCACGAATCCAGGTGCATCTCGTCAGCGCACGATTGGATGTTGCACAGCCCCATGCCTGCGCCAAAACCCATCTCACGGATCCAATCCGGTGCGGTGGAATAGCCGGGCTGCATCGCCTGGGTTATATCAGAGATACCAGGGCCGCGGTCATAGGCCAGGATCGCAATCAGGTCAGGATTAATCTCGGCCACCAGATTGCCACCATCGGCACTGTGAATCACGATGTTCATCTCCGCCTCATATGAGCCGATAGCCACGCGACGCACGATACGCGGGTCGATACCAAGGCGATTGAGTGTCTGCTTGAGTTGGCTAGAGGCGCGGCCAGCGCGCACGAAGTCCTGGTAAGGCACCTCATAACGCAAAATCAAACTGGTACGGTCTGAGGCGAGATCTTCGAACACGTGACGGACGCGATAGCGCCGGATTTCCTCTTCGTGATACGCTTTTTCTAGGGCTCGCAACACGCCTCGCGTAATATCGCCGGGTGTGATGATGCCAACCAAGCGCCCATCATCATCCACGACCGGCAGGCGGCCTACTGCGGCCCTTGCAAAAACATTCAGAGCACGTACGCCGGACTCGCGTTCGCCCACTGTGTAGAGCAAGGATGTCATATACTTGTTGACCGGCGCATCCAAGTCAGTAATTTCCAGCGCCCGGATGACGTCTTCGATACTGACGATGCCAGCCAAATGACCATCAGCCAAGACTGGGAGGCCGGAGATGCCATGATTGCGCAGCGTGTTCTTCACCTCGCGCATGCTCATCTCCGGTGATGCGGTGACCAGATTTCGGGTCATGAGGTCGCCGATCTTGAGTTCGTAAACAAGTTCTTGGGCCTTAAAAATTTCAGCGGGTGTCATTGCGAAGTATCGCTCATTCGCTTACAGGCCGGCAGACCAGCAGCCAGGAGGCGGCCGCATGTTTCAAACATAGTCAGGTCGGTGCACAGAAATGGAACGCCTACCTCCTCAGCGAGCGCCAGGGTTTCTGGTGGTGGCATTTTGCCGCGCACCATCAGGATTGCAGCCACATCGGCCATTTCCGCGGTTCGGACGACCTGAAGATTCGCCAGCCCGGAAACCAACAATGCCTGCGATAGGTCATAGCGCAATGCATCGCTCATCAAATCGGCGGCAAAACCAGCGCGCACCTCAAGGCCCAGATTCAAGCCCGAAGAAATCAGACGAGCCTGTGCCACTTTCAACACTTCGCCTAGACGCATTGAGCTCCTTTATACTATCACTGCTCGGATACTTGATCTTGCCCAACGATCAGTGTCACATCGACATCGGTGGCCGATGGCTCTGAAAGGATACGGTCGGCAGGGATCCCAAACCGACGCGCCAACTCCTCCAGTGTCGCCGGCGCCGTCTCGCCGTGCGACACGAGCCAGGTTTCGGCATAATCCGCTCGATCCGCATTACCAACGGTCACCACGTTGAAGCCTGCAGTGATAAGGGTGGCCTGCATCTTAGATGCAAGCCCTTTTTCCTGGGTCCCGTTAAGAATCAGAATGCGCGCAGCCTCAGCCTGAATCGTCTGGCGCATAACCTCCTCTGGGGATGGGCCTGCGACGACATCAGAAAAGATCGCGTCCGCGGCAGCGCGCACCTTATTCATATCCGGAATCAACACATAGCCAAGTTGAGGATCAGCCGGATCGACGGCGCCCATTTTCTGGTCGATGACGACGCGTGTAATGTTGTCTAGATCCACCTTATCCAACGCTCGCGCCAGGGCGATAGCCTTGTCGATAGGCATGTTGGTTTGCACAGAATTCGCCATAGCGATAGCCAGACGAGGTAAACGCGGTAACAACGATTCGAGTTGGCCCGGCTGCATAACCTTATCTTTTATCGCCATAACAACCTGTTGCTGGCGCCCTGCTCGCAAATAGTCGTTATCGGCATGGCGGGTGCGCGCGTACTTCAACGCCAACGTGCCATCCATGTGCTGCCGGCCGGCCGGGATGTAAAGGGGATCAAAACCATAGTTCTGATCGGGATACTCAGGATCGTTAATCTCATACGGCACGTCGATGTCAACCCCGCCGACCAGATCCACGATCTGTGTGAAGCCATCGAAGTTGACTCGAACGTAATAATCGATCGGATAGCCGATCAGCTCAGATACCGCATCGCTTAGAAAGGCTGGCCCACCGCCCGGAACACCGCGCGCCTCACCGATAGGATGCACCATGTTGATCTTGACGTCGCTGTTGAGCGCCGAAGGCCGCACTTTGAGATCGCGCGGGATGGAGAGCATGCCCGCAGAACCCGTCTGTGGGTTCAAGCTCAACACGATAATGCTATCGGTCAGATGTTGGGCAACACTTTGCCCAGGACGAGCGTCGACCCCAACGACCAATACCGTTGTACGTCCCACTGCCACAGGCGCCGCCTCCTGCACGCGTCGCGTCAGTGGTTCAAGCAGAGCGCTGGCGCCTGGGACCGTCTGACTGCCGGTGCTGGATGCCGAACGAACGATCCTGGGCAACTCCAGCGGAGGCATATCTGGCGCCTGGGCCATGGCCGTTTGGCCCCAAACCAGGAACAGATAAGCCACGTAGGCAAACGCGGCCACAAAAATCATCAGCAACGCGCCAAACAGTAGCCCTGCCCACAAGGAACGCGGCGCAGCTTGCGTCTTAAGTGGAAGTTCTGATCTACTCATCATTAGCGATTATATCCTTGCAACTGGAATGCTACAAACCGACAGCCCCTGCAAAAACGCTATCAAAAGTGTGTCATTAACGGCATGGCGCCGTCCGATAACCGGACGGCGCCATGCCGTTAATGGTTCCAGGCAAAAGGTCAACTGCCTTGCACTACCTCTTCGGCCGGAATATCAATTTTCAGGAGCCCACTATCGGTCAAGATGTAGAGCACAGAACTCGCTTCATCCAAGAAAAAACTCCGCAGATTACGCAAGATATCACCTTCGCGAACCCGGAACTGGCGCAGGAACTCACCATCTTTGGTGGCTTCAATAATCCGAGCGTTGCCTGCGTCGGCAACATACACCCGATCGCTCTCTTGAGATACGGCCACCGCCGCGGGCGCGCTGATCGGGTCCGGCAAGCCACGCCAAATAAAGGGGCGCTGCTCGCCGTTGAAGAACTTCAGCAATCGACCGTCATCGAACAACAGCCAAATGTTCCCGTCGATTGCCATATCCCGCAGCCCGACAAGGTTGACCGTTGTGGTGCCGAAATAAGGCTCAGAGTCGCCATACCCTGAGTCGGCAGACCGATGGCGCCAAATCTGGCCGGCGCCCACATCCGCAACATACAGATTGCCGCCATAACCGGCAGCAAGCTTTGGTTGAACCCACTTCTCGCGCCCCGCCAAGGCCAGATTTTCCTGGCCCCAAGTGACGTCGTACCCGATCAAACCACCGGCATTATCGACCGCAAGCAGTTTACTCCGCTGATTGGCCCCTTCAGCCTCAACCCAAGCAATATCCACCAGATCGCCGATGATCAAGTCACCCACCTGATCGCCTTTGCGGATAACCGGTTTCTCTGTGATCGAAACCGTGTCGCCCAGCGCCGAGAGCGTGAATCGATACACCTCCATCTGGCCGCGGTCCAGTACAAAGAGTGCATCGCCGCTAATCAGCACCCGCTGCCAAGAGCGATTCTCCTTATCAAAATTCCATAGCGGGACGCCGCCGTAGAGGAAGATCACAGACTGCAGTCGCGCCAGATTTTCCTCGTAACGGGTCTCCACTGACGCCAGCCGCGCGTCGTCGGGGAGCAACATCCGCGCCTGGTCCAGAAAATCTTGTGCTTGTCCCAAGCGCTGGAGTGCGGCGGCGTCATCCGTCATGGTTTCCACCTGGGCAATAACGCTGGTTGCGCCGTCCAACTTCTCGACAAACTGAGCTTCCACAGCCCTATTGCGACCGAACAACATAGCCAGAACAATGCCGCCGATCAGTAGCGGAATCGCCACAAACGCCAGTAACAGCCACCACCGGCTACGTGCTTGCCGAGGCGGCAGTGCAGTCTCCTCGGCAACAGGCTCCTGAGTCCATTCTTGCTCAGGCCAGGGTGTGCGCGCCGCTGGCGGGGGCTCCACTTCAGGCTGGAAGTAAGACCGAGATGCCGGCCCGACTTCAGGTCGTGCTTGAGATTCAGCCGCAGCCGCCGAGGCGGAAGCCGGACCGGTAACGCGCTCGACCGGCGCAGGCCTGGCCTCAATCGGCTCAATCGGCTGCTCCTCAGACCTGGACCGACCAAGTAACCGGCCGGCGCCCCCAAGCAGGCCCTTGCCCGCCGGCTTAGCCCCGGCCGGCGCTGCCTCAGCCGATGGCCGCTCTGGCGCCGCCGCGATCAACGGCTTCTGAGGCTCTTCACGCAGTTCAGGGATATCGCGCGCAAAGCTGATCAACAGAGCGCTCAGGTCGGCATTGCCTGCCAACTGGCTCAGATACTGACTGGCCAATGCAACATCCGGCGTCGCCGCGGCCACTGCCAAAGCCTCAGGCGTCACATGGTCGGGCCAATCGCTCTGCGCCAATAACAACATGCTGCCTGCCTCAACCGTGGCATCGAAAATCTGGACTTCCGGTCGCAGATCAGAGCCCAACGGTGGCCCCCAATCGCCCAACTCAGCCGGGAACTGATCAACGGTCCGCGGGTGACTCACCAGCGCCAGCGCAGGGCCAGCCTGGGCGATAACCAACTGGTCCGCGTAACGCACCGCCAAACTGATCCCACCGCTCCACCCAGCCTCAGGCAGTCCCTCATTGGCCCGACGCAATACCATATGCACGTTGCGCACGGCCTGCCGCAACGCGGATTCCACCGTGTCGCCCATCTCGTAAAACGCTGTCTGAGCCGCGTTCAGCATCTGACGATAAAGAGCAGGATGCCCGCCGCCCGCGCCGTGTACTTCAACCAGCATATAAAGGCTGCCGCGTTGAGCGCCAGGCAATTCAGCCGCGGGCTCAACAGCCCGAACGTTGGCGGCGCGCGGTTGCCAGTGACCGTCCGTGCTATTGAACTGCCCGATATTAGTGCGGAGGAAGTCTGGCATTGGGAGGCTCCTTGACAAGTTAAGAATGCGTTAATGCCAACTGATTGTAAGTCAGAGCGCGCGGATTGTCAATCGGCGTTTGCTAGGATACGCGTATTTCGACTATAATGACTGCGAAAATCTGTTCGGGAGGAAATTTGTGGCGCTGGAACTTAACAAGCTCACCGGACAAGTAGACGCGATGGGGCGTGCGCTGGCAGGGCGCAACGATAATCTGGCCGAACGGGCGATCCAAGCCCGCCAGATACTCGCCACCCAGCCTGAAGTATCGGACGAGCTGAACCGCAAGATCAAGGCAGCCCGGCAAATCGATGAATGGCGCCGCGGGGCGATCCCGCTCGGCGAGCGCCTGGACGAACGCAGCCGGCCGGGTGTATGCCCCACAACCTACACGCTCATCGCCGCCGATGGGAGTCAAATTTATCCGGATCGACACAGCTTCGCCGCTTACTACCTGCTGAACACGGGCGCCATCGTGTTGCGCGCTGGGACAGGAGAGGCGCCCACAGTCAGCAGCATCCCCGAGATCTTCTTCCAAGACACTGACCTGTACGACGAGGAGGGATGGATTCGAACCCCGGAGTACGTTAGCGCACAGCGCAACCGGCGGGAGATCCAGGCGCTAGCCGATCTTGCGGAGGCCGAACGCGCAGCCCTGGGCGGTGACCTCTCGGTCCCGATCGTATGCATGGTCGACGGGCCGTTGCTGCCCTGGATGAAACCCGAGCCCGGCCATGCAGACACGATCAACCAGGAAATTGAGTTCTTCGCCACACAGATGGCACGTTTGCGTCGGGCAGCCGCGATCCCAGTAGGCTATGTGGACCGCCCTGACAGCGCCTACGTGCTGCGCATCCTGGAACTGATCAACCTGCCAATCGAAAAAATCACCCGCGAAACGCTTCGCCAAGGGCCGTTCATTCAACTTACCGATCGCCACCTGTTCGATGGGCTGGCGCCCAACGAGCGCACCGGACTGTTCGAGCCCAATTCCGACGCCAACGATCGCTACCGCCTCCGCTCGGATGGCGATCGGGTCGCCTTTGTCTACGCCAACATGAACCGGCCAGGCCGCGGCAAGGGCAGCGCCATCGCCCGCATCGAAGTGCCGGGCTGGATCGCGTCCGAGCCGGCCAAGCTGGACATCGCCCAGGCCGCCATCTACGCTAACTGCGAACCGACCAGCTACCCCTATGTGCTGGCCCGCGCGCACGAGCTGGCGGTGGTGGGACAGGCCGAAAAAGGCGACCTTGAACAGATGCTATTTCAAACCCTGCTGCGCAACGGACTGATGCCCGAAGTCTCGTTCAAGGCGGCTAACAAGCTGCTGACCGGCGGGGGACGACGAAAGTAGGAGTCATACCATGGATCAACCCACCATTGTCGGCCGCGTGCTGCGGTCAAGCACGACTAACTTCACCATCGGCTGCCGGCAACTCATCTCGGAGCAAGATCAACTCATCCCGGAGTTCGGCGCCCTGGTGCGAGCCGCGGCAGCCGGGGGCAACCTCATCTATGGACTGATCTGCAACGTAACCATCGAGGACGACGCGTTCGTCCGCCAGCTCGTAGCTGCAGGGGTCGAAAGCCCCGAGATCATCGAAGACCAGCGCCAGAAACGGCAGGTGCCGGTGGTGGTGGATGTGCTGGTGGCCGGCAGCGGTCGAGGGCCAGAGGTCTCGCACCGCCTGCCCGCACAGCCGCCCAGCACCCTCGACCAGATCTATCTCTGCAGCGCCGCCGAAATCGTGCGCTTCACTGAACGACATGACTGGCTACGCACCATCCTGGGCTCAATCGAAGCGCCCGCCGATCAACTCGTGATTGCGGCCCTGCGCAACGCAGCTCAGGCTCGTCCACCGGATCAACGGGAAACCTATCTCATCGCCGCCGGCCGCGAACTGGCAAAGCTGCTGGCGTTGGATCTGGCGCGACTGGATGGGATTTTGAAAGGGGTAAAGTAGACATGACGTCCATCAAGGACCGCATCGTTCTCATCACTGGGGCAAGCTCGGGCATCGGCGCGGCGAGCGCGCGGGCGTTTGCCGCAGAGGGCGCACACCTGATCCTGGCTGCGCGGCGCGTCGAACGCGTGCAGGCGCTGGCAGAGCAGTTGCACGCTGAATTTCGCGTTGACACACTCCCCCTGGAGTTGGATGTCCGGAATCAGGCCGCGGTCGCGCAGGTCCTCGGCAGCTTACCGGAACGCTGGGCAGCGGTCGATATTCTGCTGAACAACGCCGGTCTTTCGCGCGGCCTAGACAAGCTGCAAGATGGCAAGATCCAGGACTGGGATGAGATGATTGACACCAACGTGAAGGGGCTGCTCTACGTCACTCGCGCGGTGACGCCGGGCATGGTGGCGCGGGGTCGCGGCCACGTGATCAACATCGGCTCCATCGCCGGGCACGAGATCTATCCGAACGGCAACGTCTACTGCGCCACAAAATTCGCGGTCGTCACGCTGTCCAAAGCACTGCGGCTCGACCTCGTGGGCACGGGGATCCGCGTCACGTGCATAGATCCTGGCATGGTCGAGACCGAGTTCAGCCTCGTGCGCTTCCGCGGCGATGCCGCGCGGGCCGAAAAGGTCTACCAGGGCTTTCAACCGCTTACCGCTGCGGACATTGCCGAGACGGTGCTCTGGTGCGCCACCCGCCCGCCACACGTCAACATCGAGGATATCGTCATCTTCTCGACCGCGCAGGCAAGCGCGACGCTGACGCATCGAGCGTGAGGCGTGAGACGCCGTAATGATGCGTGAGTGGTAGACACTGTAGCTTAACTGCACGGAGGCACCATGCTTGATTCATCAGATTCTTTCGACGCCGAATTCAACTCCCTGCCTTCCGCCACTGAAGCGCGCGCGGCCCTTCGCGCCGAGCGCGAGCACGCCGATAAGCTCGGCGTAGTCATCGGCGGGTCGTTGTCCGAAGGACTGACGGTCAAATTGGATCGCGACAGATCCTTGGAAGAATTGGCCGTGGGCCGCTATGTGGTGGCGCGGGGACAGCGGACGAAGTTCTTCTGCATGATCACCGATGTGGCGTTGGACAGCACCAACGACATGATTGCCAAGCAGCCGCCCGATATATCCGACCCATTCCTGGCTGCGGTGCACCAGGGAACGACAACTTTCGGCACGATGCACCTTAGCCCACTGCTCATCCTGGAGGACGCGTCGACCGAACCCAAGCCGGTAAAGACGATACCCGCGCATTTCACGCCGGTTGCCACGGCCAGCCAGGCCGAGGTGGACCAGGTGTTCGGCGAGGAGGGGGTGCGCAAGTCGGACGGCAAAGAGGTGGCGTACTTCCATGTCGGCGCACCGCTGGACATGGAGAACGTGAAGATCACGCTGAACCTGGCACGGTTGGTGGAGCGGTCGAGCGGTGTGTTCGGCAAGTCGGGCACGGGCAAGACGTTCCTGTCCCGACTGCTGTTGGCCGGGGTGATCAAACACCAAGCTGCGGTCAACCTGATCTTCGATATGCACAATGAGTATGGCTGGGCGGGCAGCAGCGAAGAGCAGGGCGGGCAGGCAAAAGGACTAAAACAGCTCTTCCCTGGCCAGGTCAGCATCTTCACGCTGGACGACGAATCATCGCGACGCCGAGGCTCGAACCCAGATTACACCATAACGATCGGTTACAACCAGATCGTGCCTGAAGACCTGGAGATGCTGGCCGGCATCCTGAATCTCACCGAACCGCAGGTAGGCGCTGTCTATGCACTGCATCGCAAGTTCGGCCAGGATTGGCTGGCCAACTTCCTCAACGACGAGTGGATTGATAGCTATGGCGGTTTCGACCCCGACACCGGCAAGGAAATCAAGGGGCTGAAGGCGCTGGCCGACGACACCGGACAGGGGCAAAACACCCTGGCGGCGCTGCGCCGGCGCTTCGAGCGCATGCATACCTATACCTTCATGAAATCGCGAGCACTGGACGATTCGGTGGGTCGCATCATGAAGCACCTGGAGGCGGGCACCAGCGTCGTGCTGGAATTCGGCCGCTACGGCTCGGACCTGGGCGCCTACATCCTGGTAGCGAACTTCCTCACCCGGCGCATCCACCGGCTCTACGTCGAGAAGAAGGAGAAGTCATTCGGCGAAGCCGGCAAGGGACCCACGCCCTTGGTGATCACCATCGAGGAGGCCCACAAGTTTCTTGACCCCACCATTGCGGCCAACACGATCTTCGGCACCATCGCGCGCGAACTGCGCAAGTATAACGTGACGCTGTTCATCGTGGACCAGCGCCCCAGCGGCATCGACGGCGAGGTCATGTCACAGATCGGCACACGCGTCACGATGCTGCTGGACAACCCGGAGGACATCAAGGCCGTACTCTCCGGCGTCAGTGGTGGGGAGGGGCTGCGCGAAGTGCTGGCCCGGCTCGACACCCGCGAGCAGGCGCTGATTCTCGGTCACGCGGTGCCGATGCCCGTGGTGGTGCAAACGCGACGGTACGACACGGAATTCTACAAGGCGATGGGCTTTGCCGACGCTGTCGAGCTCAACCAACGCCTGACCGACAACGTCACCGCCATGCGTCCGCCGAAGGAGTTCGAAGGGTTTGATTAGGACGCGGACAACGCGGACGACGCGGATTGCTTTTTTCTTTGATTTTGTCCGCGTTGTCACCAGCGGCCACGGCTTCACACGGTTGAAGAATTGATTGGTTTCTTTTCTCTGGTTCTGTCCGCGTCGTCTGCGTCATCCGCGTAGTCCGCGTTCCGTTCCCATTTCTGCTACCGGAGGCTCATCATGGAAGAGAAGCTCAAGCATGCCGATATCACCGACAAGATCCTCAAAGCATTCTTCACGAAGGTCTACCGCCGCCTGGGATACGGCTTCCTGGAGAAAGTCTACGTAAGAGCGTTAGTGATTGAGCTCCGTCGCATGGGGATGAGAGTTGAAGAACAAGTCAAGATCCTGGTTTTTTACGATGGCATCGTCGTCGGCGAGTATTATGCCGATCTTGTGATAGAAAATCTCGTAATCGTCGAGTGTAAAGCAATCAAGAAGCTCGATGATGATGACGAGGCGCAATTGCTCAATTACCTGCGGGCCACTCCCTATGAGGTCGGCTTGCTCCTGAACTTCGGTCCCAAGCCCGATTTTCGCCGTAAGGCTTTCGACAATATCAACAAGCCCTCAATGACCTGGGTTCCTTGATGAGGATGTGACCAGTGCGCACAGAAAACGTTTTGCCGAATTTTCCCGCGCTCGTCCGCGCTCGTCCGCGTCCTATCACCGCTGCGCCCTAAGGCATATGACATGGAACCGATCAAACTGCTTCACACCGCCGACATCCACATCGGCATGGAAAACTACGGGCGGATCGATCCCGCCACCGGGATCAACGGCCGCGTCATGGATTTCTTGCGCCGGCTGAGTGATATTGGCGACTATGCCGTCGAGCAAGGCGTTGATGTCTTCGTGTTCGCAGGCGACGCGTACAGGACGCGCGACCCGAACCCCACCCACCAGCGCGAGTTTGCGCGCCGCATCAAGCGGATCGCCGACGCGGGGATCCCGGTGATCATGCTGGTGGGCAACCACGACCTGCCCGCTGTGGCCAAGCGCGCCACCAGCATCGACATCTTCGGCACCCTGGATGTGCCCAACGTGTACGTCGGCAATCGGGAAGAGGTTATTCAGATCATCTGCCGCCGCGGACAGCCGCTGCAAGTGGCGACCGTGCCCTATCCGCTGCGCACCGCGCTGATCGGCAAGGAGCAGGGCCAGGGCAAGAGCCTGGCCGAGCTTGACCTGTTGTTGCAGAGCGTCATGATCGACAACATCACCGCGTTGGCAGCCCAAGCGCGGCAGCGGCCCGACGTGCCGGCCATCCTGGTGGGCCACTTCAGCGTGAACGAGGCCAGCCATGGCTCGGAGAAAAACATCATGATCGGCCGCGATGCAGCGATCCCGCGCTCGGTGCTGGCCGACCCGGCTTTCCGTTATGTGGCCCTGGGCCACATCCACAAACACCAGAGCCTTAACGGCAACTTCCTGCCGCCGGTGGTCTACAGCGGCAGCATCGAACGCATCGACTTCGGTGAGGAGCACGAGCCGAAGGGCTTCGTGGTGGCCGAGATCGGCGACGGGCCGACAACGTGGGAGTTCGCGCGCGGTCACAAACGCCAGGCGCGGCCGTTCGTTACAGTGGAAGTCGACGTACGCGATGCTGCCGATCCCACTGCAGCGGTTGTGGCCGCGATCCGCAAACACGGGGATCTGTCCGAGGCGGTGGTGCGCATCGTGGTCAAGCTGCGCCAGGAGCAGGAGGCGACGCTGGTCGAGCGTGAGATCGTCCGTGCGCTGGAAGGCGCATACTTCGTCGCCGCGCTGCAAAAGGAGATCGAGCGGACCGAGCGCCAGCGTCTAGGTGGGGTCTCGGTAGAGGCGCTGACACCCGCGCAGTTGCTGGAACGCTATCTCCAGGTGAAGGAAGTGCCGGAGGAACGGGCCAAGCTCTTGCAGCAGCACGGCGAGGCGCTGATCGGGGCGGTGGATGGGGCAGCCCTATGACCAAACTGGATGAATACCGCGCTGCGCTGCGGAACCTGCCCACGGCCGAGTGGGAGCCCTACCTCCTGGCCCATTCCAACTTGCCCGGCCCGCGCGGAAACCTGGAATTAGCGCAGGCGGCCGCGGACACGGGTGACGAGGCGCAGTTTCGCCGTTGGGCCGGCCTCGGCCCGGACGTCGCGCCGGAGAACACGCCACAGTGTTTCCTGACGTTTTGCGGCGTCGTGGGGTTGGGCGCAGTGTTGGCATATGGCGCGCGTCGTAAGGGCGGGTTTTCTTGCCTGACGACAGATCATCCGTGCATGGCAGGTTCTTCGTCAACAGAGGTCGGCGCATTGATGGATGCAAACCCGCCCCTACAGATATTGCGCACACTCGCCGCAGACCCGCGCTGGCGCATCCGCGAGGCGGTCGCGATGGCGCTGCAGCGCTGGGGCGACGCGGATATGTTTGGCCCGTTGGCTGAGATGGCCGACTGGGCAAGGGGGAATCCGTGGGAACAGCGCGCGGCCGCCGCGGCCCTGTGCGAGCCGCGGCTCTTGAAGACCCGGGAGCACGCAGCCGCGGTGCTGTGCATCCTGGACGAAATCACCCAGTCCATCGCCAAAGTCAACGGCCGCAAGACCGACGCGTTCAAAACGCTGCGCCAGGGCCTGGCCTACTGCTGGAGCGTCGCGGTCGCCTCGCTGCCGGACACGGGCAAGCCGCTCATGGAAAAATGGCTCGCCCACGACGACCCCGACATCCGCTGGATCATGCGAGAGAATCTGAAGAAGAACCGACTGGTTAAGATGGATGCAGACTGGGTAAAACGCCGTATTGAAGGCTAAAAATTCAAGGTTGAAGGTGTCCCATGTCATAACCTTCAACCTGAAAGGACCGCCATGGACATCACATTCAACACCTACTACACCTACCCCCAACTGACCGAACGCCTGGTCTGGCTGGCGGAGCAGCACCCGCAGATCATGCAGGTGCAGGCGCTGGGCAAGAGCTTCGAGGGCCGCGACATCCCGCTGGTGGTGCTGACCAACACCGCGACCGGACCGGACACCGAGAAGCCCGCATTCTGGATCGACGCCAACATCCATGCCACGGAGCTGACCGCGTCGATGGCCGCCCTGTACTTCATCAAAAAGACCGTAGAGAGCTATGGCAGCGACCCGAAGATCACGCGCGTGCTGGACGAAGTCGCGATCTACGTAGTGCCGCGGCTCAACCCCGACGGCGCGGAATGGGCGCTGGCCGAGAAACCAAAATTCATCCGCTCCGGCACGCGACCCTATCCGCTGGCGGAAAAGCGCGACGGCCTGCACGAGGAAGACATCGACGGCAATGGCCGGATCCTGCAGATGCGCATCGCCGACCCAACCGGCGACTGGAAGATATCGGAGCGCGACCCCCGGCTGATGATCAAGCGCGGCCCGGACGAGGAGGGCGGAACGTACTACCGGCTCTTCTCCGAAGGGCTGATCGAGAATTACGACGGTCAAATGATCTTTCCGGCGCCACCGCTGCACGGGCTGGACTTCAACCGTAACTTCCCCGGCGCATGGCGACCCGAGGGGGAGCAAGACGGCGCGGGCGACTTCCCCGGCTCCGAGCCGGAGATTCGCGCGGTGATCGAGTTCATGGCGAAGCACCCCAACGTCTTCGGCGCGCTCACCTTCCACACCTACAGCCGCGCCATCCTGCGCCCCTTCGGCACCAAGGCCGACAGCGAGATGGACACCAACGACCTGTGGGTGTTCGAAGCGATCGGCGAGCGGGGCACGGCGCTCACCGGCTATCCGTGCGTGTCGGTCTACCACCACTTCCGCTACCACCCCAAAGAGGTGATCACGGGCGTGTTCGATGACTGGCTGTTCGAGCACAAGGGCATCTTTGCGTTCACCGTGGAGATGTGGGACCTGGCGACCGCAGCCGGCGTGGAGGAGAAGAGCAAAGACAAGAAGTTCATGGATTGGTTCCGCAAGCACCCGGTCGAAGATGATTACAAAATCGTGGCCTACGCGGATGAACACGCGCCGGGAGGACTGGCGCCGTGGTGCGAGTTCGACCACCCGCAACTCGGCAAGGTAGAACTGGGCGGCTGGGATAACCTCTACACCTGGCGCAACCCACCGCACGCGCTGTTGGAGGCGGAGATCGCGCACCACGCCGATTTCGCCCTGGCGTTTGCTGCGCTGGCCCCGCGCCTCGCCTGGCGCGAAGTTAAGCTGACACCAATCGGCGAGGGTGCGTATCATCTGCTGAGCGTGGTAGAAAACACCGGCTTCCTGCCTACCTATGGCTCGAACCAGGCAAAGAAGATGAAAGCGGTCCGTCCCGTGCGCCTTGAAGTGACACTGCCCGCCGGCGCGGCCCTGGTGGGCGGCAAGCAAAGGCAGGAGATCGGCCAGTTGGAGGGTCGCTCCAACAAGCTGGACGTGTCCTTCGGGGATTCGCCCACCGACAACCGCGGCAAAGCCGAGTGGCTGATCCACGCGCCCCAGGGCGGTACGCTGACGTTGCGCGCCATAGCCGAGCGCGGAGGCACGCTGGTGAGAAAATTACCGCTGAACTGACGACAAAACTGATCCTGGCACGCGAATAAACTGAGTCTTCTGTTAGATTAGTGAGAATTCACTGCATTGAGACTACTCTCTTTCTCCGAATTGACAGCCAGCCAACTGACTGAGGTCGTCGCGATCTATCGGGAAGCGTTCGAGGCGCCCTGGGAATGGCCGGCCGACCGGATCGCCGGGTTGGCCAAGGAGAAAGTCGCTCCGGCCCGGGGGTGTGCCCTGGCGCTCGTGGATGGCGATGCCGCGATCGGGCTGGCTGTCGCCGACTATCTTCCTGCGGCGAACCTCTCCTATCTGCACTATCTGGCCGTTGCGCCGGCCCGTCGTTGCGCAGGCGCCGGGGCAATCCTCCTCGATGCCGCGTGCGCAGCGAGCGAAGCGTGGGCGCAAGCAGCCGGTCGGCCCGGCTGTCGCGGGACGTTGGCTGAGGTTGAGTTGGTGGATGGGCCACCACTCACCGCCGACCGCACGCTGCGCCGGCGGCGCGTAGCGTTCTATCGACGCCATGGCGCAGTACACACCGGCGCGGATGTCCCCCGGCCGCCGTGGGCCCCGCCCGAAATGCCCGAGTGGGAGATCATGCTTCTGCCGGGCACAGCTTGGGCCGGCGGCCTGGATCACACTGTTCGCCGCGATCTGTGCCGGGCGCTCATGATCGAAGGGTATGGAGTGCCAGCCGATACACCCTGGCTGCAAGCCTGGCTGAATCGCAGCTAAGCGGCACTCAGTTGACGCGCCTGCAACCTTTTGCCGCTGCTGCGCCCCTCGTGATATAATCAGTTATGCCAGACTCTAAATCTCAGAGACCGGCGGAGGCAGAAGAAGATGGTGAAAGTAACGATCGACAGCGTACGGGTAAGCTTGATGTCGCAGCATCGCATCGTCGTGCTCAAAGACACCAACGCTGCGCGCTATCTGCCCATCTGGATCGGGCCCTTCGAGGCGGATGCCATCACTATCCAGCTACAAAATGTGGAGGTGGCGCGGCCTCTTACTCACGATTTACTCAAGTCGGCCATCGAGCAACTCGGCGCCAAGATCGAACAGGTAGCGATTACCGACCTGCGCAACGATACGTTCTACGCTGAGATCACCCTGCGCGTCGCTGGCCAACGCATGGAAATCGACTCGCGGCCCAGCGATGCTATTGCGCTGGCAGTACGCGCCCAAGTGCCGGTATACATTGCTGATGCCGTGATGGATCAGGCTGCGATCACGCCGGAGCGCGACTTGGACACCGGGGAAGACGCGACCGCCGGGGGCGGAACGGACGAAGCCCCGCCCGAAGCATTCCGCGAATTCCTCGAGGGCCTCGATCTCAGCGGATTGGATTGAGTCAGACTATCCGTTACCTGCACGACCGCAACGCGACGCGCAGCATGCGCACCCAAGGCCGGCTTGATGAGCCGGCCTAGCCATCTCACCAGGCACACAGCAGAATCAGCATGGACAAGCTTGACAAGACGATCCCCGCAAACCCGGAGGCCGAGGAGGCTGTTCTCGGCTCTTTGCTGATCGATCCCGATGCCGTCCTCAAGGTCGCTTCTTTCCTATCGCCAGAGGACTTCTATCGGGAGAAAAACGGCTGGCTTTATCGCGCCATCCTGGATCTGCACGAGCGCCGCGAACCGGCCGACTTTGTCACCCTGGTGGACGAACTGGAGCGGCGCAATATCCTCCAGGAGGTGGGCGGCGCGGCCTATCTCACCACGCTGATCAACGACGTCCCGTCTGCCGTCTACGTCGAACACTACGGGCACATCGTCGAACGTACAGCCACCCTCCGTCGCCTCATCGATGCGGCCGGCCGCATCGCAGCATTGGCATATGAAGAAGCCGATGACGTGAATGAGGTCGTCGACCGGGCCGAGCAGTTGGTCTTCAATGTCTCCGAGCGACGCATCCGGCGCGACCTGGCGTCCGTGGGCCAGGTGATGCATCAAGTGGTAGACCGCATCGACTTCCTCCACCGCCACCAAGGAGAGATCTTGGGCGTGCCCACCGGCTTTATCAAGTTGGATAAGCTGTTGGGCGGCTTCCAGAAGTCGGATCTCATCATCCTGGCGGCCCGGCCCTCAGTGGGCAAAACCAGCCTTGCAATGAACTTCGCGTTGAACGCGGCGCGCAAGTACCGGAAGGTCGTGGCATTCTTCAGCCTGGAAATGAGCGCCGAACAATTGGTGCAGCGCCTATTGGCCATGGAGACAGGGATCGATCAGCAGCGCCTGCGCCGGGGCGAGGTCGCTGACCACGAATGGGACATGCTCATGGCGGCCGCGGGTGAACTTTCCAATACCATGTTCTACATCGACGATACGCCGGCCATGTCGGCCATGGAACTGCGCACCAAGGCGCGACGCCTGCAAGCTGAACACGGCCTGGATCTGATAGTTGTCGACTATCTTCAACTCATGCGCGGAGAGAGCAAAAACGAAAACCGCGTCCAGGAGATCAGCTACATCTCACGCTCCCTGAAGAGTTTAGCCCGCGAGCTGGAAACACCCGTAGTCGCCCTCTCGCAGCTCTCCCGCGCGATAGAATCGCGTTCCGATCATAAGCCCCAACTTTCGGACCTGCGCGAATCAGGCGCGATCGAACAAGACGCTGACATCGTCATGTTCATCTACCGCGAGGAGATGGTCAAGGAAACCAGCGACAAGAAAAACATCGCTGACGTCATCGTAGCCAAACACCGCAACGGCCCCATTGACACAGTGTCGCTTTACTTCCGCAAGGAACTGACCAAGTTCGAAAACCTGGAAATGGTGCGTGAGCAGTTGGAAGTGCGCTAACGATGATGCAAACAGTGCGAGAATATAATGGTGAGTGAAGGATGAGTGAACAGATGCAAGGGTTCGCCGGGTTTCCGGCGGGGAAGCTGACGACCACGCCGGTGCCCAACCTGTTTTTCAGCGAACTGCTGCCGTTAGTGGACAACCTGGCCGAACTCAAGATTGTCTTGCATCTGTTCTGGCTGATCGGCAAGAAACGGGGCAAACTGCGCTATGCACGGCTGGATGAATTACTACGCGACAGGCTGCTGATAGACGCCTTGGCAACCCCCAAATTGAGCGGTGAGGCCGTAGTGCGTGACGCGCTGGAGCGCGCCGTCGCGCGTGGTGCACTGCTGCACGTCACGGTCGAACACGAGGCGACGACCGAGGAATGGTATATGATCAACAGCGCCAACGGTCGCGAGGTGCTGGAACGGTTGCATGCGGGCGAGCTCGATCTGCTGGCCGACTTGGGCGAGGACGTACAGCTTCAGGCCGAACGGCCCACCATCTTCGTGTTGTACGAACAGAATATTGGCCTGCTGACGCCGATGATCGCGGATGAGCTGCGCGATGCCGAAAGAAACTTCCCCACCGAATGGATTGCAGAGGCGTTCCGGGAGGCGGTCAAGGCAAACAAACGGAGTTGGCGCTACGTGCTGCGCATTTTGGAGCGGTGGCGGGTGGAGGGACGAGGCGCCGGATCGGGTATTTCCGCTTTGCAGCAGGACGCCGAGGCACTACGGCGGCGCTATGGGTCAGACACCGTTATCGACTAAAGACGACAGGGTGATCCGATGAAACGAATTGGAGACTACCTGAGCCGAGAGATGCCTGGACGCAGGGAAAACCCGTCCGAATCGGAGGCGGACGCGCCGCGCCCAACTTCCAATCTCCAACGGCCGACCGCACCAGACATCTGTCCCATCTGCCTGGGCAAAGGCTTCCTGGTCTACGATGTGCCGCACGGCCATCCCGATTTCAATCGCCTGGTGCCGTGTCGCTGCACCGAAGCACGCCTGGCCGCCGAACATGCCCGCGATCTGCGCAACGTCAGCAACCTGGGCGCGCTGGACCGGTTCACCTTCGACAATTTCCTGCCTGACGGCGCCGGTTTACCGGAGGCAAGCCGCCGCGTGCTGCGCGGCGCGTATCAGATCAGCCTGCAGTTCGCCCTGAATCCGGAGGGCTGGCTGGTGTTGTTGGGCAGCTTCGGCACAGGCAAGACGCACCTGGCGGCCGCCATTGCCAATTATAACTTAACCCTGGGCCGGCCGGCCATGTTTGTGGTCGTGCCAGATCTACTGGACCACCTGCGCGCCGCGTTCGGCCCCAGCAGCGAATCGGGCCTGGACGAGCGGCTGGAAGCGATCCGCTCCACCCCGTTGCTGATCCTCGACGACCTGGGTGCACACAACAGCACGGCCTGGGCGCAGGAAAAGCTGTTTCAGATCCTCAACCACCGCTACAACGGCCGGCTGCCCACCGTCATCACCACGAACCAGCGGCTTGAAGAGATGGACCCGCGTATCGCCTCGCGCCTGGCGGATCTGAGCCTGAACCAGGTGCTCGAAATTTCGGTGCCCGACTTTCGGGTTGGACAGGACAGCATCGGTGCATACGATCGCGGCGGCCGCAGCCTCAGCTCACTGGCCCTGCATGCCGATCAGACGTTCGAGACCTTCTCGCTGCGTGCAAACGACCGCTTGGAAGCGGATCAACGCGAGAGTCTGAGCGCGGCACTGGAACATGCCCGCGCTTTCGCCACTGAGCGTCCTAACCGCTGGCTGGTGCTGCAGGGGCACTACGGCTGCGGCAAGACGCATCTGGCTGCAGCCATCGCTAATTATCAGGTGACCATCGGCCAACCGACGCCCATGTTCATCGTCGTGCCCGATCTGCTAGACCACCTGCGCGCCACTTTCAGTCCAACCAGCAACGCCACACTGGATCGTGTCTTCGAACAAGTAAAAACGACCTCTCTGCTGATCCTGGATGACTTGGGCACCGAGAGCGCTACGCCCTGGGCGCGCGAGAAATTGTTTCAGCTTCTGAACTATCGCTATGCAGCGCGGCTGCCCACCGTGATCACCACTTTCAACACGGAGAAAGAGCTCGACGCGCGCCTGGCCAGCCGTATGATGGACTCCCGACGCTGCACCATCTGCAAGATCCTTGCCCCCAGCTTCCGCGGCAGCGAATCGCAACGCGCGCCCGAGACCGCATCTGCGCAAAAGAGCGGCAGATCAGGTGCCACACGACGCAAACCATGAGGAGCAGAGTCGAAGGGTGCAGAACAGTGTAAGGCCCCATCCTTCGACTCACCGCGATTCGTTAAGCGCGTTGGCTCGCAGACCCGCTCAGGATGCCAGCAGATCTGTTCCATTGCACAACACACCCCCTCAAATTTGACGTCTTCCCCCGTCTTGAGTAGAATCCGTCTTGCTTAGCACTCGCATATCAAGAGTGCTAAATTATCGTGTGTCGTTGTAAACCGGCTCAAGAAAACTGAGCCAAAGATATCCACAAACCAAGGGAGGCTGTCGAACAATGAATCTCAAGCCGCTCGCTGATCGTCTGGTCGTTGAGCCGATCGAGCAGGAAGAAGTCACCGCCGGTGGCATCATCCTGCCGGAAACCGCCAAAGAAAAGCCCCAGCAGGGCAAAGTCATCGCCGCAGGCCCTGGCCGCACCGATGATGAGGGCGACCGCATCGCTATGGAAGTCAAGGTCGGCGACCGTGTGTTGTACGCCAAGTACTCCGGCACCGAGATTAAGCTGGACGGCAAGAAATTGTTGATCCTACGCGAGTCAGACATCCTGGCTATCGTCGAATAACAGAGCAGAGAAGAGGAGTTACATACCATGGCAGCGAAGCAGTTGCTTTTCTCGGAAGAAGCACGCCGTAACCTTAAGATCGGCGTCGACACCCTGGCGGAAGCCGTCAAGACCACCCTCGGCCCCAAGGGCCGCAACGTGGCCCTGGATAAGAAATGGGGCGCCCCCACCATCACGCATGATGGCGTTACCGTGGCCAAGGAGATCGAGCTGGAAAACCCGTTCCAGAACATGGGCGCCCAGCTTCTGAAAGAAGCCGCCACCAAGACCAACGACATCGCCGGTGATGGCACCACCACCGCGACCGTGCTGGCCCAGGCTATCGTGAACGAGGGCTTGAAGAACGTGGCCGCCGGCGCCAACCCCATGCTGCTAAAGCGCGGCATCGAGAAGGGCGTGGCCGCCCTGTCCGAGGCCGTCAAGGCTCAGGCCATCACCATCACCACCAAGGAAGAGATCGCCGCAGTGGCCGCGATTTCGGCTCAGGATCAGGAAATCGGCGACCTGATCGCCGAGGTAATGGAGAAAGTCGGCAAGGACGGCGTGATCACGGTCGAGGAGGCCAAGGGCCTCTTGTTCGAGACCGAATACGTCGAGGGTATGCAATTCGATCGCGGCTATCTCAGCCCCTATTTCATCACCAACCCTGAGGCGATGGAAGCCCAACTTGCGAACCCCTACATCCTGATTACCGACAAGAAGATCTCGGCCGCGGCCGATATCGTCCCGATCCTGGAGAAACTGGTGCAACTCGGCAAGCGCGAGCTCGTGATCATCGCCGAGGACGTAGACAGCGAGGCGCTCGCCACCCTGGTGCTGAACAAGCTGCGCGGCATGTTCAACTGCCTGGCCATCAAGGCCCCTGGCTTCGGCGATCGCCGCAAGGCCATGCTGCAGGATATCGCCGTGTTGACCGGCGGCACCGTCATCACCGAGGAATTGGGCAAGAAGCTCGAGAGCGCTCTGATCAGCGACCTGGGTCAGGCCGACAAAGTGATCTCCGACAAGGACAACACGACCATCGTCAGTGGCAAGGGCGAAGCAGTTGCGATCAAGGGCCGCATCGAGCAGATTCGGGTCGAGATCGAGAACTCCACCAGCGACTACGACAAAGAGAAGCTGCAGGAACGGCTGGCCCGGTTGGCGGGCGGCGTGGCGATCGTCCGCGTGGGCGCCGGCACCGAGACCGAGCTGAAGGAAAAGAAGCACCGTGTCGAGGACGCGCTGAGCGCGACCCGCGCGGCGGTTGAAGAAGGCATCGTGCCCGGCGGCGGTGTGGCGCTGCTGAATGCCCTTGAGGCGCTGGATGCGGTGGAAAAGAACCTGGAAGGGGACATCCTCACCGGTGTCAAGCTGCTGCGCAAGGCACTGCCCGAGCCCATGTACATGCTGGCCGAAAACGCCGGCTACGATGGCGCCGTGATCGTTGAGAACGTCAAGCGCGAGCAGAAGGCCAAGAGCAACAAGCGCATCGGCTTCGACGTGATGGCTGAGGACTACGGCGATATGGTCACCAAGAACATCATCGACCCGGCCAAGGTCACCCGCGGTGGGCTGGAGAACGCGGCTTCCATTGCCGCTATGATCCTGACCACCGAAGCCCTGATCACCGACGTGCCCGAAAAGGAAAAACCGGCGGCTCCGGCCGGCGGCGGCGATATGGGCGGAATGTACTAAACCGGCAACTTGGTAGACTGGTAAACTAAAAAAGGCCCTGTTCCTTGTCGGAAACAGGGCCTTTTGATTGGCGTTTGCCGCTTGATTATCCGGCCGTCCCCTGAAGCTGGCCCAACAGACCAGCCACGATCTCATTCGCCGACATAGGCAACGTGGTCTCCTGAAAG
>CAZELR010000025.1:0-15079 GCA_964513075.1 uncultured Anaerolineales bacterium
TAGGGCGTTGTCTGATGCCTGCAAGGCCGGATTAGGTCGGGGGCTTTTCTCAATGCTATACTTGCCCAAAACAGCGGGAGGTCCATCATGGGTGACGATATCTCGCAGGCGACCCTGGCCGTGTGGGGCGGCGAAGATGGCAAATGGCCGGGCGGCGCCACCCAGGTGCCGGTTGTTTTAAGTGCAGCATACGGTTATCCGGACGTGGAATCCTGGCTCGACGTTGCATTGGGCCGCGCCCCGGGCCACATCTACAGTCGCAACACCAATCCGACCGTTCATGCATTTGAGGAGAAGGTGCGCGTGCTGGAGGGCGCCGCGGCTGCGACCAGCTTTGCGAGCGGCATGGCCGCCATCAGCAACACGCTCTTCACGCTCCTGGCGCCCGGCGACCGCATCGTGTCGGTCAAGGACACTTACGGCGGCACGAACAAGATTTTTACCGAATTTTTGCCCCGTTGGGATGTGCAGGTAACGTTGTGCGACACGAACGATCACGCGCAGATCGAAGCCGCGATCGCAGAAGGCTGCCGGGTCGTGTACCTGGAATCGCCCACCAACCCCACACTGAAGGTGCTTGACCTGGCCCGCCTGGCCGCGGCAGGCCACCGCGCCGGCGCGGTGGTAGTCACCGACAATACCTTTGCGACGCCCATTAACCAAAATCCCTTGCAGCTCGGCAGCGACCTGGTGATCCACAGCGCCACGAAGTTTCTTGGCGGGCACGCTGATGCCCTGGGTGGCGTCGTCTGTGGTGATTCGGAGCTGGTGGGCCGCATCTACCACACTCGCGAGATCAATGGCGCGACCCTCGACCCGATGGCCGCATATCTGCTCCTGCGCGGCATGAAGACGCTGCACCTGCGTATCCGGCAGCAGAACGAGAGCGCACTCCGCATCGCCCGCTGGCTCAGCGAGCAGCCGGAGGTCGCCGCGGTCTACTATCCGGGCCTGGAGGGGCATATGCACCATGACGTGGCGCGGCGGCAGATGCGCGGTTACGGCGGCGTGCTCAGCTTCATGCTCGCCGGCGGCTTCCCGGAGGTCAAGCGTGTGCTGCCGCGGCTGCGCTGGGTGCACCGCGCCGCCAACCTCGGTGCGGTCGAGACGGTTGCTGGACCGCCCGCGACGACCAGCCATGTGGAGTGTACGGCGGAAGAGCGCGCAGCCATGGGTATCCCTGAGGGCCTGATCCGTTATTCGGTGGGCATTGAGGACCCCGACGATCTCATTGCCGACCTGGCGCGGGCGCTGGTAGCGCCTGCTGCCGGGGAGTTGAAAAGGTTTTCATATGTGGACTGAGCCAGCGTGTAGTATAATAGGGACAATCCCGGGCTACCGCATTCGTGACGTCTTGCAGGTTTGAGGCATCTTGTGTCGCCTATTTCTCAGTATAGCCGCCCGACCATTGGGGTCTTGGCAGGCTGGCAGATTTACTGGACGGCCAGGCCGCTCAGTTACCTGAACCCGATCTTCCGTGGGATCCGCCAGGCCGCGGCCGACCTGGATTGTAATCTTTTGCTGGGCTGCGGGTTGGGGCCAACCGCAACCTCCAGCGATCCTCTGCGCCCGGCGTGGCCCTTCCTTTCACCTGACACCGACTTCGTTCCGATTGGGCCGTGGAACACCGATGGCCTGATCGCGATCAATCCACTGCATTCAGAAGCGCGCTCGCAGGATCTTCAGCAGCTGCGAGCCTCCGGCCATCGCGGCATGCCGTTCCCGGTGCAGTTCATCGGCTCCGGAGAAACTGGCCCCACCATCGTTGCTGACAACGCCGGGGGCATCCTGGCCGCGATGGGACATCTGGTTGAGCATGGACACCAGCGTATCGCGTTCATCGCCGGCAGCCTGGAAGACATGCCGGGTGACACCGGCGCGCGGCTGGCGGCCTATCGCACTGGTCTGGCACAGCATGGGCTGCCCGCCGACGAGCGCCTGGTGGCTTACGGCCGGCATGACTATGACTTCGGCTGCGCGGCAATGCGGCAGATCATCGACTCTGGCGCCGCGTTCACTGCCGTCCTGGCGAGCAACGATGAATCGGCCTTCGGCGCGTTGCAGGCGCTCGGCGAGGCCGGCCTGAAGATCCCGCAGGATGTTGCCGTCATCGGCTTCGACGACCGGCCGGAATGCGGCGTGCAAGAACCGGCGTTGACCAGTGTTCATGTCCCCCTCTTCAAGATGGGATATCGCGCGGTGACGTTGCTGTTGCAACAGATGCGCGAAGGCTTTGAGCCGGTGGGGCAGGTACAGATAGCGACCCGTCTTGTGCTGCGCGAGTCGTGCGGGTGCGGCTGGAACGCGCACCGCTCGCAGCAGGGGCAGGTTTCAGGCCCGTCCCTGCTCGTACCGTCGGAACCGGCGGTCGAGGTGATTCAATCGGCCGACCGGCACACGCGCCTGGCGCAAGTCATGGCCGAGGCGATCCTGGCCGCGACCCAGGGTCCTGACATCGACGCCATACGTCAACGTTGTCAGCGCCTCGTTGACGCTACGATCGCGGGCGTAGAGCAGTGTGATCTGCCAGGCTTCCAGGAGACGCTGGCCGATCTGCTCCGCCAAACGGCTGCGGAGGGGGATGACACGCACGTCTGGCAAGCGGCGATCTCGCACTTGGGCAGCGAGTTACCGGCGCTGTTGGCTGCCTGGGAGCAGCCCGCCACGCGTGATCTTGCCCGGGAACTGTTGGATCAGGCGCGCGTTGCAATCAGTGCGGCCACACTGCGCCAGCATCAGCAGTTCGTTGTGGATCAAAGTCAGACGGCCGGACGCATCGGTCTGTTGACAGCTCGTCTGCTCACCGCGCTCGATGAAACGCAGGTCTATCAGATTTTGGCGCAGCACTTGCCCGAGATGGGCATCCGAACGGCGGCGGTGGTGCTCTTTGAGGCCGAAGGAGAGGATCCGGTAGCCTGGAGTTCCTTGCGCACCATCACTGCGGCTGCCCAGCCAATCGATCGCTTCCGCACCTACGATTATCCTCCCCTGGGCCTTGAAGCAGCAGTACAGCCTTTCAGCCAGGCGCTGCTGCCGCTGGTGAACTCGCGCGGCCAATTGGGGTATGTCGCGTTCGACACGGCGCATCTGGAGCTCTACGGCGCGATCGCGCAACAGATTGCTGGTGCGCTCAACACTGCGCAGTTGTACCGCGAGGCCACAGAGGGACGCCGGCTCGCCGAAGAGGCGAGCCGCATGAAGAGCCGCTTCCTTTCCACCGTCAGCCACGAGCTGCGCACGCCGCTGAACCTGATCGTCGGCCTGGGCGAAATCCTGCTGCGCGACAGCGAGCGGGGCGACGTGCCGCTGCACCCTTCCGCACGCAAGGATGTCGAGCGTCTGAACGCCAACGCCCAACACCTCGGCCGCCTAATTGGCGATGTGTTGGATCTTGCCAGTAGCGATGCCGGGCAGTTGCGACTGATCAACCAGTTCGTGGACCTGGGTCAGGTCCTGCATACAGTGGCGGAGACCGGTCGCAGGCTGGCGGCGGACAAGGGGCTGGACTGGCGCGTGGTTCTCCCAGAGTCCGGGCCGTGGGTCTGGGGAGATCGCACTCGCCTGTCTCAGGTGGTGCTGAACCTGATCAGCAACGCCATCAAATTCACAGCGCGCGGCGAAGTCTGCCTGACGGCAGAGGCCGGCGCCGAGTCCGTCACAGTCAGCGTGCGCGACACGGGGCTGGGCCTTCCGCCGGAGGAGCAAGGGGCAATCTTTGATGACTTCCGCCGGTCGGAGCGGAGCATCATCCGCGGTTACGGCGGGCTGGGCCTGGGGCTGGCGATCTGCCGGCGCCTTGTCGAGCTGCACGGCGGCACAATCGGCGTACAGTCCACCGGTCAGGAGGGCGCTGGCTCGACCTTCTACTTTATCTTGCCCACAGTAGAGCCGCCGGCTGTTCAGGCGTCGCTTGCAGCGCCGGCAGCAGCGCCGGCAGCTGTTCCAGGTGAACAGGGCGTGCTGGTACTTACCACGTCGTCAGTCTCAAGTGAGCGCCTGCGCAAGCATCTGCAGCAGCGTGGGTTCGAAGTTGAAACGGCCCTGATGGATGAGCCCGCAAGCTGGCAGCCGGTGCTCCTGGCGGCGCCCCCGGCCGCGGTTGTGCTGGATGTGACCGTCGCGTCGGATCAAGCCTGGCATTTGTTGAAGACGCTCAAGGCCGATGCCAGGACGCAGGGGATTCCCGTGCTTTTTTACGCGCTCTCGCAAGATAGCGCCCTTACCCGAGGCAAGGGCGCGGCCTTGGCCAAGGGTGCCGTACTGGAGCTGGACTATCTTACCAAGCCAATCGAACTGGCCGAACTAACGCGCGCGCTCGATCAACAGTGGTTGCTGCCGGAATTGGAATCTTCTTCTGCCTCGCAGCGCGTGTTCCTGGTGGTTGACGATGACCCAGACACCCTGGAGATGCATGCGCGCCTTGTTCAGCGGCATTCAGCTTCCCATCGGGCGCTCAAGGCGCGTAACGGGCTGGAAGCGCTGGATATCCTTCAGCGCGAACGCGTCGACCTGGTGCTGCTGGACCTGATGATGCCCGAGATGGATGGCTTCGCGGTGCTGGAGGCAATGCGCGAGCGTGAGGCCACGCGCACCATCCCCGTGATCGTAGTCACCGGTCAGACCCTGACCGAGTCGGAGATGGGCCGGCTGAACAGCGGGGTGACACGGGTCTTGAGCAAGGGTGTGTTTAACCTCGAAGAAACGCTGGCTCACCTGGACGCGGCGCTGGCGCGCAAGCGCGAGTTGAGCGACGAGGCGCAGCGTCTGGTGCGCCAAGCGATGGTCTATATTCAAGAGCACTCTGCCGAGCCGCTCTCGCGGCAAGAGATCGCCGCGCACGTTGGCCTGAGTGCTGATTACCTCACCAGTTGTTTTCACAAAGAGCTGGGCCTGACGCCGGTGGCTTACCTCAATCGCTATCGGATCCAGCAAGCCCGGCAACTCCTCAAGACTTCTTACAAGAGCATTACGGAAATCGCGTTGGACGTAGGCTTTTCCAGTAGCAGCTATTTTAGCCGTATTTTCCGACGTGAAATGGGCATGTCGCCGGAGGCATATCGGCGACAGTAGGGGCGGGTTTCAAACCCGCCCCTACTTTTTTTGTTAGCTCCAGCATCTTCTCGGAAAACTACACGTCCCGTGCGCTTTTGGGCAAGCGCTTCTCCAACAATACTTGTAGACTAGGATCAGTTGTGGAACCGATCCCAACTTGACGCGCGAGGGACAGTATGACACTTACCCTTAAGCAAATTGCCCGCTTGGCCGGCGTATCCCGCTCGACGGCTTCGCGCGTCATCAACGAACACCCCAACGTCCGTCCCGCAGTGCGCGAGCGAGTCTGGCAAGTTATCAGCGAACATGGCTATCAACCTAACCCCATTGCTCGCATGCTGGCCGCCAGCCGCACTGGCGAAACCAGCGCAGATCAACCATTTAAGGAGGTGGCGCATCGTACAGACACCCCGGAACAGAGAGCATCCGAGAAAGCACCCCAAAGTCGTTCCAACCAATCCTATCCCAACCATTTAGAAGGAGAAGACCCTCATGTCTAAGAAAGTCCTGATCCTCGTCAGCATGGTTCTCGTGCTGACCACGCTGCTGGCCGCTTGTGGCGGCGCAAAAACACCTGCTCCGGCTGCAGCACCTGCCGGGGGCTCCGAACCCGCCAAGGCTCCAGCCGAAGCGAAAGTAACCCTGAAGGTCCTCGTCCACCAGAACCCCCCGATGGTCGAGTTCATGGAAGCCTTCAACAAGACGTTCCAGGCCAAGTATCCCAACATCACCGTGGATATGTCGGTGGTGAACGCCAATGACCTGAGCACCGTCACGCAGACCCGTTTGACCGCCAACGACGTGGATGTGGTGGACATCTTTGGCTTTGCCAACGCGGCGCAGCCGTACATGAAGAACGTCACCCCGCCCAACTGGCAGACCCTCATCGAGGCCGGCCTTCTGATGGACATCTCGGATCAGCCGTTCATCAAGAACTATGATGACGCGACGATCAAAGACGCCGGCTCTCACAACGGCAAGGTCTACGCGATCAACCTGGGCCGCGTGTCCTACAGCGGCATCTACTACAACAAAGACATGTTCACCGCGAACAACGTCAAAGTCCCCACCACCTGGGGCGAGCTCGTGAAGGCCTGCGAGACCTTCACCGCAGCCAAAATCCCCTGCATGACCGCAGGTGGCAAGGACGGCTGGCCCATCTTCGTTGGCGCCTACGGCCTGACGGGCGCCCTCTACCCTGACCAGGCGGCCCTGGTCGAGGGGCTGTGGACCGGCAGCGTCAAGTGGAACGACGCCAAGGCCCTGGACATGTGGCAGAGGATGAAGGTCTACACCCAGCAGATGATGGAATCGGGCGCGAGCGGCATCGCGGGCGATGCGGCCCCTGGGCGCTTTGCCTCTGGTGCGGTCGCCATGTTCCCCGGCGGCACCTGGTACGCCTCGGCCATTGATGCGGCGCAGCCGGCCTTCCAGTGGGGCTACATCCCCTTCCCCGGCAGCGACAACGCCGACGACAACAAGTACCTGTTTGGCAAGTACGACCAGGGCTGGGCCGTGGCCGCCAAGACCGCCAACAAAGACGCGGCCATGAAGTATCTGACTGAGTTCTCGGACCCGGCCAACTACCAGGCGTTCGCCAACAAGGTTGGCTTCATCCCCACCCAGCCGGGCGCCAAGTTGGAAACCAAGATCGGTGCGGAAGTAGCACCGTATCTCGCCAACTTCCGTGTGGGCTTTGAGCAGTACTGGATCGCGCCGAAGGGCGCCGGGCAGTACGCCAACCCGTGGGCCTCGTACTTCAAGCCGTTCGGCGAGTACGACGATCCGCAGGAGTTGGCCAACAAAGTTCAGGCCGACCTGCAATCCGGGCTGGACGCGAACAAGTAGGTTGTCCGCAAAGGCCGTCACCGGGACCG
The DNA here is from genome assembly GCA_964513075.1 of uncultured Anaerolineales bacterium. Taxonomy (GTDB): domain Bacteria; phylum Chloroflexota; class Anaerolineae; order CG2-30-64-16; family CG2-30-64-16; genus DAOUBP01. The sequence goes on from CAZELR010000025.1 coordinate 6,930, forward strand.
GCCTTCCCCGCTGTGGGCTTCTCGAGGCTCGGACGAGAAGCCCACAGCTATATCGCATGGAGGAACGCCATGAACTATCACTTCGGTCGCGGCAGGTCCAGGTGGACCCCCTATCTGTTGCTCCTGCCGGGGATCTTCTTCTATCTGTTGATCAGCCTGGGGCCATCGCTCGCTACTGCCATCTATTCCTTCACCGACGCCACCGGCATCAGGGGTGCGAAAATCAATTGGGTGGGGCTAGCGAACTACAAAGAATTCCTCTTCATGGGCCAGGCGTCGCTCGATAACTACGACGCGCTCTGGCGAACGTTGATCTTCTGCATCGCCGTGACGACAATCCAGTTCTGCTTGGGGCTGCTCATCGCGGTGCTCGTCAATCAGAAGCTGCGGGGCGTTAACTTCTTCCGCACCATCTACTTCATGCCCGTGATCCTGGGCGCGGTGATCCAGGGCTTGATCTGGTCCCTCTTCCTCTATCCGCTGGGCGGCCCGATGGCGCAGCTGCTGAAGATGTTTGGGCTGAGCTCGGAGTTCCTCGGCGGGCAAGCCAGTCAAGCTTTCGCCTGGGTCATCGTCGTGCAGATCTGGGCCAACATGGGCACGACGATGATGATCTTCATCTCCGGCCTGCAGACCATCCCCGGCGAGCTGTACGAGGCCGCGAAAATTGATGGCGCAAGCTCTTGGAATGTCTTCAAGAACGTCGTTTGGCCCTTGCTGACGCCAGTGGCAAACACCAACCTGCTGCTGAATATCATCGGTTCGCTGCAGGCGTGGCAGTTGTTCCTTGTCCTCCTCGGCTATCGGAACGGGACTCAGGTCTTGGGCTACCTGATCTTCGCTCAAGGTTTCGGCCAGACCTCCGGGAGCGTCACGAGCGCGTTCCGGCAAGGCTATGCTGCAGCGGCCTCGATCGTGCTGTTCTTCCTGGTGCTGGTGATCGGCATGACCGTTCAGACCCTGCTGCGGCGCAGAGAAGAAAGGATCTTGGGATGAACACAACTCTTGCGTCCGCATCAACCGTCCGGAAGTCGGCCTCCGCGAAGCCGATCAATTGGGGGCGCATCCTCTCCTATACGGTACTGGTGATCTTCGCGATCATCTACCTGGGCCCCCTGCTCATGCTGGTCAGCACGTCTCTGAAGACGCTGCCAGACTTCATGAAGAATGCAACCTCTTTGCCGGCGACGTTGAACTTCAAGAATTTCGTCGAGGCGTGGACCAAGGCTAACTTTCCCCGCTATCTGACCAATACCGTGATTTACGCGCTCTCGGCGACGGCCATCTACATCGCGACCGCGGTGTTTGTTGCGTTTCCGATCTCGCGCGGGTACGTTAAAGGCGCCAAGATCTTGCTCACCCTGTTCGTGATCGCGCTCTTCCTGCCCGTGGCGTTGATTCCGCAGTTCCAGTTGATGTTGGGCCTGGGGCTGTACAACAACCCGGTCGGCTACATCCTGTTGTTCCTGGTGAACCCCATCGGGATCGTCATCCTGGTGAACTACATCAAGACCCTCCCGAAGGAGATGGATGAGGCGGCCGCGATTGACGGTTGCGGCTACTTCCGCTTCGTGACCACGGTGGTCTTCCCGCTGATCCAGCCGGCCATCGCCACGGTCGCCGTGCTGCACGCCATCGGCATCTGGAACGAGCTGATTCTGCCGACCATCTACCTGACCAACAAGGACTACTATCCCATCACGCGCGGCATGATCGTCTTCCAGGGGGTCTACGGCAGCAACTGGCCCACGCTGGCGGCGGCGGTCTTGATCATGACGCTGCCGATGGTGATCATCTTCCTGGTGCTGCAGCGCTACATCGTGTCCGGCCTGACGCAGGGCGCGGTGAAGGGCTAAAAGGCTGCAAGAGGGGCTTTTTCTTTTGGAATCGAGGCTTTAGCTGGTCCAGCACATGGCGTCAAAATATCTAGCAATCGGCTGAAGCCTCCGATGAAAGCTGAAAATCGTAGTCAAGCATGTAGGGAGGGATAATGACGAGGAAGATGCGCACATTGCTGCTTGTCACTGTGCTGGCCGTACTCCTGACGTCCTGTGGCGCCCCGGCGTCCACTTCGATCCCCGCGCCGCCGGGCATGAAGTTGGTCTGGCACGATGAATTCGACGGCAAGGCGCTCAGCAAAGCCAACTGGACCTACGACCTTGGCGGCGGGGGGTGGGGCAACGGTGAAGCCCAGTTCTACACCGATCGGCCGGAAAACGCCCGCGTCGAAAATGGGCTGCTGCTGATCGAGGCCCGGCAGGAGAAATATGAAGGCTCTTACTACACCTCGGCGCGGCTGAAGACGCAGGGGTTGCAGGAATTTCAGTACGGCCGGATCGAGGCGCGCGTCAAGGTGCCCGCTGGCGCTGGGCTGTGGCCGGCGTTCTGGATGCTGGGCGCAGGCTTCAACGGTTCGAATTGGCCCGACTGCGGCGAAATCGATATCATGGAATATGTGGGCCGTGAGCCGGACTTGGTTATGGGTACCGCGCATGGGCCGGGCTATTCGGGCGCGCTGGGGTTGAGCCGGTGGAACCGACAGACCTACAACATTGCCGACGATTTTCACACTTTCGCCATCGAATGGCAGGCCGGCCAGGTTGACTGGCTCTACGATGGCGCCAAATACTTCACATTGACCCGGGCCGATTTGAGCGACCGCGAGTGGGTTTTCGACCAGCCGTTCTTCATCATCCTGAACCTGGCAATCGGGGGCACCCTGGGCGGCGTCATCGGCCTCGATACTGTCTTCCCTGCACAGTTCCAGGTGGACTATGTGCGGGTGTTTCAGGCGGACAATCCATAAAGAGCAACTTCTCTCCCTTTTCAGGATACCAGTATGGAGGTATAATCGCATGGCTAGCATCACTTTCGATCATGTCTGGAAGCGTTTCGGCGATGTTGTCGCCGTCAACGATCTGAACATTGAAATCGCCGATAAGGAATTCATCGTCTTCGTCGGCCCCTCGGGCTGCGGCAAGAGCACCAGCCTGCGCATGTTGGCCGGGCTGGAGGAGATCTCCGAGGGCACGATCCGGATCGGCGACCGCGTCGTCAACGACGTGCCGCCCAAGGATCGCGATATCGCGATGGTGTTCCAGAGCTACGCGCTCTACCCGCACATGAGCGTGTACGATAACATGGCGTTCGGCCTCAAGCTGCGCAAGACCCCCAAGGCCGAGATCGACCGGAAGGTCAAGGAAGCCGCCGAGCTCCTGGGCATCGGCCCGTACCTGGACCGCAAGCCGAAGGCGCTCTCCGGCGGCCAGCGCCAGCGCGTGGCGGTGGGCCGCGCGATCGTGCGCAGCCCGAAGGTCTTCCTGTTCGACGAGCCGCTCTCGAACCTGGACGCCAAGCTGCGCGTCGAGACGCGCGCCAACATCAGCAAGCTGTGGCAGCGCCTGGGCACCACCTTCATCTATGTGACGCACGACCAGGTGGAAGCGATGACGATGGCGAGCCGCATCGCGGTGATGAAGGACGGCCTGCTGCAGCAGATCGACTCGCCGCAGAACCTGTACAACCATCCGGGCAACGTCTTCGTGGCCGGCTTCATCGGCAGCCCGTCGATGAACTTCTTCGATGCCACGCTGGTGGAGCAGGACGGCAAGCTGTTCGTGGACGGCGGCGCGTTCAAGCTGCCTGTGCCTGACAACAAGAAGGCCCAGTATCTGCCGGCAAAGGGCAAGAAGGTCATCTTCGGCATTCGGCCCGAGGACATCTCGCCCGAGCAGTACCGCGCGCCGGGCATCTCGCCCGCGCCGATCAGGGCCGACGTGGACGTCACCGAGCTGATGGGCAACGAGATCTATTTGTACCTGTTGACCGGCAAGAAGCAATTTGTGGCCCGCGTCGATCCGCGCACGACGGCGCACATCGGTGAGACGCTGGACCTGGTGATCAACATGGACAACATGCACCTGTTCGATCCACAGACCGAAAAGACGCTGGATCGGTAACGCGAAAGGAGACCATAGATGAGATTGAGAAATACCCTCGTAAGCATCGCTGTCTCGCTGGGCCTCTTGCTCGGCGGTGCGTTCCCGCTACGCACGCCAGACGTGCAGGCGCGGGGGGTGGAGCCGGAGCAGCAGCAACTTGCTGTGAGCGCCGTGCTCCCCCTCGTGGACGACTTCGAGTCCGGGTTGCCGGCTGGGCAAGATGGCACGGTCCCGATCGGGTTCAATACTTTCGCGGACCCGAACAGCACCGCTGCAATCTCGACCACTGATGCGGCGCCGGCGCCAACGGTGCCGGGCCAGGGCAACGGGAACCATGTTCTAAAGTTAGATCTCAATGTCGTTGCATGGGCCGGTGTCACTCACGCCTTCGAGAATGCCGGGGTCACTGCGTGGGTCTCCCAGGACTGGAGCGCCTACGAGGGTATTTCCTTCTACCTCTACGGCACAGGCGCGGGCACCGACCTGTTCATGGATGTGCTCGACAACCGCAACCCCGGCTCGACCAGAGACGATGCCGAGCGCTGGACTCTGTCTCTCAAGGATGATTTCACCGGCTGGAAGCTGATCAAGATTCCGTTTGCCAGCATGACCCGCAAGGAGATCGGCAACGGCGCACCGAACGATGGTTTTGGCCTGACCGAGGTGCACGGCTGGGGCTTCGGAACGCTGGGCACGGGCGGCGCGAAGAGCTATTACCTGGACGATGTGTCGGTCTACGGCATCGCGCCGATCAAGCCGCTCACGGTCGGCTTCAGCACCCTTAACTACGCGGCCACAGAGGGCGGCACGGTAACCGTCACGGCCAAGCTTAGCAAGGCTTCTGCTGATCCGGTGACGGTGAATTACGCAACGACGTTCGGCATCGCGGTCCCGGACCGCGACTACGCCCCGACCTCCGGCACGCTGACCTTCCCGGCAAACGTGACTCAGCAGTCGTTCACGGTGCAGACGATAGACGACACCAAGTTCCAGGGAGAGCGCGGCGTACTGGTTGAGCTGTCCAACCCGACCGGCGGCCTGGAGATGGGCTTTCCGCCCCTCGCCCGGGTGAACATCCTCGATAACGAGCTATACTACCCGCCGCTGCTCGACGATTTTGAGACCTACCCATACCTGTGGCTATGGTCAACGCACCTGCTGGCTACCTTGTCCAACCCGGAGATTCCGGCCGGCGATGCGCTGGCGCTGCCTGGCCAGGGCGCCTACGAGCACGTGCTGAAGGTCTCCCAGCGGATCCGCCAGGCCCCGTACCAGGTTGGCCGAACCTTCCCGATTGGCCAAAACTGGAGCGACTCCGTCGGCCTGAATTTCTGGTATTACGGCCAGAACAGCGGCAAGAGCATCCAGGTGACGCTCACCAACAACAAGGCCAACACCAGCAAGCCATCGCAGTGGAAGCTGGTCTGGCGCGACGAGTTCAACACCAAGCTGGGCACCGCTCCGAACCCGAGGGCCTGGGGCAACGAGGTCGGCGACGGAACCGTCTACGGCATCCCCGGCTGGGGGAACGACGAGCTTCAGTACTACACCCCCGTCGGTGCCAACGCTGCCACCGACGGCCAGGGCCACCTGGTGATCACCACAAAGGCGGCCGATGGATCGCTGCAGTGCTACTACGGCCCGTGCAAGTACACCTCGGCGCGGTTGCTGACCAAGAACCGGTTCGAGGTCGCCTACGGCCGGGTCGAGGCGCGCGTCAAGGTGCCGGTCGGCGCCGGGCTGTGGCCGGCGTTCTGGATGCTCGGCACGGACATTGACCGGGTCGGCTGGCCAATGACCGGCGAGATTGACATCATGGAGCACGTCGCTCGCCTGCCCAATGAGATCTTCGGCACCCTGCACGGCCCGGGCTACTCGGGCGGCAACAGCTACGGCAAGGTCGTCAACTTGGGCGTACCGGTCGCCGATGATTTCCACACTTACGCCGTGGAATGGCAGCCGGACAAGATCACCTGGCTCCTTGATGGCGTTGCCTACTTCACGGCGACCCCGGCCGATCCCTTCCTGGCAGGCAAGCCGTGGGTCTACAACCACCCGTTCTACATGCTGCTGAACGTGGCGGTCGGCGGCAACTTCGGCGGCGCAGTCGGTTCTAACACGGTCTTCCCGCAGCAGACCCTGGTGGACTACGTGCGCCTCTACCAGGCCGCGCCGCAGCCCGTGTCTTTCGCGGCCTCATTCGCGGATAACTTCACCGGCTGGCGGCAGATCAGCCTTCCCTTCACGGCCTTCCAGGGCGCGGCGGGGACTACGCTGGACCTGGCGGCCGTGCGATCGCTCAGTTTTGACGTGCCGGCAGCCCTGCGCAACCCGGTGCTACTCGACCAGGTGCGCCTGAAGTACGACGACGCTACGCCGCCGACGGTGGACATCACCAGCAGCGCGGCCGGTGAGACGGCGAGAGGCCCGGTCACGTTCACCTTCACCTTCAGCGAAGATGTTGGCGCCAGCTTCACAGCTGATGACATCGCCGTGGCTGGCGGCACGGCCGGCGTATTCACGCGCGTCAGCGGTACGCTGGCGACGTTGGTCGTGACCCCGCCTGTAAATGCGACCGGCACGATCACCGTCAGCGTCGCAGCGGGCAAGTTCTACGATGCCGCCTACAATGCCAACACGGCCCCGGCTTCTCTTGATCAGGCATACGATACGCGGGGTGCCGTGCTGAGCGGGTTGCCGATCACGTTCGATGACCCGGCGGTGACCTATACGCTGACGGGCTTCGGCGGGGCGGAGGATTCGACCATTGTCACCGATCCGGCCGGTGGCGCCAACAAGGTGGCCAGGGTCGTAAAGTCGGCCATAGCCGAGCTATGGGCCGGCGTTACGGTGTCTACCGAGGCGAATTTCTCGATCGCGCCGATCCCGTTCAGTGCGACGGCCAAGACGATCACGGTACGCGTGTGGTCACCGGCGGCCGGCGTCCAGATTCGGCTGAAGGTGGAGGATGCGGCGGACGGCAGCAAGAGCTGCGAGACCGAGGCGACCACCACGGTGGCCAACGCCTGGGAGACGCTGACCTTCAACTTTGCGAACCCGGCGGCGGGCACTGCGCCGTTGAACCTGGCGAACACCTACAACAAGATCTCGGTGTTCCCGAACTTCGGCAAGACCGGCGGGCAGATCGGCGGCGCGTCCACCTACTACTTCGACGACTTCGCCATGGCCGGCAGCCTGCTGAGCGGGCTGCCGATCACGTTCGATGACCCGGCGGTGACCTATACGCTGACGGGCTTCGGTGGGGCGGAGGCGGCGAGCGTGGTGGCCGATCCGGCCGGTGGCGCCAACAAGGTGGCGCAGGTCACCAAGTCGGCGACGGCTGAGCTGTGGGCGGGGGTTACGGTGTCCACCGCGCCGGGCAACTCGATCGCGCCGATCCCGTTCAGTGCGACGGCCAAGACGATCACGGTACGCGTGTGGTCACCGGCGGCCGGCGTCCAGATTCGGCTGAAGGTGGAGGATGCGGCGGACGGCAGCAAGAGCTGCGAGACCGAGGCGACCACCACGGTGGCCAACGCCTGGGAGACGCTGACCTTCAACTTTGCGAACCCGGCGGCGGGCACTGCGCCGTTGAACCTGGCGAACACCTACAACAAGATCTCGGTGTTCCCGAACTTCGGCAAGACCGGCGGGCAGATCGGCGGCGCGTCCACCTACTACTTCGACGACTTCGCCATGGCCGGCAGCCTGCTGAGCGGGCTGCCGATCACGTTCGATGACCCGGCGGTGACCTATACGCTGACGGGCTTCGGTGGGGCGGAGGCGGCGAGCGTGGTGGCCGATCCGGCCGGTGGCGCCAACAAGGTGGCGCAGGTCACCAAGTCGGCGACGGCTGAGCTGTGGGCGGGGGTTACGGTGTCCACCGCGCCGGGCAACTCGATCGCGCCGATCCCGTTCAGTGCGACGGCCAAGACGATCACGGTACGCGTGTGGTCACCGGCGGCCGGCGTCCAGATTCGGCTGAAGGTGGAGGATGCGGCGGACGGCAGCAAGAGCTGCGAGACCGAGGCGACCACCACGGTGGCCAACGCCTGGGAGACGCTGACCTTCAACTTTGCGAACCCGGCGGCGGGCACTGCGCCGTTGAACCTGGCGAACACCTACAACAAGATCTCGGTGTTCCCGAACTTCGGCAAGACCGGCGGGCAGATCGGCGGCGCGTCCACCTACTACTTCGACGACTTCGCC
>CAZELR010000025.1:15179-29728 GCA_964513075.1 uncultured Anaerolineales bacterium
CAAGACCGGCGGGCAGATCGGCGGCGCGTCCACCTACTACTTCGACGACTTCGCCTTCGTATCCTGAGTCCGATCCATCCGCATGGGCTGCCGACTGGTAGCCCATGCGGATGCCTCTATCAAATCATAGCTGGCAGACCGCAAGCTGATGCAGGTTCAACATGGATACATGCTACTTCGACGCGCAGAACCGTTTTGTCATCGAGAACTTTGATTCGTTCCCGCCGTTTGCCAGCTTCCTGCCGGGCATCGCCGGGCCATTGGGCATCCCGCTGTGGGCGTTCTATGTGAACCGGGGCCAGGCGATCGCCAGCTTCGGCGTCGAGAGCAAGGACGCGCCGATCATGGAGTTCCAGGCGGCGAATAAAGCCTATCAGACTGTGCCGTATACTGGTTTCCGGACCTTCATCAAGGTGCGCTCGACGCAAGCGTCGCCCGCCGAGGATAGCTTCTATGAACCCTTCTCGGCTTCAGCACGACCCGCACCTACTCGCCGGATGGCTATCGGCGCCAGCGAGATCGAGCTGGAGGAGGCCAACGCAGCGTATGGCCTGCAGGTAAACGTTCTTTACTTCACGCTGCCGGGAGAAAACTTCGCCGGTCTGGTGCGCCAGGTGACCGTGCGCAACATCGCTGCACAGCCCGTGTCACTGGAGATCCTCGACGGACTGCCCGTCGTCATTCCTTTTGGCCTCGATGATACGATGCTTAAGAAAATCGGCCGCACCGCTGAGGCGTGGATGGCTGTCTTCAATCTCAATGACGGCGTCCCCTTCTATCGGGTGCAGGCGAGCGTGAGCGATGAGGCCGAAGTGGCGGCTATCGAGGAAGGCCACTTCTATTTAGCATTTGCTGAGGGGGCGGACCCGGTCGGTTTCACGACAATCGTTGACCCAACCCTCGTCTTCGGCGCTAACACGGCGCTCAGCTACCCCGATCGCTTTCTGTCGCACACGCTGGCTGAGCTGCGCGAGACACCGCAGGTCACCGTGTGCCGGACGCCGTGCGGCTTCTCCGGCGCGTCCGCAACGCTGGCGCCGGACGAGGCCGTGACCCTTTACGCGATCATCGGCCATGTCAGCCAGGCCGCGGTCATCAATGGCGAGCGTGATCGTCTGGCGCGATCCGGCGTCATCGCGGCCAAGCGCGCCGAGGCGCGGGCGCTGACCCAGGGCCTCACCGATCCCATTGCGGCACAGACTGGAGACCCGCGTTTCGACGCCTACTGTCGGCAGTGCCTGCTGGACAACATCCTGCGCGGCGGCTGGCCGGTGCGGTTGAACGGAACTGTCTACCATCTGTATGGCCGCAGGCATGGCGACCTGGAACGTGACTATAACGCGTTCTACCTGCCTGCGGAGTTCTATTCGCAGGGCAACGCCAGCTACCGAGACGTGAATCAGAATCGCCGGTGCGACGTGCTGTTAAATCCCGCTGTCGGCGATTCAGAGGTGTTGGCCTTCCTGGGGCTGATCCAAGCCGACGGTTATAACCCGTTGACGGTGCTGGGCAGCCGCTTTGTCGTCCCACCTGAGCGCCAGGCGGCTATCCTTAAGCTGATCGACCGGCCTGATGGCTCTACCGAGTTGGGGTCATTGCTGGCACGGCCCTTCACGCCCGGCAAGCTTCTGAAAGAGGTCTTCGATCGGGGGATTGGCCTCACTGTGGGGCCCGAGGCGTTTGTCGAGGCAGTTGTCACCCAGGCCGACCTGAGTTTCGAGGCCGAATTTGGGGAGGGATACTGGGTCGATCACTGGTTCTACAATCTCGATCTGCTGGACGCCTATCTGGCCGTCTACCCTGATCACAAAGACACCCTGCTTTTCTCCAAGATCCCTTATTATGATGGTACTGCATTCGTGCAGCCGCGCGATCGAAAATCCGTATTGGTGGAAGGCGGACAGGTGCGTCAGTATGGGGCGGTCGTAGAGGACGAAGAGAAGGTGCGGTTGATTGCCTCTCGCACATCCGCGCGTAACCTGGTGCGGACGGCGCACGGCCGCGGCGAGATCTTCCGGACGACCGTGTTCAGTAAGCTGTTGGGGCTGGCGTTGATCAAGTTCGCCACGCTCGATCCGCTGGGCATGGGGATCGAGATGGAGGCGGGCAAGCCGGGCTGGTGCGACGCGCTCAACGGTTTGCCGGGGCTGTTCGGCTCGTCAATGTCCGAGACGTACGAGCTGCGGCGGCTGCTGGATTTCCTGCTGGCGGCGCTGGCCGAGAAGGATCATCCTGAGCGGGCGACGCTTACGTCGAGTGAAGCGCAGTCGAAGGATGGCGGTGCGGTGGAATTCCCCGAGGAGCTAGCCGATCTGTTACGGCAAGTGGTCGCTCAGCTTACCGCCTATCATGCTGCGTTCGACAGCGCGCTATCAGACGGGCGTGATTTTCATTATTGGGACAGGGTGGCGAGCGCGCGCGAAGCGTATCGGGCTCGTGTCCGTTTGGGCTTCGATGGACGCACGGAAACGCTGACTTTTGCCGCCCTGGCGCCGATCCTGCAGACATTGCGCGACAAGGTGGCGGCGGGCATCGCCAAAGCCGAGGCGCTCACCGGCGGCGTGCCGCCCACCTACTTCACCTACGAGGTCCAGGACTACGAGCGTGTCGTCGACGCCAGCGGGCAACCGCAGCACGACGCACATGGCCGGCCCACCGTGCGCGTCAAGCGCTTCGGGCAGAGTCTGTTGCCCTCCTTCTTGGAAGGCCCGATGCACGCTCTGAAGACCCGTGAGGATGTCGACGGAGCACGAGTGCTCTATCAACGGATCAGAGCCAGCGCGCTGTATGACCGCAAGCTGGGCATGTACAAGACCAACGCGCCTCTGGAGGCCTGCTCGCGGGAGATCGGCCGGCTGCGAGCCTTTACGCCGGGGTGGTTGGAGAACGAGGCCGTGTTCTTGCATATGGCCTACAAGTACTTGCTGGAAGTGTTGCGCGCGGGGCTCTACGACGAATTCTTTGCAGACATGCGCCGCGGCCTGGCGCCGTTCCTTGACCCCCGGACTTATGGCCGCAGTCCCTTGGAGAACTCCTCATTCCTTGTCAGCAGCGCCCATCCCGATGGATCGCTCCATGGCCGCGGCTTCGTCGCTCGCCTTACGGGGGCCACCACCGAGTTTTTAACCATGTGGACCCTGATGACAGCCGGACCCCGCCCGTTTTTCATGAGAGACGAGGAGCTCTGCCTGGCCTTTAGGCCGACGCTGCCGGATTGGCTGTTCCGCGAGGACGGCACGTTGGCCTTCACCTTCCTGGGGCGGTGTGCGGTCACATATCGCAAGCAGCATCCCATCACAGGGAAGGCGCAGGTGACCGCAGTGACTCTGCACCTGGCGGATGGCAGCCAGTTCAGCTTGCGGGGCGATGTGATTGGCGCACCTTATGCGGCCATGGTTCGCAACGGCGAGATTTTGCGGATTGAGATGTGTCTGGAGTGAGAGATATGACCGAAAATACGATACGAGGTTGGCGCTTCGTCGGAGACGACGTAACGTTTCGCCTGGATGCGCCGCACCTGACGAGCTACCTTTACTTTCCGTTGGTCAATGAGGCCGGCATGATGTCGGTGGTGACGCCGACGCTGCACGGCGACAGCAAGACGGGACAGAATACCTTCCTGACAGCGCCCGTTTCCGTGGAGGACCTGCACAATACCCGCTCGGCGCGCAATTTCTGGGTCTGCGTCGCGGGAGCTGAGCCGTGGTCGGCCACGGGCAATTCGGCTCCCCAGGTGGCACGATCGTTTTCGGAGGATCCCGAGGAGACGGTCACGCTGGAGGCCGGATTACTTTGGCATAAGGCGACGCGGCGCAACCAGCGTCTTGGCCTGGCTGCCGAGATCACGAATTTTGTGCCGGCAAGCGATGACCAGGTCGAGCTGATGCAGGTGACGTTGACCAACTTTGGAGACGCGTCCCTGACGATCACCCCCACCGCGGCCATCCCACTCTACGGGCGCTCGGCCGACAACCTGCGGGACCACCGGCACGTTACCTCGCTGCTGCACCGCATTCGGACCGTCCGCCACGGCGTTGTGGTACGGCCGACCCTCACCTTCGATGAGCGCGGCCACCGGCCCAACGCGGTGACCTACGCAGTTTTGGGCGCGGATGGGGATGGTGCGCCGCCGGTGAGCTTCTTCCCGGCGGTCGAGGACTTCATCGGCGAGGGCGGTAACCTGGAGTGGCCGGCGGCGGTGGTGCGGTCGGAAACAGTGGGGGTGGGCGCGGGGACAACCGTGGACGGCTACGAAGCGATCGGCGCGCTGCGCTTCGCAGATATCACGCTGGCTCCGGGCGAATCGCACACCTACGTGCTGATCCTGGCCGTAGCGGCCGATGGCGTTGGCGAGACACCGGCTGAAGCCTCGCATCCAGAAGATCAACTGATCCAACGTTACGGCAGCGCGGTTCGCGTCGCTGAATGGCTCGATCGCACGCGGGCGCACTGGCAGGAAAAGGTTGCGCCGCTGGCATTCGAAACGGCCGATCCCGACTTCGGTCGGTGGCTGAAGTGGGTGGCCGTGCAGCCGTTTCTGCGCCGGCTGTTCGGCAACTCATTCCTGCCCTATCACGATTACGGTCGCGGCGGCCGCGGCTGGCGCGATCTTTGGCAGGACTGCCTGGCGCTGCTGATGCTGGAGCCGGAGCCGGTTCACGACCTGCTGTTCAGCAGCTTCGCGGGCGTGCGGGTAGATGGCAGCAACGCGACGATCATCGGCAGCCGGCCCGGCGAATTTCTGGCCGACCGCAATAACATTCCGCGCGTCTGGATGGATCACGGGGCATGGCCCTACCTGACGACTCGCCTGTACCTCGATCAGACCGGTGACCTGGCGTTTCTGCTCCAGCAGCAGGCGTACTTCAAGGATGCGCACATCAACCGCTGCCAGGCGCGAGACGCGGCGTGGTTGCCGGAGCAGGGCACCCAGCTGCGGACGCAAGCAGGCGAGATCGCGGCCGGGAGCGTGCTGGAACACCTGCTGGTGCAGCACCTGACCGCGTTCTTCAACGTGGGTGCCGCTGGCAATATCCTGCTGGAAGGCGCAGACTGGAACGACGGCATGGACATGGCCCGCGAGCGCGGGGAAAGCGTGGCGTTCACCGCACTTTACGCCAGCAACCTGCGCGACCTGAGCGCCTTAGTGCTCGCCCTGGGCCGGCTGGACATAACCGAAGTTGAATTGGCCGCTGAGCTGCTGCCGCTGCTCGACACCCTGGCCGAGCCGGTGGACTATACCAGTTTGACCGCCAAACAAGGCCGCCTGGCTCAATATTTCGCGGCCTGCACGCACACCGTCTCAGGTGTGAAGCTTAAGATCAGCCTGACCGACCTGGCTCGCGATCTTGCCGCCAAGGCCGCCTGGCTCACTGCGCATGTTCGCAGCCAGGAGTGGATCACTGATCGTGTGGGCTTCAGCTGGTTCAATGGCTACTATGACAATGACGGTCACCGCGTCGAAGGGGATGGCCCGAATGGCGTCCGCATGACGCTCACTGGACAGGTGTTTGCGTTGATGGGCGGCATCGCCACCGATGCGCAGGCGCGCGAGATCGCGCGCGCGGCCGATCGTTATCTCTACGATTCACGTTTGGGCGGCTATCGTTTGAACACCGACTTTGGGGGGATGCAATTCAACCTGGGGCGCTGCTTCGGCTTCGCGTTCGGCCACAAGGAAAACGGCGCCATGTTCAGCCACATGGCGGTGATGTATGCCAATGCGCTTTACCAGCGCGGTTTGGTGCGCGAGGGCTTCAAGGTCCTGGATGAAATGTACCGGCACTGCGCGGACTTCGCAACCTCCCGCATCTACCCAGGTCTTCCGGAATACATCAGCGAGCGGGGTCGCGGCCTGTACCCGTGGCTGACCGGCTCGGCTAGCTGGTATCTGCTCACGCTGCTGACCGAGGTTTTCGGCGTGCGGGGCAACCTGGGCGACCTGGTCCTGGCACCGAAGCTGGTCGCGGCGCAGTTCGATGCCCGCGGTGAAGCCGCGGTCCGCACGCAATTTGCCGGGCGCGACCTGGACATTGTCTTTCACAACCCGCTCCGGCTCGAGGTCGGCGCGTATGTGATCCGCCGGATCGTTGTTGATGGCGTTGAACTGCCGGTGACACGCGAGGGCCAAGGTGTTCGCATCGGCAGGGAGGTCATCAACGGCCTCGACACGGCGATGGCGCACCGTCTCGACGTCGAGCTCGGCTGAAGGCGCGAGCAGACATGCCACAGATGCAAGAGTTAGCTTCGCTGTACGAGACGATCCGTCCGCGCTACCCCGAGTTGGCAGACCAGGTCGCCGTCGTGACCGGCTCCAGTCGCGGCATCGGCCTGGGCATCGCCCTGCGCCTGGCGCGCGAGGGGATGCGGATCGTTGTTAACAGCCGGACACCGGAGGCCGTTGAGGCCGCGGCCGCCGCTCTGCGTTCGCTCGGAGCAACAACTCTCGCCGTGCCGGCCGACGTTGGCCGCACATCCGAGGTCGACCGCCTGTTTGACACGACCCTGCAGGCGTTCGGCCGTGTCGATCTGTTGATCAACAACGCTGCCGACCTGCGCCGTCGTCATTTCTTTGATATCGATGAGACTCTGCTCGATGCGCAGCTTGCCGGCAACATACGCGGCCCGTACATGTGCTCCACCCGTGCCGCTGAGATCATGCGCCGGTTCGGCGCCGGCAACATCATCCACATCAGCTCGGTCGGCGGCCTGCGCGCGCACTGGCAAGGCCTGCCCTACGATGTTACCAAGGGCGCCATAGATGCTATGACCCGCGCTATGTCCCTTGAGTTGGCAGCCTTTGGCATTCGCGTCAACTGCATCGCTCCCGGTGCGATCTACAACCGGGATGTAGGCCGCCCCAGCGGCGACCCAGCTCAGGACCCGCGTGCCGCGGCCGTCCGAGAGCGCGTGCCCCTGGGCAGGCTTGGCACGACGCTCGAAATCGGCTCCGTGGCAGCGTTTCTGGCCTCGTCTGACTCAAGCTACATCACCGGTCAGATCATCTATGTCGATGGCGGGCTCACCGCTCAGCTCACACCGGTCGGTCAGCCGATCTAGACAGAACCAGACCTTCGAGGCCGGCAAGACCTCGAAGGTCTGGTTGGAGCATACTCCCGGAAGGAGGCCGCCGCCATGGCGCCGGTGACGATTCGCGCTATCAAGGTTCTCACGACCCAGCCCGCAGGGTCGCATCTGATCGTTGTCAAAGTCCTCACCTCTGAACCCGGCCTGTATGGCTTGGGCTGCGCCACCTTCACGCAGCGCCAACATGCCGTCATCGCAGCCCTCGAGAAGCACATCGTGCCGTTCATGTTGGGTCGCGATGTCTCAGCCATCGAAGAGACATGGCAGATGGCCATGGTGCATGGCTACTGGCGCAATGGGCCGGTGCTCAACAATGCCATCTCCGGCGTTGACATGGCCCTCTGGGACATCAAGGGCAAGCAAGCCGGCATGCCAGTCTACCAACTGTTCGGCGGTAAGTGCCGTGAGGCGGCGGCCGTCTACGCGCATGCCGACGGGCGCGACCCGCAAGAGGTCGAGGACAATGTCCGCAAATTCATGGCCGAAGGCTACCGCACCATTCGCATCCAGATGGGAGGTTACGGCGGCCGGGATGCGCAGATGCGGCGGCCTGAAGGCGCGCCAGATGGCGCGTACTACGACCCGCGCAGCTACATGCGCAGCATGCTGCGGATGATGGAACACGTCCGCTCCACGGTGGGCGAAGAAATCGAGCTTGTACACGATGTGCATGAACGCCTTAGCCCGATCGATGCCGTCCAGTTTGCCAAGGATGTTGAGCGTTTCAAGCTTTTCTTTTTGGAAGATGCGCTGGCGCCCGAGGATATCGCCTGGTTCGCACGCATCCGCGAACAATGTGCCACGCCGATAGCCATGGGCGAACTCTTCAACAACCCGCATGAATGGCAGCCGCTGATCGCCGGCCGATTGATCGATTTCGTGCGCATGCACATCAGTCAGATGGGCGGACTGACCCCCGCTCGTCACGTGGCTGCGTTCGCGGGCATGTTCGGCGTGCGCACGGCCTGGCACGGTCCCGGCGATGTCTCGCCCGTCGGCCACGCCGCCAACCTGCACCTCGATCTGTGGGCGCCTAACTTCGGCATCCAGGAGTGGTGCCGCTTCCCGGACATCGTTTACGAGATGTTCCCCGGCACGCCCGAGGTGCGCAACGGGTACATGTATCCCAACGACCGGCCCGGCCTGGGCATCGACATCGATGAAAAGTTGGCTGCTCGGTATCCGCTTGTCGATGAAGTTGAATGGTGGACCCAGGCGCGGCTGCCCGACGGTACGCCGGCGCGGCCATAACTTCTGCTGTTGCAATCTGGCGACTCGACTATAGACTTCGTTGCCAAAATGCGACGACAGGTCCTATAAGCAGATTTGGGCCTTTCAAGAAACTGTCGGCCGCTTTCCGGATCGGGCGAGCCAGACCTCTGCATGCGCAATCGCCTGCTGTGCCGTCCACGCGTGCGCGGCGCGCCAGAGAGCCGACCATTCCGCGGCGTCCATCAGGCTGCCCGCGGTTCGCAAGCGGTGTGTGACAAGCGCTTGATAAATAGGGGATAGGGGGCTGCCGCGTTCACCCAGCCCCTCTTCGGCGGCCAGGCATTGCACGCTTGAAGCGGCGTTTTCCACTCGCCCAGCAGCCTCAGACAGCAGCAAGCCGGCCAGGGTGACCAGCCAGAAGCGCAGTCGGCGCACATGCTGGCGGGCATGAGGCAGCGCCAGCAGCAGTTCCCGTCGTCCTGCTGCCGTATCCTCGCGCGCCAGGGCAATTTCGGCCCGGTCGGTGTGCAGCATTGCTCTTGCCAGGTCCGGCCCGGCGTCCGGCAGCAGGGAGTCGGCCACGTTGAACAGCACTTCGGCCGCGGCCAGGTCACCGCGTACCCAGGCTATCTCGCCCAATTGCAGCATCGGGAACCCGGGGTTGAGCGCCTCCGGCTGCTGTTGCGCCAACTCCACGCTGCGCTGCAGCGCAGCTTCCGCCTGGGCGAACTCTCCGCGTTCGATGTTGATGCGTCCCAGCAGATTTGACAGCGAAGCCAGCTTTTCAGGCCGTTCCTCTTGCGCGATGGTGACAGCCTGCCCGGCGAAGTCATCCGCACTGGCAAAGTCATGGCACTGCCAGGACAGGTTCGACGCCTTGAACAAGAGGCCGATGCGCTGGTCGGCATCCACCTGGCCCCCCAACGCCAGACTGCGGCGGATCAACGCCTGGCCCGCGCGCACATAGCCGCGGGTCTCCCAAAACCAGGCCAGATCAGAGCACATTTGCAGCGCCGCTGGCGCCTCCCTTTGTTCGATCAGCCGTTGGAGAGCAGCCAAATAATTGTCGTAGTCGTTCTCGACGGCTTCCAGGTTATCCGATGACTGCGCCAGCAAGACGCGAAAGTACTGCGCATGCCTCTCCTGCGCCTGGTTACCCTCCCCCTCAGTCATCCGATTCCAGGCGAACTCCCGGATCATCTCCAGCAGCCGCCAGCGGCCAGGTTCGAGCGTCACCAGGCTATGGTCGCTCAAGGTCGCGAGCCATGACTGCGCCAGCATACAGCCGGCCGGATCGGCCGCTCCTGCACAGACCGCGGCTGCGGCGTCCAGGGTGAAGGAACCGGCGAAAACAGCGAGGCGCCTCAAACAGGCGCGGGCGTCCGAGTCGAGCAGATCATAGCTCCATGCGATGGCGTTGGCCAGGGTGCGCTGACGGGGCGGTAGGTCGCGCGCAGAGGCCTCGATCCTCCCCACCCAGTCTGTCTCGCTGTGCAGCGTAGCAGCCAGCTCTGCTGCCGATAGGCGCCGCAGGGCTGCCGCGGCCAGTTCGATGGCCAGGGGGATACCTTGCAGCTTGTGTAAGATCTTCAGCACGTGTCCAGCGTTGGTCGCGTCGAGGTCAAACGCTGGCCGATGCTGGCGGACGCGGGCTACGAACAACTGAACGGCCTCGAATGCCATCATCTGGTCAGGTGGTGTGCCCGATGGTGGCAGCGAGAGCGGCGGGGCCGCGTATTCGTGCTCGCCGTAGACGTGCAGCGGCACGCGGCTCGTGGCCAGCACCTTCAGCCCTCGGCAGGCCCGCAACAGCGCGCTCACGTCCGCCGCGGCTTCAGCCACTTGTTCGCAGTTGTCCAGCACCAGCAGCACCCGTTTGCCGCTCATCATGGTCCGAAAACGTTCGGGCAACGGCTCATCGCTCAACTCGTGCACCCCGGCTTGACGCGCAATGGCGGCGAGCGCCAGCGCCGGGTCGCTAATGGCCGCCAAGTCAACGAACCAGACGCCATCCGGAAAATCGACCAGGAGCATTTCCGCTGCATGGATGCTCAGCCGCGTCTTGCCGATGCCGGGCGGGCCGATGAGGGTGAGCAGGCGTACATCGCTGCGGCGCAGCAGGGCAGTAACCGCGGCGACATCCTGTATGCGGTTAACGAACGACGTCAGCGGCGCAGGCAGGTTGTGCGGGGTCGGCATCCTCATCGGCTGTGGGGAGTGGGGCGCAGTGATTAACTCTTCAGTGGCCGGCAGGCGCTCGACGGCAGTTTCCTGGCGCGCCGCGCGCAGAAATGCGGCGCGTTCGGAAGCGGGCACGGCCAAGGCTGCAGCCAGCAGCTCAGCCAGCTCGCGCGACGGCCGCCGCTCA
The DNA here is from genome assembly GCA_964513075.1 of uncultured Anaerolineales bacterium. Lineage (GTDB taxonomy): Bacteria > Chloroflexota > Anaerolineae > CG2-30-64-16 > CG2-30-64-16 > DAOUBP01. Next base: position 25,846 of record CAZELR010000025.1, read on the forward strand.
TCCGCCTCGATTTTGCGGATGGTGGCCGCGCTGGCGCCAGCGCGGTGGCCAAGCTCGGCCTGGGTCAGATCAAGCGCCCGCCGCCGCCGCCGCACCCAATACCCGAAAGAAAGTTCGGCGAGTTCGTCCATCATTTTGTCACGCTTATTGTAACGCTGCGCGTGACCCTCAGCAAACCAAGTTCGACTACAGTAAGCTCAGATAAATTCAAGTCATGGAGAAAACTTTATGCCAAAACTCAGCTTTCATCTGCTAGGCGCATTACTAATGGCGCTGGCATTGGCCGCATGCGGCGGCGCCGATCAGACAGTCCCACAGTCCAAGGCGATGATGGCGCCGCTGCCGCTCACCGCCAATCTGGCCGACATCAACCTGTGCCAGGCGATTCCGCAGGAGACTATTGAAGCCGTGCTTGGCCGCCAGTTGGCTGCCGCGCCGGAACGCTTCGAGTACCATGATGTCCCCGGCAGCTCGGGCTGCCAGTACGACGGCGGCAAGGATAGCCGGGGCAATGCCCTTTTTGCCTACGTGGCGCTGACCCCGCCGGCCGCCTTTGGCCAGCAACCACTTTACAAAGACCAGTCTGTGAGCGGGATCGGTGACGCCGCGTTCTTCAACAACGGCGCCGACGCGCGCCAGCTTTGGGTCAAGGTGGGCGAAAAGGCCGCGTTGGTCGTTGCCATCGGTGACGCGCCGAACGAGACCGGGTTGAAGACCATTGCCGGCCTGGTGGTCGGCGCTCTGAAATAGGAGGCAGTCATGAGACGCATATCCCACATCCGGTTGATTTCGCTCACCCTGTTCGTCGTGTTGGTTCTAGGCGCGTGCGGAGGCGCTCAACCTGCGCCGCCAGTCCAGTCGATGCCCGCGGCCATCCCGCCCTCGCCGACGACCTCAGCTGCCGAGCAGCCTGCGGCCGCGTCGGCGGCGCTGACCCTTCCCTGCGCCGAGCTTGTGCCTGCTGTCGAGCTGGAACGCATGATCGGCGCCAGGCCCGCCAATTTGCTAGAGACCGTCCGGCCGGGCTGGACCGCTTGCATGTGGTTCTACACCCCGTCCGGTGCCGCGCAGCAGTCCGAGTTCACGGTGCAGGCCTACACCGGCGAGGAGGCCCTCGTCAAATGGCGCATGGACACCGACCCCGCCAATCGGCAGGCAGGAGTGACCGTGAATAGCCTGGCCGACTACGTGCAAGAGGGCTACACCTGGGTTATTCCGGAGAGCAAGCTGCGGGCGGTTCAGGCCCTCCAGGATGGCCGCTACCTGTTCTTGCGCTTTCCGGCCGACAACCTCGCGCTGGGCACGGAGTCGAGCATCGCCGATTACCTGGCTGTGCTGTTCCGACGTCTGCAAGAGAAGGGGTGAGACTGATGAAACTGCGATGCTTTCCGGTTCGCCGTTCATGCCCGCAACACACCAAGGGCGATGACGATCGAGGACTAAGTCAGGCGACTGGCCTAAGCGGCCACCTTCGAGTCAAGGGGCTGTGTTGGCTGGCGCTGCTTATCCTGGTGGCGGCCCTGCTGCCCGGCCCAGTACAGGCGCAGACCCCGCCCCAGGCCAGCATTACCCTCGACACCTACACTGTCGCACCGGGGCATCTTCTGACGATCAACGGCGCCAACTTCCTGCCGGGTGTGGTCGAGATCTGGCTCGACGGCGCAGTGCTGGGCTACGCTGAGACCGGCACGGGCAACTTCAGCCGTGCGTTCGACGTACCTGCTGCGTCCGGGCCGGGCTTGCACACGCTTACCACCTGCGCGCGCGGGGCGTGCGGTGTCTCCGGCCATCCACAGAACGTCGCGACCTCGCTCCGGGTGTTGCCCCGGCTGAATGACGTGCCGGCAGAGCACCTGCGCCGCGCGCTTACTTTCCTGTCCTTCCTCCGTCCCGGCATACCGGAGTGGATGGGTGCGTTCTTCGATGACGTTGCTTACCCCTACTTCCGACCCGATCTGGCCGTGCCGGCCTACTACGAGTTCGCCGTGCGGTCGGCTACGGGCGCGCCGGCAGGCTTTATTATCGTCAGCACCGGCGAGCACGACTACCCCCTGGCCCATTGGAAATCAGAAGGCGCCTCCCTGGCCGCGGGGCTGTTGGCGGCGGCCAACGGGCGCGCCGTCACTTTCTACAAGTTGGACGCGCTGACCTATGGTGCGGAGACGCCGGACGGCCAACAGCTCATCCGCGCCGAGGGGGCCGAGAACCCCCTGCTCAAGATCGTGGGGTTGGGCGGCGTCGACCAGAACAGCCTGCAGGGGACTTTCGAGTGGACTCCAGGCGCCGATCCGGCCAACCCCGGCCCCGGCACACTGGTGCAGACCGGCTTGACCAGTACACCGGCCGGTCTGTCCCTGATGGAATGGGCGAGCTGGCCGGAGCAAAAGGCCGGCTTCGCGGCTAACTACGCGCCCATCCTGGAGGTCCGCCGGCAGCACGCCCGCGACGATTGGCAGGTGGTGCGCAACTGGGAACAGTGGGGCATCCCGTTGCTGCCGGGCGAGTCGTTCACGGCGTTGGCGGCCGGGCCGGTCACCTGCGATTTGACGGGTCCGGCCAGCGCTTTGGCGCGGGTGGAGCCCGTCGGCAACGGCTGCCAGGTCACTCTGGTGACGCCGCCCCCTGCGGTGATGCCGTTTGAGGCGGTGTTGGCCACACCGGCCGGCCAGACCGAGCGGGTGCGCTTCCTGGCGGCGGCATCCATCGGGCGCCAGCTCTATCTGCCGCTGCTTGCCGTCGGGCAGGGCGGTCCGGCGGCTTCGACCGCAGCCTCGGTGCAGCCGGGAGAGGTGACTACCGTGGCGGCCGGGGCATCCGCCCCGGCCGCCACGGCCGGCATCAGCATTGCCGGCTGGGTCTACTGGTACGCCGCGGGCGGCCTCAACGCGCAGCGGCTCTATCGCCAGATCCCGGCTTACACCTGGCCAAACACAAACAGTTGTTGGAGCGGCTGTGGAGCCACGGCGTGGTCCATGCTCTTCGGCTGGGTCGATGCCCAGGCCGCGACCGGCAACCCGGGCTGGGCCAACAAGTGGGGCGTCTATCGGCAGAATGGCGGCATCAATACGCCCAATGTCGTGGCGCCGGTGCTGGTGGACGGCGGGGTCAACAACATGCAGATGGAGATACGCACTGCTATCGGCGGCTTCTGCATCGGCGGGGCCGGCCCAACGTGGCCGTGGAACATGGGCGGGGCTTACCTGTATCCCCAGAAGCGCGCCTGGGCCTGGATGGCCGTGGTGGGCGGCCACAACTTCATCAACAACGAATGGCAGCACGTGGCTGACGCGATTGAGTTTGATACGACACCTGGCATCATTCTCACGGGCTCTTTTGCTTCAGCGCACTATCCGCTGGCCTATGGCCTGGCGCGCGCCTGGGTGCGCGAGTGCGGCTATGACTTCTTCAAGGGCTACACGTGCGAGAACAAATGGGCCTTTCCGAACTTTCAGATCAACCCTGGCTGGGGGCCGAATTCGTCCTCGCTGGGCAGCTGGACGCCGGCCAGCACCAGCTATTGGGGAACAGTGAAAGGGTGCTACTACGATCCCTGGCAATGGCGATGGGTATGCCCGTGAGTGCGGCCGACGCAGACGTAGGCGCCCGGCTGCGCACCGCCGGGCTGGCCGCGGAACAGGCCGGCATGGTAGCGCGAAGCTGCACCTGCACATAGATGCGCCCAGTCCCGCCACCGTAGGCTCCGATGGCCAAGACATCGCCAAGGTCAGCCTCCGTCACTGACTGGAAGGCGTTGGCGGTTCTTTGACCATCCGGGTAGCGCACGGGCCGGCATGGCTTGCCAGGTAAGTAATAGCCGTCGAGGAAGACAGCGATAGCCGCACACAATCCAACGATGAGCAGCACCCCGCAGCCAGCGGCTACG
>CAZELR010000025.1:29828-54238 GCA_964513075.1 uncultured Anaerolineales bacterium
AGCGATAGCCGCACACAATCCAACGATGAGCAGCACCCCGCAGCCAGCGGCTACGGTCTTTCTGCGCACGTCATGTTTCCTTCGATTTGTCGTCGCACCTGCTAAGGCTCCGTCCTGTGGAAGGTCGCGTATTCCGGCGCGTCCGGATCACTAATGGGGAGGTGCTGCAAGACCACGCCGCCGGGTGCCTTCCGATCCTGTCGGATGCAGAGTGCTAACTCTGAGAGGACGATCTGGACGTCCCGGCTATCGCAACCGACCGTATGATACGTTGACTTATCGGATATGTGCGATCTATGCGACCGGCGCCGCGATGAAGTCGGTGAAGTTCTCGCGCGCGATGGTCGTCACCTCAACGTCGGGGTAGGCGGTCGTGAACTCCTGTTGGGCGGCCGGCCGCACCTGGCCCGGCCGCTTTAACTCATACCCGAACAACCGGCCCGCGCGCGGCCGCGCCGCGCTACTCGGCATGCCGGTGCTTGCCGAGTCACGCCCACGCGACAAATAGCTGCTGAGGCGTTAACTGGTCGCTAGTGCCTGGCCGCACGGTGGGTAAATTGCGCCAGCAGGTTCGAAGACTTGCGGTCGAGAACCGACCGGTTGTCGGCTGAGTATACAGCGAGGCGGCGCGATTTGACAAGCTCTATACCATTCAGTATACTCTATACCGGATGGTATACAATGGAAAAACGAGGGACTATGGATGCGACTGTCTTTCTGGAGCATGAGAATGCGCGCCGGATCCTCGACGAGGGATGGCGGCTGTTTCAGCAGAAGGGCTACCGCGGGGTGTCAGTGGATGAGCTGTGCCAGCGGTGTGGCTTGAGCAAGCCGACGCTCTACTACTACTTCGGGGACAAGGAGAACCTGTTCGTGCAGGTGCTGCGCCACCGGCTGCACGGGTTTCGAGAAGTGATCGAGCAGCCCGGTACGCTGGCCGAGCGGCTGCAGCGCATGGTGGGGGCCATCCTGGCCAGCTTCGAGACTGACTATACGACGCTACTGCGTGACCGCGAGCACCTCAAACGGCCGGAGAACCTTGAAGCGGTGCGCAGCGCGTTTCGCGGCGAACTGTTCGGGCCGTTGGCCGTGCTGATGCAGGAGGGCATGGTGCGCGGCGAGTTGCAGGCGGATGATCCGGCGACCCTGACCCTGTTCTTCCTGGGCGCCGTCAACAACTTCATCGGCCGGAGCGCCGAGCTGGGGCTGGAGGATGCCGTGTTGGCACAGAAACTGACGGGCTATTTCCTGAAAGGAGCGCAAACAAGATGAATGCAAATCTGATTGCCTGGTTCGAGATCATCTTCAATGTGGCCTATCTGACTGCGGTGTGGGGCGTCGTGGCCCTGCGTGGTGCGCAGCAGGTGGCCGCGTGACCGCCGCCGGCAAGAAACAAGGCGACAAAGCTGAGGAGGTGCGACAAGTGAGTCTATTACATCGACTGAACCCGGCGCTGCCCCAGCCTTGGCTGCTCGCGCTGGCAGGCCTTATGTGGACCGCAGTGGGCGTGATGTTGGGCCGCTACGCCTTTGTCTGGCTGGCGGGCTCGCCTTCACGGGTGAACGCTGGGCTGGGCCTGGCCGGCGTTGTGGCGGCCGTGCCGATCTATCGGCTGGGCTTTCGTAAGCTGGCGCGGAAGAACCTGGCGCGCATCCAAGAGTCGAAGGAGCGGGCATGTCTGTTTTCGTTCCTGGCCTGGAAAAGCTACGCCATCGTTGCAGTGATGATCACCGGCGGCGTGCTGCTGCGCCACTCGGCGCTGCCGAAACCGTATCTCGCGGTCTTGTATGCGGCCATCGGCGGCGGGCTGTTCCTGTCGAGCTTTGTCTATTACGGGCAGTTGCAGCGGATGGCCGGCCGTCGTATTGCCGGGGGGCGCATGAGCGGCTAACTGCCCTGGTGCTCTGTCTCGACGCCTCAAATGTCACCGGCTACCGGCACATTCGGCCCTATCAGGCGCACCCCCTTCGGCGCGCCGTCAGCCTGAACCAAACCGAAGGACAGGTAGGGAAGTCAAATCTACCGCGCTACCTACACCTGATCGGCGTGCAGCCGGTGGAACTGGCGATTGGCCTGGAGCTCAGCCCGGCCGTCGCCGCCGCGCTGCCGGAGGTCATCCGCCGCGCAGCGGCAGTGTTGACAGAGTGGTGTACGACCTGACCAGTCTACCAATCTACCAATTTGCAGGTGCATCCATGACAAAACCAATCCGTCTTCTTGATCTGGGCCTCGTGCCCCCGATTCGTTCGCAAACCATCTACCACGCGGTCGGCCACGCCATGACCGCCGATTCGCCCGACACGATCATCCTGGTCAGCCCGGACCATCCCTACGTGTGCATCGGCTATCACCAGGATCTCGAGCGCGAAGTTGATTTGGACTACTGCCGCGACTACGGCCTGCCGGTGGCGCGCCGCGAGGTGGGCGGCGGCGCCACCTACCTGGATGCAGGCCAGTTGTTTTCGCAATGGATTTTCCACCACTCGGCGCTGCCGAGCAGCCTGGAGGAGAAGTTCGAGCTCTATATCCGGCCGCTGGTGGAGACCTACCAGGCGTTGGGTGTCGCGGCCTACCACCGGCCGGTCAACGATATCCATGTAGCCGGCAAGAAGATCGGCGGCACCGGCGCCGCGCAGATGGGCGAGGCCGAGGTGCTGGTAGGCAGCCTGATGTTCACCTTCGACAAGGCCACCATGGCGCGCGTTCTCAAAGTCTCGTCCGAAAAAATGCGCGACAAGATCTTCGAGAGCCTGGAGCAGTATATGACGACCCTGGCCGAGCAGGTGAGCCCACTGCCCGACCGCGCTGTGGTACGCGACCTCTACCTGGCCCGGGCCAGCGCGGCGTTGGGCCGGGAGATCGTGCTGGGTGAGCCGACTGCCGCGGAGCTGGCGCTGGCGGCTGAGCTGGACGAGCGTTTCATCTCTGAGGAGTGGCTGTATCAGAAGGGCAGCCTGCGCCGGGTCGGGGTGAAGATCCACGAGGATGTGCATGTGGCCGAAGGCGCATTCAAGGCGCCCGGTGGCCTGATCCGGGCGACGGTGCGGCTGCGTGAGGGGCGGATCGACGGCCTGGAGCTGGCCGGCGACTTCACCGTGCTCCCGGCCGCGGCGGTGGGCGATTTGCAGACGCTGGCCTGCGGTGTTGAACTGAGCCGCGCCGCGCTGACCGAACGATTTGCCGCCATATATCGTGACCTGGGGATCCAGTCGCCGGGCGTCACGCCCGATCATCTGGTCGAAGCAATTCTGGCAGCGGGCGGCGGAGCCGCGTAGCCCTGACTTCGGTGGTCCTCCTGAGACCTGAGCGCCGCGCGTGGTCCTAAAGTGCGCGGCGCTCGTTTTTTTGCGATGTGGGTCAGTCGCAGGCGTCGACGGCTGGATGGAGAAGTCAGAGGGCACTTCCGCCTGATGTTGAGTGGAAAAGAGCGAAGACTGGGCCTGACCCAAGCCTCAGAATGCGAGCGGCACCCGAAACCTATAGGGGCCGCTCGCCTCATTCATTTAGTGATCTGACAGTGTACGGCTACCCCTGGCGGCCTCGCCCGGCCCAGCCCGGCCGGCCATCCGCGCCGCGCAGGGTGATGCTCGCCCTGTCGCTCGTCATCTGGCTGATCTTAAACTCGCCGGCTACGGACTTCGCGATGTGCTTTGTCATGCCCTGCACCCAGTTCCAGTGGATGGTGAAGTGGACGGCCACGGCCGCAATCATCAGCACGCCGAACCAGGTGTGCAGGTCATCCCAGGTGTTTCTGCTGAACAGGATCGTGACGCCGTACAGCGGGTTGCGCCCGCCCTGGTAGCCGCCCGAGGGCAGGAACAGGAAGTAGATGCCGGTGATGGCTGCGACCAGCACGCCCATGAACACGGCGGCGTCGATCAGCCAGTTGTTGCGTGTTTGCGCGGCAAGCCTGCCGTTGGAAATAGTACGCCTCGTCATTTTTCGCTCCCCCATTTTCGATGGGTTCAGTTCGTTGGATGTGCCAGGGTGATCGCCCTGAACTGTCTTGAGTTTACAGGGCGCGTGTGAAGGCGTTATGTTGGAGGTTTGAAGAAGTTGTGCGGTTCTGAACGAGCTGTCGACCATCTTTTGCCAGGCAACGCCGCGGGTTGTTTGCCCCGCAGCGTCAATCCGCGGTATACTTCCATCTACACAGTCTAGCCGAGGTCGCATGCACGAACTGCCAATCACCGAGAGCATCCTCAAGATCGCACTAGACGCGGCCGGCGCCCGCCGCATCTCAGCGATCAACCTGATCGTCGGTGACCTGAGCAGCATCCTGGATGATTCAGTGCAGTTCTACTTTGACATCCTGAGCAAGGACACCCCGGCCGAAAACGCCGTGCTGCATTTTCTACGCCTGCCCGGCACGCTCACCTGTTTGGGCTGTGGCGGCAGCTTTGCGGCCCGTGCGCCGCTGCCGTCGGCTTGCCCCTCTTGCGGCAGCACCCGTCTGCAAGTGACCGGAGGCCGGGAGTTGCGGGTGGACAGCATCGAGGTGGATGATTCAGCATGAAGATCCCCGTTGTCAAGCAGATCCTCAGCGCCAATGACGAGGTCGCAGCCGCGAACCGGGCCGAGTTCGCCGCACACGCCATCCTGGCCGTCAACCTCATGGCTTCGCCCGGTGCAGGCAAGACCAGCGTCATTCTGGCCACCGCCGCACGCCTGCCCGCTGGCCTGCGTCCGGCCGTGATCGAGGGAGATTTAGCCTCGCGCATCGATACCGAAACCGTCCTGGCGCGCGGCATCCCTGCCGTGCAGATCAACACCGGCGGCAACTGCCACTTGGATGCGCCGATGGTGGCCGCGGCGCTGCCGCACCTGCCGCTGGCCGATATTGACCTGCTTTTCATCGAAAATGTCGGCAACTTGGTCTGCCCGGCGGAGTGGGACCTGGGTGCTGACGCGGCTGTAGTGGTCGCCAGCGTGCCTGAGGGCCACGACAAGCCGTACAAGTACCCCGGCATGTTCGCCGCGGCTGACGCGGTGCTGCTAAACAAGGCCGATCTGGCGGACTACTTCGACTTCGATCTCGCCTACTTTCGTCGCGGGCTGGCCATGGTCAACCCGGACGCGCCGCTGTTCATAGTTTCGTGCCGGACAGGGGCCGGCGTGGCGGAATGGGTAAGTTGGTTGACGGTCCAGACCAGGTTGAAGGTTGGAAAGCCTCTTCTGAGTCCCACGAAGGATTGAAGGTTGCATGGATAGCGCAGTTAACCTTCAACCCGCAACCCTTCGAGATGCTCAGGATACGTCTTTGAGCCGGCGCCGTCTGCGCGTTGAGATCCAGGGCGCGGTCCAGGGTGTGGGCTTCCGGCCGTTCCTTGTGCGCGGGCGGGCAAAAGTGAAGACCGAATGGGGACTCGTGAGTATTGCCCATAACCTGAAGAAGGTGGCGGCCGCATAGGCCGCTTTTTTGTTCCTCTTTCCCGAACTCCAACGATCTCCCTTTGACCCCAGCCAGCCAAGAAAAGGGGCTGCCTGGATGTTCTTTCCAGACAGCCCCACCGCTTCGTTCTTGCGCCTTGCCGCAGTTCGGGACAGGCTCAGACCCATCCCAGACGCCAGGACCCTAACGCTTTTCGATGGTGCTCAGCACCTTCTCTTTGTCCAGCTTCTTAGTGCAGAAGAACCAGTCGTAGCAGTGCATCTCCGCCTTATTCTCCATGCGCTCCTTAGCAACGCCGCAGGAGCCGGCCGTCGGCACGATCACATCGTCGCCGGGACGCCAATCGGCCGGGGTCGCGACGGAGAAAGCATCGGCTGTCTGAAGGGCCTGCAGGACACGCAGCAGCTCATCGAAGTTGCGGCCCATGCTGAGTGGGTAATAGATGATGGTGCGGATGATCCCCTTGGGATCGATCACGAACACCGCGCGCACCGCCTTGGTCGAGCTCTCGCCTGGCATCATCATGCCGTACAGCTTGGCGACTTCCATCGTGATGTCTTCGATCAACGGGAACTTGACCTCGACATCTTTCATCCCGCGGTATTCGATCTTCTCCTTGATGGTGCGCAGCCAGGCGATGTGGCTGTAGAGGCCGTCCACGGAGAGGCCCACCAACTGGCAGTTGAGTTTGGTGAATTCTGCTTCCCGTGATGCAAAGGTCATGAACTCCGACGTGCAGACGGGCGTGAAGTCGGCCGGATGGCTGAACAGGATCACCCAACTGCCCGCGTACTGCTCGGGAAAATCGATTGGACCCTGGGTGGTTACAGCCTTGAAGGCCGGGGCCTTGTCGCCGATGCGCGGCATTGAGACGGTTTGTGTATTCGGTTCCACGGTAGTATCTCCTTGTTTATGGTGTGCGCCATCGTTTTCGTATCATGCAACTGCCAGCGCGGAGCAGTATTGCTCGCATTATAACCCAGCATCTTACCTTCGTCACATAATTCACACGCTGCCCGCCAACGCCAGCGGGCCAGCCCCAGTTCGGCCACCGAACCGTAGGTCCAGCGTCCCAGGCCGTGCGCATGCCGAAGCGCAGATCGAAAGCAGTTGTCAGCTGCCGGCCGACTCGATTACCATACTTCCGACCGGCACACCCACATGTTCAGCGATCACCGGGCACTTCACCTGCAGGAGGAAGAAGACCTCTCTGCCGCAGTCGCTGAGTGTTTCGTAGTTGGCTTGCCCTTTCGCTACGATCAGGCGGGCTGCATCAAATTCCACACGCAGTGCTGCCGAGCACTGATCCAGGATGGTCCCCGGCGCATCACTCGGCATGTATGCCGCGCCGTTGTTGATGATGCGCGCGACTCCGTCGAGACCGGCTGCCAGCGCATCTTCGAACAGCGCGTCGTTGAGCACCGGCCCGCCCTTGACCACGTAAGTCGTGGGCCGGGCCGGCGTCCCGATGAGCACGCGATCGAAAACCGTCTCCCCGGCATTGTCGGCCAGATAGAGAACCTGTTCCGCATTAGCCAGGCGGTTGCGGAAAGCCTCCAGATGATTGACGGCCAGCGGTTGCTGGAGTGCGGCGTTGACCGCGGTCTGCAGCGCCGCAGCCTCGTTGGCGCCATTCATGCGCGTCGCTTCGAGCGCCTGCCGCAAGAAGCAGGGGTAGCAATCGAGATACGTTTTCATGCATGCCGGCTCATGCGTGCTGATACTCCAACGGGCCGCCTAGCTTATCGAGTGCGGTGCAGAGCCTGGCGTTGGCTTCGGCCAGAAGGCGCGCGGCCTCCACCGGCTCAACCTCTTCGCCCTCGTAGCCGGTAAAGGCGCCCTCTCGGTTCCGCAAAGTCCGCAGGCACTTGCCGCCTGCACAGGCGTGGTAGCGGTCACAGATGAGGATACCGATCTTTTTCACGTTGTTTACGCTTCCTTGGAATCAGCATGTTGGTCTGGCCGATCAAGCGCTATAGGCCTTATCTGGCAGTTCTGCCAGCAGCATGTTCAGTTCTTCGCTGCGTACGTAGCCTTCCACGCGCATCGCCTGCCCCGTGACGCCCGGCACTTCGCGCACCGCGCGCCGGATCGCGATGGCCAACGGAATGGCGATGGGACACAGCGGCGAGGAGGGCCGGAAGGTGTAGCTGGCGCGGCCTGTCTCGTCCACGGCCAGGTCCCCGATCAGGCGCATGCGCACCACGTCCACCCCTGTCTCCGGGTCGCTCACACCGGCCAGTTGCGCCAGGATCGTCTGCCGGATTTCGTCAGGATCGTTCATGAGCGCCCCTCCTTGTCCGCCGGGCGGCTGTCGTACCACCCAGCCCGGGCGTCGGTCTTGGCATCGAAATCGGGCACATAGGGCTTGATGTCCAGTAGTGGGGTGCCGTCGAGCACGTCGATCCCCGTGACCTCCAACACCGCGCCATGTCGCCCTACCAGCCGCACCGTAGATAGGCCAATCGGGTTGGGCCGGCACGGGTGACGCGTGGCAAACAGGCCCCGGGCTTCATCGTCCAGGTACGGCTTGACACGCATCGCGCAGCCTTCTGCGCGATGCAGCGCGTAGATCAGGATCACATGCGAGAAAGCTTCCAGGTCTTGCAGGCCTTCCGCGTACTCCGGTAGGACCTCCACCTGCCCGACAGCCTGGGAGAAGGCCGGCTGGATGGGCATGCCTCTCAGCTCTGTGAACGGCGTACGGATCACGCCGATAGGGCGCATGACGAATTCCGTGCTCATACTATGCCGCTCACTCGCTGGTCCTGGCGGCCATGCGCAGCCATCCCTTAGGCCGGGACGCCGCCATCATCGGTGAAGTGGTGGCCGATCACCCGCGCAAGGTCATCCTGCGCAGCCGCATCGGCGGCCAGCGTATTGTTGATATGATGAGTGGAGAGCAGTTGCCGAGGATTTGCTGAAGGTATTCTTGGATGATAATGTTGAGGCGACAGCGATCACTCTGGGAGCATGATTTCACGGTGCCATCCGTGAATACTGAGGTAACCGGCGTTCGAGAAACGTGCAAATTCCTTAAGATAAAGTGCACCTGCCTTAGATAGCACGGAAGCCCACGGATAGCTATCCGTGGGCTCCAATGATGCGCCTGATGAGTGTGTTGGATGGGCGGGAAGGGACTCGAACCCATGACCTCACGGATGTGAACCAGGTGTTCGAATCGGCCCCCGCCAGATTACACGGTCAGGCTGTTTCAGCAGACCGTGAGTACTCCAACGGTACCATCCGTGCGCACTATCGCAGCGTAGCATCTCCGTGTAGGCTTATGATAGTGTGCCGGTGTCTTGCGATAATCCCCGATATACCCTCCTCGTAAGGCGTGCGTCCGTGAGTACTATGACCTTGGAGTGACTGTCAGATCATCAATCCGATGAATACTCGTTGGCCAGGATCTCAGCGATCTGGGCGCCCAGGACAGGTACATCTTCAGTTGCCGTCACCCAAACGATGGGCCAGCTCACCGAGAAGTACGCATGGACGGCCAGGTTGCGGAAGCCGACGATGTCGGCCCATGCAATCCCGGTATGGACTTCCCGGAACTCGGATGATAACCTTGACGCAGCCTCACCGATGATAATCAACTGGTGCATCACGGCACTTTGGCGGACCTCATCGTCGATCCACTCGTCTTCGCTCACGCCAGCTAGAAAACGGTCGATCGCATTCGTTGCCTCGACGATGTCCCTGAGGTAAAGCTCTTCATCTCGCATAGATGACCTCGGTGCTGTTCAGCACCTCCTCGCGGACTAGAGGCTTGAGTCCATCCTTGGGCACCAGGTCCACCGGGCGTTCCAGTAGCGCAGTCAGCTCGCGCTGCATCCGGCCCAGAGCCATGAATCCGATCCTTGCCTCAGGCTCGAACTCCACCAATAGATCGATATCGCTCTCCGGCCGGAAGTCGGCGCGCAAAACGGAGCCAAACAACGCCAGTGACTTCACCTGGTTGCGGCGGCAGAAGTCGGTGATCTTCGACTTCGGGATGGCGATTCGTGCTCGGTTCATATTGTAGACTCATCTCTTTCCGAAAGCATTATACTACGACTTGAGGGGCGGCCTGCTGCACAAGCCTGGAGCGGGCCTCCAGGAAGCGTGACCAGAGGCTGTACAGGTATGGCGGCAGGTTCAATTCGTCCAGGAGGCGCGCCACCTCATCCAGGTCCAGGCCAGCGATGTCATCCGCTCTGCCGTGTTCGATGACCTGGCGGATGTACCACTTGCGCTGGAAGGGATCGGCGAGATCGAGCCGGTCAGTGCTCCAGACGATATGTCTTGGTGGCGAGAAGATGGTCATAGTACTCCCTCAGCGCAACGGGCTTACTCAGTGAGTGTCTTACACCTGCATCGCTATTATACCACGCTATGGCGATAGTGTGCTGATGTCGCGTGATTATCCCTGATAAGCCCTCCGTGTCAACAGACGTTTGGCCTGCTCAGATCCCAGGCGGCAAGGCTCGGCTGCTTCACCGCGCGTGATGCGGCCCTGCGTGCGCACGTATTGCAGGACCATCTGCTCCTGCCGGATCGGGTCGAAGCCCGCTTGCCGGACGGCGATGGGTGAGCGCGTTGATCAGCGCCTCACGGAACGCGCGTTTATCGAACGTCGGAATCGGCGCCCGAAGCAGCCCGACCTGGATTTCACCCTCCTGCACGCGGGCCTTGCAAGGACATGAGATGCGGCTGTACGCTTTCCAGGGCATCCGGCACCCGCGAGGTAGATGCTTTGTTAGCAGCAGAGTGAAATGTCAAACAGAGGACGATTCGCCCGGCGCGACCAACGCTTGCGCAGTGGACAAGTCCGTGATCAGGACGTTGATCAGTCCACCGCGCACGGCGCCGCGGATGGCGGCGATCTTGCGTTGGCCGCCGGCGATCCCGACCGAGCGTTTGACCTTGCGGAGCTGCTCCAGCTCCATGCCGATCACCCGGTCGTTGAGGGGAGACTTCACGGGGGCACCCTCGGCGTCGAAGAAGCGCAGGCAGACATCCCCCACCGCGCCCAGGTCGCGCAGCGAGTTCAGTTCTTGCGGCGAGAAGATGTTGCCGCTCGAAGCCAGGAGCTCGGATGGCTCAATGCTGCCGATGCCCACCAGCGCCAGGGTCACGCTGTCAAAGCGATCAATCGTCTCGCACACGAATGGGTCCTGCAGATAAAGCTGGCGCGTGTCCAGCCCGCTCACCACGGCCGGCACCGGCAGCAAGATGGACTGCCCCTGCACCAGCATCGCGAAGCGGCTGACGATGTACACGGCGTTGCTTTCGGCCGTGGGGACCCCCACGCCACCCAGCATCTGGATCACCTGCGCGCCGATCGGTTTCGTGATCGGCGTCATGGCATCCACGGCCGCGAGCAGCGTGGCGCTCCAGGATGAGATGCCGATCACTTCGTTCGGTTTGATGGTGGTGTCCAAATAGTGGGCGGCTGCCGAGCCGAGGTCGCGCAAGATCTGTTTCTCATTCGGCAAGCTCTCAACGACGAGCGCTTCCTTGAGGCCGTAGGCGGATTCCAACTGCCTTTCAAGATCGGCATGGGTGCCGACCGGCGCGTTGAGGTTGATCCGCACGATCTGCTCGTCTTGCGCGCGCTTCAGCAGGCGCGAGGTGGTGGCCTGTGAAATATCCAGTTGATCCGCGATCTCCGTCTGCCGCAGATGATCTACGTAGTACAGACGGGCAACCTTCGTCATCAGACGCAGTTCATCAATACGCGCCATGGCGTGCCACCTAAAGATTTGATAGGGGGTGTTTGGGATGACCCCGCCCAAAACACCCCCTTTCTGCATTCCCTGATTTTAGTGTTGATAGACGTCCCAGTCGAAATACGTCTCAAACGCCTCGGCGAGGATGCCGGCCGAGGGCGCGGCGGCCATCGCGGTATGGTGCTCGAAGCCGTTGCGGCAGATGTGCTTCAGCAGGCCTTGCAGATTGGGCACCTCGATGACCGCGCGGCTGCCGAAGGTGCGCAGCGGATCATCGGTGAAGCTGCCATCGCCGCAGTAGACGCGGATCATGCCGTTGACGTCATCGGTGGAGATGCGCGCGAAGCTCATCGGGCCGGCCGGAACGCGGCCGTTGATCGCGCCGTAGGTGTTTTCCTGGCCGAGGGTTGTGGCCAGGATATCGGCGTACGCTATGCGCGCCCCCGTTTCCTTGTAGAAGGACTTGGCAAAGTTGCCGCAGTGGAAGAGCACGCACTTGTTGGGGTCGCCGGCGTAGTTATTGTTCCAGTCCACCAGCGCCGCGGGCTGTTCCGTAGCGAGCTGCAGGGCGTACATGGATGCGACGCCGGTGATATCCACCTCGCAGGCGGAGGGCATGAGCGCGTCGCTCATCATGCTCATCAGGGTGCAGACGTTGATGCCGTAGTTCTTCTGGATGGAGTTCCAGCACTGCAGGGCGGTCGCCTGAATGTCGAGCTCGGTCATCCAGCGGGTCAGCGCGACGCCGAACTTGGCCATGCGCAGGACGGAGGGGGAAGGCACGCCGTCGGCGGGCAGATACGCGCGGATCAACTCCAGCCGCTCCTTGACAAGGCTGTCATCATCCTTCATGCGGTTGACCGCGCCGAGCAGCTCGGACAGGTCCACCGTCTGCACCGAGATGCCGGCCGATTGCAGCAGCTTCTCGCTGTAGCGCGTGGTGTTGAAAGCATTCGGCCGTGCGCCCACCGCTCCCAGCCGGGCATGGCGCAGGCCGTTGACCACGCGGCAGACGCCCATGAACTTCCGGAGATCCTGCTTAAAGTCATCGCTGAGCGGATGGCTGGTGTGCACCTCGGTGAGGCTGTAGCGAACGCCGTACTGCCGCAGGTTGTTGCACACTGACATCTTGCCGCAAAACGCATCGCGGCGGCGCTCGATGTTGAATTGGTCCAAATCGTCCGGGTAGGCCTGCACTAACACCGGCACGTCGAGCTCGGAAAACTTGAGAGTGTCTGCCACCCCCTTTTCGTCGCCGAAGTTGGGCAAAGAGACGAGGATGCCGTCAATTTCGCGGCGATGGGCCTGGAACAGATCCGCGCACTTGCGCGCGTCGGCGTAGGTCTCAACCGAGCCCAGCTTGGAATCCTGCTCGCCCAGCCAAATGCCGCGGATGCCCATCTCGGTAAAAAGGCTTTCGATATCGGCGCGGGCTTCGGTGATGAGCTGATCCGGGAAAAAGTCCCGGTTGCCGAAGATGACGCCCATGGTGAACTGCTTCATGCGTGATGCTCCTGATTTGAATTTAGTCTTAAATGCTTGCCGAAAAACCGGTCAATCGGGTGTTCCACGCCCGGATGGGGCGATCATCCAGGACCAAGATAGCCTAGCACGAGAACGGCGGCCACAAGCACCCCAGTGACGAGGATTGCCCGATGTTTCATACGGCGGGTCTATTGAATAAATATTCCCGCAGACAAATCTATTCAAAGACGAATATAACACCCTTCTGATCGGGTGTCAATAGTCCAACCTTAAAAATTGTAATAACCGACAAGAAAGCACTTGACAAGAACCAATTGTGGTGCTATGCTTAGTTTGTAATAATAACTCAGGCTTGAATAAATATGCAGTGTCGCTTTTCTGGAGAGTAAGCTATGTTGACGGATCAGGAACTCAAGTTCAAGTCCACTGAATACCGCAGAACGATCCTGCGCATCATCAAGCAAGCCCGCGCCGGCCATACCGGCGGAGACCTGTCCTCCGTTGACATCCTCAACGTGCTCTACAACAACGTCCTGAACGTCTCGCCCGCCACGTTCGCCGATCAGAACCGCGATCGCTACGTGCAGAGCAAGGGGCATTGCGTCGAGGCGTTGTACGCGGTGCTGGCTGACCAGGGCTTTTTCCCGCCGGAGGAACTGGATACGGTTTGCAAGTACGGCTCGCCCTTCATCGGCCACCCTACCCGCAGCGTGCCGGGTATTGAACAGAACACGGGCGCGCTGGGGCACGGCCTGGCGGTCGCGGTGGGCATGGCGCTGGCTGCCAAGCTGGACCGGCGCAACTATCGCGTCTTCACCCTGTTGGGCGACGGCGAGCTGGATGAGGGCTCCAACTGGGAGGCCTCCCTGGCGGCCTCCCATTACCACCTGGATAACCTGATTGTGATTGTCGATCGGAATGGGCTGCAAATCACCGGGCCGACCGAGTTGGTTAACCCACTCGAACCATTGGGCGACAAGTTCCGCGCCTTCGGGTATGCCGTGCGTGAGGTGGATGGCAACGATACCGAGGCGCTGACGGAGCTTTTTGCCCAGCTTCCTTTTGAGATCGGCAAACCTAACCTGGTGTTGGCGCACACGATCAAGGGCAAGGGCATTAGCTTCATCGAGAATGCCAAGGCGTGGCACCACCGAGTTCCCACCGATGAAGAATACACTAACGCCTTACATGAGCTGGAACTGGATTACGAGCTGGATGAAGGGAGATAACCATGGAACTGGGACGCGCGAACCTGGATGTCTTTGCAGATACGCTCCTGGAGCTGGCCCGTGAGGACCGCGACGTGCTCGTGGTCACCAGCGACTCGCGAGGGTCGGGAAAGCTGACCAGGTACGGCGAGATGCTGCCGGAGCAGATCGTCGAGCTCGGCATCGCCGAACAGAATGTGATCGGCATCTCGGCCGGGCTGGCCTCCGCCGGCAAGAAAGTCTTTGCGGCCTCGCCCGCCTGCTTCATCACCGCCCGCAGCTTCGAGCAGATCAAGAACGACGTCGCCTACTCCGATCAGTCCGTGAAGATCATCGGGATCAGCGCGGGGGTGAGTTACGGCGCTTTGGGTGCGACGCATCACTCAATCCACGATTTTGCGGCCTTGCGCGCTGTCCACAACATCACCATCATCGCGCCGGCCGATAATTTCGAGACGCGCGAGACGATCAAGGCCATTTGCAGCGCGGCGCACCCGGTCTATGTGCGCCTGGGCAAGGCGGCGACCGCACACGTTCACGCCGCAAGCGACACCTTCGCCATCGGGAAAGCGGCTCAAATCCAGGATGGCCGCGATTTGACCTTCATCGCGTGCGGTGAGACGGTCCAGATGGCGGTCGCTGCGGCCCAGGTCTTAGCGGCTGAAGGCGTCACCTGTCGGGTGTTGAGCATGCACACCATCAAGCCCTTGGATGAAGAAGCGGTGTGCCGCGCTGCCGATGAGACGGGAGCCATCATCACGGTCGAGGAGCACAGCGTTTTCGGCGGGCTGGGTGAGGCGTGCGCGGCCGTCCTGCTGCAGGAAGGGAAGGTCGTGCCTTTCAAGCTGGTGGCTTTCCCCGATGAGCACATGGTCTCCGGTTCCCAGAAGGAGATCTTCAACCACTACGGCATTTCGCCCGATGGCCTGGCCCGAACGGCCCGCCAGTTGCTGGGGCGCAAGAGGTGAGCATGGGCACAGTCCGCGGGAAATTCATCCTGGCCATAGATGAGGGCACGACCAACACGAAAGCCTTCTTGGTGGACCGGGCGGGCAGCATCGTCAGAGAAGCGTCGCGGCCGGTCTCCATCGCGTATCCCAAGCCGGCATGGGTCGAGCAGGATGCTGCTGAAATCTGGCAGACCACCCTGACAGCCGCGGCCCAGGTGCTCGCGGGTGTGTCGCCGCGGGAGCTAGCCGCGGTGGGGGTCACCAACCAGCGTGAGTCCGTGTTGGCCTGGGATCGTGCCACCGGCCAGCCGCTCGGCCCGTGTATCACCTGGCAGTGCCATCGCAGCGCGTCTCTTTGCGTTGAGCTGCGCCAGCGCGGCCTGGTCGATACGATCTACCACCTGACCGGGTTGACCGTCGACCCCATGTTCTCGGCCAGTAAGGCCCATTGGCTGCTGGCAGATATCCCTGAAGGTTTGCGCCGAGCCCAGGCGGGCGAGATTTGCCTGGGCACGGTGGACGCCTGGCTGCTGTGGAACCTGACGGGCGGCGCGGCCCACGCGTGCGATGTGACCAACGCCTCGCGCACCCAGTTATTCAACCTCAGCACCCTGGCCTGGGATCCTGCGCTGCTGGGTATCTTCGGCATCCCCCGCGCGGCCCTGCCTGAGGTGAAGCTATCCAGCGCCCATTACGGCGAAACGGTCGCGCTGTCCGGCATCCCGGCCGGTATCCCGATCGGCTCGCTGATCGGCGATTCCCATGCTGCGCTCTACGGACATGCCGGCTTCCAACCCGGCGCGATCAAGGCCACCTACGGCACCGGCTCCTCATTGATGACGCCCACCTCCACCAGGGTTGCCTCAGAGAAAGGTTTATCGTCCAGCATTGCCTGGGGCTACCGTGAGGCGAAATACTGCCTGGAGGGCAACATCTACGTCACGGGCGCGGCCGTCCAGTGGCTGTCGGACTTCCTGGGGCTGGCTGCGCCGGAAAAAGTGGAGGCCCTGGCCGCGCAGGTCCAGGACAACGGCGGCGTCTATTTCGTCCCCGCGCTGGCCGGCCTGGGCGCGCCCCATTGGAACGATGCGGCGCGTGGCCTGATCACCGGCCTCACCCGCGGTTCAACCGCGGCGCACGTGGCGCGCGCGACGCAGGAATCGATCGCTTACCAGATTCGCGATGTCTTTGAGACGATGCAGGCCGAAGCCGGGTCACCCCTACAGGTGCTGCTGGTCGACGGCGGGCCCACCCGCAACCAGGCGCTGATGCAGTTCCAGGCAGACATCCTGGGCGTGCCGGTGCTGCGGAGCCTTGCCAGCGACGTATCCGCCCTCGGCGCGGCCTACCTGGCGGGGTTGACCATGGGCCTCTGGGCTTCCGAAGCGGAGATCGCCGCTCTGGCGCGGCCGCAAGTGCGCTACGAGCCGTCGATGAGCGACGCCGAGCGAGACCGGCTGTACGCCGGTTGGCAGGACGCCGTCAGCCGGGTTTTGCCGAGGATCTAGGCCTGTGATTGCACCTGACGCGCGGAAGAGCAGTTTAGGGTTGGGACGTCTACCATCACACAAAAAGGATATGTCATGACAAAGCACATAGAAACGTGGGATTACTTTGAACTAGAGTTAACGGCGCCGACCTCCGGCAACCCGTTCTTGGATGTCACACTCGAGGCAGACTTCACGCATAACCAGCGGACAGTCCGGGTCACCGGTTTCTACGATGGCGATAACGCCTATAAGGTCCGTTTCATGCCGGGCATGCAAGGCAGTTGGCGCTTTGTCACCCACAGCAACGTGAGCGCGCTCGACAACCAGAGTGGAAGTTTCGAGTGCGTGCCGCCGTCGGAAGACAACCACGGCCCCGTGCGCGTGGCTGACCAGTTCCATTTTGCATATGCCGATGGCACTCCTTACATCCCGGTTGGCACCACCTGCTATGTCTGGAACCTCCAGGGCAATGAAGCTGAAGAACGGACATTGAAGACCCTGGATACCGCGCCCTTCAACAAGATGCGCATGTGTGTTTTCCCCAAGCGTTACACCTTCAACAGCAACGAACCTCCCAGCTACCCTTTTCCTTTGAAAGTGCCCTCGATCCCGCTTCAATCGTGGAGCATGGAAATGGTGGTAGCGTCGTTTACCAGCGAACCTCCTCAATACTGGGATTTCAGCCAATTCAATCCGGCTTATTTCCAACACCTGGAGCAACGCATCCTTGATTTGCAGGCGCGAGGGATCGAAGCCGACTTGATCATCTTCCACCCCTATGATTACAACGCCTGGGGCTTCGACCGCATGCCCGCCGAAGTCAACGACCGTTATCTCAAGTACCTGGTTGCCCGCTTGAGCGCTTTCCGCAACCTGTGGTGGTCCTTTGCCAACGAGTACGACCTGTTTGTCGGCCACACCATGGATGATTGGGACCACTATATGCAACTTGTCCAGCAGATTGACCCTTATGACCATCTGCGCTCGATCCACAACTGCATGGGCTTTTATGACCACACCAAACCCTGGGTCACCCACTGCAGCGTCCAAAACGCGAATATGTACCGGGTGCCGGCCTGGCGCAAGATGTATGGAAAACCCGTGGTCATTGATGAGTGCGGTTATGAAGGCAACATCAATATGCTGTGGGGTGATCTTTCTCCGGAAAAAATGCTGCATCGCTTCTGGACTGGATTTGCGCAGGGTGGATACGTCGGTCACGGCGAAACGTACGTCAATGACCGCGAAGAGCTGTGGTGGGCGAAGGGCGGCGAATTAGTCGGGCAAAGCCCGGCCCGCATCGCCTTCCTGCGCAAGATTTTCGAAGCCGCGCCCGACCTATCCCCGGTGGAGAAGGCAGAAAACGAATTTGTGAACCTGCTGGAAAACGGTGGTCCACACATCTTTGCGCGCGGCACGCGCGCCATCGACACCATCATTCCTGAAGGCCCCTGGAACTGCACCGCAGGCGGGTATCACGAGGATGACTACTTCATCTTCTACTTTGGCAGCCACCAACCTGCCTTCCGATACTTCAACCTGCCGCAGGGCGCCACTTACCGGGTGGACGTGATTGACACCTGGAATATGACCGTTGATTGTGTCTCTGCTGCGGCTTCCGGAAACATCACCGTTCCCATGCCGGCTCGCAAATACATGGCGATCCGTATTCAGAAGAATTAACCTGACGTACGCGCTGGCGCGTTCTTTCGAGGAGGTGCCGATATGTGAGATCAATATCTCATTGTAAACCTTGTTACTGCCGTTTGATTACAAAAATCTAAGGAGATGCAGAAATGAACCATCACAATCGTTTGGCCTTTGGGACGATCGCGCTCATTGTGGCCGCAAGTTTGATACTTTCGGCCTGTGGCGCCGGCCCAGCTGCTACGACCGCCCCCCAGGCCTCAGGCGACACGGCTGCCAACACACCGGCGGCAACTTCCGGTGGCTCTGGCGAAATGACCGAGGTCGGCACCCCTCGCAGTGAAACCTTGATCGTCCAGACCTTTGACGGCAAAGTGGATGTCCCGGACAATTTCAGTCCGCTCTCGAGCAGCTACGTTCTCTGGCGCGGCTTCCGCGAGCTGGCCTGGGGCTACTTGTGGGAAATGGACACCGCCACCGGTCAGTCGTATCCGGAGCTGGCCACCGACATGCCCAAGGTTCTGAATGACCAGAACACCCAGTTCCAGATTTCCCTCAAGCAGGGCATCTACTGGAGCGACGGTGTTGAATTTACTGCCGACGACATCATCTACACCCTGGACACCTATTTCGCCGGCAAGGGCAAGCTGACCTACTGGGGTATTCCGGCGATCACCGGCTATGTCAAGGCCTACAAGAAGATTGACAATTACTCCCTGGAAATTGAAACGACGAATCCGGCTTACGACTTCGTGACTATGATCGGCGTGTACACCTGGGGCTCGAACTTCAACATCCTGCCCAAGCACATCTATGAAAAAGCGGGCGACCTATCCACCTTCAAGAACCCCAACCCGATCTCTCTGGGCGCTTACGTCCTCAAGTCCTTTGACCCCAACGGTCAGTGGCACTTGTGGGAACGTCGCGAGGACTGGCAGCGCTCCTCCACGGGTTGGATGGGCGAACCGGCCGCGAAGTACGTCTTCTACAAAAACTTCGGCGATGAGCAGACCCGTACCCTGGCCTTCATCAAGAATCAGTACGACGTTGACACCTTCATGAGCCCCGACGGCATCGCCGCGGCCCGGAAGCAGAACAAGCTCGTCAAGACTTTCTCGGCGACCATGCCCTACCACGACATGGGCGATGCCTGCTCGTACGGCATTATCATGAACCAGCAGAAAGCCCCGCTGGATAACCCGAATGTGCGCTGGGCCCTGGCGCTGTCGCTCGACATGAAGAACGTCGGGTTCAATTCCATGAACGGTGAATTCCGCGGATCAGCGCTGCCCATGCCCGATACCCAGATCACCCACCCGGCCTACTTCGCCCCATTGCAGCAGTGGTTGACTGACTTCAAGTTGGAAGATGGTTACCAACCCTGGGATCCCAATTTCGCCGCCGATATGGTCAAGAAGATGGCCGACGCAGGTATGGATCCTGCCCAGCTCCCGACCGGTGACAATGTGACCAAGAGCTATGGCATGGGTTGGTGGAAATACGACCCGGCCGAAGCTGAAAAACTGATGGCGACTGCCGGTTACAAGAAGGGCGCGGATGGTTTCTTTGCCGGACCGGACGGCAAGGCCTGGGAAGTGGAATTGGTCATCCCCAGCGACTGGAACAAAGTGATGCAGCGCGTCGGTTTCTCCATCGCTGACTCCTGGACCAAGGCCGGCTTCAAAGTCAATGCCCGCCAGGTGGATAACGGCGAGTTCGCCAAGGTTCAGAACACCAATACCATGCTGACCACCATGGTCAACTGGTCCACCTCCTGCGTGTTCAACACCAACTACATCCAGAACTGGCGCTCTTTCGCCAAAGAGTACCTGAAACCCGTTGATTCCAACGAGCAGATCAACGGCAATAACATGCGCATCACCGATGAGAAGGTCTTCTCCTTGATCGCCAACGCAGCCACTATGGATATGTCCAAGCCGGAATTCCTACAGGCTGGCCAGGAGATCGTCAAGGAAATGCTCTCGCAGATGATGTACATCGACATGATGAACATCCCGACCACAATCCCGACCAACGACACCTACTGGACGAACTTCCCGAAAGCCGATAACGCCTACGCAGTTCCGTACACCTGGTGGAGCTCCTTCAAGAAAATCTTGGTGACGATCAAGCCCACTGGCAAGTAAGTGCAATGAGCTCCCAAACAGGGGGGCTGTTCTCCACAGGCAGCCTCCCTGTTCAGCCAAAAGACAAGAGGTGCGTAATGAAATTACTCCAATACGTCCTGCAGCGGTTTGCCACTTACCTGGCGGTACTGCTCATCGGGCTGACGATCACGTTTTTCTTGCCTAGATTCATGCCCGGCGATCCCATAAGCAACTACATCTCGCAAATCCAGTCGAGGGCGGGGCAATCCCTCGCACCCGAAGCGGTACAGCAAATCCGTGATTCTCTGGCTGAGCTCTATGGTCTGAAGGGCAATCTCTTTACGCAGTACGTTAGCTTTATGAACCGCGTCGTCCTGCACTTTGATTTCGGCCCTTCCTTTACAAACTACCCGGTGCCGGTTTCCACGATTCTGCGCAATGCGCTCCCCTATACGGCCGGGCTACTTTTGACAACGACAGCCCTCTCCTGGCTGATTGGGAACTTGATTGGGTTGGTCGCAGGGTACTACAATAAACGCGCCGGGGCCACGATTCTGGAATTGCTGGGGATCGTGCTCTACCCAATCCCATACTATATCCTGGCAATATCGGTGCTGATCGTGCTGGCTTTCTGGTTCCCCATCTTTCCAATTTCTCCCACCTTCCTGCCCGGCGCTTTCGACTGGGAGAAGTTCAAACAGATCCTGTACAACTCCGCCTTGCCCGCGTTGACCCTGGTGATGGCAGGGTTCGGCTGGAACATCCTGAGCATGAAGTCGCTGGCGGTTTCCACCAAAGAAGAACCGTATGTTCAATTCGCCCGCCTGAAAGGTGTTCCCAACTGGAACCGCATGACGGGTTATGTCTTCCGCAACGCGCTGCTGCCGCAGGTGACAGCCCTGGTTCTGTCGCTGGGCACCATCTTCAACGGCGCACTGCTGACGGAAATGATCTTCTCATATCCTGGCGTGGGCCTGATGATGCGCACCGCGGCCGGGGCGGGGGATTACAACCTGCTCTACGGCTCGATCACGCTCTCGATCATTGCGGTGGCCACGGCGGCCTTTGTGCTCGATCTTATTTACCCGCTGTTTGATCCGCGCATCCGGTTGGGGAGGTAATCCGATGAATGCAACCCTTGTTCGCAGCAAAAGCAGTCAGAAAAAGCGCCACCCACTGCAACTGAACGCGCGCCTGTATGTCGGCCTGACGATCATCTCGGTGTTCATCCTGGGGAGTTTCATCCTGCCTCTTTTCAATAAGATAGATCCTTCTGTTCAGGGGACCTACCTGAAAAGCATGCCCATCTCAGCCAAGCATTTCCTGGGGACCAACGCCCTCGGGCAGGATATTTTCTGGTTCCTGGTTTACGCGATCCGCAACTCCCTGCTGATCGGGTTGGGGGCCAGCCTGGGGATCACCGTCATCTCCACTTTCCTGGGCATGAGCGCAGGTTATATCGGAGGCGGGTATGAGCGGATCGTGGTGCTATTCATTGATACGTTTATCACCATTCCGGTCCTGCCGATTCTGATCGTGCTGGGAGCCCTGGTGCGCGGCAATACTTCCTTTGCTATCGTGGCGGTTATCCTGATCGTCTTCGGTTGGGCCTGGAATGCCCGCACGATCCGGTCGATGGTGCTCTCGCTGCGCGAGCGTGAGTTCATCAATATGGCGCGGTTCTCAGGCGCCGGCACCTTCGACATTATCAATAAAGAGATCTTCCCCCACGTGTACGCCTACATGGTGGTTGGGTTTATCAATACCATCCTGTTTGCGATCAACACAGAAGCAGCCCTGGCGGTCATCGGCCTCTCCAAGATCCAGGTGCCAACCCTGGGTTCGATCATCTTTTGGGCAATGAACTATAACGCCTTGATGATTGGGCAGACGGCCTGGATCATTGCGCCCATCGTGGCAACGGTGCTGCTCTTCCTGGGGCTATTCCTGACATCCACTGGATACAACGAATTGTTTGCAGAAAGGCGGGGTGTGGCATGATTAAGCTCCAAGATGTTGAGGCGACCTACACGACCGTGCGCGGCAAGGTGAAGGCGGTGGAGGGTGTCAGCCTGGAGATCCCGGACAGCATCATCCTGGGGATCGCCGGCGAATCCGGCTGCGGGAAAAGCACCCTGATGAAGGTGATCTACGGTGATACCGGCTTCCCTCTGGAGCTCACCAAGGGCCGCGTGGATTATGGTTTTGAAAATGACCGAGCGCAGCCGGTCACCAGCCAGAATATTCAAAGGGAATGGTTCCGGAACATTTCATATATTCCCCAGAGCTCGATGAGCTCATTGAATCCGGTGGTGCGAATCCGCGAGCAATTCACCGATTTTCCGGCCACATCCAGTAAAAAACGCGAGACCCTGGCAGCCGTTCGCCAATATGTTCAACTACTGGGGCTGCCGGCTGAGTCAATTGATGCCTACCCGCACCAGCTTTCCGGTGGGATGCAGCAACGCATCATGGTGGCCCTGGCCACCTTCTTCCAGCCGCGTATCATCCTGGCGGACGAACCGACCACCGCTCTGGATGTGGTGGTCCAGAAGGACATCCTGATCCTGTTGATGCGCCTGCAGCGCCAGATGGAAAACACCATCATTTTTGTCTCACATGACATGGGGGTCCATTACCAGCTCACGCATAAAATGATGATCATGTATGCGGCCAAGACGCTTGAATACGCCAACACCGATGATATCTTCGGGAACCCCCTGCACCCGTACACGTTGATGCTGACCGGCTCGCTGCCTACCATTGGAGATGAACGCGCCCGGACTGGGCTGCCTGGCCGTCCGCCAAGCCTCTGGGAACCGCCGCAAGGCTGCCGTTTTGCAATGCGATGCCCATTGGCAACCACTCATTGTCACGAAATTGAGCCTCAGCTTCTCGAACACCAGCCCGGACGTTTTTCTGCCTGCCACCGGGTGGATGCCATTCCAGAACTGAAGGCAAAGATGTGGCAGGGACCCAAATTGAGTGAGTTCGCCAAGGATCGCGATAAGTTGATCGCTCAGGTGGAAAGCGCGTTGCGAGCGGATGAGACCGTGGGCGCTGCTGCGTTGGAGGAGGTTGAGTAATGGATACGATCATAAAGACTGAGGGCCTCAACAAGGAATTTATCCTGGGTGGCTTTCCCCGCAACATCAAAATCAAGGCGCTGGACGATGTCAATATTACGGTGGCCAGCCAGGAGCCGGCCATCATCAGCGTCGTTGGCGAATCGGGGAGCGGCAAGACCACTCTGGCCAAGGTGATTTTGCGCCTCCTGCAGCCGACCTCTGGGCAAGTGATCGTTTCCGGCCAATTGGTCGCCGGGGCAGGGGCGCAGCCCAACAGGACTGAGTTCCTCCGCACCATCCAGCCGATTTTCCAGAATCCGTTTGCCGCTTTCAACCGTTACCGCACCGTTGATACCTACCTTTATGAAACCGCCACCCGCGTGCTGAAATTGAGCCCGACTGAGGCTGTCCATGCGATTGAAGAAGCCCTGGCTGCCGTTGGGCTCGAATACAAGGATGTCCGCGGCAAGTATCCCAACCAGTTCTCCGGCGGGGAACTGCAGCGCGCCTCCGTTGCGAGAGCCTTGATCCCACATCCCACCCTGATCATTGCCGATGAGCCAGTCAGCATGATTGACGCCTCACGGCGCATGATCATCATCAACCTGTTCCTGGCGCTTAGGCAGGAATACAAAACCAGCTTTTTGTACATCACGCATGATCTGGCTACGGCCTATTACATCAGCGATTACATCGCCGTCTTAAACCATGGCAAAGTTGTTGAGTTTGGCGAGGGCAAACAAGTGCTCCAAAATCCCCAACATGAGTACACCCGTCTGCTTCTGAGTTCAATCCCGAGCCTGACCAAAAGGTGGACGGATGGTATTGATTGGACTGCGCCTATTGGAGCGATGTCTGAGAGAGTAGCTTAGTTTGAGTTATCAGGTGGAACTGCTGCGAGCCGATGAGCCAGAACAGTCCCGGCGCGCCGGCGCGATCCGCGGCCAGGTTGATCTACGGCTGCAGCTGCACGGCGTACTGGATTTCATCAATGAGTACGGGCGCGGGGACTGCTGCATGAACAGCGCCGTGGCATGGAATTCTCTGGCTGCCTGTGGACGCCACAAGAGCGCCTGATGATAATGTTGAGGGTGTGTGCGGGACTCGAATTCATGGTCTCACGGCTGTATCCGTGAGTACTAAGGTGCATAGCGTCGGAGAAACGTGCAAAATCCTTAAGATAAAGTGCACCTACCTTAGATAGCACGGAAGCCCACGGATAGCTATCCGTGGGCTCCAATGGTGCGCCTGATGATAATGTTGGATGGGCGGGAAGGGACTCGAACCCATGACCTCACGGATGTGAACAGTGAGGCCGGTTCTCTTCACCCCCGACCTCACGGCT
>CAZELR010000026.1:0-54140 GCA_964513075.1 uncultured Anaerolineales bacterium
TGCCGCACATGATACCTCGTCGTTGAGTGGGATATGTGGAGCGTAGTATAGCGCAAAGATGGGCGAATGGGCGAATCAGCGTATCCGCAGGCCACTGTCACGTCCCGTAAGACGCTGTCGCTGTTGGCGTTCGTGCTGCTGGCGCAGCCGGGTTATCTCGTCGTTCAATCGCTCAGTTTCCGTTTCCGTGAGCATCTCTTGCAAGTTGTGACTCGCGTGGATATGCAGCGACTCAATTCGGTAGAGGATCGGTGGATGTGTTTGATCCAGACGTTGGTCCGATAGAGCATCGGCTCGTTTGCGCCGTTCCAATTCTCGAGCGGGCATTTCGTTCACCAACCGCTCAAATTCCGCGTACGGATTCCCTATGTCCCGATCGTTTCGTGCGCGCGTCATTGCTACGTTAAAGGTGCTACCGAGCAACGTTTTCTCCAGCACATGAATCATTGTCTCGGTGCCACTCACAGATGCTGCAAGGTAATCGGCCAGGTACTCAGCTCGTTGGTTATCTCGGAAGAGCATATGGATGAGCAGAGTGAATAGTAGATTGATCACACCGGACAGAGCCCACAGCAGAAGGTTCCACGGCACAATTAGCGGCGTGTCGCCGGCGGGCCAGATCGCAGACGGCCGCACTACATAATACCAATCGGCGAGGGTCTGTAGTGCTCCACCAACAAGGAAACCTCGACTCACGTCGCCGTTCACAGTGTGTGCGAGCTCGTGGGCTATTACCGCACATTTCCCCGGGTGATCCAAAGCCAGAAGCAAAGGCAACCCGAGCCGGAGCACGGGGCCGTGCCAGAGAGCGGGCCGCCCTACTGAGGCGTTATACTGCCAGGTGGGAACGATGGCCCAGATGCGCCGAGCCTTGAGTTGATCGGCGATTCGATCGGCCAGGTCATAGAGCGCGGGAAATTGCGCGCGGGGCAAGGCTTCGGAAGGGGGCCGTAACGCACGTGGCCGCAACTGCCAGGCAACGTAAAGCAAGCTGCCGATCGCAAAGATCAAAAGGCGGCGGTCGTCAGCGTGGATGAACAGCGATACTGCCAACCACCACAATGCGAGAACAACGGTGTGAATGGACAATACCATTAGGTATGCACCGAGCTTCGCCAGCGTCAGCTTCGGAGAAAGGGAGTTCGTCTTGCATATCTCATCGAACAGACCTTTGCTCAGCCGTTTACTGAGGCGGATATAGACGCGGTCTAGAGCTTTGGGGGCCTGCTCGTCTTGAGACGGCGCGACATTCCAGCCGCAGCTCTCACACCAAGTGACATAGCCAAAATGGACCGGCAGCGACGCATGGCATTGAGGGCACGTTTCCTGGGTCAATGGTGTGGTATCCACTGGTCCTCCGCTAGGTGGTGACGTTCATCTTCAAGCGACCATGTTCACCACTAGATCGAACGCGTCCTCTTCCAGCATGGCCAGGGATGGGGTAGTCAGATCGGCGGGGAGGGTAGCGTGATGCGGGCCGACGCCGATGCAGCGCATGCCCGCGCGCCGCGCGGCCTCGACGCCGGCCGGCGAATCCTCGACCACGACGCAGCGGTACACCGGTGCGGCCAGGGCGCGCGCGGCGGTTTGAAACACCTCGGGATCGGGCTTGCCGTGGGTCACATCCTCGGCCGAGACGATGGTGGCAAAGTACGGGCCGATGCCCAACACTTCCAGGATCGCGTCCACGTTGGCGCGCGGCGCCGAGGTGGCCAGCGCCTGGCGCCAGCCCGCCGCGGCCAGCCGCCCCAGCCACGTCTCGACCCCCGGCAGCAGTTCGGCCCCGCGCGTGCGCACCAGCCGGCGGTAGCGCACCTCCTTCGCGTCGGCGATGCGCAGCATATCGGCCTCAGGTGCGTCGGGTCCCAGCCACGCGCGGAGGGTGACGTCGTTGCGCTGGCCGAACATGGCCTCGAACTGCGCTTGCCTCAGGGTTACGCCCTCGGCCGCCAGCGCCTCGCGCCACGATAGCCAATGATACTCGCGCGAGTCGAGCAATGTGCCGTCCAAGTCCCAGAGGACCGCACGGAGTTGGTCGGGATGGGGCATGGGCGCCTCAGAATATTGCGTATCGCGTACTACGTGAAATCCGTTGACTCCTGCCAATCCGTTGTCCTATCTCGGTCGCCGCACCACGCTACACGTTAAACGTCCTGAACCGCTTCCCCGAACTCGCCAGCTCGTCCAGCATCCGCTTGGTGTCGTTGTAGTCCACGCCGGACAGACGCTCGACTTTGCAGCCGGCCGCCGTCAGCATCTGCTCGGTCTCATAGGGGACGCCTGCCACTCCGCCGACGATGGTGACGTATTCGGCGTTCTTTGCATCCTCAGCGGAGAACCCGGTCGTGGGGCGGAAGCGCGCAAAGTAGTTGGCCGCCGCGCCCCAGTCTTCCTTGGCCCAGGTGTCAGCGCGCTGCCAGAACAGCATATAGTGGCCGATGGTCTTGGTCGTCGACGCGGTCTTGCCGCTCTGCACCGCCTGTATGCGATCCAGGATCTGGTTCTTCCACTTTTGTCCGGTCAGCCAGTCGCTGCCCGGGCATGTGGTGGCGTTCTCCGGGTACTCTTTGTGGCCCATGACGTTCTTCAACGGTATGTTGAGCTTTTGCATCAGCCAGGCCGCCAGCGTTCCCACGGACTCGATCTGTTTGGGGGTGGGGATGGCGCCATTGACGAAGTTGCCCGCGATCGTGATGCCCAGCGAGTAGCTGTTTTGCTTGTAGACCTGGTACGAGACGGTCTCCAGCTTGTTGGTCTGGTAGATGGTCCCTTCGGGCGTCACATAGAAGTGATAGCCCATGCCGGGCCAGCCGTTGCGGACATGATACGCGGCGATGTTTTCCGGCGGCACGTTCGCCGGCCCAGCGGTGTGATGGATCGCGATGTGCGTGATTTTGTCCAGCGTCCGGGTGTCGTACTTCGCCGTAGCGTGTTTGGCCAACTTATCCACGATGTCGACGATCTGCGGGGTCGGTGCCTGGCCGGAACCGGTGGTCGCAGGAGCGCTGGCGCCGACGCCACTCTGAAGCTGGGCGATGCGGGTTTCCAGGTCGCTGATCTTCTTGGTGAGCGTTTGCTTCTCCTGGCTTGCCGAACTCACCTGCTGATTCAACGTTTGCAGCTGTTGATTGAGCGTCGCCTTTTCGCCGGTCAGTGCCTGAACCTGTTGGTTTGCGGTCTGCACCTGTTGCGAAAGTGTGGTTTTTTCGCCGGTCAGTGTCGTCACCTGCTGGGTCAGCGTCTGCACCTGTTGGATCAGTTTCGCCTCGTTGGCCGCCGGGTCCTTCACCTGGGCCGCCAGACGGTCACGTTCCTGCTGCAGCGCGGTGTTCTTGGCCAACGCCTGGTTGAGCGTGGTCTGTAGTTGGGTGACCTGGGCGCGCAGCGCGGCCAGGGTCGCGGCCCCCACGCCGGTCGTCGGGGTTGTCGGGGGTTGGGGCGCCGTGGCCTGCTCGGCGGCTACAGCCGCAAGGAGCGTTTCCTTCCACTTCTTGCCCGTCAGCCATTGCGCGCCCGGAGATTGGGTGACGATGAACTCGCTGACGCCTTTAATATTCGAGACGGCGATCCCATGCTCCTGCATCAGCCAGGCGATCAGCGCGGCCGCAGCCTTGATTTGCGGCGGTTCCGGGATCTCGGACGTGAAGTTGCCGGCGATCGCGACATTGATGCCTTGGCTGATCCACGGCTGGCTCAGGTCGACGACTTGGTTCAGCGCATTGGTCTGCAGGATGTTGCCGTCGCCGGCGATCAGGTATTGATAAAGGATGCCGCCCCAGCGTTGTTGATGAGCCGTTGCGATACGTTCCACCTTCACCGTCGGATCGACAGCCGTGTGGTTGAGAACGATGTATTTGATCTGATCCGCCGGTCGCTCCTTCAGACTGCCCGCTGTTCGGGGCAATTGCAGCGAGATATCTGTGATGGTCGGCTTGGGGGAGGGTTTCGACGTGGCTCCGCTGTTTTTCAACACGTCCACTTGAGCCTGGAGCTGCTCGCGCTCTTGCTCTGACATCGTCAGTTTGACCTCGAGGTCGTCGCGTTGCGTCTCAAGCTGGCTCAGCCGGGCGCGCAAAGCCTCAAGTTGGGTCTTATCAATAGACGGCGCCGCCGGGGCCGAGGGTATCGCCCGCACCTGTTCCAGCAGTTTTGCCTTCCAGTTTTGCCCCTGCCCCCACTGCAAACCGGGCGATCGGGTCACGATGAATTCGCTGACGCCCTTGATCTTATCTTCTGCAAGGTTGTACTTGCCGATGAGCCACGCACACAGGCGTGCCAGCGCATCCATCTGGGCCGCCGAGGGCGTTGTCTCGTCGAAGTTGCCGGCAACGTAGATATTCAGGCCGTTGTAGACCCAGGTCTGGTCCCGCGCAACCACCTCATTGATGGGATTAGTCTGCTGGATCTGGCCGTCGCCGGTGATGAAGTATTGGCCTACGATGCCGGGCCAGCGCGCGCGTTGGGCTTGCGCCACCCGATCCGCACCGATCTCGGGCCGCACGCCGGTATGATTGATCACCACGTATTGAATGTCGGTCAGTGCGCGTTGGACGAAACCCGCTGCATCGCGCGCCAGTTGCGTTGTGATGTCTGTGATCTCCGGCTCCGCCGGCCCGGAGACGCCGCTCTGCAACTGTGCGATCTGGCGCGCCAGCTTTTTGACCTGATCGCTCAGGTTTTTGGCTTCCTGGCCCGCCAGGCGCAGACGGATGGCGCCCTGATATTCCTCCATGCTCAAGCGTTGCCAGTCTTGGGTTTTCAGGCCGCTTTCGGGATGGACGTATTCGTTGTTGATGGGGTAGCCCGTCACGTCGAGACCATACTTGCGGTAGAACGCCGCAAAGAGCCCCTTTGCCGTTGTCTTGGTGGGTTCGAAGGAAATCGGGCTGGTGTCCACGGCTGGCGTCGTGACTGGCGTCGTGACCGGCGTCGTGACCGGCGTCGTGACCGGCGTTGTGACCGGTGTCGTTACCGGCGTCGTGATGGGTGCAGTCGTGGGTTGCGCAGTCTCCCAATTGTACTTGTGGGCCATGGCCTGCCGGAAATCGTCAATGACGCCGGCCTTCCCATCGATGCCCCACTTGTCCACATTGGCGGGCCAGCGATACAAGATTACCGCCCGGATCACCTGGTTGCCTGGCTGCTTGTTCCACCAGTCGATTTCACCATAGACGCGTTGCACCCAGCCGGTGTTCTCGTTGCGCCATGCATCGTCCTGGTCGGTTTCGGTGAGATAAACCGGCAGATGGCGCATGCTGCGTGGAATCGCGTTCATGAAGTCCTGATAGGTGCGGAAATTATACTGCCGGTTCTGGAACGGCGAATTCATGAACGCATCTGTGTAGACCAGTTTCGGATCCGCACCATGGGTGTAAGCATGGATGGAAATGCCATCGCAGTTGGTTGGCCCCAGGATCGTTAAGATGTCCTGGAGGTACTTCACCCAGTCCCCATCCTTATTGCCGTCGTAGGTGGTTTGCGGGTTCCAGGGCGCTGCCGCTCCAACGATGACCTGGTCCTGGGTATGACCCGGGACCGCCCGGATCGCGTCGCGACACTGGCGATAGCAATTGGCATACAGGCCGGGGAAGATGATTTCCCCGGGGTTCACCAGCTGCGGCGGGTTGACCCCGCGATCGTACTGCACGCCGGGGCGTTCGACGGCGAAGTTTGTCTCGTTGCCGATGATCCAGATGTGGCATCCGTTGGAGTTGCTGACGAAGTTGGCGCAGCGCTGGGCGAACTGGGGATAGCGGCTGGAGATCGGCAGTGTTCCGGCCGGTTCATAGCCGTTGTTCAGGCGCGCGATGATGCCGAAGCCTTGATTGGCCCATCGGCTGTAATCGCCGCCTTGCTGGTTGCCGGGGTCGCTTCCCAGCGCTTCCGTGAACAGCACCCAGCCGGGGATGCCGCGCTCCGACATAATGTGCTCGCCGCCGGGGTCATGCAGCCCGTAAAGATAGGGGGAGTCGTTTAGGGCTCGGGCCATTGCTGCCTCCCTGGAATCTGCAAGTGATCGATGCGCTCTCTGCGCGACCTGCAAATCACGCTAATAGATTATACACAAAAACGGTTGCGTTGTCTATGCACGCCATTCCTTTGCACAAAGCTCGTGCGTGATAGTATAATGATCCTGTATGAAAGCGCAGTAAGCGCGGTGACCGTTTTTTTGGAGGCCAGGCGTGGATATTGATTGGTTTGGGCAGTCATGTTTTCGGCTGCGGGAAGGCAGCGTCACGATCGTTACCGATCCGCACGATAAGAGCATTGGCTATACACTGCCGCGCTTGCGCGCGGATGTTGTGACGGTAAGCCATGATGCACCGGGACACGCAAATGCTGTGGCGATCAAGGGCGAACCGAAGGTGCTCACGCGGCCGGGCGAGTATGAGGTCAAGGGCGTCTTCGTGACCGGCATTCAAACGTGGCGTGGCGCCAGCGCGCATGGTGAGGCCAGGGAAGAAAATACGGTCTTTGTCTTCGAGTTTGACGATCTCACTGTGTGTCACCTGGGCGACTTGAGCCGCGTGCTGACGCAGGCCCAGGTCGAGTCGATGCCCAACATCGACGTCTTGATGGTGCCGGTGGGTGGGGGCAGCGCTCTGGATGCCGACAAGGCCGCCGAAGTGATCAGCCAGCTCGAGCCGCGCATCATCATCCCGATGCACTACCTCACGCCCTACGTGAATCTGCCGCTTGAGCCCCTCAGTAAGTTCTTGAAGGAGATGGGCGTAGCAGATCAGCCGCCCCAGGAGTCGCTGCGCGTGCTGCGTTCGCAGCTCCCTG
Source organism: uncultured Anaerolineales bacterium (assembly GCA_964513075.1). GTDB lineage: Bacteria > Chloroflexota > Anaerolineae > CG2-30-64-16 > CG2-30-64-16 > DAOUBP01. The sequence continues at coordinate 6,787 of CAZELR010000026.1, forward strand.
ACGAGGCACAGGTGGTGGTGCTGGAGTGCAAGCAGGCGTAAGGAGGTTCCTATGCGGTGTGGCTCTGGCTTTGTGCGCTCAGTAGCCGTCGGGATCCTGCTCGCAAGTTTGCTCTTGGCGGCTTGCGGAGCCGGCACGCCAGCGCAGCCGCTGGCGCCGGCGGCGACTCGACCTACCGGTGACCTCTCCTCGGCGTTGGCAGCCGGCAAGGCTGCGTTGGACGCGGGAAACCTGGCCGTTGCTGAGCAGCGTTACCGGGATGCCGTGGCGATCAACTCCCAGTCGGCCGATGCGCAGTTTGGCCTGGGTAATGCGCTGGTGCGCCAAAACAAGCTCGCGGAGGCCGCTGCTGCCTACCAGGCGGCCGTGGCTCAGGATCCGAACATGGCTGCCGCGCAGGCTAACTTGGGCGTGGTCTATTATCAGCAAGGCGATCTGACCAAGGCCGCTCAGGCGTTCGATGCTGCGTTGCGCCTCGATCCGGATGATCCCCAGACTTTGTATTTGAAGGCCGCGGTGCGCATCCAGGAGAATAACATGGTCGAGGCCGAGAGCCTGCTGACCCGGGCGCGCGACCTGGACCCGGCGATGCCCGAGGTCTACTACGGCCTGGGTGTGCTTTATCAATCCAAGGGGCAGAAGGCCGAGGCGATCGCCGCGTTTGAGAAATTTTTGGAGATCGGCCCCGGTCAGGATCAGACGGCTGTACAGCACGCCCAAGACCAGTTGCGCGTGCTGAAGGGACAATAGCTTTAGTGCGATAGTGCGATGGTGCGATGGTGCTTTAGTGCGATAGTACGATGGTGCTTTAGTGCGATAGTACGATGGTGCTTTAGTGCGATAGTACGATGGTGCCAACCCACTATCTCACTACCTCACTAACTCACTATCTCACTATTTTACCCGGCTTGCTCGCCAGACAAAATACACCATCAGCGCCAGCAGAAGTGCCACGCCGCCCGCCACCCCGGCCAGGCGGTCATAGCGCCAGTCGTGTGCCACTGCTCCGATCTCTCGCGCCTCACCCGCGGCCAGCTCCCAATCCTGGGCCAGCGCGCGCGTGCTCAGCTCCACCCGATAGACAACTCTGCTATGCTCGGCCAGCGCGCGCCAGGCGGCTGCGTCTTCGGTCCACAGCGCCGCCTGCACCCCGGCCAGCCGGGCTTCGATGGTCCGGCCACCGGCCGCGCCGCCGGCCGCGCCGCCGGCCGCGCGCGCTTTGTCTGCCGCGGCCATCAGTCTTGCAGCACGTGCTTCCCAGTCCGCCTGCGCTGCTCGCAAATCCACCATTTCGACATAACGTTCTGAGACCACAAACGGTTGGCGTTCGATGCGCCAGGCCTGTTGCGCTGGCTTCAGGGCTGCGACTAGGAGCGCAAGCTCGGGGATGTCGGCCAACGCTGCCGCGGCCGTTGATTGTGCTGCCACTAGCTGTTGAGTGTCCGTGTAGGGCAGGGAGAAGGTGAGTAAGTTTGCGCCGGCTTCTGCAAGGGGGACCCCCGGCAGGGCCCCTGCCAGTGCCTGGCCCGCCTGCGCCAGCAGCGCCGCGCCCGCAGCGCTGCCTCCGCTTGCGTGCAGGCTGAAGGCTCGGCTGGTGGATGTAGTGGTCACGGCGATGCGGGTATGGGTCAGGCATGGGGCCGGCTCGGCGGGCAAAATGGTTGCGTCGGCGCCGAAAGCCGACGCAACTACTTGCGCCGCGGAGGCGTTGTCGCCCCGCGCCACTGCCTGTTCGGCCAGTGTCAGAGCAGCCCCTTGCGCCAGGGCTTGCTCCGACGGCAGGGCGGCTTCGGTGTTCATGGCCGCCAACCGTGTCTCATACCCTTGTACGGCCAGTGCATCCCCGCGATCGCGGGCCAGGGCCAGGAGCTGGCGGTGGTGCGCATCGGCAGTCTGCCGAATCACGGCGTCGAGCGGTTGCAGGGCCAGGGCCGCCTGCAGCTCTGAAGCCGCCAACTGCAGATAGGAGATGGCTGCTTCGGGAGCCAGGCGTTCGGCTCGGGCTTGATAGAAGTCGGCCAGCCGAACATGGGCTGCGGCGATTTGGGCGGATGTCGCAGCATCACCGGGGTTGGCGATGCCGTCGATCAGCGCCTCTACCGCGGCCGGGAAGAAGCGCTCGAAGGTGTCTTCGCTTTGGAAGTGCGACGGGGTCAAGGTCGCCAGTCGCCAGTAGCGCTCCGCCAGGGCGGCGTGCTGTGCCAGGCCGGCCTCTCGCGTCGTTTGCCGGCGGGCCGTCTCGAGGTCGGCCCACCAGCCCGGCGCGATGAAGGCCATGCCAACGTCCTCTGTTGGCTCGGTGTTTTCCCAGTGCCACGTCAATCCGTCGCGTTCGGTGCGCGTCGCGGCGGGTGCCAAGCTCAGGATCTGCCCCGGCGCGGTCCGTGAATCGAAGCGTACGGTCACCCGAAGCGACTCGGGTTTGCCGCTCCAGTTCGCTGCGGCTGTCAAAAAGTAAGTAAAGACAGCCAGGCCATCTTGCACGGGTAGCGCCTGGCGGTAGCTGATGCGCAGCGCTGCCTTCCCTCTGACTGGCACGGTTACGGCTGTTGTGGCCTGGATTTGCGGCTGGTCATTGCTTGGCCGCAGCAGAGTCAATTGGAGCGGCTTGTTATCCAGTGTGGCCTTGAGCTGTTCGGGCAGCGGTGCGGGTGCAAGCTGTGGGCCGGGCAGCGCCACGGGGACAACGATGGAAGTTGGGCCTGGATTGTAAAAATCGACCATAACGTGCGTATCGGCCCAAACGACCCCTGCCGCTTCGCTGATGGTGGCATCGACCGTTTGTGCGCGAATCTGCACCCCGCGTGTCCGGCCGTCGGCCGGCAAGACGCTGATCGCGGCCGTGCCGGGCCCCTCAGCAGTTGCTGAGACGCCGAACACGAGCTCGAAGACGCACAACAGTATCAGGATGCAGCCTCGCAAGAGCATCCTGAGCGGAGCACGGCGGCGTCCCGAGCGGAGCACCGCGCCGTCGAAGGGTCGCCGGGCGGAAGCGAAGGATGCGGCCTGGGTGCGTCTGGAACTTCCGCTTACAGTTGCGGCAACTTGCGTTATGGTGTTGATTCTGTTATCCTCAAGGCATCTTGAACTCGCGGAAGGATGATTTGCCATCATGGTCAAGCTTCTGATGAAGTGGGACATTAAGTCCGGCCAAGAGCAGCCCTACTTTGAGTTCGTGATGCAGGAATTCGCTCCCGGTTTGATCCGATTGGGCCTGCAGCCGACCGAAGCATGGTATTCTGCCTACGGTCAGGGCCCGCAGATCTTGACCGGCGTTGTCACCGAAGATCTGGCAACGATGCATCGCATACTGGAGAGCGACGACTGGCGCACCCTGTTTGAGCACTTGCTGGTGCATGTCACGAATTACAGCCAAAAGATCGTACAGGCTAGCGGACGATTTCAGCTTTAGAAAAGTTCCTGAAGTACGGAACGTCATTACAAGCCGGGTCTCGAAGAGATCCGGCTTTTTATTCTTGCAGAAGCTGCGGTCCGAGCTGATCCAGCACGCGGTAGACCGGCAGTTCGTCCGTAACGTTTTGGGTCAGCAGGAACACATCGGCTGCCGCCGTGTAACCCCAGTCGTGCAGCACCCCGGTCATATTGCCCGTCTTATGGTAGAAAGCCGTTGTATCGCGCGGGATGTTGCGCAACCAGAGCGCCTGATCTACGCAGGCCAACAGCATCGGCTCGATCCAGGCCCGTTCCTTCGGCGCCAACGCATCTCGCAGTGCAAACAGCCGGATGCAGTCCTGGGCCGACACCCAGTTCTCTTTTCCAGCCGCACGTGCCTCGTAATCCATCAACTTGCGTTCGACGCGCGTATCGTGCAGCCCCAAGGGTCCCCGGAAGATCTCATTCAGCCGCTCGATGCCGATGCGCCGAATCACCAGGTTGGTGCACAGGTTATCCGAGAGCGCGATCATCAGCAGCAGGACGTCGTGAAATGGCAGCCGTCGCGTCTGCAGCAGCCAGGAGAGGCCCGCGCCCTCCACGGGCGGCTCCAGGCCCAGCTCGCACATTTCGTCACGGTTCGCGCGGCCGGTGCGTTCCAGGTGCGCCCATGCGAACAGGATCGGAACCTTAATGATGGAGGCCGAGAGAAACCGGTCGCAGTTCTTAAGCAGCAGCGGCTGACCGTTGCGCGGCCGGTAGTAGAAAGCATAGTCGCACGCCAGCTCGCGTAATGTTTCAGCTACCGGGTCGACATCGATGTTTTTCATCGCAAAGCCCGCCTTTTACCATAATCAGGTAAATCAGGTAAATCTGCGTCCCTACAAAGGTCTGGCAGCCAGAATGCGGCGGGCGCGCGCCAGGTGCGGCGCCTCGATGAGCTGGCCGTCCAACACCGCGGCGCCCAGCGCGTCCGCGTCGCCACCGGGGACCAACGCCACGACGCGTTCGGCCCATGCGACCTGCTCTACGGTCGGCATGAACGCGGCATGGATGGTTGCCACTTGGTTCGGGTGGATGGCCGACTTGCCGGCGAACCCCAGGTCACGGGCCAGGCGCGCGCTCTGTGCCAGCCCCTCCGCATCTTGGAAGTTCATGTGTGGCGTGTCGATGGCGTCGATGCCCGCGGCCCGTGCGGCCAGCACCACCTGGCACGCCGCGTGCCACAGCGGCCCCTGCCCCGGCGCCGGCGCGCAGCCCAGGTCCTCAGCCAGGTCGTTAGCGCCGAAGATCAGCGCGGCAACCCGCGCATCGCACGCAGCGATCTGGCCGGCAGCCAGCACCCCCGCAGCCGACTCGATCATGCACATGACCCGGACGCGGCCGGCCGCCAGCCCCGCCCAATTCTCCACTTCCTCCACAGTCCGCGCCGCAAACCGCGCGGCCTCGGCTGAGCTGACCTTGGGCAGGAGGATGGCGTTCGGGCCGGCCGGCACGATCGCCGCAAGGTCGCGTTGGCCCACCTCGGTTTCCAGAGGGTTGATCCGGACGATCACCTCGACGCCGGTGAAGTCCAGCGCGCGCAAGGTCCGCACCACAGCCTGCCGGGCAGCATCCTTGTTCGCGGGCGCCACCGCGTCCTCCAGGTTGAGGATCAGGCCATCGGCCCCGCGGCCCGGCGCCTTAGCCAGCATCGTCTCCTTGTCGCCGGGCACGTAGAGCAGGCTGCGCCGCAATCTGAACGGTTGGGACATACTGCCTCGCTGATAGTTCATAAACCGGGTTTCTCAAAGAAACCCGGTTTATGAACTATAGCACCACCTCCCCTCCTGGCCAAACGGCCCCTTTGCCGTGTTCGGCTGCCGTGCTATACTGACTCAAAGGCAACTGCAAACGCATGGAAACTGCTCAGGCCGTCAATCGCCGCTTGCGCATCGCCACACCGCTGCCCTTCATCGCCTGGGGCGCGCTGCTGCTCATGCAGATCATTAGCCCCGATCCGGCGTGGAGCTGGCTGTTGGTGGGCCTCGGCGCGCTCATCGCGCTGTGCTACGGCTATGCGCGTGCGCTGCGCGATCACGTCACGGGCCGGCGGCAGACCCTTGGCACCTGGGTCGTAGCGGGCGACCAACTGCGCGAACGTTTCATATTGACCAATACGGGCTGGCTGCCGGTGCTGTGGGCACGCGTCAGAGACGGCTCGAATGTGCCGGGATACCGGGTGGATCGCGTGGAGACGGTCGGCGCCGGGACCGTGCGCGAGTGGACCATGGCGGGCGTCTGTCAGCGCCGCGGGGTCTTTCAGTTGGGGCCCTGGGCGTTGGAGCTGGCGGATCCGGCCGGCTTCTTCCGGGTGGAGCAGCACTATCCCGCGCTGACGACCGTTCTGGTCTATCCCCGGGCGTCCTTCTTGCCCGATATCGCACTGCCGCGCGGCCGCGCGCCGGGCCGTTCCACCTCCTCCGCACGTTCGAGCGAGGAGACGTTGCTGGTCGGCGGTGCGCGCCCCTATGCGCCGGGAGACCCCTTGCATCACATCCATTGGCGTACGTCGGCCCGCCATGATGCGCTCATGGTGCGCGAGTTCGACCGCGAGCCATCCGGCGACCTGTGGCTGATTGTCGATCTGGAGGCCGCGGTGCAGGCTGGCCGGGACGCGGAGGCCACCCAGGAGTACGCTGTTATCCTGGCGGCCTCGTTGGCCGCGCGTTTTCTGCGTCAGGGTGAGCGCCGGGCCGTGGGACTGCTGGCCTCAGGTCGCAATCCCATCCTGGCGCCGCCCGCGCGCGGCCAGGCGCAGCTCTGGCGTCTGTTGCAGGCGCTGGCCGAGGCCGATCCGGCAGCCGGTGAGCCGCTGAGCGTATTGTTGCAGCAGGCCGGCCCCAGCCTGGGCAGTGGCCGTACGTTGGTGATCATCACCCCCTCGCAGGACCCCGGGTGGGTCGCACCCCTGATTCCACTCATGGCGCGGGGCAACGCACCCACCGTCGTCCTGTTCGATACGACCACCTTTGACCCACCCACCGGCGATTCGGCCGCGCTGCTGGGATTGCGCAGCCTTTTGTCCCAACAGCGCATCCCCAGCACCGTCGTGGCCCAGGGCTTTCCCTTCCGCCCGCTAGAGCGCATTCGTCGCAAGAGAACAGAGCTGAAGACGCTGTCTGGATTTGGCCGCGTGATCTCAGTCGCTGTGGAGGAAGAGGTGTGAGTTTGTCATCGGTGTCTAGGGACGAATTGTCTCTGGATGAAGCGCAGCCCTACTGGCTTACGCGCCTGTGGCGTGTGCTGCGGCCGCGCGGAGGGTGGGCCGTGTTTGCCCTGGCCTGGTCGGCGGTCATCAGCCTGCCTGCTGCCGCGATCGCAGGCAGGCTGATCGTCGGGCTGGAGCCGCTGGCCTGGCTGGCGACGCTGGCGTTCATCCTGGCGTGGTGGCTGGCGGGCCGGCGTATCTCGGGCCTGGTCGCCGCCGGGCTGCTCGCGCTGTCCGGCCTGGTAGCCGACCTCATTTGGGGCGTGCAGGTGGTGCGCATCGGGCCGTTGGCCCTGCAGCTTCTGCGCTGGCTCGCCGCGCAGCTCCGCCGAAGCGATGTGCCTGCCCCGGCCGTGACCTTCTTTCAGCAGCAGTGGGATGCGCTGGTATCCTTCGGCCAGCGCCTGGTGTGGTGGATCGGCGGGCTGGTGCGCGGTCAAGGGACGCCGGACAACCTGGTGGTCATCGGGCTGACGGGGTTGGCGGCATGGGCGCTCGCGGCCTGGGCCGGCTGGTGGGTCGCGCGGCGCGAGCGCCCGTTCCTGGCGCTGTTGCCCACCGGCATTGCCCTGGCATTGCAAGTCTACTGGGCTGCAGATGTGCGTTGGCCGTTGATCCTTTTCCTGGCTTCAACAACGATGTTGCTGGTGCTGGGGCGCCTGGTCTGGTCGATGGCGGGCTGGGAGCGCGAGGAAGTGGATTACTCTCCGGAAATCAGGCTGGATGTTGTGCTGACGGGGATCGCGCTCGCCTTCCTCGTTTCGATCCTGGCGCCTACATTGCCGTTCTTGACTTCCCGCCAGGTCTCGCAGGCGTTCTGGCAGCGGTTCGAGTCCCCTTATCGCGCGGTCGAAGAGCGCGTCAGCAGCAGCTTCGCTGCCGTGCAGCCGGCTCGTTCATTGGTGCCGCCTGCCGGGGTTGCCCCGGGAGGCATGCCGCGCGTGCATCTGCTGGGCGGGCGGCCCGAGCTGGGCCAGGAGATCGCATTGCGTGCGCGCGTCCGAGGCGCCGGACCCGGCGAGACGTTCTACTGGCGGGGGCAGACCTTTGCCCATTACACCGGCAGCGGGTGGGACGAATCTGGCGCGCAAGTGAGCGAACTGCGCCTTGCCGCGGGTCAGCCTTGGAACACCGCTGGTGTTGGCGTCACGGGCCGGCCATTGGTCAACTCAGTGGAGGTTGTGGCCGGGTCGCGTGCCGTGCTGTATGTCGCAGGCGAGCCGGTCGCCGCCGATCGCCCCTACCAGGCGCAACTGCGTGCTCCCGGCGAGCTGATCGCGCTGTCGGCCGTCGATGCACCGGCGCGCTACACCATCCTCGCCCAAGCTGGCGCTGTGGGTTCCACGCAGTTGCGCCGGGCTGGACAGATCTATCCTTCCGCGGTCATCTCGCTCTACCTCCGGTTGCCCGACAACCTGGATCCGCGCCTGGCAGAGCTGGCAGCCCAATGGACGGCCGGCGCGCCAACCCCCTACGATCAAGCGGTTGCCATCGAGTCGGCGCTGCGCAAAATGCCCTACACCCTGGATGTGCCTGTGCCGCCGGCTGGCCGGGAGGTTGTCTCCTGGTTCCTGTTCGACCTGGGCCAGGGCTACTGCGACTACTTCGCCTCGGCGATGGTTGTGCTGGCGCGCCTGAGCGGCATCCCGGCGCGCCTGGCGGTGGGCTATGCCGGTGGCGCCTATGATGCGGAGACTGACTTATACACGATCACCGAGTTGAGCGCGCATTCGTGGCCCGAGCTGTATTTTCCAGGTTATGGCTGGCAGCGTTTCGAGCCGACCCCGGCTCAGCCCCTGCTGCAACGGCCGGAGCTGGCGTTGTTCGACCCAACGGTGTCCGGGGGCAGCAGCACGGGTGGGCCCGCCGATTTCGAGGCAGGGATGGTCGAACTGCAGGCGCTGGCAGCAGGCAACACCGCTGCCGCTCAACGAAGTGCGATCGCTCGCGTGTTGATCGGCGCGGCGAACGGGTTGTTGTTGCTGAGCTTGCTGGTGGGGCTGCTGGCTGCACGTCGCAGGATCCTGGCCCCGGTCGGCGCTGCCCCCCATGTGTTGGCTGGTTTTGAGCGCCTGGCGCGTTGGGGCGGGCGCCTGGGTCGCCCCTTCAGGGCCGGCGAAACCCCCCGCGAATACGCGACCGCCGTGATCGGCGCGGCCGCCGATATCGCCGGCCGCGCGCGTTGGCAGTCGCTTGCGGCTGCCAACGCCGCTGAGCTGGTCGCCGCTGATGCGTCACGCCTGGTGGGGGTTTACGAGCGCGTCCTGTTCGGGCCGGAAGAGCCTTCCGCCGCACCCGCACGGCCGCCGGAGGCATGGCCGCGGCTGTGGACCGCATTCCGGCGTTTGTGGTGGATGCGCCGGGTGCTTCACAGGGTAATGATTCGCCGCTTCAGCTAGACATTGAACCGGATATTGAGGATATCCCCGTTCTGCACCACGTACTCCTTGCCTTCCAGCCGCAGCAGCCCCTTCTGCCGCGCGCTGGCCAGGCTGCCGGCGCCGATCAGGGCGTCATAGCTGATCACCTCGGCACGGATGAAGCCGCGGGCCAGGTCGCTGTGGATGGTGCCGGCCGCCTCCACCGCGTCGGCGCCCACGGGGATCGTCCAGGCGCGCACTTCGTCCTCGCCCACGGTGAAGAAGCTGTGTAGGCCCAGCAGGGTGTAACTCCGGCGGATGATGCGGTTCAGCCCGGGCTCCGAGATGCCGTAGCCGGCCAGGAATTCGGCGGCCTCTTCCGGCGGCATCTGCGCCAGCTCCATTTCCAACCGGCCCTGCAGAGTGGCTATGGTGGTGTGCTGGTGGTGATAGTTGCACAGCGTTTCCATGGCATCGTCTGGCGGTGTGTCGCCCACGTTCAGCACGATGAGCAGCGGCTTCAGGGTCAGCAAACCGTAGTTGCGCAGCATCTTGTGCTCGGCCGGGGTCAGGTCCATGTCGCGCAGCGGCGTGTTCTGGTCGAGCGTCTCGTGCAGCCGTAGAAACAACTCCAATTCGGCCTCGTTCGCGGCTTTCACGGTCTTGTCGCTGCCCTTTTTGAGTTGGGCTTGCAGCCGCTCGATGCGCCGCTCGGCAATGAGCATGTCCGAGAGCAGCAGTTCGCCGTCCAGGATGGCGATATCGCGGCACGGATCCACGCTGCCTTCAGTGTGCGGCACGTCGGGGTCTTCGAACGCGCGCACCACATGCAGCAGCGCGTCGCTCTGGCTGATGGTGTTCAGCAGCGGCCCACTCAGCCCCCCTTCGCTCACACCTTTGGCCAGGCCGGCAATGTCGGCGTAGGTCACCTTGGCATAGGTGGTCTTGCGCGGTTTGAACATGGCCGACAGGCGATCGACTCGAGGATCGGGCACATCAACGACGGCGCTGTGCACCTCAAATTGGCCGGAGCTGAAAGCGGCCGTATCCTCGGTGCCGCGTGTAAGCGCGTTGAAGACGGTGGTCTTGGTGCTGTTAGGGAGTCCGATAATCGCTATATGCATGGTGTTGATCAGTCCGCGGGTGATGGTTCCGGTGAAGTCTCGGGAATCGGGGCAGTGGCGCGCGACTGCGTCGTTACCAGAGCGACCGCGCCCAATAGCCCTACGTCGTCGCCCAGTGCCGCCGGCACGATGGCGAGCCCTTCCCAATAGATCGGCGGCACGAATTCCTTGATCGCGGCCCACATGGGGTCGAATAGCAGCGTGCCTGCCTTGGTCACGCTGCCGCCCAGAACGATCATGGTTGGGTTAAACTGTCGCAGCAGGTTAGCGATGCCGATGCCGAGGTGCCTGCCCGCCCGGCGGAACGCCTGGATGGCCAGCTTGTCGCCGAGCTTGGCTGCCTCACTGACCGTTCTGGCGTCTATCTTGCTCAGATCACCGCCGACCATCTTGTTGATACGTGATTTCTTGCCGGCCTTGATTCGCGCTGCGACATCGCGCGCGATGGAGGTCCCCGACGCGAAACTTTCCACGCAGCCGTGATGCCCGCAGCTGCACAATGGCCCGTCTGGATCTACGATGGTGTGCCCCACCTCAGCGCCCAGCCCGCGCGCACCCAGTAGCATCCGGCCATCTACGATGATGCCGCCGCCGATGCCCGTGCTGATCGTGAGGTAGATCATGTGGTTTTGGCCGTGACCGGCGCCAAAGGTGTTCTCGGCCAATCCGGCCAGATTGGCGTCGTTGCCCAAGAAAGTGGGCAGGCCAAAGCGTGCGCTGATGATGTTCCGCAGCGGAACGTTGTACCACCCGGGCAGGTTCGGCGCTTCCAGGAGGATGCCGGTGATCGGATTGAGGGGACCGGGCGCGCCGATGCCGATGCCAATGATCTGGTCCAGCGGCGTGCTTCCGATAGCCTCGGCGATGGTGTCTTCCAGGCGTTTGATGACCGCATCGAGGCCGCTGGCTGCCTGAGTCGGATACGCGATTCTTCGGAGGATCTGCCCCTGTGGGTCACATAGCGCGGCGCGAATCTGCGTGCCGCCCAGATCGACAGCGAGAATATAGGATGGCATAGCAGTCTCCCTGTTGGCTCTTTCGGGACGATTAGAACTGTGTACAGAGTATACCATCAAGCCGGATAGTTCCCAACTTCGACGGCTGCAAACCACGCGGTCGACGGTTTGGTTTGGGGTGGGCAAAGTGCTATAATCGCATGTCTGTGCAGCCAGCACCGACCAGGTTCGTTCTTGTGAGGGTCTCGTCGTGCGCATACCGGATCGTTATATTGCTCAAGCGCTGCTTGCCGAGGCCGGTGCCTCTAACCCTGGCCCTTGGGTCCTCCATTCGCACAAGGTAGCCGAAGCAGCCCAGGCTATCGCTGCACATCTGCCGGGCCTTGATTCCGAAGCGGCTTATGTCCTCGGGTTGCTGCATGACATGGGCCGGCGTGCGGGCGTGACCGGTATGCGTCACGTGGTGGATGGCTACCACTTCCTGGCCGCCCTGGGCTACGAGGATGCAGCGCGCATCAACATGACGCACTCGTTTGCGGTGAAGGACCTGCGTGCCATTTTTGGCAAGTGGGACTGCACACCAGACGAACTGCATTTTATCGAAGCCTACCTGGCCGGCATCGAGTATGATGACTACGACCGTCTGATCCAACTGTGCGACGCGCTGGCCATGGCTGAGGGCTTCGTATTGATGGAGAAGCGGATGCTGGATGTCGCGCTGCGCTATGGCGGTGTCAGTGATTCTGCCTTGGCCAAGTGGCGTACGGTCTTCACCGTCAAGGCTGACTTCGAACAGCGGATGGGGTGTTCGATCTACAGCCTGCTGCCAGGAGTGGTCGAAAATACGTTTGGACCTGGTCTACAGAAAGATTGATAGTGGGTGGGGAGGAATGAATGCGTGTTTTCATCGGCGGCGTCATGCAGGCGTCGAATCATGGCAAGGGACTGGTGGACCAGACCTATCGCAACCTGCTCGCTGACGCGTTCAGCGCGCGCTGGCCCGAGCTGGAGGTGATCGATCCGCTGCGGCTACATCCGGACAGCGTAGAGTATGGCGACGCGTTAGCTAAGGACACCTTGCTTGCCCTGCTGGACTTAGCAGGCGCCAGCGATCTGGTGGTCGCTTACTTGCCGGTGGCCAGCATGGGCACCGCATTGGAGATGTACAGCGCCTATCAACACGGCGTGCCGGTGGTGACGATCTCCCCGCTGGCCGAAAACTGGGTCGTGCGAGCCTTCTCGCAGCGCGTCTTTCCCGATATCGCCGGCTTCATGGCGGCCTTGCAGGCCGCTGGCTCACCCCTGGATCTGACAGGCTTATCGTGACGCGCCAGGCCTGACAGGTCTTCAAGACCTGGCAGGCCTGACGTGACAGGTCATAGATAAGGATCTGGAGTGACGGTCAAATGGCTCATCAGCCGCGCGGTAGGCCGTAGCTCCAGCCACCATTGCTCCAACGGCCGCATGTGCTCCATGTCGCATAGCAGTGCGATGTCGTCCAGGCTGTGAATTTGGACATGGCCGTTTTGCAGGCCGATCACTGACCCGTTCGCCTTGCCCGCGTTTTCGACCAGGAATGCCAGGCAGCGCGCAGCCAGCCGGGTGGCCTGGATGCGGTCGAAAGGTGACGGATCGCCGCCCTGCTGCAGGTGACCCAGGATTGCCTCGCGCACGTCGAAGAGCTCTTCCCCCTCTTGCTCGAACAGCGTCGAGATAAATCCTGCCGTATACAGGGGGTTGGCCTTCTCGTTGAGGATCATCAGGCTCTTGCGCTTGCCCTGCCGGAAGTCCTCCTTCATTTCAGCCAGATCGGTCTCCAGATCGTGTAGGGTGATGCCTTCTTCGGGCAGATAGGCGCGTTCTGCGCCGGTCGCGATGCTGCTCATCAGCGCCAGGTAGCCGCATTGCCGGCCCATCACCTCGATCACGAAGCAGCGTCCCGTGGCCACTGCCGATTGCTTGATCTTGTCCACGACCTCCACGATGCTGTTGAGCGCGGTATCCGCGCCGATGCTCATCTCGGTGCCGGGCAGGTTGTTGTCGATCGCGGCGGGCATGCAGATGATGGGGATGTTGAACGCCTCGTACTCATCGCGCGCCGAGTTGAGCCGGTGGGCCGCCTCATAGGCCGACCAGCCGCCGACGACCAGCAGGCCGTCGATGCGGCGTCTTCGCAAGGTGCGGGCCACGGCCGCGATTTCAGCGCCGGTGGGCACGGTGCGGCTGGTGCCCAGTTCCGAGCCGCCCATCGAGCCCCAGCCGTGGACGCTCATCCAGTCGAATTCTTCCATCTGGTCTTCGATCAGGCCCTGGAAGCCATCGCGCACCCCCAGGACGACGTGCCCCTGGTCGATCGCCAGCCGCGCCGCCGCGTGGACCGCGGTGTTCATGCCCGACGCAGCCGCGCCCGCGGTGAGGATCGCCAGCCGCAAGCGGCGCTGGTCAGGCTGCGGCGGATGCGGCAGGGCCCGGCTCAAGGTGCGGAAGGTCCGATATGCCTCATTGAAGCTGCTGCCTCGCAGCGCCATGGCGCGCTCATAATCCTGTTCAGCAATAGCCGTGGGCACTTCGCGCGTCTTTTCGACGCACTCCATCAATGGGTGGCGTCGAATGCGGTTGTAGCGCATGCCGATCATTTGTGGTTCGCTGTCTGGTTTGGCAGCCAATAGCTCATCTACGGCCGCGGCGCCGACCAGGGTGCTCATCCAGCGATCGAAGGCGCTGGGCGCGCCGCCGCGCTGGACGTGCCCCAGGATCGTGGAGCGCACGTCTTCATGCAGCCGATCGGCCAAGATCTGGCGCACGTACTCGGCGGTAATCGGCTTGCCGAATTTGTCCCGTGCACCCTCTGCAACAACCACAGTCAGGTCGCGGCGGCCCGCCTCCCGGCCGGCCTTCAGCAGATCGCACATCTGGGTTTCCCAGTCGTCCACGCTCGGTGGGCGTTCCGGAAAGAAAGCATAGTCTGCGCCGCCGGCCAGCGCACTCATCAACGCCAGGTAGCCGCAATTGCGCCCCATCACCTCGACGACAAAGCTGCGCTTATGGCTGACCGCGGTGCTGCTGATCTGATCGAGCGCCGTGGTGATGCGATGCAGCGCGGTGTCCGTGCCGATGGTCATGTCCGTACCGTAGAAGTCGTTGTCGATCGAGCCGACCAGGCCGACGATGCTCAGATAGGCGTGGCGTTCCGCCAGCTCGGCCGGAACCGCTTTGGTTTCCACCAGCTCGGCAAGCAGCGAGGTCCATTCCTGGCGAAACAGGTTGGCGCCGGTCAGGCTGCCATCGCCGCCGATGACCACCAGGCGGTCGATATCGCGTTCGAGCAGGTGTTTGGCCGCAGTGAGCCGGCCCTCGCGGGTGCGAAATGCGGCGCAGCGCGCAGTGCCGATCACCGTGCCGCCGCGCTGCAGGATGCCGCTCACATCGTCCCAGGCCATGTTGCGGATGCGATCGCCGCCGTCAACCATGCCCTGGTACCCTTCGTAAATGGCATAGACCGCGACGCCGCGGTTCAACGCCGTGCGCACGATCGCGCGCAGCGCGGCGTTCATGCCGGGCGCATCGCCGCCGCTCGTGAGAACTCCGATAGCAGTGACCGGCGTATTTGGCATCTTGCTTCCTCCGTGAGGTGTGTGAAAAGGCTGATTATAAGTGCGAAGAGTTGAAGTAAAGTATAGCACATTCAGGAAAAATGCTGAAGTGCATACGGGCTGCGTAGGGTTGCCATCTTTGCGGCGAAGATGGCAACTCACCGTGTGTTCAGCGGACCAGGTAGATCACGGCGACGATGACGCCGATGGTGACGACCACGTAGCGGAGGACCGACGGCTTGATGCGGCCGGCCAGCTTGCCGCCCAGGACCCCGCCGATGAGTGCACCCACCGCCATCACCGCGGCCGCAGGCCACAGGACCTGGCCCGAGAAAAGAAAGAAGATGGCCGCGGCCGTGTTCGTCGCGAAGGCAACGGCCTGCTTCAGCGCGTTGAGGCGCGTCAGGTTGTCGCCGAGAACTACCGCAAGTACGGCGAGCACGATCACGCTCAAGCCGGCGCCGAAGTAACCGCCGTAAATGGCTGCGACGCCGACGGGAAGCGCTGCCCACCGTTCATGGGCCGTGCCGCCATCGCTGCGGCTGGCCATGCGCCGTGCCACCCATTTGCGCAGGGGGTCTTGCAGCGCCAGCAGTCCGGACGCCAGCAGGATCAGGTAGGGCACGAGATCGCGAAACAGCCGCTCTCCCGTTCGCAGCAGCAGGATACCGCCGATGAGGCCGCCCACAATGCCCGCGGGAATGGCCCACCACAACCGGTGCTCCTGCCCGCGCAGATCTCGGCGCTGCGCCAGCGTCGCGCCGAAGTAGCCCGGCAGCAGTGCGACCGTGTTGGTGACGTTGGCCGGCACCGCCGGCACCCCCACCGCGGTGAGCATCGGAAAGGTGATGAGCGTGCCGCCGCCTGCCAGCGCATTGACCGCGCCGGCTGCGACCGCGGCCAGCGCAATGAGGACGAAATCGAAACCCTGAAGCATGGGGCAGTCCCTTTCAGTCGATAGAGGGTTGCCAACTTTCGAAAAGTTGGCAACCCTCAGTTGGCAACCTTAGGCAAATATCAGGTACCAGAACAAGGCAATCTCGCGCGTCCCCGGCATGATGCCGCGGTACAGGTAGGCATCGAACCCGCCCAGGATGAAGCCGCAGGACGCATACAACCGGCATGCGGCGGTGTTGATGTTCTGCGTCTCCAGCATCACGCCCGGCAGCCCTTGCTCCCTGGCCCACTCGATGGCCTGCTCGATCAGCCGGCGGCCCACGCCCCGGCGGCGGAAAGGCGGGTTTACCGCGATGTCCCAGATGATGGCGAAGCGGTCCCAGTTCTCGCGCACCAGGATCTGGCCGGCAAGTTGGCCGTCTACATAGGCCAGCCACGCCGCATGATCGGGCTTGGTGATATAGGCCTGGGCGTCACATACCTCAGGGTCGTAGCGCTTCAAGTAGGGCGCCACAGGCCGCACGGTGGTGCTGATTTGGCCGTCTTCTGCGGCCAGGCACAGCTCGGCCGTCACGGTGAACGAGCTGTCGCAGCGGTTGAGGTCGCCCTGGTTGCCGGCAGTGAGCCGGCGGATCACGATATCGGTCACCATTGTTTCGAAATTCCTCCCGGTGTCACATCCCAGGAGCGCATGATAACATTTAGCCTCAGTATTCCCAACTCGCGCCGCAGGGGACCGGCAATTCCAAATGCACCCGGGGATTACCCAAGCGGACTGGATCGGAGGGCCGAATACATCATGTGATGCTATTTTGTGTGACACTAGATAAATACTTGTGATGTTGTGATACTAAGTTCAGGTGTGTGCTGTTGGTGCAGCAGAAGGGTGAGAAATCATGTCGAACAATATTGTGTATCGGCCGGCTGGGACAGGGCAGGCGTACTGGGTGATATGAAAATCCTTGAAACTAAAAGACTAATGCTCAGGCATCTGGTTCCGAACGACCTTGACAGCCTGTTCGCGCTTTACAGCGACCCGGAGGTCCGACGATACTTCCCCGAAGGCGTTTTGACCTATGAGGAAACGAAAGAAGAACTGGAATGGTTTCTCAACGGACATCCGAAACACCCCGAATTGGGGCTCTGGGCCACCATCCATAAGGAAACCGATCGCCTGATCGGGCGGTGTGGGTTGCTGCCGTGGACGATTGATCAACGCCCGGAAGTCGAAGTGGCTTACCTGCTGGCTAAGGAGTATTGGGGGCAGGGGTTGGGAACGGAAGCGGCCCAGGCGGTTCTCGAATATGGCTTTGAACGCCTTCGGTTGCCGCGCCTGATCTGCTTGATCGATCGCGACAATCTGGCTTCCATCAAGGTAGCAACGAAAATCGGCATGACATTTGAAAAGGAAGGCAGTGACGAAAAGGGGCCGTTTCTGCTCTACGCAAGGGAGCAGCGCGGCCGTTGAACCGTGTGCGGCGAAGATGATGAGCGTGCCCGGCTGCATCGGCTCGCCGCTGCGCAGGCTGTTCAGGGCTTGTAGGCCGGCCTCGGGATGATTCATCCAGGCCGCCTCACTGATGGATTCAAGCGACCGGGGTCGCTAACTTTCAGGGTTGCCGACTTTCGAAAAGCTGGCAACCCTGGGCAAGAGACGCCGCCGCGAGCTCCCGGATGAGCGCGGAGCGGCAGCTACTTGAGAACCAGCGGCAGGAACCCGTCGAACGACGGCGGTTGCCAGCCGGAAAGCCGCAACAAGGCGCCTTCCTGGCTCACGGCCCAGGCGTTGGCCGAGTCCGCGGCCGCCACGTAGATCCCTCCGGTGGCAGGCGACGTGGTGAGCCTCCAACGGCCGCGATGGAGGCGCAGGATCATGCCGTTCCAACCGCTCGCCCATCCCTCGTTCGGGCCGCTGAGTGCAAGGCTGTAGAGTGAGCCGCGGAACGGGCTTGAGGTTTTGCTCCACTTGCCTCCGCTCAGGCGCAGGAACTCATTCGTGGTCAGGCCCCGTCCCTCATCCGGTCCGGTGAGCGCCAGCGCCGCGATTGTGTTGTTGGCGGGGCTGGTCACCGCAGTCCAGGTTCCGCCGCTCAATCGCAACAGCACCGAATCCGGGTATTCGCCGCCGCCGGCCCAGCCCTCCAGCGGTCCACTCAGCGTGATCGCGTTGAGGTCTTTGGTCGTCGGGCTGGTCACCTGTGTCCAGGCGCCGCTGTTGAGGCGCAGTATGGCGCCGTCGTCGCCCACCGCCCAGCCGGCAGCGGTGCCAGCCAGGGCCACTGCATTGAGATCGACCGTGACCGGGCTGGCCGCAGCACGCCATTGGCCACCCTGCAAGCGCACGATCGCGCCGCCCGAGCCCATGGCCCAACCATCTTGCGATCCGCTCAGCGCGACCGCCAGCAGAGATTTGTCGGTGGGGTTGGCGAGGCTGCGCCACAGGCCGTCCTCGATGCGCACGATCCCACTGCCGACAACCCAGCCTTCATCCGGTCCGCTGAGCGCGATTGCCCGGTGGCTGGAGGAACGCGTCGGCGCGGCGACCGCGTGCCACTTGCCCCCCTCCAGCCGCAGGATGGTGCCCCAATGGCCCACCGCCCAGCCGTCACCCGGCCCGCTGAGCGCCACGGATTTCAGCATGTTGTCGGTAGGGCTGTCCACTGCATGCCAGGCGCCGCCCGCCAGTCGCAGGATCGCGCCATCCCCGCCCACCGCCCAGCCTTCGTTGGCGGAGCTCAGTGCGATTGAGAAGATGCTCTTGTCGTTGACCGCGGGCAACACGGTCCAGGTCCCGCCGCTCAGCCGCAGCAAGGCCGGGTTGGCCACCGTGTTGGAGTTGTAGCTCCCGGTCGCAGCCCATCCTTCGCCCGGCCCGCTCAGCGCCAACCCCCACAGCGGGGTGGTGGTGGGGCTGGCGACCTCGCTCCAGACGCCGCCGCTCAGGCGCAGCATCTTGCTGCCGCCGAATCCGAGTGCCCAGCCATCGCTGGGACCACTCAGCGCCACGGAGTTAAGATATGGGTTTCCCGGCGCGTATTGATGGGTCCAGACGCCGCCTGCCAGGTGCAGGATCGAGGGCCCCCCCACAGCCCACCCCTGGCCCCCGCTGAGCGCCACGGAGAAGTATTGGCCGCTCTCAGGAGGCGGCACGTTGGTCCAGATGCCGCCGCTGAGCCGCAGCAGGACGTGAAGACCGGTTGCCCAGCCCTCGTTCGGCCCGGTGAGCGCGAGTGAGTAGAGGTCCTCAGTGGTCGGGCTGGTCACCTGGCTCCAGGCGCCGCCGGCCAGGCGCATGATGACCCCTTCGCCACCTACGGCCCAGCCGTCTCCCGGTCCGCTGAGCGCTACCGAGTTGAGCATCGCCTTGGGCAGGCCCGCGAGAAGACGCCAGGCGCCGCCGCTGAGTCGCGCAATGGCGCCCTCGTAGCCTACGGCCCAGCCGGCGTCCGGGCCGCTTAATGCCACCGCGCTCAGCCACCTGCCGGCCGGGGCTTTCACCTCCGTCCAGCCGCCGCCGCTCAGCCGATAGAGGTTGGACAGACCGGCTATCCAGCCGTCTGCCGGCCCGCTGAGCGCGATCCCGCGCAGATCTGCGGCTGGTGCGGACACCGCCGTCCACATGCCTCCGCTCAACCGCAACAGGGTGCCGCTGCCGACCGCCCAGCCTGTGCCGCCCGCGGCCAACGCGACATCATAGAGGATTTCGGTCGTCGGGCTGGTCACAGCGGTCCAGACGCCGCCCGCCAGGCGCAGGATCGTGCCCGAGCTCCCTACCGCCCAACCGTCATTCGGCCCGCTCAGCGCGACCGCCCGCAGTGTTGCCGTGGTGGGCGATGGCGACACCGCGGTCCAGGCTCCGCCCGCCAGGCGCAGGATCGTGCCCGAGTCGCCCACGGCCCAACCGTCATTCGGCCCGGATAGCGCCACCCCGCGCAGCGTCCGGGAGCTGATCGGCGTCACGGCGGTCCAGACGCCTCCGGCCAGTCGCACGAGCGTGCCTGAGGAGCCCACGGCCCAGCCTGCATTCGCGCCGGTCAGTGCAATTGCCTCCAGGCTCCCGCGACCCGGGTTAGGAAGCGCGTTCACGAGGGCGCCGCCCTGCAGGCGCAGCAGGGTGTTGCCCATTACCGCCCAGCCTTCGTCCGGGCCGCTGAGCTCGATTGCGGTAATCTCGCCGCAGATGCCCAGCGGGTAGTCGGCTTCGGGCAGGCAGACCCACTCCAGCCCGGGCAAGGGCGCGTCAGGCGCGGCGTAGGAAGCTGCCGGGCACAATAGGGCAACGAGCAACGCGACGAAGAGTAGCTGCCTGAGAGTTTTCATGGTGTCCTCTTTCCAAGGCCATTTGAATGGAGAGCGCCTCTCAAATCCACCGCAGCAGACCCGCGCACACGACCAGCAGCAGCGCGTCCAGCGCGAACAGGCCGCCGATCACGCGAACCTGGGTGGCTGGTCGCCAGTCGTAGCTAGTCATCGAGACCACGAAGAACGGCACGTAGACCGTGGCGAACACCGGCAGCGCGCCCCACCAGGGATAGACCCAGACGAAGGCGGGCGTGCGCGCCAGGAAGATCTCGAAGATCGCGAAGAACGCCGCATTGCCCAGCGCGATCAGCAGTCGATTGTTGATGCCCAGGATCTTCAGCTTGGGGTCGGCCGGCAGGAGCTTGGAGAAGACCAGCCCGGCGATGGCGAACATGAAGCTCAGCTCGATCCCCACGCCGACCAGGAGCAGGAACGCGGTGCCGGTGGGGACGGTCCAGAGTGCGTGGCCGGTGAAGTGCTGGATCAGCGCGTTGGCGATCTCGTAGAGCCAATGGACCGCGTAGAGCGACAGGCCGGCCGCGATGCCCCGCCAGTTGTGCTTGGCGGCTTCGTTGAAGTAGACGTAGACGACGAGCGCCAGCAGGGTGATGACGTACCACTGGAACGGCTCGCCGCTGCGCAGGATGCTGAGGGCTTGTTGGGTGGCTTCGGGATGGTTCATCTGAACTACCTCCAAAGGCCTCTTTGCTAAATGGACTGGGCGACGCGTTGTCCGCCCAGCGCTGTTGCCAGCACCGATTGGCCGGGGAAGATGCTGTCGCCCACCAGCCACAGATGAGGACCGAGGCGCGGCCCCCAGGCCCGAAACAGGTTTGTCTGCGGGAAGCCGCCCACCCAGCCCCGGCTGCGATGCGTGAAGTGTTGGAAGCTCACCGGTGTGCCGGGCAGGATCAGCTTTGCGGCGCCGCGCAGGCCGGGCACGGCAACCTCCGCGGCGTCAAGTACACGCTCGGTCATCGCCGCCTTGCGTGCTTCGTAGGCGTCGGGGTCGTTTTCGAACAGGCGCCACCAGACGTTCAGATCGGTGTGGGTGCTGATGGTCAGCGCGCGCTGGCCGGCCGGACTGCGGGCGCCGCCGGCAGCGCCGCCGGCAGCATCGTCGGGCAGGCTGAGCGACAGAAAGACGCTGTTCCCCTCGCCCAGCGCCAATTTCCGGTAACGTCCCTTCATCCCTTCGCCCTCATCCATCGCACTTGCCGCCGCGAGCACCTGGTGATGCAGCGGCAGTCCGGGTGAGACAACGGCGTCCTGCAGTCCAACGTAGACCATAAACGCGCCCCAGCCATCAGCCGGAAGCTTGGCCCGGCGCAGCTTGGGGGGCGCATCATCGACCAGCAGCGCGGCGGCATCGTGCGGCGGCAGGTTGAAGACGACCGTTTCGGCCTCGAAGACGGCATCCTTGCTCGTCTCCACGCGGTACGTGCCGCCGCGCGGTCCGGCTACGCGGGTGACGGCTTGCCGGGTGTGCACGCGGCCGCCGTGC
Source organism: uncultured Anaerolineales bacterium (assembly GCA_964513075.1). Taxonomy (GTDB): domain Bacteria; phylum Chloroflexota; class Anaerolineae; order CG2-30-64-16; family CG2-30-64-16; genus DAOUBP01. The sequence continues at coordinate 28,166 of CAZELR010000026.1, forward strand.
CTCCGCACCGCATCGGCCAGCGCCTCGGCCAGCTTGCCGATGCCGCCGCGCACGTGCGCCACCCCGCGTCGCGGCATGTCCAACGCTGCCGCGGCGTACAGCGCATTGGCGCGCTCAGAAGTTGCCTGGGCCGAGATCAGCAGTTGACCGTCGACGTACTGGCGCAGCAGCTTCGATGCCCCGCCCAGGTGTGCGACAATTGGCCGCAAGGCATCCAGCGCCAGCCCGGGCAGCCGCGCGGGCGCGCTGGCAACAGGTCCCATCCCCTTGGCCAGGCGGGCCAGATCGGCGAGGCCTTGCGGCGGCCACGGGATGCCGGCCAGGGCCAGGTCCCATAGTCGATCGGCGGTGCTCTCCTGCCAGCGCCAAAATGGTTCAGCCGCCGGCCCGAACGCGGCCAGCCGCTCCGCCTGCCAGGCCGCGGGATCCGTCCAGCGCGTGACGTGCTCGCCGCCGGGCAGGTGGACGCGCATCGCCACCTCGGCCGGCTCGACGGGCCAGGTGATGCCCAACGCCTGGCCCAGGCGCGTCATGCCGCCGCCCGGATCGAACCCCGCTGCCAGCGTCGCACCCGCGTCGAAGCGGTAACCCTGGTGGTAGAAGGTCCCCGCGCACCCGCCAGGGTAGATGTGCGCCTCCAACACGGTCACGTCCCGCCCGGCCTTAGCCAGCAGCGCCGCCGTTGTCAGTCCCCCGATCCCGCCCCCCACCACAACGATCCGATCCATTAACCTCACCCAGTTCCCCGCATCCAGCCCCCAAGTGAGTCGGTTGACGCGAGATAGGCCATTCCTGTCACCCTGAACGGGTTAACGGCACAAAGCACGGCGCCGCGAATCGCCAGTGAAGGGTCTCGTTGGCTGTACGAGATGCTTCGCTAGGGTCTCGCCGTGACCAGCGTTGACTCGTTAACCCGCTCAGCATGACATTTCCCCGATGGCCGAAGTCGAACCAACGTTCCACTAGCTTCCGGTCTCCAGCATCCGCCGCGTTCGCCAACCCCGATACGCGAAGAGGGCCGGCATCCCCGCCCACATGAACGCGCCGGCAAGCAGCCAGACCGGGTGACGCTTGAGCCGCGCCTCCACCTCATCCACCACGTCGGTCTCGGTTTCGGACACACGCACGAATCTGTGCTGATGCTGCCAGGCCGCGAACGGCCCGCGCACTTGCCGGTCGGTAAAGCCGTCCGGCGAGGCGTTCTCGATGCGCGCCACCCAATGCAGCGGCGCCGGTCCCGCCCACAGGGTGAAGTCCATCTCGTCGCCGCTCGCCAGCCGTTCGGGCGCGCGGTGGACGCGGACGATTATCGGCGGCGGGGTGATCGCCCCCATGCTGGCCGAAAGGGCGTGGAACTCAGCCACACGCGCTAAAGGCGCTCGCACGCGAAACCGATGGTGAAATCTCACGGTCTCATGTCCTCCACCTCGTACGGCTCTTCATCGTCGCGCGTCACGGGATGGGCGCTTCGATCTTGAGGTCTAGCCCATAATCGTAAAGAATGGTGGTCGTGCTCGTCTCGCCGGCTGGGTCGGCGGACGACTGGGTGATCGATTCGCTCTTGTAGGCAAGCTTGTCCGCGATCCCCAACCAGATTTTGGCCTGTGTCTGCACGGTGATGTTTTTCGTCACCTCGATGGTGGTTTCGTATGCGTAGACCCAGCACGGTCGACCGTCCACGACGCCGCCTCCCACCAGGCGGAGGTTATCAACCGAGAGGTACTTCAGAAGTTCCTCGGTATTGGCCTGGGACAGCATCTCGTTCATGCTCCCGCTCAGATCGAAGGGCGCCTTGATCCAGCCGCCGCCGGTCTCTCGCATGTAGGTCCCCTGGGGCACGATGATTATCTCCCCGCCTGGACCCCCGCTGCTCTTCATGCGATCGGGCCGGATCAGCTCGATGACCGTCTCAGTAACTTCGCCCTTCTTCTCGCTGGTCATGGTCATCCGCATGGTCTTTTGCGCGGCCTGCGCCGCGGCGACCTCTTTGAACAGATCCAGGGCGGCCTGTCCGGTGGGCGCTTTGGCTTCAGGGACCGCAGTCGGCTCCGGCGTGGCCGTGGGTTCGGGCGTGGCAGTTGGCGCCGGCGCAGTGGTCGCAGTCGGTAGGGGCGCCTGGGTGGGCGCAGGGGCCGCAGTTGGTTCGACGGCCTTTACAGGGGCCGCGGCGGCCGGCGCGCTGGTGGGTGCAGTTTTGCTGTCGCCCCCGCCGCAGGCGGCGAGCAGGACAATCGCGAGGATCAACGCGCCGACTGCGCACAGCCGGCGGGAAACAGATCGGGTTGGCATCTCATTACTCCTTTCGTATATAAGCGGCAACCTGCATATTATAGATCAGCCTGCCGCCTCGTCAACCCACCGCAGCAGCTCGGCGATCCGCACCGGCTCTCCCGTAAAGCTGCGTCGATAGCAGCGGCTCTCGCAGAGCTCGCCGGCCTGGCACGCGGCCCCGCACAGCTCGCCGTGCGCGCTGCTCCGGCGCAGCTCGCGCGCCGCGCCGGCGAAGTTGCTGGCCTCCATGCGCCGCAGCACGCCGGGGATGTCGATGGCCGCCGGGCAGTCGGCCACGCAGGCCGGCGCCTCACAGCCCTGGCACTGCGCCGCGAAGAGCGCCGCGTTTTCCGGCGTAATCGCTTCGTCATTGCCGACTGCGGGACGGCGGTAAGGGGTCTCGACGAACTCGACGAACTGGCGCGGAAACTTCCGGGCATCGTATTCGGGCTTGCGCAGATCTCGCAGCACCATGTTCGCTGCGCCCACGCCGGAGACGACCGTGGCCGGCGCGCCGGTGGCCATCACGGTGGAGTCCCCGCACACATACAGGTTCTTCCACTCGCTCTTGGCGTGCAGGCGCTTGAGCATGTGCTGGCCCAGCATGTTCTTCGGGCCGCCCACCGCGCCGCGGTTCTTCAGCAGATAGCGCTCGATGGTGGTCGGTGTGCCCACGATCAGCGTCTCGATGTGGCTGCAAAAACCGGGGAAGTGCTGCTCCACCTGGTCGAGCATGCGCTGCGCCTGGGCCTTTTTCTGGGTGAAGTACGCGGCGGAGTGGTCTTCGGGCGATCCCGGGCTGGGCCAGCGCTCCAGGTTGGGCGCAATGGCCATGATCACCATCTTCCCGGACGGACCCAACGTTGTGTCCACCAATGAATTGATGTAAAGCGTCAGGTCCGAGCTGTCGATCACCTTGCGGTTCTCGATGAACACCTCCCAGGGCAGCACGTCCGCGGGCAGGGCGGCGCGGTCCACCACCATGTAGAGGGTCATGCTGGGGAAGGTGGGCACCAGCCCCTGCGCCCACGCCAGCCGCTCCGGCGGGATGTGCTCGGGCCGCACCAGCTTGCCGTAGAGGTTCCACACGGTGGCATTGGCGATGACCCGCTCGGCGCGTATCTCGACGCCGTCCGCCAGCCGCACGCCGTAAGCCTGGCCGTCGCGAATCAGGATCTCATCCACCAGCGTATGGTAGAGCACCTGGCCGCCGAATCGTTCGAACGCCTTTTCGAGCTTGTTCGGCAGCATCTGCGCACCGCCGGCCGGGTAGTAGACGCCGCCGATGTGGTTGTCCAGGAACATAGTGGCGGCCAGCACCGCAGGGGTCTCGTCCGATGTGGTGTAGCAGTAGGCCGAGCACAGCTTATCGAAAAAGTTGATGACCCCTTCGCTCTTGAAGTAGTGGTCGAGCAGCGAGCGCACGCTGGTGTCCAGCAGCTTCTGCATCTTGATCATCGCGAGCGGGCCGGTGAGCAGGCGGCGCAGCCCCTGGCGCGGAGAGAATTCGGACGGCGGGACGATCACCTCGTTTTTGAGGACGATGTTCTCATACATCGCGTACAGGTCGCGGTAGAAGGCGCGCAGCGCGTCATGCTCTTCGGGGAAGAGGCGGTCGAGCTCCTGCAGGAAGCGCTCCACGTCCGGCCAGAAGGTGATCGGCTGGCCCTCGAAGGTCATGCGCGCCAGGGTGGCGTGCGCCACCACCTCGATCGGCTCCTCCAGCTCGTTGAACAGGAAGCGAAACGGCTTGAAGCCGCGCTCGCCGAAGCCGTACAGCATGGCGGTGCCCACGTCGAAGGTGACGCCGTCGCGGCGGAAGGAGGTGCAGGAGCCGCCCGGCTTGCCCTGCTGCTCGATCATCAGCACCGCCAGGCCGCGTTTGGCCAGCAGGCTGGCCGCGGTCATCCCGCCCAGGCCCGCGCCGACTACAATGACATCGTACGTGTCGCGCAGAGAGAGTTCGTTGGCTGATTTCATGCGGTTACTTGTCCTCGGTTACGGTGTGTAAAGATGGCATCGTGCGCTTCACAGAATGGCATCAGCGTTGATCAGTACCCCCTCGCCCAGCGCGATGCCGCCCGGCGAGGTGAATCGGCCCATTTTATCACGGAATGTTCGGAAGTCTACTCCGATAGGCGATCTCGATCGTGTTCCCGGGCAGAAAGTTGGTCATCAGGTAATGCAGCGCCTGCTCGCGATCTTCGCCGCCCTCGTCGCTCAAGAAGATCTGCTCGCATTCGACGGCGATATCTTCGACGATCCGCTCGTAGCGGTAATAGGCCAGCGCGGCCGGATCGATCACCGTTGCACCATACCCCCGGTAGAAAAGCGCCTCCTCCTCCTGCGGGGTTCGCCGGTTAGCGAACTGGCCGCCGCCCGCATACATCAGATCGCGTTCTTTGGGCGCCAGGATGGGGGCGTCCCAGTCGACGATATACAGCGCGCCGTCGGCAGCGATCAGGACATTGCCCGCGTGAAGGTCGGAGTGACACAGCACGAATTCGGGCGGCCGGGTCCGCAGCGTGTGCGCGAGCCGTGCCGCCCGGTCGACGAGATCGCGGACCTCGGTGCGTTTGGCGTGCAGGAACGCGGCCATGCGCGCCGCAACAGGGTCAGCGAAGCTCTCCTCTGCGACGCGCGCCAGGAACGTGACGACGCTGTCGCGCCACCGGCGGGGATAGGTTTCCCGCGGGATGCGCTTTGCTAACATGGGCGGTAAGACAACCCCATGAATGCGCTTCAGGGCTGTGCCGAGAGCGATCCACTGGTCGTCCGCCAGCTCAACCTCGTAGCCGTCGCCGCCCGCGATAAAAGGATACAGGATCACCTTGAAGGGGTCCAGCTCCGCCCAAAGCTGCCCGTTTCGGGCCGGTAGAGGGGCAATGATCTGCGCGATGCCCTGGTCGCTGAGGAATTTGGGCGTCATCACGACGATCTCGTCGAAGGGGCCGCGTCGCAGCTTGACGAAGTAGGGGGTATTGTTGTTGGCGGTGACGCGATAGACCGCGGTGTTCAGATCGGCCCCGAGCGGCAGGAACGCTAAGTCGGAGACGCGCAGCCCGTACGCGTCCTGCAAACCGGCGGCGATGCGGTGATCGGGGAGGTCAGGTCTCTCGAGCATGGGCGCGGATGTGGTCCGTTGGTGTGATGGCGATCAGTGACGCGATGGCGCGTATTGACGCCGGTACGTTATACACGATTCGCACGAAATGTGCAATCATCTACCGTTGGACCAGCGGCAGGAAGAGCGAGCGCTGAACGGGCGGCGCTTGGGTGAAAGTCGCGGTGACGGACTTCGCGCCGTCCATGGTGACGATGCACGCGGCCGCGCCGGTGCACGCCCCGGTCCAGCCGGCGAAGGTGGCGGTGACCGACTTGGCCTGCAAACAGGCGGCGAGGCGGTAGTCAGGGAAGTCGGGCTTTTCGATCATCGGCGCAGGTGTCGATTAATCGTCTGGCTACGGCTGCGGCGGCGGGCCGGCGTCGGGCGGGATCGGCTTCCCATCGGGCACGAGACGCAAGATGTTGCAGGTGACGTCCTGCACATCGCTCCAGCGATAGCCTTCGGCCGTGAAGGTGGGGATATCCTTCAGCCAACGCTTCTGGCCATCCTGCAGCAGATAGATGTGCGGGCTGTCGTAACATTTGAGCAGGATCGGCTCCGGATGCTCGTAGACGAGCAGTTGGATGCTCAACGGCAGGCCGGCCACCTTGGCCGGATCGCCCCGGAACAGCCAGGGCGCTGCCAGCAGGCCGGCGGCCGACCAGATCAGGTAGAGCACGATGCCCGCAGCGAAGGCGCGGTGCATCGCCGGCAACCAGCGCGCCCGCCCGGCCCGCACCTGCTGAACCAGGAGCACGGCCAGGATCGCGATGTTGACCAGGTTCCAGCCGATGAAGAGCAGGCGGTTCGGGGTCAGGCGGTCGTCGATGGTGCGGTAGACGAGCGCGGCCAGCGCGTAGAGGCCGACCACCAGCGCCAGGCCTGCCAGCGCGATGACGCCGCGGCGCAGCCAGGTCTGGGCCTTTTCGCCCAACTCAGCGCCGACCACCGGCGTCGCACCCACCAGCAGGGCGACCACGGCGAAGAGCATGGCGCTGAAGATCATCAGCACGTCGCGGTTCACGAACGGCTCGCGCCAGTTGAAGGGGATGAAGGCCAGGTAGACCGCCAGCACCGCCACCGTCAGCGGCAGCAGCAGGCGCATCAGCAGGGCCACCAGCTTGCTCAGCCCCTCGTCGAACGACTGCTGCGCCGGCGCCAGCCGGGGATCGTAGACCAGCGCCACGGCCACGAGGATGATCAGCCCGCCGCCGCCCGCGATGAAGAGACGCTGGACCACTTGCGGCAGGTCGATGCCCAACGCGGCGAACAGGCCGGCGGTGATGGCAAAGAATAGCCCGCCGGCGATCGCCAGCAGCCCGCCCACCACGAAGGCCTCCAGCGATTTGACCAGGAAGGCAAAGCGGTTCTCCTGATCTCTCCGCGTCAGCGCGACCACGCCGACCCCGGCCCAGGCCAGCAGCCCCAGGTGCAGCATCATCAAGCCCAGATACTGCTCCTGAAACAGCCGCGGCCAGATGCCGGGAAAGAGCAGCAGCACGTAGGCCGCGCTCGCGGCCAGGCCCAGTCCAACGGCTGAGCTGCCCAGCCAGCGCGATCGGCGCCGGCTGCCGGCCAGCGTCATAAACAGCACGATCAGTGCGGCGCTGACCGGTGCGGCCAGCAAAGCGACGGCCGGCATGAAGGTGTAGACGGAATGTGTTATTGGGTTGGTCACCTGGAGGGTGTAGCGCTTATCATCGGACAGCAGCCAGAGCAGCAGGCCGTTGAGCACCCCCACGGGCAGGGCCCAGCGCCAGGCGATCACCCGGCTCTTGACCCTGGCCGCCGCGGCTGCCAGGCGGTAATGCCAGGCCGCCAGGAGCAGGTTATCGCTGGCCTGCGCATAGCCGGCCTCGATCGCCTCGGTGAAGGCAGTCTCCTCCCCGGCCTTGACTGCTTGGCGGTAAGCCAGCTCCAACGCCTCGGGGTTATCTGCCGATTTCCCGATCGTTTCCTCGAAAGACATTTAGGACCTCCTAAGTGCGAACCCCATGCCTGGCTCAAGAGCTCTTGGCTATGATCGGCGCGCACCAACTGAACCAGACCCGTTCGGATTCGACGCGGTAGCCGGCTGCCCGGGCTGCGGCTTGCATGGCGAGATTGTCGCTGCTGGTGCCCAGGACAGCACGCTCGACCCCGCGCGCGGCCAGCGCCGCCATCCCGGTGCACAGCAGGGCCCGCGCCAGCCCTCGGCCCTGGTGCGCCGGGTGCGTCGCCACCGGATCGGTCGCGCCTTCATTGCGGCCGCTCAGACGGTTCGCTTCCTTGTAAATCGCGCAGAAGCAGGTCGCGGCCAGGCTGCCGTCGGCCGCGACCGCCACCAGGTCGAGGGTGGGGTCATAGTCGGGTGAGCGCATCCAGGTCAGGCGTTCCGCGATCGTCATGTGTTCCGTGCCGAACGCGGCCTGGTGCAGGCTGACCAGCGCCTCGATCTCGGCCTCGCCCGCGACCGGCCGGATGGTATACCCCGCGGGCAGCGCCGGCGTAGAGCCGGGATGTCAATGCGTGTTCGTGTGCACGGGACTTGGGACGCATCGTGACCTCCGGGACGGCTGCGCTGCCGCACTGGGAATCATAGCACAGGGTGGAAAATGCGGATAGTTTTGGATCGCCCTTGCCACCTGTGCGGCCGTTGGGTTAGAATAGCAGCGTCATCGACGGTTCATCCGAGGTCAGATGAGTGCACTGTTGGGGGTCGACTTGGGTCTGCGGACCGGCCTGGCGCATTACGGCGACGCGGGCCGGCTGATCTGGTACCGGTCGCGGCATTTCGGCACGACGGCGCAACTGCGCGGCGGGGTCTCGGCAGTCCTCAACGAGCTGCCCGATCTGCGGTGGCTGGTGCTGGAGGGCGGCAACGCGTACGGCGACATCTGGCGCCGCGAGGCGGACCGCCGCGGCATCGAGGTGCTCCAGATCGATGCCCAGGTCTGGCGCGGCCAGCTTCTGTACGCGCGCGAGCAGCAAAGCGGCGAGCGCGCCAAGCGGCACGCCGGCGACCTGGCGCGGCAGGTGATCGCCTGGTCGGGCGCCCCTCGGCCCACGGCCCTGCGGCACGACACGGCCGAGGCGATCCTGATCGGCCTGTGGGGCGCGGCAGCGGTGGGGCTGCTGCCCGCGCTGCCTGACCTCGCGCGGCGGTGAGTGGGCGCGGCGGTCGGGAGACCGCCTGGGAACGAGAATTGAGTTAGGACCGCGTCGCGAGCGCGCGCATGGCCGCCAGGTGCTCCGGGTAGTGCTCGTAGGTGTTGCCGGCGATGGACTCCACCAGGGGCCGGTCGACCAGGTCATCGGCGGGGCCGGGGTGCGCCAGCGCGGCCTCGTCCAGGGTCTCCAACGCGGCCAGCAGGCGCGCGTGGTTGCGGTGCAGCTCGGCGAACACTTCATCCGCCGGCTGCTCCCGGCTGCGCTCCCGCAGGATCGCGTTCATGCGGTCGATATCGAACGCTGCCGCTTCGGCGGCGGAGATCTGCAGCACCTCGGTCGACGGGTGGCCTTGGAGGTGGTGCAGCAGGAGGTAGCGCTCCCAGGCGGCCAGGTGCGCCAGGTGATCCTTGATCGACCATTCGCCGGGCGCGGCCCGCAGCATTTGGTCGAGCGCCAGGTCCGCGACTTCTTGCAGCAGGGTCGACCACCCGCGGCGGATGCGTATCAGCAGCTCAGCCCGGTCCTGCGGCATCCCCGTCTCGTCCGCAGCCAGCCGCGCGTACACATAGGTGTCGGTCCAGAGCGGCTCGCCCGCGGCATTGCGGCGGAAGAAGACGTCCTGGCGGAACAGTCCCTCGCGGCGGAAGCCGATCTTCTCCAGCAGCTTCCACGAGGCAGTGTTTTCGGGGTTGCAGTGCGCGACGACCCGGTGCATGCCGCCCGCGGTGAGCGCCTGCGCCACCAGCGCGGCCGCGGCTTCGGACCCGTAGCCCTGGCCCTGGTAGGCCGGGCTCAGGATGTAGCCCAGCTCGCAGGTCAGATGCTCTGCCGGGTCGAGCTGCGCAAGGTAGACCTGGCCGATCACCCGGCCTGTGCTGCGCAGCGCCACCGCCCAGAAGTCGGGCGACGCCGCCATGTCGGCCGCGCGCACACCGGCTTGCTCCCGATCGATGGGTTCACCCGGCTCGAAGCGGTAGATCTGCGGGTCCGCCAGGTAGGCGTACAGGTCATCGGCGTCTTCTGGCCGGAAGCGCCGGAGCGTCAGCCGCGGGGTGGTTATCGGTGCGATCATGCAGGTTCCTTTAGAGGGGCCGCTTTTGCTCCGCGATGTCCAGCGCGCGTGTCGTGCGGTACAGCACCTCTGCCCCCATGCGGATGTCCTCGGCGCTGGTGAACTCGCGTGGGCTGTGGCTGATGCCTTCCCGGCTGCGCACGAAGATCATCGCCGTATCCACCGCCGATGCCATGATCTGGGCGTCGTGGCCTGCACCGCTGGGCAGGCGGTGTGCGGGTATCCCCGCCGCCTCGCACGCTGCGGCCACCATGTCCACCATGTGCTGCGGCAGCAGCACGGGCTTGTGGCGCGACAGCTCCTCCAGCCGAAAACGCAGGCCGGCCGCGGTTGTCACCCGCTCGATGGCTTCGCGCATGCTGCGCTCCAGGCGATCGCGGCGCTCCTCGACGATGTCGCGCAGGTCCAGCGTCATGAAGACTTCGCCGGGAATGGCGTTGATCGCGCCCGGTTTCACCTCCAGCCGGCCGACGGTGGCCACCGCCGTGGGGGAGGCCGCAACCGCAGCCTGCTGGGCTGCCAGCACCAACTGCGCTGCCGCCACCAGCGCGTCGCGGCGCAGGCCCATGGGCGTGGCCCCGGCGTGATCGGCGCGCCCCTCCAGGTGCAGCGCCAGGAAGAGCGGCCCCGCGATGCCGGTCACCGCGCCCACGGGCAGGCCCAGGCTCTCCAGCACCGCGCCCTGCTCGATATGTAACTCGACATAAGCGCGAAGTGCGCCGGGATCGCGGGCAGCTTCGCGGGCGCGCGTGGGGTCCAGGCCGGCCGCGGCCAGCGCCTGGGCGATGCTGACGCCCTGCCGGTCGGTGCGCTCGGCCATAGTCTCCGGGGTGATGCGGCCCAGCATGAACCGGCTGCCCAACATGTTCGTGCCCCAGCGCGTCCCTTCTTCTTCCATGAACGAGATGACTTCGAGCGGATGCCGGGTGGGGAGGCCGTCTTCGGCCAGTGCGTGGGCCACCTCGATGGCGCTCAGGACTCCCAGGCTGCCATCGTAGCGCCCGCCGTTGATGACCGTATCGATATGCGAGCCCAAGGCGATGGCCGGCAAGCCGGGCTGCGCGCCCTCTCGCCGGCCGATCAGATTGCCCGCCGCATCAATGCGCGTGGTTAGCCCAGCCTCGGCCATCCACCCCGCCACTGCCTCCAACGCCTGCTGATATTCGGGCGTGAAGGTGAGGCGGGTGACGCCGTCTTCAGGCGTCCGGCCGAACTGGGCCAATCGCTCCAGCCGGCCAAGGAGGCGTTTTCCGTTGATGGGCACGCTGACCTCCGTTACTTGCTCAAGTCTTCCATCATCGCCAGGTACTGCGCCTTGGTCAGCAGCGGCTTGTGGCCGGCGATGATCTGCTGCGCGGCGCTCGCACCGTCTGCCAGCAGGTCGATGGCTGTCATGGCCATCATCTTGGCGGGCACGATGGCCGCGGCATTGTAGTCCACGATGGCAAAGTCCGCGCCGTGGATCGGACCCACCGTGCCGCCTACGAAGGGATGCAGGACCGGCATCAGATGCGACAGGTCGCCCACATCGAGCGATCCGCCCAGGAACCCGCCGTAGTGGACCCCCTCCTCGCCCAGCAGCGCCCGGCCGTTCTCCATGGCAAGACGCGTCAGCGGCTCGTCCTGGAAGATGGGCAGGTAGCCGGGCACGTTCTGGATGGTTGTCTCCGCGCCGACCGCGTCCCCGCCCGCGCGGAACGCGCGGTCCACCTTCTTCGACGCGTCGAGGATCGCCTCGACCGCGCGGCCGCGCACGTAGGTCTCGATGCGGACATCGGAGGGTACGACGTTCACCACGTCGCCGCCCTTGGTGATGATCGGATGCACGCGGATCGAATCCTGGTCCTGGAAGGTCTCGCGCTGGGCGTGGACCGCGAGGATGCCGAGGCAGGCCGCGTTCAGTGCGTTGATGCCGTCCTGCGGTGCAGCCCCCGCGTGGGACGCGCGGCCCGCGTAGCGGATGAACTTGGCCAGGAAGCCGTTGGCCTGGAAGCCGTAGTGGAGCCCGGGCTCGGGCGCCTTGGAAGCGGCGTGCACCATCATCGCGATGTCGATGTCATCGAAGTAGCCGAGCTTGATCAGCTCCTGCTTGCCGCCCAGGTAGGTGATCTTGCCCGCGTTGGCCAGGCCGAGCCGGTACTCGATCTCCAGGAACTCCTCGGCCGGTGCGCCCAGGAAGTGGACCTTGCCCGCCAGCGCGCCCGCGGCCCCTGCGCCGGCCAGGCCGATCGCGGCGCCCAACATGCTTGCCACCTGGATGTGATGGCCGCACTGGTGCGCGGCGCCGGTGACGGGATCGCACACGGCCGCGTCCGCGGCCATCACCGAGTCCAGCTCGCCCATGATGCAGATGCTCGGGCCCGGCTCGCTGCCGGCCAGCACGCCGTCCACGCCGGTGATGGCCAGGCCCTCGCGCACCGGCAGCCCCAGGCCTGCCAGCGTGTCGCGAACCATGGCCGCGGTCTTGACCTCCTTGTAGCCCAATTCCGGGTTGTGCAGCATCGTATGGGCGATCCCGATGATATCGTCTCGCCGCCGGTCGATCTCGGCGCATACCGCCTGTTTCAGCTCTTCGCGATTCATATCACTGTCTCCTTGACGTTATATCGCAGGGACGAGGTCACCCCGCCCCTACGATAGCAATTGCAGTGCGACGTGCAGATAAAGCCGCGCCGCCTCGACGACTTCCGCCAGAACAACCCATTCGTCGGTGGTGTGAGCCTGGGCGATGGAACCGGGGCCGCAGACTACCGTGGGAAAGCCGTAGTGCGGCGCATCAGAGCCGGCTACGAACGCCTGCACGCCGGGATCGCTGCCCCGAAGCGCCAGGTGCGCCCCGCGCAGCGCCGCCACCACGGGTTCAACGGGCGAGATGTCGTTCGCCGGGATGAGCCAGGTCGGCGGGGTGATCTCGTAAGCGAAATCGGGATCGCCCTGTGCGGCTCGTGCGATGCGCGCATGGAATTCCGCGTACACCTGCTCTTTGGTCTCGCCGGGCAAGGTGCGCCGGTCTACTTCCAGCTCACAATAGTCAGGCACCATGTTCACCTGCACCCCGCCTTTGATGACCCCCGGGTTGAAGCGGCCATTGCCGCACAGCGGGTGTTGGGGACGGGTCAGCAGCTCGGCGTTATAGTCATCGAAGGCGCTGATCACGCGCGCCATGCGGCTGATGGCGTTGATCCCCTTCTCAGGGACGCTGGAGTGCGCGGCTCGGCCGCGCGTGATGAGTTTCGTGCTGACGCGGCCCTTGTTGGAAGGGCAGACGGCCAGGTTGGTGGGCTCGCCGACGATGCCCTGGTCTGCGCGCGGGCCATCGCGGCCGATAGCCTGGGAGCCCAACATCTGGTACTCCTCGTCCATGTTGAAGAGGAGAACCAGGTTGCCCTTGAGGGGCGCCTTGGCCTCCCGCAGCACCTTGGCCACCGCCAGGTAGGCCGCCAGCCCGGCCTTCATGTCGCACGCACCCCGGCCGTAGATCTTGCCGTTTTCAAGCCTCACATCGTAGGCCCCGGCGTATCCGGTGGTGTGCGCAGTGTCGATGTGGCCGGCCAGCGCGAGGGTGGTATGACCGCTGCTGCCGGGCAGATAGCCGAACACGTTGGGACGGTCGGGGCGCACCTCGCGCACCTCGTGTTGCAGTCCCAGTCCGGCCAACAGGCCAGCAAGGTACTCGGCCATCTCCAGCTCGCGGAAACCGGGCCGGGGCGGGTCGTCGAACGGGTTCTCGCTGCGGATCAGGATCAGCTCCTGCAGGACCCTGCTGATCCACTCCGCATCGATGCCCGCCTGCAGTTCCTCAAACAGTTTCTGATCCATGTTTGTCCTCATCACAATCCGCGCGCGGCCAGCGGAAAGCGGCGGCACAGCTCGCCTGCCTCGACAGCCACCGCGGCCTTGACGGCCGCGTCGCCCGGCACGGCCAGCACCTTGCTGATCATGGCTGCGATAGCGCGCATCTCGGCTTCCCCCATCCCGCGGCCGGTGACAGCCGGGGCGCCCAGGCGCAGCCCACTGGTCACCGTGACAGACTCCGGATCGTAAGGGATCACATTGCGGTTCGTGAGGATGTTTGCTTCAGCCAGTGCTTCCTCGGCCGCGTTGCCCTTCAGGCCGGCGCCGCGCAGATCCAACAGCATCATGTGCGTGTCGGTGCCGCCGGATACCGGCCGCAAACCCTGGCCGGCCAGCTCGCTGCACAGCAGACGGGCGTTGGCCACGGTGGCGTTCTGTACGGCTACGAAGGCCGGCAGCGACGCCAGATGGAAGCACACCGCTTTGGCGGCTATCAGCGATAGGGTGGGGGTGCCCTGGACACCGGGGAACATGGCGCGGTCGATCTTTTTGGCATATTCAGCCCGGCAGAGCACCACACCGCCGTGAGGCCCCATCAGGGTCTTATAGGTGGTGAAGGTGACGAAATCGGCGTGCGGCACTGGGCTGGGGATGACGCGCGCAGCCACCAGCCCGGCGATGTGCGCCATATCCACCAGTAGCATGGCGCCGGCTTCGCCCGCAATGGCATGCAGCGCTGCATAGTCCATCACGCGCGGGTATGAGCTGCCGCCGGCCACGATCAGCTTGGGCCGGTGCTGCAAGGCCAGGTCGCGGATCTGGTCGTAATCCAGCACTTCGCTGACCGGATCCACACCGTAATGTTCGAAGTTGTACACGCGACCGGTGAGGGAGGCGGCGTCGCCGTGCGACAGGTGGCCGCCGTGGCTCAGCTTCAGGCTCAGCAGCCGGTCGCCGGGCGCCAGCATGGCGGTATAAACGGCCAGGTTGGCGTTGACGCCGGAATGGGGCTGCACGTTGGCGTGATCCGCGCCGAAGAGCGCCTTGGCGCGCGTTATCGCCAACGCCTCCATTTCATCGGCCACCTCACACCCGGTGTGATAGCGGCGGCCGGGGTAGCCTTCGGCAGTCTTGTTGTTGAACGCCGATCCGGAGGCGGCCAGCACCGCCTGCGGTGCGATATTCTCGGAGGCGATCAAATCCAGGGTCGTTTCCTGGCGCAGGCGTTCGCGCGCCGCCAGTTCGGCGACGACAGGATCTGCGGCTGCCAGGTAGGAATTCTCTGCATGGGTGGTCATCGTGTTTTTAGCTCCGGATTGGCTACGCAATTAAATAAAGACACGAAGTCGGGCCGGACGGCCGCGGCTTCGTGTCTTGTGCCTCACATCCAGGCGTTAGCCGTCCTTGGCGCAGCGGACCTCAAGGGACCCGCGGGAAATTCTGGATGCGCAGGACGATCTCCGAGATGATCGCGGCCGTGAAGAAGACCGAGAAGAGCGTGATCAGGGCTGCCACCACGATGCGCCACCCCGACTTGGCAAACGCGCTCAGGTCCTTCGCGATCGAGAGGCTGGCGAACGCAATGATCGGCGTGGCCGTTGCCAGGAAGTTGACCTTGTTGGCCAGGGCCGCGATTTCCTTGGAGCCGGGCATCCCTGGGATGGTCAGGATCAAGGTCAAGGTGCCGACGTAGGCGATCGTCGGGACGTAGAACGGCACATAGCGCGACAGCAGGATGCCCACCAGGCAGGCCCCCCAGAGGATCAGAACCCCGGGCAGCGCCTGGATCGGGTTGACAGCCTTCGCCGCGTTCCAGTGGAAGTTGCTGCCGCCCGCGATGCCGGTGGCGATCCAGTTGCCGACCAGGATCAGGAGGCAGACCATGGTCACGTGGAGCATGGACCAAAGCACGTTGGTCTTCGGCCGGACCACCTTTTTTTCGGCGGCCTTGGCTGCGGCCGCGATATCCACCTGCTTATCGCGGCGCTTGCCCATCATCCTGTAGACCCATTCGGCGAACGGCAGGCCGATCAGCCAGGAGGCGTAGAGGCCGAGAACGGCGGTGGCCAGGTTGCTGGCAGCCGCGAAGGCGAGGATCCGGTCTTTCCAGGCGGGCAGCGCCTCGGAAAGGGTGGCGGCGCAGGCGGTCGTCATGCTGGCGCTGCCGATGCCGCAGGCCATGCCCAGGGCCAGCGGATGGAACAGCTTGGGTGCGGTCAGGGCCATCAGGCTGCCGATGATGCTGAAGAAGGCGGTGCCCAGCACGGTGCCGGTGAGGTAGGTGCCCAGGACGCCGCGGCCTTCAGGGGTGTCCAGCCCATAGACGTCGCCGATCAGGCTCAGGTTGGGCTCGCGGGCGACCGAGTAGCAGGCGCCGATGACCTCGCGGCGCAGGCCGAGCAGGATCGCCAGGGGCATCGCGATCATGATGGCGCCCCAGTAGTTGCCGATCTCCTGCAGAAGCAGCGCCGCGCCGGCCTTGATGATCGTGGGCACGGAGGGCCCGACGGTAACGCCGTAGCGCGCCATCAGCGGCAGGGTGGCGATGACGATGAGGCTGGCGGCATACGCCGAATCTTTCAGGCTGTAAAGCTTGACCCACTTGCCCAGAGCCTGCGGCGCAAAAGCGACCGCCCAGTAGATGGTATGGAAGAAGGGAACGAGAACGATGGTGATCTTGGCGATGGGAGTCCAGCGCACGGTGCCGGTGAACTCAGCGATAAGCATCAGGACAAAGGCGAGTAAGTACACCTTGAAGAATGGGGCGGCGATATACTCGGCCAGCCCTCCTGACTTCGATTTGCTGCTAGCAGTCATGAGTGTCTCCTCTGTGCGTACAACGTTGTGCGGTGATGATGAGAATCATTGACAGCGCCGCTGCCACGCCGGGCCGCGGGTCCATGGGTTATGAGTGCGTTTCGTCAGCCTCCTTTCGTTGCGAAATGTCTCGCCCTTCAGTTACTTGCGGGTGCAACATTGGACCGGCCGGCGCGCAGAGCCGCAACGAAGCTCTGAAAGCGCTCTTCCCTCACGCGTCCCCGGGGGATGGCGAGCCCGTAGACGTCGTCAACCGCGATGAAAGCATGATCGGCCGTGATCGCCACATCGCCGATGCGGGACCAGGGCGTCACGGAGTGCTTGCCGTCGGCTATCTGCTCCATCCCTTCCGTGCCCAGCCGCAGCGTGCGCGACGCAAACACCGCCGGGTTGAGCCGCGCCCCCACGATCTGGCGCAAGGTGCGCGCGGTTACCCAGCGGTAATAGAACGGGTAGAGGCCATAGCAGAACACCGCCAGGATGGCGGAATAGGTGGCCAGTGTCGGTTTGCGAAGGATGAAGACGCCCACCAGGGAGAGCACTCCGAAGATCACCAGCAGACCGTAACGCTGCAGGCGGTACCGTCGGACGATGGCTGGCGAGTGTTCCATCTGGTATTTCGCCAGCGCCACAAGATCCGTTTCATCGAGCTTGAATTCGATTTCCATGAACCTGCCATGAATGCATTTGCGAAGGATCGAACAAAGATGACTGAATTATAGGGGTTTTATGGCTGTTGTCAAAGACGGAACGTCGCAGGACTTGCTCTGATCTGACTCGTTGTCCGCAGCCAGCCGCGCGTACACGCCGGCAACAAGGTTCCCGTCTTCGTTACCCGCTCATCCGGGCAGCCTGAAGATATGGATGGACTGGTCCTTCTGCCGGCAGCGCGACGCCTGCTCGTCGGGCTTCGCCTTGTCTGATACGATGACCAGCCGGCCGTCGGGCAGCCATGTCACCCCTTCCACGTTGCAGTAGATGATCCGGCCCTCCCTGTTGCGCGGGAACAGATACGTGCGCCCCTCGTCCTCGAACAGGTCGTGGGAGCCGGTCGGATTCGGACGCAGCTTGCCCACCCACATGGCCGACGAAAGCTGCGAGACCACCGTCATCGTATGATCGCGTACGTCAAGGCCGGCGTAGTCCTCGAAGAGCACGGAGGATGGCAGCTTGATTGTGTCGACGTGCTCCCATTCGGCGGCCGATTGCGCATTGTCCGGCCGCCGGAACACCTGGATGCGTCCCTGTCCCGGCTCACGGCCTGCGCTGCCGCTCTTGCAGGCATTCCCCTCGCACAGTCCGAGGATGGCATCCTCGCCGCGGTAGCGCAGCGTTGAAAGGCCTTCGATGCCCTTGTTCTCCCGCTTCACCGGAAAGTCGAGCCAGTGGCTGCCGACCAAATGAAACGCCGCATCGAATTCGTCGATGCCCGGCTTGAGGCCGCCGGACTGGGTTTCGGACGCCTCGATCAGGCAGTACCAACGCTTCTCGGACGGCTGGTAGGTGAGATCCTCGTACCCGGCAGATTGCACATGCGTGATGATCAGGGCCGGCGTTTCCTGGCTGGCATCCCAATCCGGGCTGATGCGCAGGACATCGGTCGAATCATCGAACACGACGTACAGGAAGCCGTCCACGAAATGGACGCCGCTGGCCTCATAGCGCTTCTCGCGCCTGCCCTTGAGCAGATCGCTGATCTTTGCCTCGCGCACCAACTGGAGCTGGGCCGGCCGGCTGTCAGCCGGCGCGTTCGCTGCCATCATGTTCTCACCTCCGGCGCGCCTGGCTTGATGCGCACATTGCTCCCGTTGCTCCCCCTCTCCCTTTCTCCCCCTCTCCCCATCTCCCCCTCTCCCCCTCTCCCCCTCAACCTGAGCTCCCTCGCGCGGCGGTCTATGCGATGTAATGCACGCGAAACGCGCGGGCGGCCGCGCCCAGGCCGCCGATGCCCGCGGCCAGCGCGGCAGTGTTCAGAACGACATTGATGGCGTTTTGCCCGCCGTTGATAGTGTCGCCCGACAACACCTGGTACATGGAGCGCACGGCGGCGACGCCCGGCAGCAGGGGCACGAAGCCGGCGACCACGAAAACGGTGGCAGGCAGCCGGAAGATGAGGGCGAAGATCTCGGCCACCAGGCCCACCACCGCCGCTCCGATGAAGGACGCGCCGGGCAGCACTAGCCCCATCTCCAGGGCGAAGTACTTGGCCAGGTAGCCGAGCACTGCGGTCACACCGCAGGCGATGAGGCTGCGTCGCGGGGCATTGAACAACACCGAGAATCCTACAGTCAAGGCGAAGGCGAGACCGCTGTGATACAAGACATCGGACATCAGGTCGTCCCCCTACAGAAGCACCGAGCCCCCGAAGATCGCGATGCTCAGCATCGTGCCCGTGGCGACCGCGCCCAGGGTTAGCATAGCTTGGGCGGCGCGAGATAGCCCCGAAGTGTAGTTGCCGTTGATCAGATCGGCGATGGAGTTGATCATCACGACGCCAGGCAGCAGCGTGATGACGGCTGCGATGACAGGCAGCTCAGGCTCCTGGCACATCGCTGCCTGATCGCCCAACAGCGCCACGGTGACGCCGAAGAAGGCGCTCAGCGCGACAGTCAGCAGCACCGGCCGGCCAAAGAACGTGTTGAGACCGTTGCGCATTACGATCGTGACTGCCGCGGCCACCAGGCCCAGAATGAACTCCGGCAGTGCGCCGCCCTGGAGCTCGCCGTAGCACGCGCCCGCGATCGCCGCGCAGAGCACGGTCAGCAGCATGGGATAGGCACGCGGCATTTTGGCGATGCGCTCCAGCTCAGCGCGCGCCGTGTTGCAGGTCAGATCGCCTTTATCTGCGCGGCGAGCCAGATCGAGCACCGCGCCCACTCGGCTGAGATCGACCCCCAGGTGCGGCACGCGGACGACACGGGTGCGGTGTTCGCCCGCAGCCAGCGCGCTGGCAATGATGCCCGTGGGGGTGGGGTAAGTCTCCATCTCGTCCGCGCCCAGCCCGATGCCCAGGCGGCGGATGGTATCTTCCACTCGCCAGGTTTCGGCCCCGTTCTCTATCAGAAGCTTACCGCCGAGCAGCACAACATCCAGGATATCGCGCAGCTCGGCCAGGGTTTTCATGCTGTGCGCTTGCCTCTCGGCCAGCGGCAGCGGCTCAGCCCCGAGCTCCGAACGCTCCCTCATCACCGGTTCGACGGCCATACTGCTCCTTCGAAGATGCCAGTGGATGCCCTGACCCCCATCCGGACATCCGCGTCATGCCTGCTGTTTGGGGATCCACACGCGCATGCTGTGTATGCCGCGGTTTCCCCAGGCAAAGTAGGGGATCGCGACCAGTTTCACCCGGTGCGACTTCGCCCCGGATACTTCCTCGAGCGGCCGATAGAGCCGGCCTCCCCACTTGTCAGTGGCCGCCTGTCCGGTCGCATGGACAGCTATCACGCCGCCCAGGAGTTCTGTCCGCGCAACGGACAGCGGCTCGTCCGTCACGGCCCTGACGTCGAGCAGGTCAACCTCCGCGGGCTGATCCTGTGACTCGAAGCAGTATACCAGTGGACCGCGCTCCACCGCAACACAGCCCCGGACCGCGTCAATGCGCGGGTGCGGCGCGATAAATTCAGGCTGCATGTGCAGCGTGAGGATCAACTCGTCTGCCGGCCGCCAGCTGCGCTCGATGACCAGGTAGCCGTTGCCGTCGAGCGGCGGCGTGATCTCGCTCCCGTTGACCGACACGGTGGCGCGCCGGCACCAGTCGGGCATCCTCAGCGAGAGGGCCCACGCCGCGGACGGACTTTCGCATACCTTCAATCTGACTTGCCCGTCCCAGGGATAATCGGTTGCCGCGTCGATCACGACCGCCTCACCATGCACCCGGAGGTCCAGGTGCGCCGCCGCATACTGATGCACCTGCACGCCCCGATCATCGGTCGTCGCCAGGTAGTGGCCCAGGCTGGCGAAGATGCGCATCACGTTGGGCGGGCAGCAGGCGCAGCTATGCCATGCCGGGCGCCGCATCTCCGCCCCCGTGCCGGTGTCGGTCGAAGCGCGCACATAGCGCCCGCCGCGCACGTGCAGGGGATTCACATACAGGTAACTCGCGCCCTCAAGGCCGGGGCTGCTGAGCACGCCGTTGTACAGGGTCCGCTCGAAGAGATCGGCATAGCGGCCCTGGCCGGTGACGAGCAGCAGCCGCCAGTTCCACATGAGGCTGGCAATCGCCGCGCAGGTTTCGCAGTAGCAGGTGTCGGCCGGCAGCTCGTACGGTCCGCCGAACGCCTCGCCGTCGAACCGCGAGCCGACGCCCCCCGTCACGTAGAGCTTGCTGCCGGTCATGTCGGCCCACAGGGTGTGCATGGCGTCCAGGAGCGCCTGCTCCCCTTGTTCCATGTACAGGTCCGTCACGCCCGTGGTCAGGTAGAGCTGCCGCACTGCGTGCCCGGCAACTTCCGTCGCCTGCCTGACGGGCACATGGTCCTGCTGATAGACCGGGCCGTAGCCCGCAGCCCCGGCCATGGTGTTGCGGCCGCGGCGGTCGATGAAGCGCTGGGCCAGGTCGAGGTGCCGCGGGTCGCCCGTCACGCGGAACAGTTCGACCAGCGCGGTCTCGATCTCCGGGTGGCCGCAGGTGCCGTCGCGTCCTGCCGGCCCAAACAGGTCGTAGATGTGGTCCACGAAGCGCAGGGCAACATGCAGCAGCCGGTCGTCGCCGCAGGCCCGGTGAAACGCGACCGCGGCCTGCACCAGGTGGCCGGCGCAGTAAAGCTCGTGCCCCATGTCGAGGTCGGTCCACTTCTTGGCCGGCTCGGCGATCTGGAAGTAGCTGTCAAGGTAGCCGTCCGCCTGCTGCGCCGCCTCCACCAGGCCGATGGCGGCATCAGCCATTGCTTGCAGGGACGCATCGGCCGCACGGCCCAGCTCCCAGGCCGCCGCCTCCAGCCACTTGTGGACGTCTGAATCGGCGAACCAGAAGCCCCTGAAGGCGCCTTCTTCCAGGCCGGCAGCGATCCGCAGATTGCGCAGGTTGCCCGCCTGCTCCAACATCGCAAACCCATGCGGCAGGCTCACGCTGCGGTTGACCTGTTGGGTGTTCGCCCAAAACCCGCCGGTGATCTGCGCGGCGCGATAGGGCAGGGTCTTTAATGTGGACCGGAGCGATTGCGAATTGTCAACCGGACCGGCGCTAGCTGCGTGTTGCATCATGATCTCTCCTGACCTGAACCTAAACCACGAAGGCACAAAGACACCAAGTGCTATGTAAGGCTAGAGTTTGTCATGCTGAGGCCGAGTCCCTGACCTGCGTCGTAGAGCCAGGTTCATCAGGCCGAAGCATCTCTGACGGCGCAGACGAGATCCCTTCGTTTGGTGCCTTAGTGCCTTAGTGGTGCAACGCCCTACTGGCTGGGCAGCGAGGGCCAGCCTTCGGCATCCCACGACAGTGACTCGATGCGCAGCTTGGATATGCCGTTCACCTGCGCGTCATAGGCATGGTAAACCATCCAGTAGACGCCGTCTTCGATGAGCATGCCGTTGTGCCCGGGCCCCTTCCAGTGGTCGTATGCCGACAGGATCAGTGTGCCGCCGCCCTTGGTCAGGGGGACGCCGTCGCGGTCCAGGTAGGGGCCTGTCAGGGCGTCGCTGCGGCCTACGCGCACGTTGTAGGTGCTGCTGGCGCCCTGGCAGCACTGGTCGAAGGAGGCAAACAGGTACCACCGGCCGTGGCGCTGGACGATGAACACCCCCTCGATGGCCGTGGTGCTGCCCGGCCCGGTCGACCGGTCGGCCAGGTGGATGGCGTCAGGCTGCGTCGCGTCGAGCATCCCGGTGGACGCATCGATCTTGCGCATCCAGAGCCCCTGCCAGAAGCTGCCCCACGCCAGCCACGGCTCGCCGTTCTCGTCCAACACCAGGTTCGGATCGATCGCGTTCCAGCGGTCGCCCGGCCGCGAGCGCAGCACGATGCCGTGGTCGACCCACTTGTAGTCGGAACTGGCGGGGTCGAGGGTGGCGTTGGTGGCCAGGCCGATCGCGGAATCCTGGGTGCCGAAGGTCGAGATCGCGTAGTACAGGTGCCAGCGGCCGTTGAAGAACGAGATGTCGGGCGCCCAGGTGTCCACGAGCTGGGGGTTGACCTCCTCGGTCCAGGCCGGCATGCTCTCGAAGACGCGGCCGCAGAACTCCCACGCCACCATGTCCTTCGAGCAGATGAACGGGATGCGCGAGCCCGTGTAGAAGATCGTGTACATGCCGTCCGCGTGTGCGATGACGGGATCGTGCACGTTGCGGATGAATCCCGTCGGCTCGACGATCTTGCCCTGCGTGGCGACCTCGGTGACCGCAGGCGCGACGGCGGCGGCAGGTGGGGCGGCCGGCGCCGGAGCGCTGGGCTGGCAGCCTGCCAGCGCGGCCGCCAGCACTACCAAGGAGCCAAGAAGAAGTGCTCGCATCAGGGTTGCCTTTCGGTCCGCCTCACAGCAGCTTCAGCGCACCGGCGAAGAGCGCCTGCGCCACGGGATCGGCGGCCAACGTGGTTGCATTGAGCTGGAAGGTCGTCGTCAGCAGGCGTCCGCGGCCGTAAGGCATCACCAGGAGCAAGGAAACGGCCTGGTGCACCCAGCCCACGGCCAGCCCGGCCCAGCTGTGGCTGCGTTGAACCCAGGACGGCAGCCCGGCGATCACCGCATCCGGCATCAGGGGCGCCCACGCCATCTCCAGCAGCGGCCCGCCCGGCAGATGCGCCAGGGGACCCTGTTGCTTGACCCAGGCAAAGGAGTTGGCCCAATCGCCTTCCCAGGGCGTGCCCGCGCGCGGCACAATGTGCCCGACCGGCAGCGGGACAACAGGCTCGCCGCTGCTCGCACTGCCGGGATCGGCCAGCAGCAGCACGCGGCCGCCCTTCTGGATGTGCGCTTGCAGGCTGGCCGTATAGCCGCGGGCGACGACGATCTCGCCTGCCGCGCCTGCGTCCGCCTGGCCCATGCGCACGCGATAGCCCAAGCCGCGCAAAACGGCGGCCAGTCGGGCATCGTCGAGCACGCACAGCGGAACGGACGCGGGTTCGGCGGCGACGCAGGCCAGGTCCACCTGGTTGGCGGCCAGTTGCGCCCCGTCCTCTGCCAGCCAGGCCGCGTGCAGCGTCACCATGCCATCCCCCGGGATCGAGTCGAGCAGCACGGAGATGGTTCCCCCCGGTGCAGGCAGCTCACCTGAGCGATTCCCCGCCTGCCAACGGACCTTGCCGTGCGTTTCCCGGTCCGCAACGCCCATCGTCTGCACCAACACCTCGACGGCCTCGCCCGGCCGGCCGCTCCACCGGCTCGGCCGCAGCAGCACGACCCGGTCCTGGTTCACGTCTTTGAGCAGCGGGTCGAGCAGGTGCTTGGGTTGGCGCTGCATGGTGAGCAGGCCGTTGCACTCCCAGTGCACGTCGGTGAACTCGGTCACCACGTAGCCGGCAATGGCGTCGTGGAGGCGCATGCTGCTGATCTCGTAGTGCAGGCTGCGCGCCATATGGGCCTGCGAATGGCGGGCAAACTCGGCATAGGAGGGGAACAGGTCGGCCAGCCCGCACGCCTCGAAGCGCTGCTCGACGCCGTGGGGATAGACGATGCCGCTGCCCCAATCGAAGCCGGTCTCGAACCACCACGGCTCCTGCCCGTGTTCCCGGATTTCTGCGGGATCGGGCAGGCCCCAGTTGCCGAATTCCGACACCACCAGCGGCAGGTCGGCGCGGCGATTGTGCGCGAAATCAGCGTACCACGACCAGTCGGCGCGGCCGGCGAATGCGGCCGTCCACTCGTCCCACTGCCGCGCGTGGTCCGGGATGGCGCGGTAATGGTGGAAATCCTCCAGGTCGCCGGCCACGTGCGCGTTGTCGCAGCAGGCCGAGTTATCGACCACCAGGCGCGTCGGGTCGAGCGCCTTGACCTCATGGGTGAAGTCAGCCAGCCAGCGCCGATGGGCAGGATTGCGCGTCAGGTCCGTGCCCCAGTTCTCGTTGATCAGCGTCCAGGCGATGATCGACGGATGATGGCCGTCGCGCGCCACGATGCCGCGGATCGTCTGCCGGCTGCGCTCGATCGAGGCGTCGGTCAGGAGCGCCCAGTTGGGGATTTCGGTCCAGATCAGCAGCCCCAGGCGGTCGGCCACATCGTAGTAGCGCGGGTCCTCGACCTTGATATGGGTGCGCAGGCAGTTGAACCCCAGCGCTTTGGCCGTTCGCGCCTGCGCCTCCAGCAGTTCCAGGCTGGGGGGCGTATAGATCGTCTCGGGGTAGTAAGCCTGATCCAGCATGCCGCGCAGGTAGATCGGCTCGCTGTTGAGGTAAATGCGTCCGTCGCGGGCTTCGACCGTGCGAAAGCCGCAGGTCTTGCTCGCGATGTCCACGGCCTGCCCCCCGACGGTAAGTGTTGCCGTAACGATGTAGAGGCTGGGCGAATCGGGGCTCCACAACTGCGGCGGCGCGGCTAGCCGGATCACCCCGGCCAGGTGCGCCTCCGGACTCGAGGCTGCGGCATCCATGCCGTCAGCCGGTCTGCCGCCCGACCCCGATGACTCAGAAACCGGCTGAAGCCTCCATTCCAGCGCGCCATCACTGACTTTCTCCCCCCCTGGGCCAGTCACCGTGCAGAGGATCCGGCAATCATCCGGCGGCGTCTCGCTCAGCGTCACCCCCACTGCAATGCTGGCGCCCTCCACCGACGGACTGACCTGGAGCTCGGCGATGTGCAGCCGCGGCCGCAGTTCCAGCCACACGCTCTGCCAGATGCCGCCGAGGGGACCGTACCAGCTCTGCTTGCCGTGGGGCACCTCGCTGAACGGGAAGTCCGGGTAGAGGTCGCGCGCATCGGTGGCATCGACGATCCGCACCAACAGCTCGTTGTCGCCCTCAGCCAGCAGGTCGATGACGTCGAACTCGAACGGGAGATAGCCGCCCTCGTGGCTGCCCACGCGGTTGCCGTTCAGCCACACGGTTGCCTGGTAGTCCGCGGCGCCGAAGTGGAGGATGGCGGCCCCGGCGGAGGTCGATCCCAGCAAGCCCGGCTCGACGGTGAAACGGCGGCGATACCAGGCCACGCCGCTGGTCTGGCGCAGGTCCTCGAACTGGGCCTGCCAGGGCATAGGCACGATAGCCGTGCGCCACGCCCGGATCGCGGACGCGTCAAAACCCGCGCTGGGGTCGATCTGGAAGTCCCAGGTCCCGTCCAGCGATATTCGATAGTCGTTCATGGGTAGGGCCCTCACTCTGGAAATGAGTTATTGGCTGTCACTCTGAGCGGGTCGACAGCACAACATCGGTTGCGACGCAAGACCAGCGAAGAGTCTCCGGCTGTGACGAGATCCTTCGCTGGGATTTTGCTGTAACTGGCTTTGAGTGGTCAACCCGCTCAGTGCTTTGTTAGATTAGAGTTTGTCATGCTGAGGCCGAGTCCCTGACCTGGGTCGTACAGCCGAGTCGGTCAGGCCGAAGCATCTCTGCCAGCGCAGACGAGATCCCTTCGTTGCACTCAGGGCAGGCTCTTCGCTGGGGTCGCGCCGCAACTGACTTTGGGTGGTTAACCCGCTCAGGATGACAGAGACTAACCTTACAAAACACTCAGGATGACACTATTTCGTTTACGCCGGCCGCGCAGTCAGCACGGTGAACGAGAGCGGCGGCAGGCTGAGCGTCGCCCGGCCATCACGAACGATCGGCGCGGCAATGGCCTCAGCAACCAACCGATTGGGTTCCTCCCAACTGTTGCCTGCTTTGGGATCGCTGCCGG
>CAZELR010000027.1:0-53313 GCA_964513075.1 uncultured Anaerolineales bacterium
GACACCCGGCGACTGCGGCGGACACCCGGCGACTGCGGCGGACACCCGGCGACTGAAGTCGCGGCAACCATCGCGAAGTCGGCCTACGCCGACTAGGATTTAGTCCACAGCAAGCATCGCGCTGACTGGGTCTTAGTCCACGCAGGTGGACTTTGTAACGGTTGCAGCGGTTTCCAACCGCCCGTACCGGCGACTGCGCCGACTGGACCTTAGTCCACGCAGGTGGCGTAACGGTTGCCGCGGTTTCCAACCGCCCGTACCGGCGCTGACTGGACCCCAGTCCACGCAGGTGGACTTCGTAACGGTTGCAGCGGTTTCCAACCGCCGGACGGGTTCGCGGTTCTAACCGCCGGACGGGTTCGCGGTTCTAACCGCCGGACGGGTTCGATTTCGTCAGCCGGCTCAGCCACGGCAGGACAAGCAAGCCGCCTGCCAGCGTCACCACCCCCGCGATCCAGGCGTGGCCCGTGGTCTGCAGCGTAGTCGCGCCCGGCAGCCAGCCCACCGCATACAGCAGATAACCGATCCACGACGCGGCGCCGGCCCACAAAGCGGCCGTCAGCGCCTGAATGACGTTGCCCTGCGGCGTCTTCGTCACATCTGCCCGCCGCCGGCGCAGTGAGAACGCCGCGCCCCCGGCCAGCACCGCCCCGGCCAGGCCGAACAGGAAAGACGCGCCGGTCACCCGCGGCCGCGGGGTTCCCGCGGCCGCCCCATCCGGACCCGGCGGCGTCGGCACGGGCGACGGTGTCGGCGCGGGCGTAGACGTAGACTCCGGCGTCAGGGTCGGCGTCAGCGTCGGCTCCGGGGTCCAGGTGGGCAGCACGGTCGCGATGCTGCCCGGCGCGTCGCCGCCGACCTTCAATTCGATGCGCGTTGAATCGCGCGCCTCGCCGGCCTGGACGGTGATCCACAGTTCGCCGGGACGGTCGAGCGCCACCAGCGTGCGCGCCTTCCCGGCCAGAGTCGTCTCCACCTTGGGCGCCAGGGCCAGCGACTCGGTAGGATAACGCAGATAGAACTCGGCCAGGGTGCCATCGGGCACGGGATGCCCCTTGCGGTCCAAAATCACACCGGTCTCCAGCTCCAACTGGCTGCCCACCCGAATGCTGCGGGTGATCACTTCGCCTGCGCTCACCGGGTTCAGCGAGATGATCTGACCGGCGGCCGGCTCCAACTGCTGGCTCAGATCATAATTGATGCCGGTCACCGAAACCGGCGGCGCACCGGCGGGCGTGAACTCGCGGAAAAGCGCCCGCACGGCCGTCTCCAGGAACGGCTGCGTATGGCTGTAGATGCCGAAATAGGCCGTCAACTTGCTGATCTC
Organism: uncultured Anaerolineales bacterium; assembly: GCA_964513075.1. Taxonomy (GTDB): domain Bacteria; phylum Chloroflexota; class Anaerolineae; order CG2-30-64-16; family CG2-30-64-16; genus DAOUBP01. The sequence goes on from CAZELR010000027.1 coordinate 1,328, forward strand.
GGTGGTGTCCAGGTAGTACGGTGCGCTCACCGAGAGCACCACCAGCCTCTTATCGCGCAGATTATCCGAACGACTGGCCAGGAAGGTGCGCAGCGCCGCGGATTCAGGATACTCATCGGGGTTATAATCCAGTTGCGCGAAGATGATCCAGCGGGCGGCCGCGATGGCGCTTTCGACCTCACCCGCCTCGGCAGCCGGCTGCGTCAGCGAACGATACAGATCGTCGAACGTGAAACTGCGCACCTGGCCGGGCGCGATCTGGCCGGTGGCGGCCGGGCCGTAGAGCCGCAGCATGATCTCCTCGATCGCGGTCGGTGCAATGAGCGCAGCCGGCTCGCAGGTCGCGCATTCCTTCACGCTGCGGGCATCGGTGATGATCACCATCTCCTCGCCGGCCAACGGCGCGCTCGGGATGCGGTCGGCCAGTTCATCCTTGCCCGGATAAATCAGCGTCAGCCCGGCGCGCGCAACCGCCTCGGTGACATTGCCGCCCTGCCCCACCGAGCCGGCAAGCGAAGCGATGTCGCGCTGCGGCGCTTGTGACTGCCAACTGCCCCCATAGACAGCCAGCTTCTGGCGGATGATGCGTTCGACCGCGGCATCCACCCGGCCGCGGAACGTGCCGTCGCTGCGATATTTGTCCTGGAAGAAGAGGATGGTCTCCTTGATCGCCGTCACCCGGTCCGGCCAATTATCGGTGAGGGCAAAACGCCCCAGGTACAACAGGTCGTTGCCGGCCAGAAACGCGTCCTGGGCCACCTGGCGGTGCGGGAATTTCGTCAGCGTCGGGTCGTAGTAACGCCGCAGCGCCGGAACGCCGAGCGCCTCGCTGATCAACATGCCGCCGGCCGCGCGCCAGTCGGCAAACTCAGTCAATGCCATCAGGTCCTGCAGTTGGGGCGCCAGGCTGATCGGCGGCGTGACCTCGCGGATGCTGGCTTGCAGGCCGCGGTAGCGAATATGTGAGGTCACCAACGCGTTCGTGATGCCCGGCGCCTGCAGGTCGCCGCCGGTCGTCACCGCGGCAAAGGGCGCCAGCTCGATCTGGCGCAGTTGCTGCAGCGGCCGCTGGACCGTGGGCACCTCATCTTCCGGGCGGCGATCGCTGCCCCCCTGGCCGGGGAAATGCTTGGCCGCAGTCAGCACCCCACCCTGCGCGCCCAACTGCACCCCCCGGATGAAGGCCCGGCCAATCTGGCCCACCCAGAACGGGTCGCCGCCGAACGTGCGCGTGCCCAGGTCCCCCTTGTTGCCCGGCCGCGGCACGTCGAGGACGTCCAGCGTGGGACCTAACAGCATGTTGACGCCGACCGCCTGCAGCTCGCCGCCCACCACCTGCCCCACCTGTTCGGCCAGGGCCGGCGACCAGGTGGCGCCGACGGCCATGGCGCTGGGCAGCGCCGTGAATCCCCCCGTGCCGGCAAAGAAGGAGCTGTCATCGCCCGGCCAATCGAGCGCGATCCACAGCGGCGCCCCGCCGGCGGGCTTCTCGGGCGTGACCGTCGCCGTCAGTGCGGGCGGCGGCGCAGTCTGCGGGGAGGTTGCGGCCGCGGTTGCGGGTGCGGGTGCGGTCGCGGTGATGGGCACGCCCGGCGTCAGCGACTCCGCTGTCGGTGTCAGCGCCTCAGTCAGCGTCACCGGATTGCTCGCCTTCGGCAGGTTGGCAGCCGTGAGGGGGAGCGGCGACTGGAAAGCCAGCCCTTGCAGCGCGTTGGCAAGCTCCGCGATCTGCGTCGGCGTATCCTGCATGGGCTGCTCGACGCTGGGCGAGGCCGGACCCACGATGGGAATATTGCGGAAGTTATTGTTTTCCGGCAGCAGCACCACGCCGCCCACCCGATAGTCGCGCACCAGGACCGCAATATCGGAATCGGGCGCCACGTCCCGGCTCTGGAACGTGATCAAAAAGAGCTGGCCCACCCTGTCTGCCACCGTCATCTGCGCCAGAATTTCGGCCAGGCTGGGCGCCGCCGCGGCAGCGCGGGCCGGCGTCGGGGTCGGGTCGAGCGGCTTCGTTTGTGCCGGCGGCAGCGCGACCGCCGGCGCAGACGAAGCCGGCGCCGCCGCCGCTGGCACAGCCAACGGCAGCACCCCCGACGTCACCCACATGATCAGCAGCAGCCCATAAACAAATCGACGCATCTCTCACCCAGGTTTGCCAACCTTCGCCAGGTTGGCAAACCTTCGCCCCCGCCTCTACTGCTTCGGCAGCAGCACCTCACGGCTTCGGCCCCCGCCCTCATCCGGGCCGACCACGCCCATCTCCTCCAACTGCTCCATCAACCGCGCCGCGCGCGGGAAACCGATGCGCAGTTGGCGCTGAATCATCGACGTTGAAACGTGGCCCTTGCCCTCCAACAACCGCAGCGTCTGCTCCAGCAGCTCGTCTCGCCCCGATTCCAGCTCGTCCAACAGACCGACCCACGGCGCGATCTTCGCCGGCGCGGCCGCAGCCTCCTCTCGGGTCGCCCGCCAGAAGTCCACGATGCGGTCGATCTCCTGGTCCGACACGAAACAGCCCTGGATGCGCGCCAGCTTGGAGGATTCCGGCGCCATGAACAACATATCCCCGCGGCCCAACAACTTCTCTGCGCCCGGCGTATCCAGAATCACGCGGCTGTCGATCTGGGTCGTGACCGCAAAGGCAATGCGCGAAGGGAAGTTTGCCTTGATCAGGCCGGTGATCACGTCTACGCTGGGGCGCTGGGTGGCCAGCACCAGGTGAATGCCCGTCGCGCGCGCCATCTGGGCCAGCCGGCAGATCTGGCGCTCGATGTCCTCGGCCGCAGTCATCATCAGATCGGCCAACTCATCGATCACCAGGACGATGTAGGGCAGGATCTCGTCTTTGTGGGCCTTGCCCAACTTGCGATTGTATTCCGTGATATTGCGCACGCCCGTATCTGCAAACATCCGGTAGCGCTCGTCCATCTGCAGCATCAGCCACGCCAGCGCGCCGGTGGCCTGCGCCGCCTCGGTGATCACGGAGCCGATCAGGTGGGGGATGCCGTTGTAGGCCGGCAGCTCGACCATCTTGGGATCCACCATGACCAACTGCACCGTCTCCGGCGGATTGCTCATCAGCAGGCTGCAGATCAGGGCGTTGATGCACACCGACTTGCCCGAGCCGGTCGCACCCGCGATCAGCAGGTGGGGCATGCGCGTCAGGTCGGCCACAACCGGATCGCCGGAGACATCGCGGCCCAACGCCACGGCCAGCGGGGAGCCGACCCGGGCAAACTCCTTGGCCTCCAGCACGTTGCGCAGGCTGACCAGCGTCTTGGCCGTGTTGGGCACCTCGACCCCCACGTAAGGCCGGCCCGGCACCGGCGCCTCGATGCGCAGGGAAGGCGCGGCCAGCGCCAGCGCCAGGTCGTTCTGCAAACGCAGGATGCTGGCAACGGAGACGCGGCGGCGCAGCACCTCGCCGCTGCGCAGTTCGCGCACCATCTCGCCCGGCTCCAGGCCGAACTGGGTGACCCGCGGCCCCTCTTTGACGCTGACGACCTCCACCGGCACGCCGAATTCGGCCAGCGTGCTCTTGATGAGCTGGCCGCGCTGGCGCGCATCCGCCGAACCCGCGGCGCTGACGCTGGGGCTCCCGTTGCCCGAATCAAGCCGCAGCAGGTCGTAGGGCGGCAGATAGGGCGCTCTGGCGCCGGGTGCAGCGGGGCCGCGCGTTTTGCCCCCGGCCTCCGGCTTCGCTTTCGCCCGCGCGGCCGGCTGCCGCGGCCCGGGCTCCGGCGCAGATTTCGCCCCTGCAGGGTCTGCGGCCGCAGACCCTGCGGCCGCAGACCCTGCGGCCCGCGCCCGCCGCACGGGTGCTGGATGCGCCGCCTCGTCTGCCGCGCCGCTCCGGGGCGGTCCCAGGCGGAGTGCGCGCAGCAGCTCGCGGCCGCGCGCCAGCAGTCCCGCACCGGCCGCGGCCGCCGCGGCTGCCGCCCCGCGCGCCGGCGCCCCCAGGTCTGGCCGCGCCTCGCGGGCCCGCTCCACCCACTCGCCGCCGCGGCGGCCGGCGTCCTGCGCCTCACGACCCACGACACCCCGCACGCTCCGCCCGGCCGCCAGCAGCCGCTCCGTGACGCCGCCGGTCCAGGCGGGCGGCGCCGCGCGCCACAGCAGCACGGCTGCCGCCAGCCCGCCGATCGCGACCAGCACGCGCGCAGCCGTGGCGCCGATCACATCCGCCAGCGCTTGTCCGGTCGCCCAACCCACCAGGCCGCCGCCGCGCCCCGCCAAAGCCGCCGGCACAGGGTCCGCCAGCCCCAAATGAATGAAAGCCAGGGCCGCCCAGAAGAGAACCTCGCTCGCCACGATCGCCGGCCAGCGCACCTGCCAGCCCAGGCGCCCCGCAAAGGCGATCAAGATGCCGCCCAGCACCAGCCCCGGCGCCAACACCACCGCCCCCCACCCGAACAGCACGCGCAGCGGCGCCCGCAGCGGCGCTGACCCGGCCGGATCACCTATGAACGGGATTAAGAGCAGCAGTGCCAGCAGCCCGACAGCCGCAATGGCAAAGCCGATCAGTTCATCGCGAGTAGCTTTCACCTGTCATCCCCATCTTCAGATCAATCCAGGGGGTCGACCTCGTCGTCGACCGCAGCGCGGCCCGCCGCGTCTCCGCTGCGCAGCGAAAGAGCGATCCGGCGTTTCGCGCTATCTACCAGCAGCACGCGCGCATGCACCAGGTCCCCTTCGTGAATGACATTGCGCGGATGCAGGAAGGTCCCCTCGGCCAGCTCCGACACGTGGATCAGCCCCTCCAACCCTTCTTCGAGCCGGGCAAACGCACCGAAGTTCACCACGTTGGTGATGACGGCTTCCACCACCTGGCCCGCGCGGTAGCGCGCTTCCACCCCCGCCCAGGGATCCGGCCGCAGCCGCTTCAAACTGAGCGCAATCTTTTGCACGTCAGGATGCACCTCCAAGACGAGCAGGTCCAACTGGTCGCCCGGCTGTACGACTTCGGCCGGAGAGCCGACCCGTCCCCACGACAACTCTGAGATATGGATCAGCCCCTCGAATCCCCCCAGATCGACAAACGCACCGAAGGGGCAGAGGCTGGTGACATAGCCCTGGCACCGCTGGCCTTGCTGCAAGCTGGCCAACAAAGACTCGGCCTGGTCGGTCTGGTGCACCAGTCGTTCCGACAGGATCAGCCGGCAGCGATCGCGGTCGATCTCAGACACCCGCACGGTCAACATCTCGCCGATGCGCGCGGCCAGCGCCGCGGCGCGCTGCTCCAGCGACTGACCGGGCACCGGCGACATCAAATGTGAGGCCGGGATGAATCCCTGCAAATGGCCGAAATCGGCCAGCAGTCCTCCCCGATTGAAGCCCGTGATCTTGACGGTTGTCGGCTCCGCACTTGCGAGCAGCGTTTCAGCCAGCGTCCAGTCCTCCTCGCTGTCCGAGCCGGCGGTCCCAGGCCACGGCCGGCCGCTGAAAAGCGATCCCGCCCCGCCCTGCCCGGCTGCCGCGTCGTCTACCTCGGCGCGCGGCTGGTGTTCGATCTCCGCTTCCTCATCGCGCAACAATGCTTCCCAATACCCTTCATCCAACATGAACCTCCTCCTCGCCGGCCTGTGCCGCCTCCAGCTCTCTCAAGGTCTGGGCCACTGCGGCCACAGCCACGCGTTGCTTCCGATACAGATCCGATTCGCTCATGGCCAGCCGGCGAGCCAGATCGATGACGCGCATCCCCTGGATGAAGCGCATCTCCAGGATATTGTACACCAGCCACTCAGGCGCGGTCAGCTTGCGTTCGCCCACCGGCCGCTGGCCGTCGATCGCCTCCTGCAGCACCAGGCGCAGCGCGCGGGTCAGATTGCCATCGGTGGCCTTCAGCCGGCGCCGGACGATCCTCAGCTGCAGCAGCGGGCTCGCGCTCAGCTTGGGCCCGCCCCAGTAATGGCTCAATGCCTCTTTGACCCACTGCTGCCAGGTGTTCTCGAATAACGCGTCCTCGGTCTCCGATTGGAGCGCATCCCGCTCCGAATCAGGCAGACTGGGCAGCGGAGTGGCATAACGCACGGCGCTGCGCCACTCCTGGATGCGCTCCAAATCAGGCAAGATGCGCTGCAGGGTGGCGAACACGCCTTCCTGCACGTGGCGATCGGCGATCGCCGCGGCGATCTGTTCCAGCAGCACCTCAACCTCGGCCCGCTCATCGTCATCCATCACGACCGCGGCGGTGCGGGCGCGCACGGCTAACAGCCCCAGCATCTTCGCGCCATCCTGGCTGTGCAGGGGACAGAGCCAATAGTCGGTATCCGGGCGGAACGTCGGGTCCGGCGTCGGATCGCCCGCCACGCGCTGCCAGAGCGCGCCGGCTTCCGTGCTGAGTGCGAAGCGCCGGGCCTCCTCGACGTCACCCACGGCCGCCTCCACCTGCAAGCCCTCACCGGTCGGCACCAGGATGAAGCCATCGCGCACGCGCAGTAATTCGGACAAATTGATCAGCATGTTGGTCAGGAACTGCCTGAGGTCGCTGCTGGTCAACAACCGATGATCCAGCGTCTGGATCCAGGCGATTTCCTCGCGATCCTCCGGATAAAGCAGGCGATCGATCCAGGGCTTGGCCAGGTTGACGGCCAACTGGCCGAGCACGAGCACACCGACCACGGCAAAAATCAGGGCCGTATCGCGCGGCAGCCCCAGGACCAGTTCGACGCGCGGGATCACCAGCATCACCACGATGACCAGGATGCCCACCACGGGACCGCGCAGCAGGTAATGCATCAGGTCGTGTTTGATGACCCGATCGGGAGACAGGATGCCCAGGTAGGCGACGCTGTAAGCCATCACCACCAACATGGTGCCCACGGCGAAGTTGCCGACCATTTCCAACAGCAAGATCAAAATCAAGCTGACCTGATCGACCAGGCCCGACATGACGAGATACGGGAAGACGGCCAGGCCGGGCGCCGCGAATGAGGTGATCAGGTACGCCATGCGGCGGCGCGCCGCCGGCGTCAGGCAGCGCCGCCGCGCACGGATCACGTTCCACGCGCCGTAGGTCGCCGTGCTGAAAAAATAGGCCACGAAAAAGGGAAACAGCGGCCCCGCCTGGAGATGTCGCAGCGACCGTATGGTGTCGCCCTGCTGGACCAGGGCGTTTGTGAAAAGCGCCAGCAACACAGCCGCCAGGCTGACCACATAACTGGCGCTCACCACCAGCCGGCGCCGCAGGGAGAAGTGGCGGGTCGTGCGCAGCACTGCATCCGAAAAGTGCAGATAAGCCGCCGGCACCAGGGCGATCCCGATCCACTGGACGCGCAGCCACGTCGCCGCCGCCTGCACCGATTCAACGCGCGGGATCACGATGTCACAGGCGAAGACCAGCAGCACGCATAGCAGCAACACGCCGAAAGTCTGTGCCACCGGGCTGCGCAGGCTGCGAGTTAGCAGGTATCCCAGCAGCGCAAAAGCGGTGATGACGATGGCAGAAGCAAGGATGAGGTTCCCAAACGTCAGGATCACAGGCCACGTCAGGCCCGAGGACTCCGCCATAACTCACAATCCGCGCACGAAATATAGTCCGATATCCCGATTATAATAGTAGCGCTCATTATAGCCGCAAAATCTGAAGCCCTGCTGCCCCAGGAACTGAATGGCCGGATAGTTCTTGCTCTGCACCACGGTCATCATGTGGCTGAGCTCGAGCTGCCGGGCGTGCTGGATGCCCCGCTGCAGCAGCGCCGTGCCGATCCCTTGCCGTCGCCGATCGGCAGCCACCACGAGATGATGCAGCCAGGCGAGGCCCTGGTCCGGCTGCGTCTCCTGGTCGAGATAGCCGCGCACCTCGGACGTCTCCGCGGCGACCAGGATCAAATCCCCGCGCTGCTGATGCGTCAGCAGCGCCTCACTCCAGGCAGGATACTGCACCCGCATGGCGCGCGGCAGGCGTACGGTCTGAAAGCGAGCGATGAACTGCCCGCTGTCCTGTTGTTGGGTGACCTGCCAAACGAAGTCCGTCTCGTAAGATCCATCCAGCGTCAGGCAGCTGGCCAGGTCGCGCAGAGCCGCTTTATAGATATGCATCGTATTCGTTGCCTGGTCAGAAGAAGGATATGCCTGCCATCGCAAGGCCAGTTCATTCTATCACCAGAAGGGGCGTTTGGCAAAGCCAATTTGGTGCGCAAGGTGCGTTTCACGTTGGGGGCGGAATCAAGCGGAGCATCCTGAGCAGAGAATCAAGCGGAGCATCCTGAGCGGAGGGCCGCAGCCCGCAGTCGAAGGAGGCGGAGCGGTCATTGCAGAGGCCGCATCCTTCGACTGGTCGCTATTCGTCCAGCACGTTGGCTCGCAGACCCGCTCAGGATGCTTGTGCCCCAGACCAGAATTGAAACGCACCCTGGTGCGCAGGGCCGGACTCGTCTCCGCCCGGCTACGGCGTCGGAGTCAGGTAGCCGCCCATGTCGGCCACACACGCCTCTGCCCGGGCCTGCATCTGCGGCGGCGCCTCATCGGGGCTGAGCTGGCCGGCCATGACGGCGGGCAGGTACGCATCGATTCCCTGCCACACGCAGGCCATTTCCAACGCGGGCGGCACCCCGCGCGCCACGCGTAATTCGGCCAGGATCCCGGCCATGAGCGCATCGACGCTGCTCTGCTCGCCCGGCGCGGCATTCGGTTCTTGCGACTGGCCGCCCCTCGCGGCAGCGACCGCATCCCAGAGCAGCTCGGGCTGTTTGACGCTGGGCAACCGCCGCAAATCGGCCAGCCAGCGCTGCTGCGCCTCGGCCGACGTCATAAACTCAATGAAGCGCGCCGCCGCATCCAGTTCGGGGCCGGTGCTTGTCTTCGCAATGAACCAGTAGCGGCCCGTTGCCAGCGACGCCGCTGCCAGCCCGGTCTGGCTGATTTTGGGCAGCATCGCCACGCCGGCATCGACCCCCAACCCCTGATACCGGTCGAGATTCCAGGCCCCGTCGATTATGTAGGCCGCCCGTCCCTGGCTGAACGCCTCGAAGGCCGCTGCATAGCTGGCATCGCCCGGCATCACCCCGTATTGATACTTGAGATCGTGGGCAAACCACAGCGCCTCGATCATCTCCGCCGTATCCAGCGTCACCCGGCCCTGCGCATCCAGCGGCCAACTGCCGAAGCCCGTCAGCCACGGCATCAGCCAGTAGGACTCCGCAATGGGATACGCCAGGCCATACTGGCCGTTGGCCGCATCGGTGAGCGCACGCAGTTGGCGGATCCACTCATCGGTGTTGGCCGGCAGCTGGCTCACCAGCGCCTTGTTGTAAAGCAGCATCAGGTGGTTGCCGAAGTTATCCGGCACCCCCCAAAGCTTGCCCAACACCGTGGCCCCGCCCAGCGCACCCGCCGAGAACTGCTCCAGATACTCCGCCGAGAACAACTCATCCAACGGCCTGACGATATCCAACTCGCCGAACGGTCCGGCAAATTCGCCCGGCGCACGCACCAACGTCGGCGCCTCGCCCCTGAACGCCGCAGCGCGAAATTGGTTGCGCAGCTCATCATAGCCGTAGTGCTGCCGGCTGACCACCACATCCGGGTTCGCCTGCATGAACTCGGCCGCCAGCGCATCCAGCAAGACGACTGCCGTATTGCTGTCCTCTTCCCAGTAGGTGAGCGTAATGGGGCCGGAGGGCGTGGGTAAAGGCGTGACGGGCAGCGCCGCCGCTTCCGGCGTGCCCGCGGGCGTGGGCGTAGCGCCGCCGGACATGCACGCAGCCAGCCCGCCAACCGCAAGCGCAGCCAGCAGCACGCTTGTCACCCCAAGCGCCCACCGTGAAACAGCGACCCGCAAACCCGACACCTGCCTACCTCCCCAAAACGCCCGGCACATGATTTCAGCCTGGATTATACTGCCAATCGCAGCGAATGGAAACCGGCGAGGCTGCCCTGGGTATAGCGCAAAACTATCGGGGCATGTCGCACTGAGCGGGTTGGTTGACGCGAGATGGGCCACTCCTGTCACCCTGAACGGGTTAACAGCACAAAGCACATTGCAGCGAATCATCAGTGAAGGGTCTCGTCTGCGCTGGCAGAGATGCTTCGGCCTGACCGACTCGGCTGTACGACCCAGGTCAGGGACTCGGCCTCAGCATGACAAACTCTAAACTAACAAAGCACTGAGCGGGTTGGTTGACGCGAGATGGGCCACTCCTGTCACCCTGAACGGGTTAACAGCACAAAGCACATTGCAGCGAATCATCAGTGAAGGGTCTCGTCTGCGCTGGCAGAGATGCTTCGGCCTGACCGACTCGGCTGTACGACCCAGGTCAGGGACTCGGCCTCAGCATGACAAAATCTAGCCTTACAGAGGAACTCAGAATGACAGCGAGGTCACCGACACTTTTGCGGTATACTCGGCTGCGCTTTTCCCCTTGCACCGCGTGTGATACAATAACGCGCCAATATATGGGCGCCATATATGGGCGCCAATATATGGCGACACATTCCCGATGCAACGTGCAGTGATCGATATCAGCCAACCCTTGCACCCCGGCCTCCCCGTCTGGCCGGGCGATCCGCCTGTGGTGATCGCCCGGCTCGACGAGGGATTGCCCGCGGTTTCGCAGCTCAGCCTGAGCACCCATGCCGGAACCCACATCGATCCGCCGGCGCACTTCATCGCGGGCGCAGCCGCAGTGGATCAACTGCCGCTGGATCTGCTCGTGGGTCCGGCCTGGCTGGTCCACCTCCGCGGCGCCGGGCCCGTCACCGCGGCCGCGCTGGCCCGCGCCGCCATCCCGGCCGCGACCGAACGACTGCTGCTGCGCACCGATAACTCAAACCGCCCATCCACAACCTTCGATCCTGACTTTGTAGCGTTGGCGCCCGACGCCGCCCGGTGGCTGCTGGAACATCAAATACGCCTCATCGGGATCGATGCGCCCTCCATCGAGCCATTCGACTCGCCCGGTGGACCGGTTCATCGCGTGCTCCTGGCCGCCGGGGTCGTGATCGTCGAGGGCCTGGCCCTGGCCGGCGTCGAACCGGGCGCCTACGAGCTGATCTGCCTGCCGCTGCCCATCAGGGGCGGCGACGGCGCACCAGCCCGCGCGGTGCTGGTGCAACCAACCTGAGGAGCTAAACAGCATGCCCGGCCTGCGCGGCGTCTTCGCCCCCATAGTGACTCCCTTCCGCCCCAGCGACGGCGATATCGACACGCCCTGGATGGCGCGCCACATCGCGTATCTGCGCCGGCACGGCTGCACCGGCATCATTCCGTGCGGCACCAACGGCGAGGCCGCCTCCCTCAGCGTGGCCGAGCGCAAGCGCGTGGCCGAGGCTGCACGCGCTGCGGCCGGGGACATGCCCGTCATCGTGGGCGCCGGCGCGGCCGCATTACCTGACGCCATCGAGCTGACCCGGCACGCGTTTACCATTGCCGCGGCCGCCGTGCTGATCATGCCGCCGTTTTATTTCAAGCAACCGCCCGCGGCCGGCGTCGCGGCGTGGTACCGGCGTCTGTTCGATGCGGCCGTGCCGCCGGGCGGCCGGGTGCTGCTCTACCACATTCCCCAGGTCACGGGCGTGCCGATCAGCGACGCGCTGCTCGAGCTGCTGCTGGCCAGCCACAGAGAAGTGATCTACGGGCTGAAAGACTCCACCGGTGACCCGGCCCAGTTGGCCCATTTTCGCCGGGCCTATCCGCAACTGGCCTACTTCGCGGGCAATGATCACCGCGTGGCCGAGGCCTGCGCCGCCGGCGCCGCCGGATCGATCACCGCCTGTGCGAACATCTTCCCCGACCTGGCAGCCGCGGCCCAGCAAGCCGCCTGGGCCGGCCGCGCCGTCGAGACCCCCCAGGCGCAGCTCAGCGCGGCCCGGTCGCTGATTGAAGCCTACCCGCTGCAGCCTGCCACGAAAGCCGCACTGGCAGACGTTGCGGGCCTGCCCGAGACCGCCGTGCGGCCGCCCCAAGTCGAATTGACCCCCGCGCAGCGCGCCAGCCTGCGCGAGGCATTGCTGGCCCAACTGCCCATCTGGCGCCCAGCACCACCGTCCGGAGAATTGCCATGACCTTTCCCCTCATGCCCAGCGCGCCCGAATTCCTCACCTGGCAGGACGTACAGAAACTGATCGACTACCTGGTGCCGCAGTTGCGCGGCCCCTACGATGCGCTGTTGCTGATCACCCGCGGCGGCATCGTTCCGGGCGGACTCATCGCCGAAGCCCTGGACCTCAGCAACGTGTTGACCGCGGCCGTGCAATTCCCGGAAGCGGGCCAGACGCGGCTGGCCTGGCCCAACTTTCTGCAGTTTCCAGACGACCGTCTGTTGCGCGCGCACCGCGTGCTGATCGTCGACGACATCTGGACCAATGGGCGAACACTCATGACCGTCAAAGGCCGTGTCAGCGCGGCCGGCGGCACACCCGAAGCCGCGGTGCTGCACTATAAGCCGGGCAGCAACCTCTTCCGCGAGGCCGGCCCCGACTATTATGCGGCCGTCACCGACCGCTTCATCGTCTACCCCTGGGAGATCCAGCGCGGCCCCGACCGCCTCGAGCAGCGCACGCCGCAATTCAACTGAAATTCCTGGAACCTTCTCCGCGTGTCGAGCGTTTAATCCCCACTGGCACTGGCACAAAGGGTGCACAGACAAGTCCAATCGATGAGGCTTTTGAGGAGGTTCACAATGTTCGTTCGTCGTTCCTATCTTGTGCTTTCGCTGGCTGCGCTGGCATTGGCCGGCAGCCTGCTGCTCAGTGGTTGTGCGGCGGCCACCGAGGCTGCGCAGGTTCCTGCCAGCAGCGGCCCCACGCGCACCATCACCGTGGTGGGTCAGGGCGAGGTCAAGGCCAGGCCTGACATCGCCACCATCAATGTTGGCGTTGAGGTGCTGGCGCCGACCGTCGAAGCGGCCACCGCTGACGCAGAGAAGCAGATGAAGGCCGTCTTGGCGGCGGTCAAGGCGCTGGGCATCGCCGACAAAGATATCCAGACCAGCAACTACTCGATCAACTTCGAGCGCCAGCAGCCGGGCGCCGAAGGTGCAGCCGCTGCTGCGGCGAGCCCCGCCGGCTACTACCGGGTCAGCAACATGGTGCAGGTCACCATCCGGGACCTTGACCAGGTGGGCGCAGTCCTGGAGGCCGCGGTGCAAGCGGGCGCCAACAACGTCTGGGGGGTGTCCTACTCGCTGGACAAGACGCAGCTGCTGGAGTCGGCCGCGCGCGAGGCCGCAGTGAAGGATGCCCGCTCGCGGGCCGAGGCCCTGGCCCAGCTTCACGGCGCCAGCCTGGGTGAGGCGATTGCCATCAGCGAGGTGGTGGGCGGCGCCAGCCCTGTGTTCGTCGAAGCCGCCAAGCGCGATTTCGGCGGCGCCACAACTGAACCGGGCGAGCTGACCTTTGGCATGCAGCTCCAAATCATCTACTCGATCCGGTGATCGCTCGATCCGGTGATCGCTAGTCAATGAAAACAAGAGACGCACAGCCCGTGCGTCTCTTGTCGCGTCAAACATCGGGAAGATACTCCTTTATAAATTCTAAGTTCCAGTCGGCGCAGGCCGACTTCGCAAAGGTTGCCGCGACTTGCAGTCGCCGGGCGCCGCGTCTCTTGTCGCGTCAAACATCGGGAAGATATTCCTTTGTAGATTCTAAGTTCCAGTCGGCGCAGGCCGACTTCGCAACGGTTGCCGCGACTTGCAGTCGCCGGGCGCCGCGCCGGGTGCCGCAGTCGCCGGGTGTGCGAATAAGCTCAGTCGCTTTCGGTTTCTGCAGAGAATGTGGTAGTATTCAGGCTCGGCTTGGCGTTCATCCCGACCCAGCCGGTCGCCCAGAGTTGCTTGGTAGTCCCGGAGAGGCTATGCAGCGCAGAAACAAGTCGTGGCTCGTCTTGATCATCTGGTGTTTGACTGTTTGGCTGGCAGTCGCACCGATCGCGTCCGCGCAAGGTATCCCCACCAACTCGCAAGCAAACTGGCAAGCGTTATCCGGGCCTGGGGGGCGCATATCCCACTTGACCGCGAGCCCCGATGGCCGGATGTTGTATGCGGTCAGCGTCGTAAACGTCAATCGTCGCCCCGATCAGACGCAGTGGCATGCCGACGGCGCCCCTGCCCGCGCCGACGCGCTCTACCACAGCGCCGATGCGGGCGCCACCTGGCAGCCGGCGACGAACGACTTGCCCCCCGGCCCGATCAGCGCCCTCTATTTCGACCCCGAGCCGGCCGTGCTCTATGCCGCCGTGCAGGGCACTGCCGACGAGCTGGCCCCGCACTACGGCCTGTGGCGCAGCAGCGCCCCCCAAACGCTGTGGGAACCGGTCGCGCTGGACCGCAGCGGCCTGGTGATCAAGCGCGTGGTGCGTAACGCCGGCGGCGACTCTCTGCTGCTGGGCGCCGTTGCTGCCGGAGAATCTCCAATCAGTTACATCTATCGCCGGGCCGCTGACGGCCGCTGGACGTCGACCCCAATCCTGCGCTCCGACCAACAGCCCGTCGACATCCTCGCCGATCTGATCGCGCACCCAACGTTAGCCCCGCGGCTCTTCATCACCACCGCCGGCGGCGACTTATATATCAGCACTGATGCCGGCCAGACCTGGTCTGCGGCCCAGATTTCGGCCAACCAGGCCCCGAACGGCACGGCCCCACAACTTGCGTTCAGCCCTGACAACCCGAGCATCGCCCTCCTGGTCCGGAGCCTGCGCCCCCAAAGCAGCGCCTTTCGGGTCGAGCTCAGCACGGACGGCGGACTGCGCTGGCGCCAGTTGATGGCCGCCGGCCTGCCCTCCGGTGGTGAGCCGCACGCCCTTGCGGCCTTGCCGGGCGGCATCTATCTGCTGAACACCACCGCCGGCACGTTCCGCAGCGCGGATGGCGGCAAGACCTGGCACCCGCTCGAAGGAACGCTCAGCAGCGGAGGCGTTTCCACCTTTGTGGTGCTGCCCGGTGAAAGCGCATCCGCAACCAGGACCGTGCTGGCCGCCACCGGCTTCGGCGTTTTCATCGGCCGGGATGCGGGTGCGATCTGGCAGCCCCTGCATGCCGGCCTGCCCTTCAATAGCAAAATCGCCGGTCTGTTGACCCATCCCAGCCGCCCTGAGCAAATCTTCGTCATCAGTGATAACGGGGCGCTCAACCCCACCGCAGCCGCGGCAGCCGCCTTGCCGCCGGCCGTCTTGCGCAGCCTGGACGGCGGCAAGCATTGGGCGCCGGCCGCCCAAAACCTGCCCGACGTGCCCATCACCGCCTGGGCCAGCGATCCGGTCGACCCCAATGTGCTGCTCTTAGCCTCCGCAGAGCATATCTGCCTGAGCACCGATGCCGGCGTCAGTTGGCAAGTGACACGCCTGGCGTTCGGCCAACGCAAAGCGATCGCCTTTGCCCCCTCCGACCCCGACACCATCTATGTGGCCGGCCGCCCTGCATCACGCAGCATCGACCACGGCGCGACCTGGCAGGACATGCCCATCGCCACCACGGACGCGGCGCAGCAGACCGAAGAGGTCACCGCCCTGGCGGTCCATCCCGGTGATTCCCAACACCTCTGGGCCGGCCTGGCGCGCGGCGTCTACGAGAGCCGCGACGGCGGGCGCTCGTGGCGTGCGCTGGAGCCGCTCAAGCAGCCTGTGCGCTGGTTGGCGGTCGTGGCGGGTTCCACCCCGACCGCCGCTGCATCCTTGTACGCGGGCGTCGCTGAAGATGGCATCTATCGTTGGGATGGCGCCCTGCAGGGCGCCCTGTCCTGGGTCCCGGCCTCAGCAGGGCTGCCCGCGCCGAGCAGCATCACGGCCTTTGTTGCGGATGTGCAAAGCGGCGTGCTGTGGGCCGCGCGCGATGGCGGGGGCATCTACCGCAGCACCGATGGCGGTGCAGCGTGGGCCAACGCCGCCGCAGGCGTCGGCGATAACCTGGCGCAGGCCTTGGCGCTCAACTACGCTGAGCCGGGCGCCGTGCTGCTGGGCACAGCCGCCGCAGGCGTTTGGAAGCTGACCACTGCGGCCCCCGGCGTCAGCCCGACCCCGGCCAGGCCCGCCCCGGCGTCACGGGCCGGGATCGACGCCCGCATCGAGATCGTCTGGCCCCACGACTGGGCTCCGGTCGCAGAAGCACAAATGGCAAACATTGGCCTGCGCCTGTTTGCACCCGGCAGCCTCGAGCAGCCTGCGTGCAACTGGCGGCCCCGGGTCACGGTATGGCAAGCCGTGAATACTGCGCCGGCCGCCCCCCTGGCGTTAGCCACCCAACGCACCGTCGACGGCCAGCCATTTCCGTATTGGGAGCTGAACGACGTCGACGTCAGCAGCGCCAGTCCGTCCGCGCCCGCAGACAGTCCCGGCCGCAAGCGGTATTTCATGGTGCGCGTAGAGGGCGTCGACACCGCCACCAGCATCTGGGCGCACGGCGCCGATTCGCGAACCTATCTCCCCCAGCCGGAGGTGCCCAGCGGTGTCGCCACCGGTGCGCTCGATGCCGTCGACGCGCGCATCCAGGTCGTCTGGCCGCACGATGGGACGGCTGAGCGTTCGATCACCGAAGCGACGTTGGCCAATATCTCAGTAACCTTCTTCAAGCACGGCACGCGCTTATCCGTTCCGCTGGACTGGCGGCCCGCCGGCGTGTCTCTCTTCGGCGCGTGGAACCAGGAAGTCGGCAAGCCGCTCGCTGACCAGGCGGAGGTGGTGGCCCGCCAGTCCGGCGTGATCACTTACCCCACGTGGGAGTTCAACAACATCCCCGTGGCCCGAGCCGCCGATCCGCGGAACAAACTCTATCTGTGGGTCAACGCGGGTGGCGTCGAGACCTACCCGACCATCTGGGCGCACGGCGCCGATTCGCGGACCTTCTTTCCGGTCCAGGATGAGCCAATTCAGGGTTGCGTGCCGTGAGGTTGAAGGGTGAAGGTTCAAGGTTGAAGGGAGCCTTCAACTTTGAACCTTGAACCTTGAACATTAAACCTTAAACCTTGAACCGGAACTCGGTGAGATGAGAGTGTGCTGAGATTATTGGCCTGGCAAGGCATTGCGCTGAGCATTCTGTTGCTGGCAGCCGCAGCGCTGCTGGTGGTTTGGTGGCGTCAGCAGAGCCTGCGCTGGTGGGTCGTATTGAGCACCGGCCTGATTGTAGCCCCGGCCTTGAGCTGGTGGTCCGGCGTCGCCTTTCAAATAGCCGACTATCGCGCCGGGTGCGATGGGCTCTGTCCCGGCTCGAGCGGCGCGCCCATCCCGTTTGTTCAGGGCGAAGCCGCCGGCAGGGACCTATCGATCGGCGGGTTCCTGCTGAATTCGTTGGTCTATCTGGTGCTTTTTTTGGCCTGGGCTGCGTTGATGCGCACCGCAACACACCGCATCGACGACGCACTGTCCCTGACAGCGCCGCGGCGGGCCTGGATCACGGCCAGAATTGTGGGGTTGGCGCTCTTCGTGGCGCCGTTGGCCTTGTCGCCTCTGTTCTTGCCGCCGCCGGAGGCGCGCGTGCGCGGCGACTCTCAGCGCGTGGCCATCAACGCGCAGCGCGAGGTCTACCTGTATGACCAATTAGCCGATCTTCCCGTATTGCGCGTGGGTCTTGCCGATGTGCGGCCGCGGTTGGATGGCGAAACCGGCATGCGGGTCTGCCTGCGCACCTACACGTTCTTTTATCTGCCGACCGGATCGATGTACCTGGACATGACGCCCGAGGGCGTACACAGCAATCAAGGCGGGGTCGTGCCTCGCACGGAATCGTGCTGGGAATGACGCCTGGTCGCGCACAAACTTAGTGAGAGGTTAACATGGACAAACGTACTCGCAACATCTTACTCATCGTCGCCGGCGCAGTGCTGCTGTTGTGCTGCTGCACCCTGCTCACCACCGGGCTCGGCGCCTTATTATTCATGCGTTCCGGCTCATCGGCTTTGCAGCCGGAGCCCGCCATCACGCCCGCGGTCACGCAGGGTGTTCCCGCGCCGCGCGCCACGCCCACTGTCTCATCTGCGCCCAATGCCACGCCGCTGCCTGCCGAGCCGCCGGCCCCTGCGGCCACCGCACAACCGGGGGCCGCAAATGCTCCGTCTTCAGACCTGCCCATCCCGCCGCTGGACGCCGAAGCCCAGGCTTTGCTGGACAGCGAGATACCTGCCGCTGACGCGCGCGAACTCGCGCTGCAGTTTCAGTCCAAGGCCGTCGAGATCCCGGTCATGGTCAACGCGACCGCACCGGTGATCGCCCTGGGCGACAAGCAGCAGTTCTGGATCTCCAACAGCGACACCCAGGAGCACAAGCAGGTCACTGCCGAGCTCAAGGTCCTCACCGATCATGTGGCCATGTGGGTCGAAACCGGCGTGCGTTTCAACCAGCGCGACCTGGAAGCCTCGGCCAAGCGCTTCGAGGAAAAAACCTATCCCACGAACCGCGAATTTTTCGGCAGCGAGTGGACGCCGGGCGTCGACAACGACGTGCGCCTGCACATCCTGCACGCGCGCGGCCTGGGCGAAACGGTAGCCGGCTACTACTCCTCGGCCGATGAATACTCGCGCCTGGTCAATGAGTATTCCAACGAACGCGAGATGTTTTACATCTCCGCCGATTCCGGCAACGCCAAGCCGAACAGCGACTTCTATGACGGCACCCTGGCCCACGAATTTCAGCATATGATCCACTGGGCCAACGATCGCAATGAAACCTCCTGGGTCAATGAAGGCATGTCGGAGCTTGCCAGCTACCTGAACGACTTCGACCCCGGCGGCGCCGACTATGCTTACATGATGAAGCCCGACACCCAGCTTACGACCTGGGCCGATCCCAGTGTGGACAGCGCCACCGAGCACTACGGCGCCTCCTATCTTTTCACCGCCTATTTCCTGGATCGCTTCGGCGAGGAATTGACCCAGGCCGTGGTGGCTTCGCCGAAAAACGGCGTGGCCGGCTACAACGAAGCCCTGGCGAATGCTGGCCGGCCGGAGCGTTTCGATGACATCTTTGCCGATTGGGTGATCGCCAACACCCTGGACGCACCGCAGGCCGATCCGAGCGGCCGCTTCGGCTATTCCAACATCGACCTGTACGACATGGCCATGAGCGAGACCTACCGCAGCTACCCGGCCTCGGCAGAGGCCCGGGTGAGCCAGTACGGCGCCGACTATGTCAAACTGCAGGGACGCGGCGCGATCAACATCAACTTTGCCGGTCAAGCCGAGGCCCCCCTCACCAACGCCGCACCCCAGGGTGCCACTTCATGGTGGTCCAACCGCGGCGATCAAAGCACCTCCACCCTCACCCGCGCGTTTGATCTGCGCAGCCTCACCTCGGCCACGCTGACGTTCTCGACGTGGTACGACATCGAGGATGGGTGGGATTATGCCTACGTGGCAGCCTCGACCGATGGCGGCCAACGCTGGCAGATCCTGCGCGGCCGCAATACCACAGCGGATGACCCGGTGGGCAACGCCTTCGGTCCCGGCTGGACGGGGATCAGCGGCGGCGGCGACACACCTGAATGGGTGGACGAACAGGTCGACTTAACGCCATTCGCCGGCAAAGAGGTTCTGATCCGGTTCCAGATGGTGACGGATGACGCGGTGAACCACGCCGGCATGCTGGTCGACAACATCGCCATCCCCGAGCTGGGCTTTGCAGACGACAGCGAGGCCGGCCCAGGCGACTGGAAAGCCGCCGGCTGGATCCTCACCGACAACAGCGTCACGCAGCGCTGGCTGGTGCAGTTCATCTCAGTCGCCGGAGATCGCGTCACCGTCCAGCGGATGCCCGTCGGCGCCGACGGCCGCGGCCAACTCACCATCAACAACCTGGGCGATCTGGACAAGGCGATATTGGTGATCTCCGCCCTCGCCCCGGTCACGACCGAAGCTGCTACCTACAGCTACGAAATCACGCAGCCGTAACGCCACGCTTAACACCAGGGTTGCCAACCTTCGCAAGGTTGGCAACCCTGATTACAACACATGCCACACCACTGGATCCTCCTTGCCTGCCTGCTCATCTTGTGGGCGTTGACCGCCATCAGCACGATACGCACGGGTCAACTGCTCCGTCACTGGACGCCCACGTTCAATCTGCTGTTGAGCCTGCCCGAAAACGCGCTTCGCCTGGCACTGATCGGCCTGTGCGTGGCGTTGGGGATGCTGTGGGGGCCGGGAACGGGTCCGTTGGGCTGGCAGCTCGAGCACGCCCTGCCGGCCGCGGGGTGGGGAGCGGGCATCGGCGTGCTGCTGGGAGTCGCGCTCCTGGCGGCCGGCCAACTCGCGGCGCGGCGCTGGGGGCCAGACGTGCATGACGACAAGCTGTTACGCGCGATTCTGCCGCGGCAGCCGCGCGAATGGCCGGGGGTGCTGGCTGCCCTCCTGCCTGCGGCCGCACTGGAGGAGTTGTTGTTCCGGTCGCTGCCGCTGGGCGGGCTGGCGTGGCTGCTGCCCGCACGGTGGCTGCTGTGGCCGCTGGCCCTGTGTTTCGGCCTGCTTCACTGGCCGCAAGGCGCCTGGGGCGTGGTCGGCGCGACGCTGGCAGGCATCGCGTTCGGCCTGCTCTTCTTAGTCACCGGCAACATCTGGACGCCGTTGGCCGCGCACTACGTCATGAACGTCGTGCAGCTTGTGGCGGCCAAGGCGCTCAGCCGCCAGGTTGCCAACCTTTAGCAGGTTGGCAACCTTGACCTACCCTTCCAGCTTCAACCCACCCGCGCCCAGCCGCTGCGTCAGCTCAGCCAACAGCTCGCGGCAAACACGCGTATGGTGGTTGGGAAACCCGAGCTGATAACGCTGCTTGCCGTTGGCTTCGATCACGATCTCGAAGCGATCTTCGCCCGGATACTTCTCTAACAGATCAACCAACTCGGCCAGGCGCTTGCGGTCCGCCTCCAGGCTGTGGCTGCGCCGCAAGGTCAGGATGACCGTCCGCGGCGAAGCCGGCGCCGCCGGCTGTGCCGCCGCCGGCTGTTTTGGCTGCTGCGCGGCAGTCGCGCGCACCGGACCGGCAACCTGACCGGTCATTTCAGGCGCGGCGGGCGCTGCCGCGGGCTGGTCGCTTACCCCAGTGAACGCCAGTTGCGCCGCCGGGGGTGTACTTTTCCCGCCGGCGTCCTCCTGCGCGCGTGGGTCATTTGCCTCCCGCGGCCCGGCCGGCCCACCCGGATCGGAATCCGCCGGATCAGCATCCGCCGGATCGGAATCCGCCTGCATCCACTCGGGCACATCGCCGGCGAAGGGATTCTCTTCCTCGAAGGTCAGATCCTCATCCGGATCGGAATCCGCGTCACCGGCGGCGCCAGGCGCCCCATAGCGCGCCCTGGCCGTTCCGCCGGAGCCCCCGCGGCCAGGCGCCGGGTCCGGGCGATCGTAAGGCACGCGTTCGCGCACCGTGGGCCGGGCTGGCTGGCCTGCGCCGTTGCGGTAACGATGATACACCGACGACGTGTCTTCGATGACTTGCATGCCTTCCACGTAATCCTGGGCGGCATCGGCGACAACGCTGACCCGGCCATTACGCACGTCGGCTTTGCCGAAAACCAGGACGATCTTGTCATTGGCCCACAAGCTGCGTTTTTCCTTGAAGAGCTGGGGGAACACCGTGACATCCACGGTGCCCTGCAGATCCTCCAGGCGGACGAACGCCATAGTGTCGCCCTTCTTGGTGGTGATGGTGCGCACGTCGGCGACCATGCCGGCGATAATGACGCTCTTGCCCGCGACTTCCTCGGTGACATCCACCGTAGCGTGCGTAATCACTTGCGCGAGATCAACCGTCATCTGTTGCAATGGGTGGCTGGAAACGTACACGCCCACAAGCTCCTTCTCCCAGGTCAGCATCTCTTTGGGATTCAGCTTCGTTGCGCCGGGCAAATGGCCCAGCAGATCATCGTCGGATCGAACGCCCGCATCAAGATCGCCGAACAAGCTGAATTGGCCGATCTCGCGCGCCACGTGCGCCTGCTCGGATGCACCCATGACGCGATCCATGGCCGCCACAAGCTGCCCGCGCTCGCCGAAGCAGTCCAGTGCCCCCACCTTGATCAGGCACTCCAGGCCGCGGCGGTTCACCTGGCGCAGGTCGACGCGATCGGCGAAATCAGCCAGGTTCGTAAACGGTCGCGCGCCCCGCGCCTGCAAAATCGTATCGATGGGCCCCTCGCCGACATTCTTGATCGCGTCCAGCCCCATGCGAATGGCCGCGCCGGGGACGATCGGAAATGCAAAGACGGTCACCTGGCGGGGCGCAGCGTGGCCCGCCGGCATCTGCTCGACGGTGAAGGTGTGCCCGCTCACATTGATGCTCGGCGGCAGCACCTCGATGCCCATGCGCCGGCACTCCGCGATCAACTGGCCCACCTTCTCCGTGTTATGGCGCTCCACCGTCAGCAAGGCCGCCATGTACTCCACCGGATAGTGCGCCTTCAGATAGCCGGTCTGGGCGACGATCACGGCATAGTCAGCCGCATGCGCGCGATTGAAGCCGTAGCGGGCAAACCCCATCAACGCGTCCCAGATCGCATCGGCCTCTGCGCGCTTGAGCTGTGACTTGGCCGCCGAGCCTTTGGCAAAGATCTCCCGGTGCTCGTCCAGCGTCTTCTTGGATTTCTTGCTGATCCCGCGGCGGACGAGATCGGCCTCGCCCGGAGTGTAGCCGGCAACGTCAGCCAGGATTTGAATCACCTGTTCCTGGTAGACGCATACCCCCATGGTTTCCGAGAGAATAGGCTCCAAAACTTTATGCACGTACTCCGGCTCTTGCTCGCCGTGCAGGCACGCGATGAAATCCGGAATGAACTCCATGGGCCCCGGGCGATAGAGCGAGATGGTCGCGGTGATGTGATCGAACTCGGTGGGGCGCAGATCCATCAGGCAGCGCCTCATCCCTTGCCCCTCCACCTGGAACACGCCCATCACATCGCCCGCCGTCAGCAGCTCATACGTTTTGGGATCGTCGGTGGGCAGGTTGTCCAGGGTGTACTCGATCCCGTGGCGCTCCTTGATCAGCCGCGCGGCCTCGCGCATCAGGGTGAGCGTGGCCAGGCCCAGGAAGTCCACCTTCAGCAAGCCGATGGATTCCAGGATCGGATACTCGTACTGGGTGACGGTTTTCGTAACGGCCGACTTGGGCGGGCGCATCAACGGCGTATAGGTGGGCAGGGCTTTGTCCGCGATGATGACGGCCGCCGCATGGATCGAAGAATGCCGGGCGTCCCCGTCCAGCTCGGCGGCGATGTCCAGCAGATTCTTAAGCTGGTCATCGGTCTGGTAGACCTGCCGCAGGTCGGCGGAGTAGAACTCATGCCCCTCCGTCAGCACATCCCGCAGGGTCACGGGCTTGCCGGGAATCGCGGGGATCAGCTTCGCCAGCTTGTCGACCTCTTCCAGCGGCACCCCCATCGCCCGGCCCACATCGCGCACCGCCGCGCGCGCCTTCATCCGGCCGAAAGTCACGATCTGCGCCACACGCTCGTTGCCATACGTCTCGATGGTATAGCGGATCAGCTCCTCGCGCTGATCGTCGGGAAAGTCCAGGTCAAAGTCGGGCATGGTGACGCGGCCCGGATTGAGGAAGCGCTCGAAGATCAGCTTGTTGCGCAGCGGATCCAGGTTCGTGATCCCGATCGCATAAGCGACAATCGAGCCGGCGCCTGAGCCGCGCACGTTCCACCAGATGCCGCGGCGCTTGGCGTACATGCACAGATCCCAGACGATCAGGTAGTAAACATCAAACCCCATGCTGTGGATGATCGCGAGCTCGTGCTGGGTGCGGGCCTGCACGTCGGGATCGTCCGCGCGCTCGTTGTAGCGGCGGCGCAGCCCCTCCTCGGTCAGATGGCGCAGGTAGGATTCGTAGGTATAGCCTTCGGGCACGGTGATGTCCGGGAAATGATAGGTGCTGTCTTCCGGATTCACGTCGCACATCTCGGCGATCTTGACCGTGTTGGTGAAGGCGCTGGCGGGCAGATCGATCAGGGGCAGGAAGGTCTGCCGCATCTGTTCGAGGCTCTTCATGAAATAGGTGCCGCCATAGCGCAGGCGGTCCGTATCGGTCACCAGCTTGCTGGTTTGCACGCACAGCAGCACATCATGCGGCCGCTCATCCTCCGCGCGCACAAAATGCACGTCGTTCGTCACAACCATCGGGACATCGTACTGCCGGGCGAACTCAAACAGGCGCTTATTGACCGTGCTCAGCTCCGGCAGGTCGTGCTCCTGAAACTCCATGTACCAGCGATCCGGGCCAAAGAGTTCGCGATACCAGTGCAGCCGCTCGATGGCGAGGGCCTCGCGGCCGTCGCGAATGAGCGTGGGCAGCTCGGCCGCCAGGCACCCCGAGGTGCAGATCAGCCCTTCCTTGTGCGCCGCCAGGTAGTCGGCATCGATGCGCGGCTTGTAGTAATAGCCATCGAATTGCGCGTCCGAGCAGAGCTGCAGCAGGTTGTGATAGCCGGTGAGGTTCTCCGCGAGCAGCAGCAGGTGGTGGCGCCCCTTGTCCAGTTCGGAATCGCGGCCGGTCATCGGCCGGCCGTGCTGGGTGATATAAGCCTCGACGCCGATCAGAGGCTTCACCCCCTCCTTCTTGCAGGCGCGCGCGAACTCGATGGCGCCGTGCATCACCCCATGATCGGTCAGGGCGACGCCGCGCTGCCCCAACTCGGCGGCGCGCCTGGCCAACTGCGCGGTGCGCCCCAGGCCATCGAGCAGCGAGTATTCGGAGTGGACGTGGAGGTGTACGAAATCGTCAGGCATGGCGAATCAGCAGATGGCAGATAGCAGATGGCAGATAGCGAACGGCAGATTGCAGACGGCGAATGCGTGGATTATAGCAGAAGGCGGCGAGGATCGGTAATTTCAGAAACGACGAGTTTGAGCGCCAGCATGAGCTGCCAGGATGATTTCAGGATTGCCAACCTTCCGAAGGTTGGCAATCCTCGCGTCAAGATCGGTTTTACAGGATGCGCGTTACGTCGTAAAATAGGAACGATTGCTCACTCCTCTTGGGGGTCAGTAACAACCGGGGTTAGGCTCCTGATCTATGCACACGACGACCTGGCGCACTTTAGGCAGCACGTTCCGGCTGCTCGGCCGGCCGGTGGATGTGCTGCGCAGCGTTCGGCGCGAACACCTGCGCCCCGACCTGGTCGCGGCCTTGACCGTGACCATGGTCGTACTGCCGCAGACCATGGCCTACGCCATCCTGGGCGGGTTGCCGCCGGAGGTAGGACTCTACTCGGCTGCAATTGCCAGCATCGTCGGCGCGCTGTGGGGCTCCTCCATCCAGCTCCAGACCGGCCCCAGCAACACCGTCGCGCTCCTGACCCTCGCCGCGATCGCCCCTATCGCGGCGATCGGCACACCCGCCTACCTGGCGGCGGCCGGCTTGTTGGCGCTCCTGGGCGGCGTGCTGCGCCTGGTGATGGGGCTGGCCCGGCTTGGCCTGCTGGTGCGCTTTGTCTCCGATGCGGTCATCGTCGGTTTCACCGCCGGCGCCGGCGTGCTGATCGCGGTTAACCAGCTCCGCGATCTGCTCGGGCTGGCGATCCCCTCCACCGCCGAGCTGGTGGACACGGTCCGGGCGATCGCGCTCAACCTCGATCAGACGCGCCTGGCCAGCCTGGCAGTGGGCCTGACGGCGATCGCGCTCATCGTCGGGCTCAAGCGCATCAACCGCCGCATCCCGGGGCCGTTGGTTGCCATCAGCGCGGCCGCGGCCGCCGTCGCGCTGTTGCACCTGGATGTCAGGATGGTGGACGGCCTGCCGCGCGGCTTCCCCCCGTTCAGCATCCCCCCGCTGACCGACCTGAGGCTCATCGGCCAGCTATCGACCACCGCGCTTTCCGTCGCCGCGATCGGGCTGGTCGAGGCGATCTCCAACGCGCGCGCCCTGGCCAGCCAAACCGGCCAGCGCCTGGACAGCAACCAGGAGTTCGTCGGCCAGGGCCTGGCCAACATCGCCTGTGCCTTCTTCACCGGCTGCCCGGTCACCGGGTCGTTCGGCCGCTCCAATCTCAACCTGCAGGCCGGCGCACAGTCGCCCATGGCCAACGTCTTCATCGGCCTGCTGGTCGTCGGCGCCCTGCTCTTCGTGGGGCCTGCAGCCGCGCTCCTCCCCAAGGCCGCGCTGGCCGGCGTGGTGATGGTGACGGCCTTCAGCCTGATCGACCGCCGGGAGATCAGCCGCATCTGGCGCGGCGGCGGCGCCGACCGGCTCACCCTGGCCATCACTCTGGTGGCCACCCTGCTGCTGCCGCTGCAGTTCGCCATCATGGCCGGCATTCTCATGTCGTTGGGCGGCTACTTGTTGCGGACGAGCACCCCGCGCGTGCGCACGGTGCTGCCCACCAGCGATTTTCGTCACTTCGAGCACCAGCCCAACCTGCCCCCCTGCCCCCAGCTGAGCGTCACGGAGATCCTGGGTGACCTGTATTTCGGTGCGGTGCAGCATGTCGACGAGCAGGTGCACCGCAATCTGGCCGGCCATCCCGGCCAGCGTTTCCTGCTGCTGCGCATGAACAACGTCCACACCTGTGACATCAGCGGCATTCACGCGCTGGAATCGATTGTGCGCGCGTATCGCGAGCAGGGCGGCCAGGTCTTTCTGTCGCGCGTGCGCACGGAGGTGCTGCAAGCGCTGCGCCTGTCCGGCTTCCTCGATACCCTGGGGCGCGATCACGTGCTGGCCGAGGATGTCGCCATCAGCCACCTCTTCTACCACGTGCTTGACCCGGCAATCTGCATCTACGAATGCCCGCTGCGGGTTTTCCGGGAATGCCAGAACCTGCCCAAGCAGCTCCACACCGACCTGGGGGCTTTGCATACTGCGCCGATTGTCACGCCGGCGCCCACCATCGAGCCGGCCGCGCTGTGGCAGGCGCTGCGCAGCGAACAGCCGCCGTTGGCGATCGACGTGCGCGAGCCGCGCGAGTTCAGCCAGGGCCGTGTGCCCGGCAGCCAGCTCATCCCGCTGCCCGCCCTGCTGGCCGATCCGAACCTGGCCCCGCGCGACCGCGCGGTGGTGCTGATCTGTCGCGGCGGCCGGCGCAGCGCGCGGGCTGCCGCCGTGCTGCAGGCGGCCGGCCATCCCCACATCGCCTCTATGGCAGGCGGCATGGTGGCCTGGGAGACCGCCAATTTACTGGAGGCCAGCGGATGAACCATCAGACTGACATCGCGCCCGGCGATGTATCGCCCAACATCGGGCTGGACCTGGCGCGCGCCACCGAGGCAGCGGCCTTGGCCGCCGGCCGCTGGGCCGGCCTGGGAAGGCCGATTGAGGCGGAACGGGTCGCCACCGAGGCGATGAATCGGGTGCTGCAAGAAATCGAGATGGCGGGCGTCGTGTGCCTGGGTCAGGCGGATCGCCCCGGCCAGGGGGTGACATTCGCCACCGGCACGCGGGTGGGAACGGGCCGCGGCGCAGCGGTCGACGTGTTGGCCAAGCCGCTTGAAGGCAGTCGGTTGCTGGCCGGCGCCTACCCGGGCGCGCTCGCGGCCGTGGCCGTGGCGCCGGCCGGATCCATCCGGACTCCCGACGGCATCCACACCATGGAGAAGCTCATCGTCAATGAAGAGGTGGCCTCCGCACTGGTGCCCGAATGCCTGGACGCACCCGCAGCGTGGACGCTGGCGCTGGTGGCGCGGGCCAAGGGCAAGCAGGTGCGCGATCTGGTCGTCTTCATCCTGGATCGTCCGCGCCATGCCGACCTGGTCGCCGAGATTCGCGCTGCGGGCGCCCATGTCCTGCTGCGCACGGGCGGCGATCTGGCAGGTTCGCTGATGGCCGGGCTGCGCGATTGCACGGTTGACGTCCTGATGGGCACGGGGGGCGTGCTGCAAGGGCTGCTGGCCGCGTGCGCCGTCAAAGCCGCCGGCGGCGCGATGCTGGGCCGGCTGGCGCCGCAGAGTCCGGCCGCGGAAGCTGCCCTACGCGCCGCAGATCCGGAATGCCGCGGCATCCGCTCGGCCGGCGAGCTGGTGAAGGGCAAGATTGCCTTTTTCGCGGCCACCGCAATCACCGACGGCCCGCTGCTGAACGGGGTGCGCTACCACAGGAACCGCGCTGAATCGAATACGATCATCATGCGCGCCGAGGTCGGTGTCCGGCGCATCATCCTCACCGAGCACCTGCTTCAAGAGGGATGAAACTCCTCTGACAAACCAGGTTTCTCCGAGAAACCTGGTTTGTCAGAGGAGAGACCCGCTGTTTCTAGAGTAACAGCGCGCGGCTGCGAATGAGCTCAGCCAGCGCCTCGATATCGGGCGTTGTCTGGCGGTCGTGCGCCAGGAAGGAGACGTGTTTGCGGATCTCGGCGTAGGCGCGGGCGGTGCCCTGTCCCAGCCGGACCGGACCCTCGGGCCGCAAGTCGATGGCCTGGGCCGCGGTCAGCAGTTCGACGGCCAACACATGGCGCACGTTCTCCAAAATCTCCAGCGTGTGCCGCGCCGCGTTGGCCCCCATGCTCACGTGGTCCTCCTGGTTGCCCGACGACGGGATCGAGTCCACGCTGTCGGGATGGGCCAGCGTCTTGTTATCCGACACCAACGCCGCCGCCGTGTACTGCACCATCATCAGCCCGCTGTCGAGGCCGCTGTCCGCTGCCAGCATCGCGGGCAGCCCATTGCTCAGCTCGGGGGTCAACATGCGGAAGATGCGCCGCTCCGCGATATCCGCGACCTCAGCCAGGGCGATGCCCAGGAAGTCGAGCCATTGCGCCGGGCCTTGCCCGTGAAAGTTGCCGCCCGACAACGCCCGGAAGGAACCGTCGGGGGTCGGGAAGATGAGCGGGTTGTCGGTTGCCGCGTTGATGGCGCTTACGAAGCGCTCCCGCACGAAGGCGACTGTGTCCACCGCCGGCCCCAACACCTGGGGCGTGCAGCGCAGGCTGTAGGCGTCCTGCACGCGGCCCGGCGCCGCCGGGTACGGCGCTGAATCCACCAGGCAGCTGCCGGCCACCAGCGCAAGCAGCCGCGCGGCCACCTGGCGCTGGCCGGGCTGCCCGCTGACCGCCTGCAGATCGGGATCGAACGCGGCCGACAAGCCTTGCAGCGCTTCCAGGCTCAACGCGGCCGCAATTTGGGCGTGGGCCAGCAGGTTCTCGGCGTCGCACACGGCCAGCGCACCGGCGGCGGCCATGAAGTCGATGCCGTTGGAGAGCGCCAGCCCCTCCTTGGCCTCCAGCACCAGCCGCTCGATGCCCGCGCGGCGCATGGCCTCTGCCCCATCCAGCAGCTCACCGCCGTACCATGCCCTGCCGCTGTAGCCGCCGTCCGCGGCCTCGCCGTCGCGGGAGAGCACCACCGCGATGTGGGCCAGGGGCGCCAGGTCGCCGCTGGCGCCCAGCGAGCCTTTAGACGGCACGTAGGGGGTCACCCCGGCGTTGAGCATGTCGATCAACGTTTGCGCCACGATGGGCCGCACGCCCGAATGCCCCTTGGCCAGCATGTTGGCCCGGATCACCATCATGGCCCGGACGACATCCTCGGCTAGCGGCCGGCCCACCCCCACCACGCACAGCACGATCAGGTTGCGCGACAGTTGCCTGGCCTGGTCCGCGCTGATCTGCCGGGTGGCCAGGGAGCCAAAGCCGGTATTGACGCCGTAGATGATCCCGCCTTCGCGCCGGATGGCATCGGCCACCCATTGATGGCTGGCCAGCATGCGCGCCTGCACCCCGGCGCTCAACGGCGCGACACGCACGTGCCGCCGTGCGATGGCAGCCAGTTGTTCGATGGTCAACGTATTGCCGTTAAGTTCAGTCACAAATTACACCTTTCATGAGGGTTGCCAACCTTTCAAAGGTTGGCAACCCGGGGGTCTTTAAATGAGAAAACCCGTCCCCGCTTAATGACCGCCGTCACAGCATTGTTCCCCAGGCGGTAGATCACATCCTCCAGCGCGGGCACGTCCCACACCTGGAGATCGGCCAGCTTTCCCGGCGCCAGCATGCCTCGGTCATCCAGCCCCAGCGCACGGGCGCCTCCGGCGGTGGCAGCGACGAGCGCCTCCTCCGGCGAGAAACGGTAGAGCCGGCAGGCGAGCTGCATCACGAACTGCAACGACTCGGTCCAGCAGGCGGGGCAAAGATCGGTTGCCAGCGCCAGGGTCAAGCCTTGGTCCAGCAGCATCCGCGCGTCGAACGGGTGGGCGTGCGCCACCGCCCAATCCAGCGCCGGCATGACCACACCCACCACCCCGGCCGCGGCCAGCGCCTGCGCGGCCTCCGGCGTGGTGTAGTTCAGATGATCCGCGGAGACGACGCCCAGCTCGGCAGCCATGAATGCGCCGCCCAGGTCCGCGTAGGCGTCGGTGTGCACCTTCAGCCGCAGCCCCGCGGCCCAGCCGGCCTCCAGGATGCGCCGCGCCTCCGCCACGGTATAGTAGCCCGTGTCGAGATACACGTCGCAGAACTCAGCCAGGCCGCGGCCTGCCACCGCGGGCAGCATCTCATCGATAACCAGGTCGATATAGCGGTCACGGGACAGCTCAGGCGGGAAGTCGTGCGCGCCCAGGAAGGTGTTGACGACGTCGATCGGCCCCCGCTGCCCCAGCCGTCGGCCGGCCTCCAGCATCCGCAGCTCCGCGGCCGCGTCCAAGCCGTAGCCGCTCTTGATTTCGGCGGTGGTCGTGCCCGCGCGGAACATGCCGACCAGGCGGCTGGCAGCTGCCTCGACCAACGCCTCGGTCGAGGCAGCGCGCGTCATGCTCATGGTGGCCTGGATGCCGGTCGGGATGCCCAGGGCCCGCACCTCGGCCGCGCTGCGGGTCATGCGGGCCGCGTATTCCGCCACGCGCGAGCCGCCGAACACCAGGTGCGTATGGCAATCCACGAAGCCCGGCGCCACCACCTTGCCCCGCGCGTCCAACACGCGGGCGTGCGTGACGTCGGCCCCGGCAGCAACTTCGGCCTGCGTCCCAACCGCCAGGATGTGCTCACCCGCGATGGCGATGGCGCCATCGGAGATGCGGCCGGCCGGGTCATGCGCGCCCCCGGCGCAGGTCAGGATCAGGCCGCCGCTGATCAACAGGTCGGCTTGTGGCTTGGAGGTTGTTTCCATCTTTCGTAAATCTCTGGAGGTTCAGACAATCCCCCGGAATCGAGGCTTTAGCCGGTCACTCGCGTTAACACAGAAACCGGCTGAAGCCTCGATTCCAGAGTATCAAGGAGGCATCTCTTTCACACCACAGAGACTCTTGTCCTGAAAATGAGCCGCTCCGCATCCTTCGACTGCGCACTGCGGTGCTCCGCTCAGGATGCTCCGCTCAGGATGCTCCGCTCAGGATGCTCCGCTTGGTTCTCGTCGGCCATGGTGGCGGGCCACGCACCACGCAACGACCCGCAGGTCGCCGCACCACGCAACAACCCGCAGGTCGCCGCACCACGAGATGCAACCTTGAACCTTGAACTTTCTACCCCTTCTCCTTCGTGTGCGCCGACCGCCGCGCCGGGCCGCTGCCCTCGGGGCCGAACGTCGCGGTTGGCGTCCACCAGAGCGGCACCTGGATGCTCTCTGAGGTCAACGGACCCTTGCCCTCGGCAGTCAGCCGGGCGAGGGGGTAGCCTGCTTGCGCGTGGCGGATCACGCCGATGCCGGAATCGGTGGTCAGGCTGGCCTCCAGCCGCAGGTCGGCCTCCTCGCTGCCGTCCGCGATCATGGTGACGCCGGTGTGCACCGCTTCGCCCATCGAGTAGTTCGCCTGGATCGCGATCAAGTCGCACATGCCTGCGCAGTTAAGCAAGGCGTTCAAGTAGGGCCAGTCGGAGATCAGGTCGCCGCCGTCCAGCATCTTCTCGGACTCGAAGGTCGGGTTGACGATGGAGCCGGAGTCGAGGTTGTCGCGCGAGAAGCCGACCGGGCCTTTGACCTCGCCCGCGCGGATCAGCCGGTTGACGGCCAGGCCGAACGCCTTGCGCTCGCCGAAGCCCAGGTAGCAGACGCGGGCGGGCAGGCCCTCGATGGGCAGGTCGCGCCGCGCCAGGTTGATCCACCGCACCGTCGTGGCGTCGTGCGGGAACATCTCCAGCACCAGGTCGTCCAGCCGGGCCAAATCGCTCGCCTCGCCCGAGAGGCAGGTCCAGCGGAAGGGACCGCGGCCCACCAGAAAGAGCGGCCGGATGTAGGCCGCGACGAAACCGGGGATGCTCATGGCCTGCTCTTCCGGCATGCCCGCGTCGCGGCACTCCTTGCGGATGCTGGTGCCGTACTCGAAGACCTGCACCCCCGTTTGGCTGAACCCGATCATGGCGGCAAGCTGCCGCTTCATGGACGCGCGCGCCGCTTCGAGATAGGCCAGGCGATCGGTGGTGCGCGCCTCCTCGGCAGACTGGACGGTGTAGCCGGCCGCGATGTAGGAGATCGGGTCGTGGCAGGGGCACATCTCGGTGACGATGTCCGGCTTCCAGCCCAGCTCGAGCGCGCGCGGGAAGATCTCCGCCGCATTGCCGTGCAGGCCGATGCCAAGGGCGCGACCCTCGGCCTTGGCTTGCTCCGCAAGCGCGATGCCTTCTTCGAGGGTGTTCACCTGCACATCCAGGAACTTCTTGCGGATGCGAGTGGGGATGATGTCCGGGTTGGCATCTACCACCAGGCAGACGCCGCCATGCATCGTCATCGCGCGCGGTTGGTTGGCGCCCATGCCGCCCAGGCCCGCGGTGAACAGGATGCGGCCGACCAGGGAGCCGCCGAAGTGCTGCTCACCGATGGCGCCCAGCGTCTCGAAGGTGCCCTGAATCACGCCCTGCGTGCCGATGTACTCCCACGGCGCGGCCGTGTACTGCGCAAACATCGTCAGGTTCTTGTCCTGCAAGTCGTAGAAAATGGGCCAGGTGGCTTTCATGATGTTGGTGGTGGCCATCACGACGCGCGGTGCCAGGCGGTGGGTCTTGAAGATCGCGACGGGCATGCCGGACTGGATCGCCAGCGTCTCATCGTTCTCCAGGTTCTTCAGGGCCTCCACGATGGCGTAATAGGATTCCCAGTTGCGCGCGCACTTGCCGATGCCGCCGTAGATCACCAACCGCTCCGGCGCCTCGGCGTTCTCCATGTTGTTTTCGAGCATACGTAGCAGCGACTCTTGCTTCCAGCCCTTGCAGCGCAGCGTGGGCCCGCGCTGCGCCTTCACCGAGTAGAGGATTTCGGGTTTCATGGGTCCTTCCTTATGGTGTACATTATGGTGTACATTATCGAGGTCAATGGTCATTCTGAGCGGGTTAACCACTCAAGGTCCGTTGCAGACAGATACCAGCGAAGAATCTCCTGCGGATAGCTCAGCCGCCGAGTGATTCTTTGGGGCGGCGGCCCCTGTCCGGAAACTGCCACGCCGAGATGCTTCGCTGGTCAGTCGCCGCAATGGACCTTGAGCTGCAGACCCGCTCAGCATGACAGATGAGACGTTTCTTGCCGGGGCGCAGCCCGCCGCGACGGGATGGATAACTCAGCATGACATCCAATCACAAATCGGGCTATTCTATTAACGCGACTTCGATCACCTGTTCCAGCGAGAAGTCGTGAACCTGCAGATAGAACCTGGCAACATCCTCCAACACGCCGAGCGGCACGGGGCCGACCAACTCGGTCCCGGCGATGGTCACGCCGGTGCGCGCGGCCTCGCTGCGGATCGTCTCCAGCACGCGCGGGAGCGGGGTCCTGGTGTAGTTGAGCAGGTTCATGGAGACCTGGACCATACCCTTATCTTCCAGCGGCAAGCCCAGCGCGCGCACGTAGCGGTAGCCGCCGCTGACGTGGCGCACCGCCCTGGCGATCTGCTCCGCAACGCTTAGATCCGTGGTGCGCAGGTTGACGTTGAACGCCACGAGCGGAAAACGCGCGCCGGTGACGGTCGCGCCCGACCTGGGGTTGAAGTGCGCCGGCCCTGCGTCGGGCGCCCACTCGGGCTTCGTCAGCTTCTCGGCCAGCGCCTCGTATTCGCCCTTGCGGATATCGGGCAGGCTCTTGCGTTCGGGCCGGGTCGCCGCGTCTTCGTAGTAGTAGACCGGCACGCCCAACGCCCCCGCGAACTGGCCGAAGCGCCGGGCGATCGCCACTGCCTCGGCCGTGTCCACGCCGCGAATAGGGATGAACGGCGCCACGTCCAGCGCGCCCTGGCGCGGGTGGGCGCCGTGGTGCGTCGTCATGTCGATCAGCTCGTACGTCTTCGCCGCCAGGCGCTGCGTCGCCTCTAGCACCGCCTCCGGGTCGCCCAGATAGGTGAAGACGGAGCGGTTATGATCGGGGTCGCTGGAGGTGTCCAGCAGCTTGACGCTCGCGACGCCGCGCACCTCATCCGCCACCTGCTCGACGAGCGCCAGATCGCGGCCTTCGCTGATGTTCGGTTCACACAATAGGATTTTGCGCATGGGTTCCTTCTAGTCGGCGTTGCTAGTCGGCGCCGGCCGACTTTGCAACAGTAGCCGCGACTTCCAGTCGCCGGGCCGCCTGGCGGATCTCCTCTGCCGCGGCCTCATCCTTGACGCCGGGCAGATTGATGTCCACATTGGCGAGGCAGCCGAGCAGGCCCGCCCGCGCCAGGTAGACCGCGGACTGCAGGTCGGACAGCGCGCGGGGGTTCGAGCGGCCGGCCAGCCGCGCCGCCAGCGCCAGCACCTCGGCGCACAACTCGGCATTACGCAGCGGGACGCGCGTCGCGTACGTCATGGCCGCCCGGATCGCCGCACTGCGCGCGGTCTTTTCCGCATCGGTGGCCTTGGGCAGGCGGTAGGCGGCCATCACCGCGTCGAACGACTGCGCGTCCTCGGTCCC
Organism: uncultured Anaerolineales bacterium; assembly: GCA_964513075.1. Classification (GTDB taxonomy): domain Bacteria; phylum Chloroflexota; class Anaerolineae; order CG2-30-64-16; family CG2-30-64-16; genus DAOUBP01. Next base: position 35,984 of record CAZELR010000027.1, read on the forward strand.
GCCTGCCATCAGCGCCTGCGAGAGCGCTGCACCTGCCTGGGCGATGGACGCGGTGTACTCGTCTGGCTCGCCGCCTGCACCGTTCACCGATAGCCGCGCGACCATCGCAACCAGCGCAGCCGCCATGCCGCCCGCAATCGCGGACGCGCTGCCGCCGCCGGTGGAAGCGTCGGCCGGATCGAGCACCCGGAGAAAAGTGGCAGGTGGTTCGTTGGTCATGGCAGCTCCTCGTCTTCACCGGCGGCCGCTGCGATCGCGCGCTGCCACGCCACCCGCTCCGCATCCGTCAGAGGCTCGTGCTGGAAGCGATGGTCGTGTTTGCGGATCAACTCGTCCAGCTCATCCCGCAGGCGCCGCCAGGCTTCCGCCTGGCGTTCGGCCAGCATCTTGGCCGCGGCCGGCCCGGCGTGCGCCAAGGCCGCCTGGAAATGGGCCAGGCACAGGCCGCCGGCCGCAACATAGGCGTCGTTGACCGCGGCATCTTCGTGATGCTTGAGGAGGATCTTGGCCGTGCGCTGCTCGGCGTCGGCCTCCAGCACGCACGCCGGGCACGGCGCCGTAGGAGCCAGCGCTTGCGCCAATCGGCTTGCGCCGTGGCCCCATCGGATTAAGGGTTGCCAACCTTCCGAAGGTTGGCAACCCTGCGTTTCCAACGCCCTGGTCAGCGTGTTGACCACATCCCGGTACACGATCGCGGTCCCCAGCACGGCCCCGCGCTGGTGGCCCAGGCGCCAGGCATGGCGGTGACACAGCCCGCGCGCATCCCGCAGCGCCGCGCGCAGCTTGACGTCGGTGACCCCTTCGTAGATCAGCGCGTGCAGATAACTGTCGCCGGCGCGCCGCGCCAACCGGCAGATCGCGCAGCCGCCCGCCTGCAAGGCCTCGAGGAGTTCCTGGTAGAGGACATCGTGTTCGGGCATTACGTCGTCATCCCCGCGTCATGCCCAAGGCAGCCGGAAAATCGGCATGCTCCCCGGCGATGACAAACAACATCCGGCGGTCTTCGATCGGGCGCAGCCGGCCGGTCCCCGGCGCCGGCGCCAGGTTGACATCCCACCAGCGGCTGATGAACCAATCCAACGGGAAGACACGATCCGCGCGCCAGAAATCCGGGTAGGGATCGCGCAGGGTGATGCGCCCGCGGCGCCGGTCGACGCACGTCACCACGCTGTAGTGGCCGTAGTCCCCCGTCACGAAGTCCTCATCCTCCTCGCTCTCCTCGAAGAACCCCTGCCACTCCACGCCGGCCGCACACCGCTGGCCGCACACCACCGCGGCCAGGTCGTCCGCGCTCGTGTGCGTCTTGTACCACAGGCACACCCCCGCGCGCAGCCAGCTCACCGCGCGGGCCAGCTGATCCACGCGCGCACCGTACTCGCCGATCGTCGCAGCCACGTCGGCCAATTCGGTCAGGTATTGCTGGTTCGCGATCACCCCGTGCTGGGCGAGCAGCATCTGCAGCACCGCAGGGCCGCAGTGATATTCGGAGATCTGGCAGATGCGCGGCAGCCCGGGCGGCTCACGACAACTGCGTGGGGGGATAGATTCGGCGGGCATGTTTCGTCATCAGGCTGGCCAGCACTCTGGAGAATTTGACCCCGTGCAGCTGCAACACCTCGGTCATCGGCAGGCCCGGGTCGGGGCCAAAGGCGGTATTGGGGTTGGCATCGGTGAAGTAGGGCGTGCCCGTCGCCGCGTCGATCCGCACATCGAATTTAGCGTAATCCCGGCAGCGCAGCACCTCAAAGGCGCGGCGCACGTACCAGGTCACCGCCTCGACGACGGCGGGCGCAGCTGCGGTGTAATGGTAGCAGTCCGGATCGTTGTAGCTCTCGAAGCTGGTGAAGAGGTACTTGCGGCTCTCGCTCTCCTTGAAGACCTTCTCGGCGCAGAAGACGTGCACCTGTTCGCCGTCGTCAAACGCCACCGCCGTGATCTCGGGTCCTTCGATGAACTGCTCGACGACCACCGGCATCTTGTAGGCGCCGATCAGCGCGTCAGCCTGCTCTTGAGCCGCCGCGTAACTCTCCTTCACGGCTGCGTTGTCGATGCCGACGCTGCCGCCGCCCTCGTTAAGCTTCACGATCAGGGGCAGTCCCAGGTCATCGCGAATCCGCGTCCCGCGCCGCGTGACGAACTGGAAGGGCGGCGTGGGCACATCGTTGGCGTCGAGCAGCTCCTTGACCAGGTTGCGATCGTTGCCGATCACCAGTCCCCGCATCCCCGCGCCGGTGTAGGGCACGCCGGCCAGCTCGAGCGCGCCGGGAATCGACGTCTGCAGCGCGTCGCTTCCTCGCAGCGTGTCCACCAGGTTCAAGACCAGGTCCGGCTGGTCGACCAACAGCTTCGCCATGAAATAACGATCGGCCCGGTACGCCTTGGCCTTCAAGCCCAGCTTCTTCAGGGCCGCCACAACCTCCTTGGCGCGCTGCTCCACCTCCACCTCGGCCTGATAGGCCTCCTGGGTGGGAAACCAGGCCACCTTGACGTGCGAATAGGCGACCGCCACCAGGCGCAGCCTCTTGAGGCCGGCCTTGTCGACCGCCAGTCGCGGCGCTCGCCTGTCCTGATGCGGCTTGCTCTTTCGCGTTTCTGCCACCGCAGCTAAATCCGTTGTCGCCATGCCCTGGCCTGCCCTTTCCGCGGAGTATCCGACAGCATCCTAACATTAATCGACCGCTCGCGCAACCGCCGGCCCGCCCAGGAGTATACCGCAAAAGTGTCGGTGACCTCGCTGTCATTCTGAGTTCCTCAAGCCGCGGCGACCTGCGGGTCGCGGCAAGGAACTCCAGATAGTCATCCTGAGCGGGTTAACCACCCAAAGTCAGTTGCGGCGAGACTCTAGCGAAGGATCTCGTCGTGTGAGTTTCTTGAAAGCGAGGAATCTCGTGCGTGCAACGCCGAGACCCTTCGCTGGATGCCCACCGCAATGCAAGTCACGGAAACAACCCGCTCAGGGTGACATGCCCCGATAGTTTTGCGCTATACCCCACCGCCCAGGGTGGGGTGCTGCGGGGCCGGGCGGGGCCCGGCCCCGCCTGCCGGCCGTGAGCTATCGGAGCAAGACCAGCGCCTCCTTGCGCAAGGCAAGCTGCACCTGCTGGCCGACCTGCAGGTTGAGCGGGGTGTAGGTGTACCGGGGATGGCTTACCTCGATCGCATGGCCGTTGGGCAGCGCCAACAGCAAGCGGCGCGCCCCGGGATAGAAGCTGCTGGCCGTGATCCGGCCGATCACTTGATTATGTTGCACGGCTGTCATCAGGGGGCGATCCGGATAGATGATCTTCACATCCTCCGGTCGGATGTAAGCTGTCACGACGCTGCCCGGCGCCACCGCCTGCGGCGGTGCGGTCAGCCGCAAGCCGTCCCAGTCCAGGGTCACGCCTCCTGCATCGGCCGCGCTGACCTCCGCGCGGAACAGATTCGTGATCCCCATGATCCCGGCCACGCGGGCATTGGCCGGATAACGAAAAACATCCTCGATGGGACCGACTTGCTCCAAGACGCCGTCGTGCATCACGGCCAGGCGCTGCCCGACGGCAAAGGCGTCCTCCAAACGATGGGTAACGTAAATGACGATTAGCCCCAGCTCGCCCTGGAGCGTCAGCAGGTCGCGCTGCAGGCGCTGCCTGGTGGCCAGGTCCAGGGCCGAGAATGGCTCGTCCAGCAGCAGGACGCGGGGCTCGGCGGCCAGCGCGCGCGCGATGGCGACCCGCTGCTGCTGGCCGCCGGAAAGCTCCTGCGGGTAACGATCGGCCAGGTGTTCCAGGCTCAAGCGTGCCAGCAGCGCGGCCGCACGGGCCTGCCTGTCCGGTCCGCGCACCGGGTACGCTACGTTCTCCAGCGCGGTCAGGTGGGGGAACAGCGCGTACTGCTGGAAGACGTACCCCACCCCGCGCGCGCGGGTGGGGAGATTGACCGTCTGCCGCGCGCTCTCGCGGTTGAAAAGCACCCGGCCATCGAGAACCACGCGCCCCCGTTCGGGCGTGATCAGGCCGGCAATCGCGTGCAGCGTGGTGGTCTTGCCCGAGCCCGAAGGACCGAACAGCACCAAAATCTCCGCGCCGACCTCCAGGCGCACGTGCAAGCTGAAATCGCGCCGGCGCACCGCGAAGTCGGCGGTCAGGCACGGCGCAGACGCAGCAGGAACCGGACGCGGCAGCATCAGCTCACTCCGCCTTGGCCGCGGACGGCGCGGTGTTTGGCCGTTTGGAGTTTTCGAAGCGCCGCACGCCCCACAGGCTCAGGAACGCCAGCGCCGTCATCAGCAGCACCATGCCGTTGGCCTGCGTATAGTTGCGATTCTGCACGGCATCGTAGATCGCCAGCGGCAGCGTCTGCGTGCGGCCGGGGATATTGCCCGCCACCATCAGGGTCGCGCCGAACTCGCCCAGGGCGCGTGTTGCCGCCAGCACCAGGCCCGCCAGGATGCCGCGGCGCGCCAGGGGCAGCGTCACGCGCCGCAGCACCTCGATCTCCGAAGAGCCCAGGGTGCGCGCCACCTGCTCCAGCACGGGATCGACGCCCGCAATGGCGGCCCGCGCCGACTGCACCAGCAGCGGCAGGCCCACCACCGCCGAGGCGATGGCCGCCGCGCCCCACGTGAACAGGATGCGCCAGCCGAACCAGTCCGAAACAGGGCTGCCGCGGCCCAGGGCCAGCAGCAGGTAGTAGCCGACCACCGTGGGCGGCAGCACCAGCGGGAGCATGATCACCGCCTCCAGCAGGGTGGCGCCCCGAAATTGGCGCCGCGCCAGCAGCAGCGCCAACGGCAGCCCCACGGCCACCATCAGCACCGTGGCGACCGCCGTCACCTGCAGCGACAGCCAGAGCGGATGCCAACTCATCGGATCGGCTCCTCGCCCGGCAAGATGAAACCGTACTTGCGCATGATGGGCCGCCCCTGGGGCCCGTTGACGAAGGCGGCAAACGCGCGCGCCGCCGCCTCATGGGGCGTGTCCTGGATGACGGCCAGCGCCTGGTCGATCGGCGGATGCAGCTCCTGGGGGATCAACGTCCAACGGCCAGGTTCGCCCCCGCCCGCCGCGGCGGCGGCCGCCGCCGCCGGCACGCTGAGCGACAGCGCCACGATGGCTACGTCCACGTTGCCCGTCTCCGCGTATTGCAGCGTCTGCCGCACGTTCTCGCCGAACACCAGCTTGGGCTGCACCGCCTCCCAGACGCCCGCCGCCTGCATCGCCTGCCGCGCGGCCACGCCGTAAGGCGCGTGATCGGGGTTGGCGATCGCGATGCGCACGATCTCGGGCCGTGCCAAGTCCTCTACCCGCGTGATCTGCAGCGGACTATCCGCCCGCGTCCAGAGCGTGATGCGGCCGCGCGCGTAGAGCTGCCGGGTGTCGGACAGGATCAGCCCTTGCTGCGCCAGCTCCTCGACGTAGCTGGCATTGGCGGCCGCCAACAGGTCGACCGGCGCGCCTTGCTCGATCTGCTGCGCGAGCTGGCCGGTGGAGCCGAAGTTGAAGACGACCTTGTGCCCCGTCTCTGCTTCGAAGAGCTTGCCGATCTCGCCGAAGGCGTATGTCAGGTCTGCGGCTGCCGAGACGGTGATCGTGACCGGTTGCTGCGGGGCCGGGATGGCTTGGCAGCCTGCCAGCAGGCCGCAGCAGAGCCAGAACGCGAGGAGCCAGGCGTGCAAGCGCGGCGATTGTGCCGGGTGGGATCTCGATCTCATGACGAACTCCCAGGAGTTTGCGAGCTGTTCTCAGCGGCTGCCAGGCGGCGCAGGTCATCCAGCGCGCCCAGCGTGGCCTGCACTTGTGCGGTGCGCAGTCCGTACACCAGCGCGACCACTGCGTTGTCGCTCTTCCGGTGCGGCTCGCGCGCCAGCCACTCGCGAAGCGCCAGCTGCTGCGCGTCGATGAGCGCCAGCGCGACCGCCGGATCGTAGCGCAGGGCCATGTAGACCCGGGCCAACAGCGCGGTGCGCAGGTTGCGCGGGTGCGGCTCAGGGCTGCTGAGCCACTGCTCATAGGCCGCACGGCCGGTCTCTGTCGGCGCGTAGATGGTGCGCGCCGGCCCGTGAGGGCGTTCTTCGGCATACTCGATGATGTACGCACTCTGCCGGAGCTTGCCCAGCAGGAAGTAGACCTCGCTGCGTTCGATCCGCCAGATGGCGCGCAGCGCTTCATCTTCCTGCACCACCCGCGCCAATTCATAGCCGTGCCTGGGCCGCTCGCAGAGCAAGCCCAGGAGGATGTTCTCGCTTGGCCAGTCGGCTTGCATAGCGGAAGGTGCTCCTGCTCGTGGGGACGATAAAGCTATTCAGAATTTGACGAGATGATAGTCAGATTATAAATAGCTCTTGGGGTACTGTCAATTCCGAGTGTTAGTCAGGATCGCGCAACGCGTCGGCGGCAACCCGGCGCACCATGGCGGGCTGGGCCTCGTCCTGTGCTGCTTGCCGGAGGATGTTGTGGGCAGCGCTCCCGCCGATGGCGCCCAGCGCGTGAGCGGCTTCGCCTTTGACGTAGGGATCGGCCGGCCCGGCAAGAACGGCCGCCAACGCCGCAACCGCGCCGGGGTCGCGCAGCAGCCCGAGGACGTAGGCGGCTCGCCGCTGCGTGAACGGCTCCGGGTGGCCCAGCGCCGCGATCAGCTTTGTCACGTAGCTTTCGGGGTCTGCCAGGCGCGCTTGGCACTGCGGGCAGGTCGGCGCCGTTGTGTCAATTTCGGCCCAGCAGTGCGGGCAGTAGGTGGTCACGGCGCCGGCTCATCCCGCTGCAGCGCCGCCAGGGACAGCGCCAGTTGGGCCAGCGCGTCCATATCGGCGTCCAGGCACGCCGTCAACTGCGGGTCAACCCGACCGTAGCGGCGCAGCTTGGCGGCGCGCGTGTCGCACAGATTCGCCCAGTCTGCGCTCATCTGTGAGGTGATGGTCGCCTCCAGATTGTCTTCGGTGACGGGCAGGTCGAATCGCTCGGCCAGGGCAGCAATCTGCGCCAGGGCCGCCGCGATCCGAGCTCGCGCCGCCGCGCGGCGCTCGGGCGTCAGATCCAGGCTGCGCCGGTAGAGGATGCCGTGCTCCTCCTCGCCCTCCAGCCAGGCGTCGGCCTGCCGCAGATGCCCCTCGAAAGCGCGCAGCCCTAAGGTCAGCGAGTTCCGCTGCGCAAAGTTCAGCAGATCGGCGCACTTCACAGCCAATTCAGCAGCCATGCATACAACCCCATGAACAGCGCCAGCAGCGCGGCCCCGCGGAGCAGCGTCAGGAACCTGGCCCACCACTTGATCCTTCTGCCGCTGCGGATCAGTGGCAGAAGGTCGGCCACATCGTTGATCAAAATCTTTGAGACCCTTCTGGCGATCGGCGAGCTGTTCTCCACAAACGAGATCCCCACGTCCGCCGCGCGCAGCGCGATGACGTCGTTGACCCCGTCCCCCACCATGGCGACCCTATGATGGCTCTGCTGGAACAGCCGGACCAGGACCCCTTTCTGAGACGGCAGCAGGCGCGCAAAGATCGACACATAAGCCGATTGCCAGGCGACGTCTGCAAAGCCCATGCGGGCCAGATGTTTTCCGGTCAGCAGATACTCCGGATGTTCATCGAGCCCAACCTTGCGGCTTACCTCTGCCGCGGTCTCCGCTCGATCCCCGGTCAACATGATTGTCCTGACCCCAGCCTTCTTCAGCCCCTCAATGGCCTCGGTCACGCCCGGCCGCAAGGGGTTCTCCAGCTCAATTAAGCCCAGGAAGGCAGTGTGCGCCGGGGGACCTGCTTGTGGGTCGCCGGGGCTGTAGGCCAACCCCATGGCGATATCTCCGGCTTCGGTGATCGCCTCGACCTTAGTCCTGGCAAAGCGGCGGAAGAGGAAGTCCGTTTCTCGCTGATCGCCTGCGGCCGTCAGATAGCCCCGGCACATCTTCAGAATGACCTCAGGATCGCCCTTGGCGAAATACAGCGTCTCATCGCCCCGTTCGAACCCGGCAGCCATATACCTGGCCTCCGAATCAAACGGCTTATCGTAGGTTCTGCGATATTGCTGCGCGACTTCGTCAAAAGCGTAGCCGTTCTGCGCGGCGAAAGCGATCAAAGCCCGATCGATAGGATTGGCCTGGTCCAGCTTTTCGAGGTAGACGACATCGTTGCACAGGGCGCAGGCAAGGCCCGTCAGGGCTGCCACCCCCTCGGCCGATGCGAACCAGGCCCGGTCCGGCGTGGCGTCCGCAAAATGCACATGCTTTACCGCAATCTCGCGCGTCGTCAAGACGCCGGTCTTATCCAGACAAGCGACGTCGAGATCGCCGATAACGTCCAGCGCGGTGATGTCATGGATGCGGATGTTCCGGCGCTCGAGGAGCCTGGCCGCGGCCGCAGTGAGCAGGTATTTGAACAGCGCACCGTTCTGCAACACAACCACCAGGGCGGCCGCCAGCAGGGCCAGGGCGCCGATCAGGGCGGGCGGGCCGGATTGGCGCCAGGCAACCACGCAGGGCGGCAGCAGCAGCAGGGGCAGGAAGAGATATCTGCCCTTGAGCCAGGCCGGCAGCTTCCGCCCCGCGCGTTCCCAGGGTTGTTTCAGGATCTCCGCGTACTCGGTCGCCTCCCCGATGGCGACCACCAACCCCCTGCCGCGGCCCCGGGTGACCCGGCTGCCCCGGTAGATGAAGACATCTTCGGCCCCGACCTGCTTTGTCGCCGGGACGATCTCGCCGGTCAGCTCCCATTCGTCGACTTCCAGGCCGATCGCCTCAACCAGCTTGAGATCCGCCGGCACCAGATCGCCTGCCTGCAACAGCAGCAGATCCCCGTTGCGCAGTTCCTCCTCGGGGATGTTGATGATCTTGTCCGCTTTGAGTATCGTTACCGTATTGCCTTCCATCAAGGCAACTCTCCGCCTGAACTAAAAAGGTCCGCGTTCCGTCACGTCGCGCACCAGCCGCGGTCGCCCCATGTAGCCCGGATACGCGCGGCGGGGCGCCTTCTCTTTATTCAGATTTGGCATGGCACACCCTCTGACCCAGCGCCGCCGAATATTCTATCATACAAATCGTCGCCGTAACTTGTCTGGGAAGGCTCGCCCGCGCTGATCCTGAACGTGCGTGTGCCATCGGCTTGCCTTTCAGCTACCAGAAAAAGCGCTTTGGCCAATCCCTGATCATAGTAGCCGCGCGCCAGGGTGTACAGATGCGTGACGAAGAAGACCCTGATCCGCTCTTCCACTAATGCGCTGACGATCTGCCTGGCAATCTCGGAGCCTTCCCGTTCATTGGTCGCGGCAAACGATTCGTTGAACAGCAACAGCGAGTCCGGCGTCATGTGATCCACGATCGCGCTCATCCGGCCGAGTTCCTCGTCCAGCTTACCGCTGGTCATGGTGACGTCTTCTTCGCGCCGATAGTGCGTAAAGACGCCATCGCAGAGGCTGGCGCAGAAGGAGGTTGCCGGCACAAACATGCCGCATTGCATCATCAACTGGGCTAACCCGATGCTGCGCAGAAAGATCGACTTGCCGCCCTGGTTGGCGCCGGTGATCATCACCAAATCTTTGCCGTCGGCACGCAGATCGCTGCCCACGGCCTGGTTTTTCAGGGCCAAAGAGAGACAGACATCGTATAAGCCGGTGCAGGAGTGGATGCGTTCGCCGGCAGCCTTCGGCAGCGGCAAGGCCATCGGCTCGTCCTTCTGGGCAAGCTGCTCGTACAGGTTCAGACAACCGACGTAGAAGGCCAATTCGGTCCGCAGCAGGGTGAAAAAACTGAGGATGTGATCCGTAGATTGGGCCAGCGCATTGGCAACCAGGTTGATCCCCCGGTCCTGCAATTCCGAGAGGGCTCTGGCGCCGCTTTCATCGCGCTCGTCGATCCTGAAAGTATAAGCCGGCGGTTTCGCGGCCAGGGCCTGCCTGAGCCAGCCCTGCTGCTTGCCGTGCGCTTTGCGCAAAGTGGTGGCGACGCCTTTGCAGCCCTGTCCCAGCCCGGCGCTGATCAGAACGCCGTCCCGAAACTTCAGGTCGTTGAGATGTTCCTGGATTTTGGCGAAATAGGCGTCACTCAGCTCCTCGTTGAGCATCCCAAAAAGCCGCCTGAAGCCCTCCGACTCGAATCCGCTGCCATACTCATCGACGACTGTCCTGAGTCGCTGCAAGATGTCTACGAAGAGTTGCAGCACGCTGACCGCTCGGCCCAAGATCGAATCAGGATGCCGGCCAAATGCGCCCCAATAGACCTTCTTTTCCCCTTCGATCGGCTCGATCGCCAGCGCGTACATGCTCCTGAGGATGTCAGGATACCCCAGGCAATCCTCAAGGATATCCTGGCGATAGCGGATAGCGTCCAAGTCACCGTTGACACCCGACAGGACGGCCACCTGCGCCACTTCACGCAAGAATTTGTCACCGCGTGCCATGGCGTCGAACAGGGTGTCCAGCGCCAGGTCCTGGATCAGCGCGGGCGCGTTCCAGGGCAGCGGCTGTTTCAGATCGAAGTCACGGTCCCGATACATGAGGAACGCTTTCATAGCCGCGTGCGCTCCTTGAGCTGAGCGTAGGTCAACCGATGCTTTTCGGCGATGGAGAGGGCGTAGGACAGGCCGTCAGGTGGTCTCCTGACGATCTTGAAGGTTCGTATGGTCGGATTCTCAGGGACAACCGTGCTGACCATGCTGACGGTCTTCTCGCTCATGGCCGCCAGCTCATCCAGAAATGTCACGCAAACGCACAGCAGATCCAGCTCGATGATCTTGTCCATGACCTTCTTGCCCAATGCGATGGCGTCCTGCAATGTCGTGGACGTGAGAATTTCATTCATGATGATGATGCTGCGCGGGGTGGCCTGATCCAGGATATCGTGCAGCCTGATCAGATCGTCCTCCAGTTTTCCGCGCAGGTTTTCGAGATCTTCCGCCTGGTCGAAATGCGTGAAGAGCCTGTCGCCCAGGAAGAGCTGTGCCTCCCGGCCCGGCACGGGACAGCCGAGGCTGGACAGATAGTGCATCTGCCCGAAAGCGCGTGCGAAGGTTGTCTTGCCGCCCTGGTTCGGGCCGGATACGACGATGATGCGCTCCGGTCCTTGCAAGAAGAAGTCATTGCAGACGACGGGCGATCCGTTGCCGGCGAGCTTGTAGGCCAGCGCCAGGTCGAACCCCTCATAGCTATAGACCTCCTTGCCGGCGTCGGTGACCCGCGGGTAGCAGAACTTCAGCCCTGCCCGTGTGAAGGTTGCGACATGGTCCAAATAGGCAATGTAGAACTGCACCTCCCGGTCGAAGACGCCGATCGGCGCATCCAGATAGCTTCTGTTACGGATGCAATAGTCGCTCAGGGCCAGGAAGATATCGGGGAACAGCCGGGCCACCAGATCCAGCGCCTGCGCCTCCACATGGTTCATTTCCACAGCGGCAGGGAGCTTGACCGTGTAATCCTTCACGGCTCCCTGTTTGAATTTCTCAAAGGTCGCCTCGACCTCCGCGCTGTAGTCAATTTCAGATTCATACTTGCGCACGGTCACCACGTTGCCCTTGATGAGCAGGCAATAGTGCACCGTGGCCAGGTCGGCTTTGAGCTTTGTCGTTTGCGCCGCCAGCGACGTGAAGCGCTCCGAGACGACATAAGCAGCCACATAATCCCTGAAGGCGGCAAAGCCGCGCGAACGCAGCTCTGCGTGTGCCAGGTCTTGGGCCAGGCAGCTCACGGCCTCGCAGTAAGTCACCACCGCGTCCAGGAACCAGCTTTCCTTCTGGCGCTGGTAGCGCAGCTTGTCCGCCTGGGCGAGATGTTCGCGCATGGCGCGCATCTTCGTCCCGAACGCCGTGATGCACTCAAACAAGCTCCGGTCTTCCAGATCGCGCATCACCTCGTGGCGGTACAGGATTGCGTCGGCGTCGTGCAGGGGCGCGTAGTAGAAGGGCTCCAGGTTGTACTCCTGCCTGCCGATCGTAATGGCTGCAACGACCTGGTCGAGGTTTAGGTCGACAAAGCACGCGGGCGCTTCAGAGATCTCGTGACTCGTGCCGTCCGCAGCGCGCGCGGACGGCACGGTTGCCGCGAGTATGCTGTGGAATGTCATCAGCCAGACACCTCCCGGGGCATGGCTACTGCTCCCGCTGCGCGCGCCCTACTCTGGGCTGCCGAATACGCTGCGATACAGATCCTGGCCATAGCTCGTCTGCGTGGGCTCCCCTTCGATCATTCTGAACGTCCGTTCGCCATCGTCGTGCCTTTCAGCCACCAGAAACATCACGTCGGCCCGGCCCCTCTCGTAGAAGCCACGCGCCAGGGCATACAGATGCGTAACGAAGAAGACCTTGACCCGTCTTTCCACCAGGGCGCTGACGATCTGCCTGGCAATCTCGGACCCTTCGCGCTCATTCGTCGCGGCAAAAGACTCGTTGAACAGCACCATGGCGTTAGGCGTCAATCCATCAACGATGACGCTCATTCTGCCGAGCTCCTCATCCAGCTTGCCGCTTTTCATGGAAGCATCTTCCTTCCGCTTGAAGTGCGTGAACAGGCCCGTGCAGAGATTGGCGCAGAAAGAGTCGGCTGGCACGTACATGCCGCATTGCATCATCAATTGGGCCAGGCCGATGCTGCGCAAGAAAGTCGATTTGCCGCCCTGGTTGGCCCCGGTGATGGTTACCAGGTCCTTGTTGTCGGCCAGCACCGCGTTGCTCACGACTTTGCGGTTCATGGTGAGGGCCAGGCAAACGTCATATAAGCCCACAAACGAGTGTCTGCGCTCGTCGGCAGCCACGGGCGTAGGAAAAGCCACGCCGTGCCCGATCTCGTCCAGCCGCGCATGCAGGTTCAGACAGCCGATGTAGAAAGCCAACTCGATCCGCAGCATCTTGAAGAAGCTGTCGACATGATCTGCCGACTGGGCCAGGGCATTCGCGACCAGATTGATGCCCCGCTCCTTCAAATCTGCCACGGCCCTGGCGCCGTACTCATCCCGCGGATGAATGTAGAATGTGTAAATGGGTGATCTCTGGGATAGAGCCCGCGTGAGCAGGCTCCCGCGATTGGCGTTCGGTCGCCGCAGCACGTAATCGTCGCCTTCGTTGCCCGGTCCCAGTTCCGCGCTCAGGTACATCCCGCGACGGAATCCCAGTTCCTGGAGATGGTGCTCCACGGCGGCCAGGTACTCATCAGCCAGTTCCGTCTTGACTGCCGCAAAGAACCGCCTGAAACCCTCGGATTCGAAGTTATCGCCGTATTGATCGGCGATGGCCCGCAGCCCGCGCAGCAGCGTCAGGAACATCTGCATCAACCTGATGGCGCTGGACAGGATCGCGGCCGGCTGGCGGCCGAACATGCCCAACCACTGCCTGCGCTTGTTTTCGATCGAGTCGATGGTGAGCTGATAGATCTTTCTAACGACGGCAGGGTTCTTCAGACAATCCTGAAGGATGGCCTGGCGATAACGCAGCGTATCGAGATCCTCCTCGCCGCACAGGATGGCCTTGCGCGCCACTTCGAACAGAAACCTGTCCCCGCGTGCCATGGCCCCCAGCAGAACGTCCAATTCCAGATCCTGCGTCAGCGCCGGCTCGTTCGCAGGCAGCTGCCGCTGCATATCGAAATCGCGATCCCGATGCAACAGGAAGACTTTCATGGCTTAACGCGCTCCTTCACCCAACCGTAGGTCAGGCGATGCTTCTCGGCAATGGAAAGCGCATAGGCCAGTCCGTCCGCGGGCTTTCTGACGATCTTGTACGTGCGCACGGCCGGGTCTTCGGCGACAACCGTGCTCACCATGCTGACGGTGCTGGCGCCGAGCGAAGCCAGTTCATCGATGAAAGTGACGCAGACGCACAGCGCATCGAGCTGAATGATCCGCTCCATGATCTCCTTGCTCAAGAAGACGGCATCTGCCAGGGTCGTGGAGGTGAAGATCTCATTCATGATGATCAGGCTGCGCGGGGTGGCCTGGTCCAAAATGGCATGGATCCGGATGAGATCATCCTGCAGCTTGCCGTGCAGGTTCTGGATATCTTCTTCCTCTTCGAAATGGGTGAAGATCGCATCGCACAGAAAGAGCTGCGCTTCCCTGCCGGGGACCGGGCAGCCCAGGCTGGCCAGGGCGTGCAATTGCCCGAACATGCGCGCAAAAGTCGTTTTGCCCCCTTGGTTCGGCCCAGATACGACGATGATGCGTTCCGGCCCTTGCAGATAAAAGTCATTGCACACGATGGGTGCGTTTTCGGCCACGCGCTTGGTCGCCAGGGCCAGATCAAACCCTTCCTTGACGCCCGTTTGTTTGTCGGTGGCCGACACCTGGGGATAACAGAACGCCAGGCCGGCCTGTTTGAGCTTTGCGATGTATTCAAGGTAGGCGACATAGAACTGGATCTCACGGCTGAAAGCGCTGATCGGCCCATCCACAAAGTCACCGTGTCGCGCGCAGAAGCGGTCCAGGCCGGCGAAGACATCGGGATACAGCCTGGCGACGAAATCCAGGATCTGCGCTTCCACGTGACTCATGCCAGAGGCAACCGCGAGCTGAGCACGATGATCTTCCACCGCGCCCTGTTCGAATCTCGCAAATATCCTCCCCACCTCCGCGCTATAATCCGCTTCCTCTTCGTACCTGCGCACGCTGACCGAGCTGCCCTTGAAAATCACGCAGTAGCGGATGCCGGCCAACTCAGCTTTGCTCTGCTGCGCTTCCGCCGCCAGCGACTCAAAGCCGTGCGATTGCGTGTAGCTCATCAGGTAGGCGCAGAACGCCAACAACCCGCGCGAACGCATGCCGGCCTGGCTCAGATCGCGCGCCAGGCCGGCAACCGCCGCGCAATAGGCCGTCGCAGCCTCCAACAACCAGCCTTCCTTGTGATATTTGAATTCAAGCTTGTCGATCAAATCCAGGTAGCGGCGAACGACCACCATCTGCTGCGAGAACGACTTGATGCTCTCCAACAGGCTTTCGTTTTCAAGGTCGCGCATGATCTCGTGGCGATACTGGACGCTGTCCACCTCGCGCAACAGAGTGTAAAAGAACGGTTTCAGATCGTACGCCTGCCTGCCGGCCGTGATCGCCGTGATGACCTGGTCAAGATTCAGATCATCAAAGAACGCAGGCGCTCTGGATGTCTCACGAGCGCGGTCTTCAGCGCGCGCAAAGAGGATGCTATGGAAAGTCATCGGCCAGCAATCTCCCGGGACATGCTACTGCTCCCGCTGTTCGGGTGTTGTTTTCACTGTTGGCGCCAGCGACAGCGCGATAATGGCTAGCGCGGCCACCGCCGATCCGAACGCAAATGGCGCCTCAGGTCCCACGCGCGTCCAGAGCGCGCCGGCAATCACACTGGCCGGCAGCGCCATCACGCCGATCGCGGCATTATACAGCCCGTAGGCGCCGCCGCGGCCGGCGTCCGGCACCAATTCGGCAATCATGGCCTTCGCGGCGCCCTCCGTCAGCGCGTAATAGAGACCATAGAAGGCGTACAGGGCCCAGACCAGCCAGCGCTGCACCACCAACGCAAACCCCAGGTAAGTCAGGGCGTAGACGATCCAGCCCAGGGTGATGGTTCGTCGCCGCCCGATCCGATCCGAAAGGCTGCCGGCCGGGATGGCTGTCAGCGCGGAAACCAGGTTGAAGAGCGCATAGATGACCGGGATGGTCGTCGTCGCGACCCCAACGTCTTGGATCCGCAGCAGCAAGAAGGCATCGGAGGAGTTGCCGAGCGTGAAGAGCAACATCACTACCAGAAACCATGCGAACGGCCCGCGCAGCGTGGTCAATGCCACGCGCTGTTTCACCTGGCCGGCTTTGCGCTCACGGACGACCAGCCCGATAATGAGCAGGGGGATGGCCGCCACCACGCCGGCCACCAGGAAGACCAACTGGTACTTGTGGGGGTGATCCACCCAGACGCGCAGGAGCCCATAGGCGATGAGCGGCCCGGCAACCGACCCGAGCGTATCCAGCATGCGCTGCACGCCGAAGGCAAAACCCAGCTTGCGGCCGCCCGCCGATCCGGCTACGAGCGCATCGCGCGGCGCGTCCTTGAGACCTTTGCCGACGCCGTCCGTGACCCGCAGCCCGAACACGGCCGCGCCGCTCCCCGCCAGGCCGAGGGAAAAGCGGGCGATCGCCGAGAGCGCATAGCCGATGAAGACGAGCGCCTTGCGCAGGCCCAGCGCATCCGAAAGGTAGCCGGCGCCGATCTTCATCAAGCTGACGACCGTCGTGAGCGACCCTTCGATCAGGCCGATGAACTCCTTGTTCAGTCCCAGCACCGCGGTGTAGAAGGTAGGCAAGATCGGCTGGATCATATCTTGCGCCATCCCTCCAAAGAAAGCCACCCACCCTAGGGCAACCACATTGCGGCCGAGACCCTTGTGATTTGTCTCTGCCGGCGTTGGTTCGGAACTCGTTTCGGGTTTAGCCACGTGTTCGTTCATCATGCCTCGCTCCCCAGGCGAATCGGTCAGGACCGCAACCTGGGCTCAGAACTGGCTATTTGTCAACCGATCAATCGTGCCCGCCATCGGCATCTCTTCCGCAAACAACAAAGCCTCTACCAGCGAATACTCCTGCTGGTAGAGGCTATCAGTCTTGCGACAGTTCGGCTGGTTGGGTCGGGGGAGCCTCATCCCCTATGGGTGCCTGAATGACGACTTGGGATCGTCGATCCTCAGCCGGGATCGACCGGAACACCGTGCAGGTGGCACGTATCATTCATAGCTGCCAGGGTGAAGTCGCCCCCCTCGGCCTCAAACACGTTGATGGCGCAGTTGTCCTGGCGCAGCCGCCAGAAGCGGTCATTGCTCAGGCCCAGGATGGCCAACAGGATCACGCGGTTGACGACCGTATGGCTCACCAGGACGATCGTCTCGTCGGCGTGTGCAGACGCCAGCGCGCGAAGCGCGACCATGGCGCGCTCGCGCAGGTCGGCCAACGACTCCCCGCCGGGAATCTGCACGGTGGCTGGCGCGGCGTACCAGGCATGGACCAGGTCGGGCCAACGCACGCGCGCTTCCTCCGGCGTCAGGCCCTGCCAGTCGCCGTAGTCGATATCGGCCAGCCCGTCTAGCGGTATGACGGGCAGGTCGAAGTGTGCAGCAATCGCCTCCGCCGTCGCCACCGCGCGGCTCAACGGGCTGGTGTACACCGCCCTCGGCTGCCACTCGGCCGCGACGCGCCGGCCGGCGGCCGCAGCTTGGGCCAGACCAACGTCATTTAGCGGCACGTCGGCCCGGCCGCGGAAACGTTCCACGCGGTTCCACTCGGTTTGACCGTGCCGGACCAGGATAAATCGAGTCATGCTCACCCCATGCTAAATCAATCCCACCTGCGTCCTGGCCGTGACATCGCCGGTCCGGGCCGCGATCTGCGCCACCAGCGCCTGCAGCGCCGGCTCGGTGCGC
>CAZELR010000028.1:0-51110 GCA_964513075.1 uncultured Anaerolineales bacterium
CCACCGCCACCGCCCAGCCCTGAATCCCCTTACCCGAACGGTGAACAGTTACTATTATGACAGTATTCCAGCTTCGCGCCTCTCCTGTGCTATAATCCCGTCCATGCGTCGGTTTATGCGCGCCTTGCTGCGCGGCCTGCTCCCGTTGATTGTTCTAGCGCTGCTTGCCTTTGCCATCCTCGTCTGGCAGGTGGACCGCTTGGGCCAGCAAGATCATGCGCAGCCGTCGGATGTTATCATCGTCCTGGGCGCGCGGGTGAACGCGGACGGCAGCCCCGGCTCAGACCTGACCAGCCGCACCTATCGCGCGGTAGACCTGTGGCAGGCTGGCTATGCACCGTATATCATCTGCACCGGCGGCTTCAAAGATGAGCAACTATCGGCAGCCGCAGTGTGCAAGCGTTTCGCCGTCGAGCTGGGCGTGCCGGCTGAACGGATCTGGTTGGCCGATGGTAGCTCGAACACAGGGGAGGATGCATCGGTCGCCGCGGCGGTGATGGCTGCCAACAAGTGGCGCACCGCAATCCTGGTCAGCCACCCGCTGCATCTCTTCCGGGCGCGTTGGCTTTTTGAGCGCGCTGGCGTGGAGGCGGTCACAAGCCCAACCTCCACAGACACAGGACGCATCTTCTGGCCAGTGCGGGCCTGGTACGCGATCCGCGAAGCCGCCGGCATCATCCTCACCGCAGCAGACGCCTGGAATTGGCTTCCTGCCGAATGGTGGACGCGCTTACATGAGTGGACCTATGGAAGGCAGTAAAATATGGAATGGCGAATGGCGAATAGTGAATCAGCGAATGGACGAACGACGAATCGGTACATGACGCAACACGCAACACGCAACACGAGTAAATGAGCAACTGGAAGCAAATCGCGGCCGCCAAGGCTGTGTTAAGCCGAGAGACCGGCACCGTTCATAAGGACCACGGCGGCAAGCTGCGGGTGGCGTTGGTCTATCCGAACAGCTATAGCGTGGGCATGTCCAGCCTGGCGTTGCAGATCCTTTATCGCGCCTTCAATGCGCGGCCGGATGTGGTGTGTGAACGCGTCTTCTGGGATGCAACTGCAGCAGCAGCGGAGCTGCCACTGCTCTCGCTGGAATCGGGCACGCCGGCGCGCGAGTTCGACGTCTGGGCTCTGACCGTCTCCTTCGAGATGGACTATTTCCATGTAGCAAAGCTGCTGCACCAGGCGGGTGTGCCGATGCTGGCCGAGGAGCGCGCACAGGTGGAAGGCTGGCCGCTGTTGATAGCCGGCGGGCCTGCACTCAGCATGAATCCCGAGCCGCTCGCACCGTTCTGCGATGCTATCGTCATCGGCGAGGCGGAGGAGCTGCTGCCCCACCTGATCGATGTTCTAGTGGATAGTGCAGATGACGGCCGGGACAAGGTGCTGGATGTGCTGGCGGCCACTCCGGGCCTCTATCTGCCGGATCGCATGCAGCCCGCAGCGGACGCTCCCCGCATCGAACGATTGTGGGTGCGAGATGTAGCCGCGCTGGAACCCGTATCTTGCCTCTATACGCCTGACACCGAGCTACCTAACCGCCACCTGATCGAAATTGCGCGGGGCTGTGGCCGGGGCTGTCGATTCTGCCTGGCAGGTTATGTCTATCGTCCGCCGCGCGAACAACCGCTGGCGCGTATCTTGGAGTGGGCACGAGAGGGGCTGAGCAAACCACTGCCGGTGTTTACGCACGGCGGCCCAACGGGAGCGCAGCCACCCACCATCGGTCTGGTTTCGGCGGCCGTATCCGATCACTCGCACATTGACGAGCTCGCTATGGAACTGCATGCGATGGGCGCACGGATCAGTGTCAGCTCCATGCGCACCGATCCGATCAGTGTGCCGTTAGTGCGGGCGTTGGCAGCCAGCGGCGCCGGGACCCTGACCATCGCCCCCGAGGCCGGCAGCGAACGTCTACGCCGCGTGATCGGCAAAACACAGGATGAGGATCACCTGCTGGCTACCGTAGAGCTGGCAAGTTCGCTGAACTTCCCACAGCTAAAACTATATTTCATGGTGGGACATCCCACTGAAAACGATGATGATATCCAGGCGATCATAGACCTGGCACTCAAGGCGAAACGTATCTTTCGGCGCAACATCGCCATCAACGCCACACCGTTCGTGCCCAAGGCGCACACGCCATTCCAGTGGACGGCCATGACGCCGGCAAAGATCGTCGCTGGACGGCAACACACCCTGAAACGGATGCTCGCCAAACACGACATCACGGTCGCTGCCGACTCAACAGAATGGGCTGAGGTGCAAGGGGTATTGGCGCGCGGTGATCGGCGGTTGGCCGCCGTGATTGCTGGCACGCACCGATTGACCGCCCGGGATTTTCACCGCGCCCTGGAGCAACACTCCTTGTCGGCAGATATGTTCTTGGGTGAACGCGAGCCGGGGGCCTTCATGCCCTGGGATGTCGTCGAAAGCGGCGTAACGCCCAGCTTCTTGCGCTACGAGCAGCGCCTGTCAGCAAGCGCGCGTTCCGGTCATTGCTGCCCACCCGGCGCAGTCGATTGCTTGACGTGCGGGGTGTGCCGATCATGATGAACCGACACCAGCTCGACAGTGCTAAGCGCTATCCGGCGGATGGCGGCACAGCCACCGGCCTGGCCTACTACACCTTTGAGGCGCTCGATGTGTTCCCGGAGCTGATTCACGCGGTGACCACGCGGCACGGTGGCGCGAGCACCGGGCAGTGGGCCAGCCTTAACCTAACTAAAGGCACCGGCGATGATCCGGCAGTCGTAGAGGAAAATCTGAGGCGGGCCAGTGCGGCTTTGGGTTTACGCCGAGAAGATCTCGTGAGCCCCAACCAGCGTCACACCGCCAATGTGCGTCAGGTGGGTCACGCTGACCGCGGCCGGATTGTCACCGGCTATGACATCCTGATCACGGATGAGCCGGGTGTGCCGCTGCTGCTGCGTTACGCCGATTGCACGCCGATCCTGATCTACGATCCGGTGCGCCGCGCCTGCGCGCTGATCCATAGCGGATGGCGCGGCACAGTGCAAGGTGCAGCGCAGGCAGCGGTTGCGGCCCTTTCGACGGCATTCGGCAGCCGCCCGGCAGACATGATCGCAGCCATCGGACCGGCCATCGGACCCTGCTGCTATGAGGTTGGCCAGGACGTGATCGATGCCGTGCAAGCTGTCTTTGACCAACCGGACGCATTGTTGCCCCTCCAGGCCAACGGCCGCCACCACTTCGACCTGTGGGCAGCCAACTGGCGCCTCCTATCGGAGGCGGGGGTCGGGCAAATCAACCTGGCCGAAATCTGCACCGCCTGCCGAACCGACGAGTTCTACTCATACCGCCGGGAAAAAGGCAAAACCGGCCATTTTGGGGCATGGATGGCGTTGCGGCAAGACAGGGACACGGGGGCTAAGTAACAACCAAACGAGCTGACAAGCGAGCAAGGGGATTTGGCACGCTATGAATGGGGAACTGGCTGAACACATTGAGCGAGTGAAGGAGCGCATTACAGCGGCCGCGCGGCGGGCAGGCCGCGATCCAAGCGAAGTGACATTGGTGGCTGTCAGCAAGACACGACCGCCCGAAGTCGTTGCTGAGGCGTATCGGGCGGGACTGCGCCTGTTCGGCGAGAATCGGGTAGAGGAGGCAGGACCAAAAGCCATCGCGATCACTGAATTGGTCGCGCCCCAGGCGGGGCCAACCTGGCATATGATCGGCCACATCCAGAGTCGCAAGGCCGCCGATGTACTGTCTTGGGCATCTATGATACACTCTATTGATAGTGTGAAACTGGCGACCCGGCTGAGTCGTGCCCTTCAGACAAACACCGCTGGCTTCAACCGGCCGGATGGCGTAACGCCGAGCCTGCCCATCCTGTTGGAAATTAACGTTGCCGGTGAAGAAAGTAAATATGGTCTGTCGCTAACAGAAGCGCCTGCAGCTGTCGAAGCTATTGCCACGCTGCCCGGCCTGCAAATCGAAGGGCTGATGACCATGGCGCCTATCGTGCCCGACCCGGAGCTGGCCCGACCAGTCTTCGTGGCGTTACGGCGGCTGCGCGATCAGTTAGCTAGCCGCTTCCCCGCCCTGAGCTGGCGCCATCTATCGATGGGCATGACTGACGATTTCGAAGTCGCGATCGAGGAAGGAGCGACTCTTGTGCGAATCGGGCGGGCGATTTTCGAAACAACAGAGTGAGACCTGACGATGCTAATAGACACCACCCTTTCGTTCATCGGCGCCGGCACGATGGCCGAGGCTATGATCAGTGGCATCTTGAACCACAAGCTGATCGACCCGGAGCGCATCACGGCCAGCGAGCCTCGTGCGGAGCGCATCCAGGAGATACGCGGCCGCTACGGCATCCGAGCAATTGCAGACAACTGTGCAGCCGCGCGGGCCGGCAAAATTGTTGTGCTGAGCGTGAAACCCCAGACACTGCCCAAGATATTGCCGGAAATCCGTGAGGCCATGGACCCTGACGACCTGGTGATCAGCATCGTTGCCGGCGCGCCCATTCGCATCATCCAGGATGCTTTGGGAGTAAGCAAGATCGCCCGGGCCATGCCTAACACACCCGGACAGGTGGGCATGGGCATGACGGTGTGGACAGCCACCAGCGCCGTAGACGATACTGGCCGGCGGCAGGCGCAGGCCATCCTCAGCGCCCTGGGCAAAGACCTGTACGTGGCAGACGAGGGCGACTTGGACATGGCTACTGCGCTCAGCGGCACGGGGCCGGCCTACGTCTTCCTATTCATGGAGGCGCTGATCGATGCGGGCGTTCACATGGGATTCTCGCGCCGCATTGCGCAGGAATTGGTGTACCAAACTATCGAAGGCTCGGTGGCAATGGCCCGCGTGACCGGCCTGCACCCTACCGAGCTACGCAATCGCGTCACCTCGCCCGCCGGCACCACTGCCGAGGCGTTGTACCAACTTGAGAAAGGCGGCCTGCGCACCGTAATCTCACGCGGGGTATGGGCAGCTTATCAACGATCGAAAGCATTAGGAGATATTTCCGGAAAATGAACTATACGCTAGCAACCGTCATCAACGAGGTTTTCAGAATCTTCAGCCTGCTGATCCTAATCGACGTGATCGGCAGTTGGGTCATGCTCATGCGCGTCAAGCTGCCTGACTTCGTGTATGACCTCCTACGCGGCGTGCGGAGCATCACCAGCGTCGTCCTGAACCCGATCCGTCGCATCATTCCCAGCCTCGGCGGCCTCGATATCTCGCCCATCATTGCGCTCCTTCTGCTGGACGTACTGCGCAAGATGCTGGTCACAATCCTGGTGCGCTAACGAGCAGGCGGAACCGGGCGGTCGCTGGCAGCGTCTCAGTGCCGGGCGATGTGTTCAGCAGAGATGCATCGCCTGGGAGAAAACCGATGGTTAACATACGATGCAATCTGACGGCAGCATCGGCGGTCTTACTGGCGGGCTTTGTACTGATGGGCTGCGCGGCACTGCCCGCAGCCGCGCCTGCTGCCCCGGCCTCGAACACGCCTCTTGCTGCACCGCACCAACTCACACCGGAGGCCACTATGCCCCCACCCATCAAACCGTCTTCACCCTTGTCGACACCGCGCGCGACCCTGGGGCGCCCGGACAGCAGCCTGATAACAAATACAGCCCGCCGCGATCTGGCCCAACGCCTGAACGTCGCAGAAGACCAGATTGAGGTAGTGTCCGTTGAGAGGACTGAGATGCCGATAGGGTCTTTAGGTTGCGGTGAAACGGGCGGTCGCCAAAACCAGGGCCTGATCATCGGGGACGAAATCGTGCTGCGAGCTGCAGGCCAGGAGTACACGTACCGTTCCGGTGGCGGCAAACCGGTGCTATGTTCACCGATTACGTCGTCGAGCGGCGCGCCTGGCGGGCAGCAGGCGCCGCCCGCCGCAGCCGCGACGCCCGCTGCGCAACCGACGGTTCAAGACTTAGCCATCGCCGACCTGGCCCGCCGGCTGGGCATCACGGCGACCGCCATCACGGTGCGTGAGGTGATCGAAGCCGAGTGGTCGGATGCCAGCCTGGGCTGTCCAGAGCCGGGAATGATGTACGCGCAGGTCATCACGCGTGGCCAGCAAATCGTGCTGGAAACGAATGGGCAGACCTATGAGTACCACGCGGCACGGGGCTACGTCATCCTATGTCAAGCGCAGCCCTAGTCGCTTAGCGCACGATCAGCGGCAAGAAGATCGATGCCACATCCACGACTGTCACCGACGTGTAAGCAGAGACAGGATTACTAAACGCAGTCACTCGGAAGCTGCCTGCCTTGTTCGGCGCCGTGAGCCAAGTGAACGCGGCGCCGTTTAGGGTGGGCACCGAGAATAGGTCGAGTTGGCCAGCATCTGCAATGAAGATGACGGTCGTACCATCGACCACAGGATTGCTATACCGGTCGACTACCCACGCCGACAGCTCCACACGGCCACCTTTCACCACTCGATCAGGATACGCCTCCACAATCAACTGCGCGGCGGGGCCAGCCAAAATACGAAGACTGCGGGCCTGTGTTACATCTGAGCCAGTGACAGCCCGCACTTCGTCGGTGCCAGCCACTTGGCCGGATACCAGCGCGGCCTCAGCTACGCCGTTTATCGTGCCGGTGCTGAACAATGTTCCGCTGATAGCTTGCGTATCACTGATAGCGCGCAACGCTCCCAGCTTAGTCGTGAAAGTCACGGTTGAACCATCCGTCACCGGGTTCCCAAAAAGATCAGTCACTCTGGCCCGAATGATCGCCACCTCGCCGCCGACCACGATTTGACTCGGAATTGTTTCCAATGCCAACGCCGCCGGTCGAGTTGGACGAATACGCACTTGCGTAGTGGCCCGGGCTCCCCCCGGCGCCGTCACTGTGATGGTTGCGGTGCCAGCAACCTGCCCGCCCAACATCTGCACCCCAGCCGCGCCGCCTACGGCCAATGCGGACGACGATACCAGTTCCCCCAGGGTCGTCGTGAACGCAAGCAGCGTGCCATCGGCCACAGGGTTCCCGTACCGATCGCGAGCCGTCGCGTCCAAGCGCGTGATCTGATTAAGACCGGCAACCAACTCAGCCGGATCGGCGGTCAACGTCATCATAGCCGCGACGCCCGGCAGGATAGGCACATCCACGCGGCCGATGGCGGCTCCTGCTTGTGCACTGATGTGCGCCGTGCCGGGCACCGTCCCAGGATTGAGCTGTGTTACAGCCCGCCCATCTGCCGTAAGCGCCTGAGTCCCAGACAGGTCACCCAAATCGCTGCTAAAGATAACCGCGACTCCATTCGGAACCAGCACCCCCAGAGCATCGGTGACCGTCGCCGTAATGATCGCGGGCGCGCCATCCAATCGAGTCTCAGGCGGCTCCGCCACCAACGTCAACGTATAGGGCTCGCCGGCGCCCAGGATGCTGATAGGAACAGTAGCCGTGTAGCCGCCGGCCTCAGCCTGCACAATAGCGGTGCCGCTCATCACGCCGGAGGTCAACACCGTGCTTGCCTTGCCGCCGACCGTAGGTGTTGTGACCGGGGCGACGCTACCAAGCGTAGTGGTGAAGGTCACCGGCGCCCCGTTGGTCACGGCGCTGCCGCCCTCATCCCGCACTGCCGCTGTGATGGTGGCCTGACCACCCCCACTGGCAATGACGCCCGGCGCGGCTGTCAACGTCAGGCCGGCCGGCCGGCCCGACGTAATGGTTATCGGCAGCGTGGCGGTGAGGCCGCCTAGCGTCGCCGTGATATGCGCCGTGCCCGTGATCGCATCGGCCGCAAACCAGGTCAACGCCTGGCCTGCACCATCAGCCGTCACAACGGTTGGTGAGATCACCCCTCCGGTAGCGCTGAACGCCACACGCGCGCCCAGCCCGGCCGCGGCCCCCTCCGGCGCCATAATGGTCAGCGCTAAAGTCGTCCACCCGCCGGCGGCAACCGTAGCCGGCTCCGACACCAGGCCCAGATCCAGCCCGATGACCGCCTCTGACACGGCACGTGCGGCATTCAACCGCCCCCAACCGGTGTAGTTATCGAAACCCGGTTCGCCCACGTCATCTGCCGTATGGCGAACCAATTCGTAGACTGCTGACTGTGACAGGTCAGGCCGGAGACTGCGCACCAGTGCAGCCACACCAGCGACGTGGGGAGATGCAAAGGAGGTGCCCGAGCTATTACTCGCCGAACCGCCATAGTAGCCGTAGTAATTGTTGCCATTGCGCAGCGTCGAGAAGATCTCCACGCCCGGCGCAACCAGGTCCAGCCGTGCACCGTAGTTCGAGAAGCTGGCCCGCGAGTCATCGCGTTTGCTGGCGCCCACAGCCAACACGCCGGGGAATCTGGCCGGAAAACTAATCGGGTTGTAATTTTCGTTACCGCTGGCGGCTACAACCAACACATCCGCAGCCTGGGCTGCCTCGACGGCCAGCCGCAGAATCTCAACATCAGCAGGGTTCTCGGGCAAGCCCAAGGTCAGGCTGAGATTGATCACCCGGGCGCCTGCCGCCGTCGCGTAGTAGATGGCCTCAGCGATATCGAAGGCTGTGCCTCGTCCGCTGGCATTCATCGCCCGCAGCACCATGAGCCGAGCCTGCCGTCCCATGCCGGCGACCCCTTCGGGCGTGCCGAGAGCGGGATCCAGGTTATTGGTGGCCGCAGCGGCGATGCCCGCCACAAAGGTGCCGTGACCATGCTCGTCCGTGGGGTCGTTGTCGTGCAAAACAAAGTCATAGCCCCGGCAGTCATCCACATAGCCGTTAGCGTCGTCATCCACCCCGTTCCCATCGCATACCGGCTTCCCAGTGCCGGGATCCAGTGTGCTTTCACCAGGGTTGTACCAGAGTTGGTCCTTCAGGTCCCAGTGCAGCAGGCGAACGCCCGTGTCGACCACGGCAATCACCACGGTCGGATTGCCCCACGCCACATCCCATGCGGCTGGGGCCTGCACCTTGACCATACCCCATTGATTAGCCCAGTATTCGTCCAGCGGGATGTCGGCTACGTGTGCCGAGAGGCGGTTTTCAGTCACAAAACGCACCGAAGTCTCGGTTTCCAGCGTTCGGGCGGCCTGCGGCTCGCGACCCACCGGCACCGCAAGCAGCGCTAACCCCAGACGCGGCAGCCAACGCTCGACGCGCACACCGTTACGCTGTGCCAGCGCTTCCAAAGCAGCCCGATCAAAATCGGGTGATACGGCCAGCACCAGCTCACCCGACACCGCCACTGCATCCGGGGCCATCTCATCGGCCACAAGTATGGGCGCTGCAGCCGCTGTCGGCGCCACGTGCAGCGCCAGCCAGCCTGCCACAGAAAGGAACGTTGTCAACGCCAGGCCAACGGCTAACCGGCGCCAGATCACAGGATAGACCATCTCACTTCACCTCAACTCAGGCTAGACATTGGCAGTATACCGCGGCCCGCAGCAATAACAAAGTTAAAAGCCAGGGCCGGCATGCTTCCATACCGGCCCTGAGGGTCATACTGGGATCACGCAGGGACAGTCAGAGACCGCCCCTGCGTGACAAGTCGTCACGGCACGCCGTACGTGACCGTCAACATCGGCGCCTGCTCCGGGAACCAGTATTCACTGCTGGGCAGGCGATACACGGTGAAGCCGGTTGGGTTGATCAAACGCAGCAACACGCCATGATTGGATGCCGGGTCGCTCACCCACTGCTGCACCCATGGCGTGATGTCGAGTTCCTTCCAGGTGCCCACATCGGCCTTCACGATCGGTGTGGAAACCGCCGCCGCCGCGAAGTCACCTCCAGGTACGACCCACGGCGTCTTCCAAGTCACGGTGGCCTCGTTCCAGGCCTTCGTCACCTTGTACGCAGCCAGATCGGCCGGTTTGCCGTTGCCGCTATAGGCGTCCACGTACACCTTCACCTTAGCGCTGAGCACGGGGTTAACTGCCGGGATACTGGATACGTCAAAGCCCACCAGCGAGCGATTGTAGTCATCGCCGCCGATGTAAAGGAACGGATCGTTGCCGAAATTGGTGGTCGTCATGCCACCGTGGATCCTTGCGTCACCCATGACTGCAAACGCTGCCGTCTGAGTTCCAGTGGTGACGTTGTGCAGATGCACTGGGATAGACAGGGCACCGGGCGCGCCGGGCGGTCCCGCCAGGACCAGGCCGAACGCCTCGCCGCCCACGGCCAACGGCTCAGCCAGCACCCAGTTCACGTTGAAGTTGATCGGGGTGTTGGGCGCATACGGGCCAGCCGGCAGATCAACGACCGTCAGGTCAGTGCCCTGGACCGCGTTGATGGTGATATCGAAGTTCTCGCCCACCGCCGCACCCCAGCCGTGCACGGCCGCCAGGTAGTTCCCGTCCGCCGGGAAGGCTAACTTGACATACTCGTTGGCAGTGCTGGTAGAGGAGGAGGCGACCCTCTCGTTGTTGAAATCGAAGTTCCCGTCCGCGTTGCGGTCGTAGAGCAGGAACAGATCAAGATCGCCATCCGCCGCAGCCGTCGAGACCTCCAACAGTGCGCCGTTCACGATGTTGATCGGGAACGTGTAGCTCGCAGTGCTGGGATCGTCCGGGTCATCTTGGATCTGCGGGAACGTCTGCGTCTCAGGCACACCAAGGCCGAAAGCAGAAGCCTCCAGGCCGACCAGCGGCAGCGATGACTTGACGGTCATCGGGAAGCTACCTGAGGTCGCATTGCCCACGAAGATGTCGACCGGATTCGGCATCGCCGAGATGGTGCCCACCTGGCCGACGAAGTTCTCCTCCGCCTCGGACCCATCGAACATGACGTTATGCAACGCCAACAGGTTAAGGCCTGGGGTCACCGGTGCGGCTACGATCTCGCGGGGACCGCCGGTGGCGGTGTTGTAGGTCCAGATGCCCGCACTCGAATTAAGTCGCGCACTACCACCCTTGTAGTAGAGGCTATACGGACCGTAGTCGTCTTCGGAACCGGGGAAGATGGTGACAGGATCCTCGCAGCCGACGCCGTTGCTGAAGCAGTCTTCGGTCGGACCCATCACCAGGGTGTCGATATCCGTGTTGGCGCCGGTCCAGCGCGTGTCGATCAACAGGCTGGTGCCTGCCGGTGTGCTGTCGGGCACGTCCATGAAGTAGAAGCGCCAATCACCGTCGGCCGCGTTGCCGCTCCAGTCGAAGTAGCCGCTGACCTGACCATTCTCGTAAGGCGTCTTGGTCTGCGGCGGACCGCCGAACAGGAAATCGGTGCTGAAGGCTGCCACGTTGGCCACCACCGGCACATTGGTCTCGTTGACGCCGTCGTTCAAGCGCAGCGACGCCTCATACAGACCGACGTTGGCCAGCGCGGGAACGGCCATGGTCGCCTGGAAGGTAGCCGAGCCGCCCGCGGGCACCGTGATGGAAGCCGGCGCGGTCAGCCAGGGGAAGTCTACATGCTTGTAGAAGTTGAGCTGAATCTTCAAGTGCGTGATCGGCACTGTAGCCGACTTCGAGCGGTGGCTGATGCCGAGGAAGATGCCGTCGTGCATGCGCTCCAGCGGCAGCTTGACGCGCTGTTGCGAAGTGGTGCCGCGGTCGTAGCCGTAGCCGAACCGCAGGTACTCGTTCTCCTGGATCTCGCAGGTCGCGGCATTGTAGTTGGGGACTCCGCCGACAATCGGGCAGTTGACCGCGCCGTTGCCGTTTTTGTCCGTAAACAGCACGCCGTCACCGTTGAGGTCGGTCCAGTCGGTAGGCACCACGCGCCAGCTCGAATTAGCCGCGTAATTGCCATCCGGATCAAACTCGGTAAACGGCTGCACTAGCGTGGCTTCCATCAGCGCGGTGCCGGCCGGAATGTAGGCCTTGATATCGACCAAGTAGTCCGGCAGGTAGAAGTTAGCCGTTTCCTGGCTCTGATTGATGGTGGTAACGTCAATCAGCTTCTGGCCGACCCGCACCAGTTGGTTGTCGCTGATGGCCACCGTCGCATCGGCGGCGCCGGGGTTGTAGACCGTGAACTCCTGTGTCGCGGTCTGGCCCGGGTGCATGATGCTGCTGAACGCCTCGTACTTGGTGCCGCGGAAGTCGCCGAAGGTGACGCTGTCGGGGGTGACATATACGCCGCCCAGGCCGGCTGCGATCTTCACGGAGCGCTCGGCATTGACCGTGCCAGCACCTTCGACGAAACCGTCGCTGTGCGCGTTGTCGGCGCCGGACATCAACAAGGCACGCGCCTCAACGTTGGTGGGCCAGACGCCGTTCGCTTCCTTAAACGCCTGCATCGCCAACGCCAGGTTGCCCATGGCCACGGGGGTCGAGCGGCTTGTGCCGCCCCAGCTCTCCCAGGCGTACCAACCATCCACACCCAAAGAAAGCAGCGCTTCGGTCAAGGGGATGTTGCCCGCGCCCCAGGCGCCGTTGGCCATCACCGAGATGCCATTCTCGCCCTGGGCCGTGGGACCCAGAGAGGAGAAGCTCTGGGCATCGCCGTAGAGAATCTGGTCCTGCGTTCCAGGCGTCTCGAAGGTGCCGGCGGTGGAGCCATAGAGAGTGGACGCACCCACCGAGATGGCCAGGTTAGCACCCGGAGATGTCACGGTGCCATAACCGGAGCCATAGTTGCCGCTCGAGTTGCCCTCGACCAGGTAGGGGTTCACGTAGCGTTCGATCAGATCATAGAGACGGGATTCATAGTCCCAGCCGTCGTTGACGATACCGCCGCTGCCCCAGCTATTGCTGATGATTTGGATGTCATCATCGGTGCCGGGATAGCCGTCGTAGCCCATCGCTGCGAAGAGGAACCCGTCCGTGAAAGCCGCCGCGGTGGTGTAGCCGTCGCCGTTGGAACTCAACTTGACGTCCTTACCGCCGCCCTGCACCATGCCGGTGCCCGGCGTGCCGTCACCCGCGGGCTTGAAGTCCGGCGAGTCACCGTCGATGACGCCCTGCGCGGCCACACCCGAAGCGCACAGCGTGCCATGGTTACCGCCGCTGCTCTCATACCAGTCGTTGATCGAGAAGGCTACCAGATCGCCCGGTCCGGCCACGTCCGGTCCGATGCCCCACATCCAGTCGGAGCTCGGCAGCGAATTCACACCGTCGCTGATCCAGTAGACGATGCCGCCGGACAGATCCGCGATACCATCGCCGTTGAGATCGCTATAGACGTATTCGTCGCCCTTGACCGCCTTCTTCTCGTTGGTGAAGTCGTAGTCGGCGTCCAGGTCGACGTAGACGGTGTCATACACGCCCGCCACGTGCTCGTCCACTACCAGCACGGCCACGCGCTCATCGAACGCGGCCTGATAGACGGTGTCGGGATGCGAGCCGAAGTGATACACACCGCTCTGGCTGGTGGCCGGGAAGGTGTAGACATGGCCGCCGGGGTCGGTGCTGCCGATGGGTGCGAAGACGGCGCTGTAGGTGCCGTTGCCGTTATTCACCAGGTCGCCATCGGCACGGGTTGCGCTCGTGTCAGCGTAATCCGGCGCGTTGCCAAAGATGCCCACGCCACTGGCCACGTAGTCGGTGCCCATGAAATAGTCGTAGGCCAGGTTCAACATCGAGAAGGAGTCGAACATCTCCGGCCAGCCGAGGTAGGGCGACGTCGGGTCGGTGACCCGCGCAATCGTACCCTGCAAGTCCGGGTGGGAGAAGTCCGTGCCGGTGTCGTTGACCATGACCTTGACGCCCTCACCGGTGTAGCCCAGTTCCCAGGCTGCCTTGGACTTGTGGACGTCAAGAACGTCGAACCAGTCTGCGACACCGGCTGGGTCTGCCGCCGGTCTGACGGCGGCCTGACCGGCCTGGGCCTTCAGCGCGGCGACGCGCGCACGGGCATTGGACAGGTCGGAGACGCCCGCCAAGTGCTTGGCGCCAAGATCGGGGACCACCGGAACATCACCGGTGTAACGCATCTCCTGGATCGCCGCAACTTCGGACAGCGAAGCCAGCTTGCTCACCTGGGCCGCCTTCACCCGACCGAAATAGGTTTGGGTGCCATTGGGAAGCACGTAGGGACGGACCAACAGGTTGGACATGTAGCGGCTAAGGTCAGTGCCTTGCTTAGCATACACGATGACGTCGAAGGCATCGCTCGGTGCGGCAGCCGCAACGGTTGACTGAAGTACAGGATGGATCTTGCTGGCGACGGCATCGCCGGCAGTGGTGACAACGCCCTGCGCCGCATTAGCGGTAGGCGCTGCGCCCGAAGGCACCAAAAACAGAGGCACTGCCAAGATGAGGATCAACAGGAACGCCGTGAGCTTGGGTGTTTTTGCACTCACAGTACCCTTCTCCTTTTCTGAAATGATGGATCGTACGATGGTGGATGCGCGCAAATTGAACCAAGTGAGGAACTCGCTGTGTTTTTGCTGCCTCCTTTCGCAGGGAAAGACCTGGCCTGCCTGGATTAGAGAGTGCGTCCGGACGCCTTACGCACAAAGGTAAAGAAGCGTAAACCTGGCCTCTGGCACTAAAAACTGACCAGGCGAGGAACGGGGCGCCGGCCCAACACAAAGGCGTTGCGCGCAACTGCCGGCACGCGCGTCACGCCGCGACGACCCAATTATAGACCTCAGAAGCACAGTTGTCAATCTTTTGAACGCAGGAACCTTGATATTGTTTGCGGGACTTCACTCGGCCCACACCAAACGCCCGCAATTGCCGCAATAAACTAATTCATCACCTTCAAGCGCGGCAGCAAGCTTGCTGGAGGGGACAGCCACACAACATGCGCTGCATATCTCGTCATCGAGTTCGGCCACGGCGCGGCCTCCTTTGCGCGGCCGCAGATTATCATAGATCGGAAACAGACCGGGGGGAACCGCTTGACGCGCCGCGGCCTGGCGGGCCTGCAAAGCCGGCAGGCGAGTCCTGAGTTGGGCCTGCTCGCTGCGCAGCGCTACCTGCGCCTCCCCCCATGCGCCGGACACACGC
The DNA here is from genome assembly GCA_964513075.1 of uncultured Anaerolineales bacterium. Lineage (GTDB taxonomy): Bacteria > Chloroflexota > Anaerolineae > CG2-30-64-16 > CG2-30-64-16 > DAOUBP01. The sequence goes on from CAZELR010000028.1 coordinate 14,850, forward strand.
GTCAGCTCGGCCAGGCTATCGGCATGCCGGCCGGCTGCCGTCTCGGTGGCAAGCAATGCTTCCAGCAAGCGCTCCTCGATATGGACCCGCTGATTTCGTTGCTGCTGCAGGTCGCGCTCCGCGTCTTCCAGCTCACGAGGGTTGCGAATCTGGCCGCTGTACAGCCTTTGCTCGGTGCGGCTGATCTTCATGTCGGTGTCCGCCTGGGCCGACTCCAGATCGCGTTGCGTCTCGCGGCAGCGGGTCAACTCAGACTCGGCTTCAGCGTAAGCTTGCCGGGCTGCGATCAACGCTGCCGGTTCACGCAACGCAACGGCAATCTCAGCAAGCCGAGCCTTGGCTGCATCCAGCGCCAGATCAGCTTCGTTCAGTCGGGCAAGCAGGAGAACGGGTCGCGTCATGGAAGCCTCCTGGGATAAGCTCTACAAGAAAATTATACCCCAGGTATGCTCGATGGACAATACCCAATATCTACGGAAAAGAATCTTTAGACGCCGCCTTGCTTTACTAGCGCCTGGCGCAGGGTTATGCTAGAATAGCTATTAATAGATCTTCATCGAGGAACGTTAGCCGATGCGTAACCAAGGCTCCAGCGCCAGCCTAATCGAATTAGCCCTGATCATCGTATTGATCGCCATTATTGTCATGGCCATCCTATTGATCGTGGGCGATGACCTACGCCTATGGGTCATCAACACCATTCAGAGGCTCTTTACCGGCGGCCAATAACAGCCCAGGGAATAGAGCGCATGACGCACATGGCTCCCCCGAAAAATGGACTGCATCAACGGCTGAGGATCACTCTGCGCAACGCCGGCCAAGAGTTGCTGGATCTGCTCTATCCCCCGCGCTGTGCAGGCTGTGGCCGGATGGGAGAGCTGCTCTGCGACGCGTGCCAAGCGCGCATCCAATCTCCCCTGGCGCCAGCTTGCCGCCGATGTGGCCGGCCGGGCACAGATGATATCACCTGCCCAACCTGCCTGGCGACCCCTGCCCATCTCGACCGAATCGCCGCCGCAGCGGTCTTCGCCTCACCGCTCCGCGAGGCTATCCATCACCTGAAGTATGAGAACGAACGCGTCCTGGCCGGTCCCCTGGCCGCGCTCATGGTGGCCGCTTGGCCGCGGATCGGGTCGCAGGCAGATCTTATCGTGCCGGTGCCGCTGCACCGCTCTCGCCAGAAGGAACGTGGCTACAATCAATCCGCTTTGTTGGCCGTTGCGCTGGGCCAAGCCTTGGGCATACCAGTAAACCAAAAGACCCTGATACGCACGCGCGCAACACGCCAACAAGTAGGACTGGGATATGCCGAACGTGCCCAAAACGTGGTAGGAGCCTTCACTTGCCACGGCGATCTAGCAAACCAGCGGGTCGTATTGGTCGATGATGTCTGCACCACGGGAAGCACGTTGGAAGCCTGCGCTAACGCGTTGTGCGCTGCAGGTGCGACTTCGGTATGGGGGTTCACGCTGGCGCGGGTGCGCTGGAATCCGACCTGCCCGCCCGAACTGGCGGATGCGCCTCTTTAGGCGCTGCTGTTGACTTTTCGCATGACAGGGGCTACAATCTAGCCATCCACATCCGGCGGCCAAATGGGCCAGGCAGTCAAGCTTGCCGTTCGGTTACCTCGTCAGCTGACCGCCCGGACAACCTGGCGCCGCCACGATCACGGAAAGGAGCTCAAACCTATGCAACTCAGCATCACCGGCAAGAACATCGAGATCAATGACAATCTGCGCAAGTACGTCGAGAAGAAAATCGGCCGGTTAGATCGCTTCCTGCCCAACATCATCGACGGCCGCGTCGAGCTCACCGTCGATGAGGGCGCCCGCGCTGCAGAGGACCGCCAAATCGCACAAGTCACCCTGCGCACGAAGAACGCTACGCTCAGAGCTGAAGAAGCGTCGTCGGATATTTTTGCATCAGTCGATGCTGTTTTTGAGAAGATGCAGCGCCAGGTAGACCGGTTGAAGGGCAAACGTTGGGCCAAACGAACAGAAAGCAATGAGGAAGAAACCCTGCTAGCGGCAGAAACCCTCGAAGAAGAAGGCGCCGAGGAGCAGAAGGGCGTTAGCCGCGTGAAGCAATTCCGCATGGTGCCCATGGACGAAGAAGAGGCCATCGAGCAGATGGAGCTTTTGGGACACAATTTTTATGTCTTCTTCAACGTCAACCAGAATCAGATCAACGTCCTCTACCGCCGTCGCGGCGGTGATTACGGGCTGATCCAGCCCGAATTGGCCTGAACACCCACGCTGGACGATGGGCTATGTTTAGCGGCCCATCGTCCAGCGCCTACCGTGCATCAGCCATGAAAACTATCCTCGTTGTCTGCACTGGGAATATCTGCCGCTCACCGATGGCCGCGGCCATCATGCGCGACCGTCTCGCCGCCCAGGGATTGACCGACCAGATACAGGTGCTGTCGGCTGGAGTTTGGGCTGAAGATGGGCACAGTGCCAGCCAGAATGCCATCTCTGTCTTGGGAGAACGCACAATTGACCTAAGCAGCCACCGATCGCAGCCCATCACGCCGGCGCTCTTGGACCAAGCTTCCATTATTCTGGTCATGGAAGAGGCGCATCGTCGCTCACTCTTTCACTTTGCGCCCCGGCACCTGGGCAAGGTATTTCTGTTGACAGAAATGACGGGAGGGCATGAGGATGTGGCCGACCCATTTGGCGGCAACCTTCAAGACTATGTCCAGACGGCCAATCTATTGGAGAAACTCATCGACGCGGGATTACCCACGATCCTGCAACGCCTTCAGGTGAAAAGGTAGTCGCCACAAGACAGCCTCTATACCGGACATGACGGTCGGGCGCAAACGAAGGTCTCCTGTGCAGGTGCTAGGCGCGCTTGAGCAGGTGCCAATGCGGCATGAAACCATAATAGAAACCGAGCAATAGCGCCAGTTTGAGCCCAACCCATCCATCTCGATAGCCCTGCAACCGTACGTAGCGGCGCCAAAATTCGCGCAGGGGGTGGCGAACGAATTTGTGCGGCCACGGCTTGACCCCGCGCTGGCGTAAGATTGCACCCTCCAACTGGGCATAACGACGTTGCTTGGCATGAAACTGCGCCCAGTTATCATAGTTGTAGTGAATCATGACGTTCTGCAACTCGCCCGACGGCCCATCGAGCATGACGACTTCGTGAACAGGCCGCGCTGGATCGTAGTGCGCCCGATCGCGGCGCATCAACCGAAGCTGATAGTCCGGATAAAACCCCCCATAACGCACCTGATGCCCGGCGATAAAGTTGCGCCGCGGCACCCACCAGCCCACTTCAGACCGTCCAACGACAACTTCACGCACCTCGGCCGCGAGCTCGGGTGGTATGCGCTCATCGGCATCCACAAAGAAGATCCACTCGGCATCCACTGCATCCATGGCCGCGTTGCGTTGACCAGCAAAGTTATCAAAGGGCCGTTGAGTAACGATCGCGCCGGCCGCAGTCGCGAGCTCGACCGTGGCATCGGTGCTGTAGGAATCCGAGACGATGATTTGATCGGCAAAGCCGAGCGTCGCGAGGCAGTCACTGATGTGCTTGGCCTCGTTCAGAGTCAAAATCACCGCGGCAAGATGTACGGGATGAGATGAATCGGCCATCAGCATCACCTAATTATAGCAATCAATCCCTCTAGAATGTATCATATTGGCGTATCAACAGGACAGCAGCACCCTCACGCATTATCCGCGAAACAAACGCCCTATCGTTCGGGCAGCCACAACCCGTGCGTCTGCTTCGTGGGCCGCGATCTCGCCGCGCTGCGCCGCAACCTGCGCCCGCACACTCTCGGCCCACATGCCGAAACGCACGATCCACGCAGCCAGACGCCGCCGCAACGGCCCGTAGAAACGGCTATAGAGCCGCTGCCGGCTCCGCCACAGATTCTCAAACGACTGCGCCCGAAACTGCTGCGTGCTGGCTCCGCCGTGATGAATCACCTGCGCTGTCGGCACACACCACATTGGCCACCCTGCCCGCTGCATCCGCCAACACCAGTCCACCTCTTCGGCATACATGAAGTAGCCTTCATCCAGCAGACCGACCGCCTGTATCGTCTCTCGGCGCACCATCAACGCCGCGCCCAGAGCAAAATCGATGGGGAAGGGCTGTCCGGCCGCGTAGAGATGCCGGCCGTAGCGCCCGTTCAATCGCGAATCCAACAGCCGCCGCGGCCGAGGCGGAAACAGATCAAACCAAAGCTGTAACAAGCCCGGAAAAGCAAACGCGCCATGCTGAAAACGGCCATCGGGATACTGAAGCTGGGCGCCCACACCCCCGACCTCAGAATGAGCCACTAAAAAGCGCACCATTTGTCCGATCGCGTCACCAACCGGTTCAGCATCGGGGTTCAGGAGCAAAACAAGGTGGGGTGGCTGATGCGTGGTGCGTGGTATATCTTGCGTATTGCGTACTGCGTATTGCGTACTGCGCAGTGCATCACCTAGGGAGGCTGCCCGCTGGGGCGTGATTTGCTGCTCCCCCGCTCCCCTGCTCCCGCTCTCCCCTGCTCCCGCTCGCCCCTGCTCCCCCACTCCTCCGCTCTCCCGCTCCTCAAATCCCAACTCGCGCAGCACGCGGTTGTTTCCGCCGGCAAAGCCCAGGTTTTCGGGGCTGGCGATCAGATGGACTTGCGGGAACTCGGCCTCCACTAACTCAGCACTACCGTCGGCAGAGGCGTTGTCAAGCACCCATACGGTCGCATCCAACTCAGGACTGCGCTCCAGGCTGGCGTAAGTGGCAGCCAGGCAGGCACGCAACAACTCACGCACCTTGTAGCTTACCACAATCACCGCAACAACTGGCCGATCCGTCGATGCCTCCACGCCCTCTGACTCCTGCCCCCTGTCACTTGCCCTACGGTGCGCCAACTACCACGCTGATACGCTCGATATAGTTGTTGGGGACATCTACGAACTCATGAATCAAGCCACCCCACCAGTACTGCGTACCAGCTGGCGGCGCCGCATCGAACAGGATACATCCAGAGACCTGGCTGCGCTTGCCCGGCAATAGATAATACTGGGCTTTGCCGTCAATGATCCGCTCTTCCAGGTCATCACGCGCGCCGATGGCCCAACGAAAAGGGAAGTCCACACCGGTGGTGTCAAAGTTCACGCCAAAGCGCCAGCTACCAGCCTGTTGATACCAAGATGAGTCATTTTGGGCAGCCGCAAGCGCATTGTAATTTTCGCTGAACTTGAAGGTCTGACCCGGCCACGGTCCTGCGGTACGAATAGGCACCGGGCCGATGTTTGCTACGGTGGCGGTGAAACACAGGGTCTGGCCCAAAGGCACTCCCGCCGTCCGGTTGGTCACGTCTTGCCAGTGAATCTCACCACCGACCACCTCGGCGCGCGGCTTGCCTCCTTCCCTAATCGTCAACGTAGAAGAGACAACCACACGGTTGCCGACTTTGTCCTCGGCTATGCCGTAGATCACGTAGTCGCCGTCGGGCGGCGGCTCGGCATTGCGGTCGACTCCGCCATCATAATCGTAGCCATGATAGCCAGCCTCGCCCACTACGGAGGTCGTGCGAGTTGGATCTTCAGCGATGGGGTACTTCAGTTTCGGTTGCCCGGCTTCGGTAGTCGCCGGCACCAGATACACTTGCACCCGCTCGGCTTTCTTAGTCAGATAGTAGGAGATAGAAACCCGGTCATGAATCGAGTCTTGGTTCGGGGTGAAATCCTGAGGCACCACCGTAAAGTTATGCATTTCGGGCAAGGCCGTATCAGCATCATGGAGTGTAATCTGACCTTCGACCTTCTGGCTACGGCCGTTGTCATCCATGGCTTCAACCACCCAGGAATAAACACCATCAGGCAGCACCTGGCTCTCGACCAGCAGCATGCCGCCATCGATCCCGCGCACCTGGGGGTCAGTGATCACCCCGCCCCAATAGACGTTATAGCGGCCAGGCGAACGACGTTCAGCATCACGAAAGAAAAAACGCTGCCCGGCTGCGTCAATGAGATAAATCGACACGTCCGCCGCTCGGCCGATGCGATAGCGGATCAGTGTGACGTCGTCCTGGCCATCGGCGTTGGGGCTGATTACGTCTGGCGCCACCGCCACATCGGTCAGGAGCGGTCGCAAAGAGCAACCGCTCAACGCAACCAGGGCGATCAGCAAAGTCACAATGATGAGCCAAAGGGAACTAAGCCGCACAGAAGACCTCCAGAAATGACAAATAGCAAAAACAGTTTACCCGATGGGTCGTCTTGCGTCAAAAGTATCGTCCCATCAGGACTAAGGCGCCAACTTCACCGGCCCCAGGCGCACCCGCTTTCCAGCCGGGTTGTCGGCAATGTCCCGGATATCCAGGCCAGTGGGATCAGAAGCATCATAGATGGTCAAAGCCACGTAATAAGCACCTGCACGCGCTCCGGGAGGCAGGGGTAATTGATAGCGCCCGAAGAGGTTTTGGCCCGGCTGCCAACGAGTAGTCGGGTAATCGTAGCTTGCCGGCCGGCCATCCCATCGACCAATCTCGCTGCCGGTCGCGTCTTCGAGGGTGACTAAGATCTGATAGTCGCGCTGCAAAGTGTTCAACACGCGCCAATATACCGTGATCTGACCGCCGGCCGGATCGTCCCAGCCCAACAGAGCCAGCTTATGATCGAAGTTGGCGCCATCCGCATGCTGGGGCTGCGGCTCGGCCGGATAAACTGCGTCAGGAGCCAGTTGCCAGTGCCGCAGGCGCACATGCCAAAACTGACGTCCGACGGGCTGTTCGCGGCCGCCGCGATCGAGAAAATAGGGCACAAAACCGATCGGATCCACCACCTCGTCCTGCCAGGTCACCAGCCAAACGCCGCGCTTGCCGTTCAGCGTTTGGGCCAAGTCTGCTCCGACCTTAAAGCCCAACACAGCATTCACATCCAAAATGTCATTGGGGGGCAGACGGATCACAGGTATGTCCGAGGCATAGTAGTCCCAGGCCGGATAGGCATGGCCTGACACCAGCAGCACAGTTTCATCCGGCCCATGCTTCTGGCGCACAAAAGCAGCCAACTCACGCCATTGGGTCTTCGTGAAAGCGGCATCAGTAAACCAGTTGCGGATGCTCATCCAGCCCGTCATGATGAGAAAGCCGGCAAGGGCCAGCGCCAGCGCGAGGCGTGCTGCGTGCTGCGTACTGCGTATTGCCTGGTGCCGGGTGCCTGGTGCGTTGTTCCCCGGTTCCTCTGCTCCGCCGCTGATTCTGCTGCCTAGTGCGGCGATCCCACCCGCTAAAATCAACAGATAAGCCGGTGAAGCCAGCATCAAGTAGCGCGGGTTAAACTTCGGCGTGCGCAAAGCCAAGAACAGGACGCAGAGGACGGGCCCCAACAGGCAAACAGACAGACAAACCAGCGAATAGATGCGCTGTCTTGCACCCTGCCGCTTCCCTGACAGTACCAAGGTCAACATAGCCGAGGCAAACGCCACACCGAACCAGGGAAGCAGCCGAACGGCTTCAACTTCCAGCATCGTCTCCGGTGCGGCGACCGCAAAACTGATAGCCACATGTCGCAGTGCCTCCACCAGCTTCAGGCTGCCCTGCCAGTACGATACATCTGCACGATAGCGATTGAGCATCGCGGGCAGCCATGGAAGGTAGAGAAGCACGATTGCCACAGTGGAGGCTACGAACGCAGCCAACGATGCTTTTCTCCTCGGCCAGGTTGGCGACGCACCCCATATCAGCCAGCCCAACCAACAGATACCAAATGCCAACAATAGAAAGACGCCGAAATAGTGGGTGTAAAGCATCGCAGCAGCGGCAAGGACAAACAGAAGCCACCACCTGGCTGACGAAAGACGAACGACGAACGACGCAAGCGGGTCTTCGTCTTTCGTCCTTCGTCCTTCGTCGACAGTCATCCGCAACAATGCGTAGCCCGCCAACACACCCAGGAATGTTAACAGCGTGTACATGCGTGCTTCCTGGGCGTAATAAACGTACAGCGGGTACACCGCAGACAGCGATGCTGCACATCCCGCAGCGCAGCGACCGAACTCGGCCTTGCCGAACAATCGTCTAGCCGCCGTCCAGACTAGCGCCACTGTCAGCACCCCAAAAAACGCTGACGGAAAGCGCAGAGCCCATTCGCTCCGACCGGCCAACCGCGTCCACCCCGCAACCACGTAGTAATACAATGGTGGTTGGATGTCGTCGGCGGTCCAGCGCGTCAACTCGTTGATTCCCTGGCTGGCGACCTGTGCGGTAACCGCCTCATCGTACCATAGGCTCTGCCGGTCCAGATGATAGGCGCGCAAGCCCAAGGCCAACAACAACATTGCTGCTAGCCAGACCCGAGAGAAATCAATGCATCCAGATTTTTTCTTCATGGTTCAGTCAAGACAGGAGATGTTTCTTCATTCCAAGCCTGCACAACTCTCGGGCAGCATCTGACACGCCAAATCGGGCTGCGGCGCAGCATTCACATCGATCGTCACCGATCCCAGGACGTACTCCTCTCCATTATGGTTCCTAAGAGCCAGCCGTTCGCCGGTCTGCCAATCGTACCAACCCACCACCAGATCGTAACGACCGGGCGCCAAATCGTCCGGGAGTACGATCACGTGCGCGGTCCACTGCCCAACCGCACCGTCTGCGGTTGCTGGCCAACGCGAGGCCGGCCGCGGCACAAACCAGGTGGGCCCGGCATCCCCCATTGCCACGGTGTTGCCAGTCACGCCGCGCAGGTGAAGGAAGATCTGATAATCGTGACCGGCCGGTCCGGCCGCACTCCAGCGCAACGCCACCGGCAATATATGCCCAGGTGCAACCGCTCTCGGCGCGGCCCACCCGGTTAATTGCGTTGTCCACGGACCGTCCGTGAATTGCGCCTCGACCGGCTCGGAACGGTCTGACGCACCAACTAACGGCGTCAACACACCCTTGCGGCGCACCCAGGGTGGCAAGCGCAATCGGCCGTCCGGCGCAATCTCTACATCCTGCTCAGCCGCCCCGGCCTCGATCTTCGGCCACGCCGTTCCATTACCGTCCGTCACGGCGAGAACGATAGCCCATGATCGCGGCAGATACCAGGCCACGCTTTCGGTTGACACCGTCTCGCCCGGCTGCCAGCGCTCCGGTGGATACCACAACAACGCCGGCATCGATCGTAATGCGGCATCATCGACCACGTCACCTGTGGGTGTTAAAACTTGGAAGCCTAAGGTTGCACCGGGCGCCAGGGATTGGTCGATCTGCCAGTAAAGCCTGAAGTGTGTCAGCCGCCACTTGGGATTATCGATAACGTCATAGCCGAGCAGTCTGATCCGGCCACCAAACGTAACGTCCAACGAGTGCTGTGGCGCTTGCTGAGCACGCGCGAAACTAAAGAAGGCATCGGGCAGGCCTGTCGCAGGCGTGGTCACTCCGCGCGCCAGCAGCAGATAGCCGTCCGCGGCATCGACTACGCCGAACTCGCCTGAGGTGAGAAGTTGCTCCAGATGGAGCTTGACGTCGTTGGGGTGCATGTCGGTAGTACCGGTAACATCCACCAAAACGTAGTCGGCATTCGCGGTGACAGGGAATAGATAAATAAACTGGCGGTGCGTGAAGTGTGGGTGCAAGGCCGGAGTCGTGCTCAGCGGCGCTGCCGGCGGGATCTGCGCGCTGAAACGCGCCAGCAAGCGCTCGTGAGCGGTCACCTGTGGCCACCCGCGCGAAGGACTGCGCCGGAACTCGCCGCCAATCGGTGTGAAACCTTCAGCCACCTGGTAGATGAGCGCACAGGCCACTACCAGGCTCAGCACCAAGGTCGGCAGGAGGCGGCTCCTGAAAAGAGTCCAACCCTGGCTGCGCCTCTTGCGCCAGAGGCGGGCTGCACCGGTCGCACCGGCCGCCACAAAAAAAGGCACCAGCGGCGCTGAATAATGGAGTTCTCCCGAATACTGCATCACGTACGAGCTGAGCAAATTCGCCAGCAGCAGAGGCCCGGCGACTAATAGCAACTCAGGGCCAAGCAAAGCCAGCGCTGCAGTGGGAATCATCAGCCCGAGCAGGTATTGCACGCGCAACGGCTCCAGCACCAGGCGCAAAACCGCGCCGGGACGAGTAAACAGAGATAGGATCACCCCACTGAACGAGTCGCCCAACTCCCCATAGCGCGAGGCATAGGGCGTCTGAAGCAGAGCGTATTGCTGGTCAGCGTAGTGCGGGATGATCACAAAGGTGGCGATACTGAACCAGATGAGGCCAATGAGACACACGGCGCTTCCAGCGAATCGCTGTCTGGTCCTCCTAGCCCTCGCCTCAGATGAAAGGTCATGACGAGTAAGACCATACCACGATCTCGCCACCACATACAATCCCAGCGTGGCCGTCAGCAAAGCGGCGCCCTCTTGCACCAGCGCCAAAAGAATCGCCCACAGGGCGAACCAGCTCCAAGAGCGCTTTTCAACGGCCCACAATGCTGCCGCGATCAGTGGCGCTGCGAACGGCATCGCATGAAACTCCGCAACAGCAGCCGCCTGCAACTGCGGGGCCAGCAAGTATGCTGCGGCAAACACCATGCCGCCCCATTCGGCCATCTCGCCCAATCCCGCATTCGCCAGCTTCTTTCGGGCAAAGAGAAAGATTGGCCATGCGCCGGCCGCCAGCGCTAGCGCTTGCAGCACCAACAGCGCCCGTACATCATCCCACACCCAAAAAACCAGAGAAATCAATGCAAAGATCGGTTCCACATGGTCGGTCATGCGTGTACTGCGCCGATCCTCTTTGATTTCGACCACAAAACGGCCATGTGCTGTGTTCCAGATAGCCTGGTCCATCTGCCCAAGGTCGGACTTATGAGTCAACTGAGCATCGTGCTGGCGGATGCCGTATGCCGAGAACCAAGCGGCAAATAACAGCATCAGCCCAATAACGGTCAAACTTGCAAAACGACGGGCAAAAGGATGAGAGGCACAATGGGACGATGGGCTGACCAGCGCGGCCTGTTCCATTTAGGGATGCTCCTCAGGCCAGACCCCGGCAGGCATGCCTGCCGGCTGCCCCGTACGCGCCGACTCATACATAGCCAGCACCAACGCTAACGACTTGCGCGCCTCGGGGCCGTTGGTCTTGGGCTCACGATCCTCGCGCACCGCTGCGATCATATCTGCGATAACCGCCTGATGGCTGGTGCCATAAACCGACGGCGGGTCCACCTGATCGCGGGTCAACAACTCCCGTTCGTGCTCCAACTCGCCCGCCACTTTCCACAGCACCTTGCGGTTCAACGCGGTGCCGCCCACCTTGGCCGAACCATGCGCGCCGAAGACTGCCACCGAGCCTTCCAGATTTTCCGGATAAGTGACGGTTGAGCCCTCCACCGTGCCTAACGCACCATTACGAAAGCGGATCACGGCCACCCCAATATCCTCGGCCTCCATACGATGTGCAAGCGTGCCAGAATAAGCGAACACGCTCTCCGGCGCGCCCAGCAGCCATTGCAGCGCATCGATATGATGGATCGACTGGTTCATCAGTGCACCGCCGTCCAGCGCCCAGGTGCCGTGCCAGCCGTCCTCATAGTACTCCTGGGTGCGATACCAGCGCACGGTAGCGTTGCCCAACAGCAGCTTGCCCAAGACACCCGCGTCCACCAGCCGGCGCAGATCCTGCATGGGCGGGTTATAGCGGTTTTGCAGCACGACGCACAGCTTACGATCCGCCGCTTTGGCCGCAGCAATCATCCGGTTGGCGTCCACCAGCGAAAGTGCGATCGGCTTTTCTACCAGGACATGCTTACCGGCAGCCAACGCGTCAATAGCCATCTGTGCGTGCAGGCCGCTGGGGGTGCAGATGCTCACCACGTCGATATCGGGCCGCGCCAACAGTGCGTGGTAGTCGGCGTACGGGTTGGCGCCATGTTGCGTTGCGAAGCGTCCTGCCCGCTCCTCACGGATGTCGGCCAACGCAACCAGCCGCGCGTCCGCTAAGCTGACGATCGATTCCACATGGCGGGGCGCCACACGTCCGCAACCGATCAGGCCAAATCCGAGTTTATCGGTCATCTCGCACATGTCCTAGCGGGCCTGCATCCTGTGGGCCCAAGGGGTTCCGATCCAACCATTTGCCGTAGAAGGCTATAAGCAGATCCCGCAGCGCGATCCAGATGCGATACATCAGTGCCACAGTTGAAATCGTTACGAAGGCGTAGCGGGCACCCAAGATGAGACTCAACGCCCCTTCCCGAACACCGATGCCAGTTGGAACAAACACCGCTACCTGACCTGCCAGCCAGGCGCCCGCATAAGCCAACACTAGCAGCGGCACCTGGGACCACGCCACCGGCTCTACACCATACAGAAAAAGCACAAAGCTGAGACCGGACAAGAGATGGGCGAGCAAATAGCCGCCAAACAAACGCTGTATGTCGCTGTAGGTCGCCTCCACCTGCACGGCCGGACGGCGCAGGATCCGCAACCCCCAATTAACTAACCGGTTGAAAACCGGTGGCGCCAGGGTCGCCAACAAAGCCAGGGCCGCCGCTGAGGCAAGTACAAGATGGGTGGTACGCAGCCGTTCCACGCGAAGGGCCAGTGCGCCTAACAGAAACACGCCGCCGCTCAGCATCTGGAGTCCCAACTCAAGGCCGTAAACCGCTGACATCACGCGGCCGCTGACGCCAAGCCGGCGACCCATCACAACCCGGGCCGCAACTTCCCACACGCCGCCGGGCACGTAGCGTGCTATTTGCGCCTGCAACCAGAGCGCATTGCCCTGGCGCCACGTGAGCGGTACTCCCATGAGCGTAAGAACCCTTCGCCAGAGGGCCGCCAACAACAGCGCTTGGAGCACCAAGGCGCCAAAAGACAACACCAGGCCAATCCAAGAAACTCGCCACGGATATGCCCTGAGCACATCCCAGTTACGCCAGATCGCGCGGCCCCAGAAAAACAGGATGGCCAGCATGAAAAGCCACTGCACTATGCGCCAAAGGTGCTTTTTCAACTTCAAATCAGTCATGTTGCGGATGTGTAGCCATACAGCGCTAGGGTCTGATTCAAGACCGCAGGCCAAGCAAAAAATTGGTGCGCGAACGCATAGCCAGCCTGACCGAGTCGTTCGGCCAACGTCGGATCATCCAGCAGCCGCATAAGCGCACTTGCCAGCGCCTGAGGATCGCGCTGCTCGACCAACAAACCCGTCTCGTCGTCGACGACAATATCCGAGATGCCCCCGACACGAGTTGCCACAACGGGTTTGCGAAAGCGCATTGCCTCCAGTGACACCATGCCCAGCATTTCTGTGTCACCGCTGCTATCCACGATTGCGGGCAAGACAAACACCTGGCACCGCGCATATAGCTCGTCCAGCGCCTCATCGGAAACCCGACCCGCTAACGTCACCCGATCAGCAAGGTTATGGCGTCTTATAGCGGCCTCAAGAAGCGAACGTTCGTGTCCTTCGCCCACAATCACCAAATGGGCTTCCGGTCGGTGCACCAGGAGCGACATCGCCTCTATCAGGTAAACCTGACCTTTGCGTTCCACCAAGCGACCTACGTTCAGGATGAGTCCTGGCTCCATGGATGCTCCGGCCTCAGTGGGGGGCAGTTCGATGCCATAAGGGATGATGCGCGGCTCAACACCGGCGATCTTGCGGGTCTCCTGCGCCGTGAAGGTGGAAATCGCAGCCACTGCATCGCAACGCCGGGCGAAGTAACGCACAAATGCGCGCAGAACGCTCGAACGCTGGCTCATCACCAAGTCCGCACCATAGAAAGTAGCCACCAGCCGGCCGCCACCGACGCGGCGGGCAGCCAACCCTAACAACCCCTGGGGCACAGGCCAATGAACGTGGATCAGGTCGAACTGACCCTTCCGCGCAACGCGCCACGCGGCCAACAAACCCGCGAGCAGGTAAAGCGGCAACAGCAGCAAATAGAGAGGCTGACGGCGAATCTTGTTGGGTGCACCCTCATTGTGGGTCAACGTTTCCCAGCAGGCAGGCGCGTAGCGGAAGCGATGGACCCGCATACCCTTGATCGTGTGGCTCCGGCTCCCGGCATACGCGGGGGCAAGCACCTCGATCTCAAAGCCGCGCTCGCGCAGCAGCCCAAGCAAGTGGACCAGCCAAGGTGAGTGTGGGTCGCCCTCCCAACGTGGAAAGTTGGTGGTGACGATCAGCAGTTTAGGCATGAGAGGCGCCTGCCCTCAGCAACCATCGAAGGCGCCCGTTCATGGATTTTTATCCTGCTGCGCCTTGACCATACGTTCCAACTCTGCAAGTTGATCGGCCTGGCTGACAACGAGCTCCGCGATAAAACCGACGAGGAACAACAGTAACCCGGCAATGGCTAGCCCGATGGCGGCCCAGAACACAGGCCGGCGTTGTGTCTCGCGGCTCAGCCATAGCCACAGCAACCATACGAAAGTCGACCCACTCAGCAGCACCGAAACCAGCCCCAAGCCGCCAAAGAAACGCATGGGCGCCCGGCTGAAGGTGAGCAGGAACCAGACCACCAATACATCGAGCAAGGAGATGGGGATACGGCTGAAGCCGAACTTGGAACGGCCAGAACGACGCTTGTGCCATGGGGTCGCCACTTCACCAATACGGTAGCCCTGGTGTGCGGCGATGTGCAGGATGAAACGATGCCAGTCGGACCGCAACGGCGGCAGTGATTCGATCACCTCGCGGCGGAAGCCCTTGATCCAGTTCATGTCGTGTAGATGCAGGCCAAATAAACCGCGCGAGACAAGGTTATAGATGCCTGATGCAAAGACCTTGCCCTCCTTGCGCCCCAGTCGCCAGCCAGCCACGATATCATAGCCCTCTGCCAGCTTGTCGAGCAACAAAGGTACATCTGTCTCAGGATCAGATTCCAGGTCGGCAGGCAGGAACAGAATCAGGTCTCCGCGCACGGCACGAAACCCGGAACGGAGGGCGGCCGTGAGGCCCAAGTTACGGCGATGGTGGATGACGCGTAAGAATGGATAGCGAGCGCTCAGCTGATCGACCAACTCGCCGGTGCCATCGGTGGATCCGTCATCGACGAGCACAAGCTCGCCCTCGCCTGAGGCAAATCTCCGTGCAGCAAAGACCCGGTCAACCCGAGCCACCAATTCGGCTACGTTGCCGACTTCATTGTGCGCGGGCACTAATATCGAAACCAACGGACACCGTGATGCCGCGACCTTGTCCTCGGCCCGAGACGACGGGGCGGCCATCATGTCGCCGGAGGGGCGCTCAATCTCACGATCCATTTGACTCATCCATTACCATGGGTCATCTCTATACAAATATCCCGCGATGCCGACGCGCGTGCAGAGTACGCCGGCAGCCCATTTACCCGCTCTGCTATTATACTTGTGAGAGTGGATGTCCACAAAGATGAGGGGCGCGCCCACAGGGACGATCGTTCTGCAATCGCCCGGCCATGACGCATCTTTCGGGAGGATCACTCACGGTGTCGACTGACGGTCGAGTACAGTATGCAACGCGGCAATCTCACCTTGCACCAGATCAATTTCCGCCAACACCTGAGAAGAGACAGACGTCAACTCCTGCGCTCGCACCAGCTCCAACTCGACCAACCTTGTTCGTCGAGCGTTGAGTTGTGCCACCAACGAGCTGGTATCTCGCTGCTGCTGGCGCGCAAAGGCGCGGCGCATAGCTGCGTCAGAGGTGTCCAGCACAGGCATGGCGTCCAATTGCTCACCGGCTGCGGCAAGCCAATTGGCCAAGAAGTCGTTCCCAATCTCGACGCGATCATAAGCCCGACGCAGATAGCCCAGGCCTTCCAGATTGTCCAGGCGTTGGCTGAGCTCGGCCGGACTATCGCCGGTCACCTGCAGCAGGAGCGTCTCATCGGCCAACGCCTCGCGATGGACGGCCAGTACCACACGACGACTAGCCTCGGTGAGTTGCAGGAAGTCGTGTTCGAAGAAGCCCGCCAAGATCGGCTCAACGTGCAGGTCATCATCCTGCAGTCCGCGCAGTGAACCGTCCTCCAAGAAAAGCCTGGAACAGAGTAATTGCAGCAACAACGGATGGTTATTGGTGGCGTGTGAAATCGCCTCAACAACCTCGGGCGTCACGCGCACGCGCTCAGGCGCCTGTGCCTGGACAATCAACGCCTCAGCGGCTGCGGGCGCCAGGCTGCCCAACGTCCGAGACATGTCGAAGCCAGCCAAAAACGGAGAAGTCGACCAATCCCGACACACGTCGTGCATCCCATAGATCCGCCGGGTCGACGTCATCACCGAACGCAACCCCACGCCAGCGGTAAGCTGACGGTGGAGGCGCTGCATGGACTCCGGTTCGGATTTGGCGATGCTGATGAGCACCTCAGTCTCATCGCACAACAGCAAGAGCTCACGGCCGGTCCGCATAGCCAACCGGCGCAGGTTAACCAACAGAGCGAGCGCGTCTTCCTCATCCACCAGGGTGGGCAGCATCCCAAGCGACTCAAGAATCCCAGCATGGTCCTGGACTGCGTCGGCTAAGTAGCGACCCAGGTAGAGAAACGAGCCACACCCCTGCATATCCCAGAAGATCGGCACCAGCCGCGCGTCAGCCAGGGCCAGCACCTCCAGCTGGCGCAGCAACGACGTTTTGCCAATGCGCCGATTGCCTACCACCCAACAGGCGCGACTCTCGCCATGCAATAAGTAGTCAAGCAGATCCTCTCGGCCGTAGTGTCTACTTCCGGTCACATAGGAACCGGTTACATAAGGATTGCGCACAGCTTGCCTCGTGAATTCATCCGTTCTGGCCGCCATAGCTGTGTTGAATTGCCTCGTGCGCAGCCAACACATCCGCTAGAGTGATACGCAGCCGCTTGGCCGCCAACATCAGATTCACCGATTCGAGAGCATATTGCTGAAGGCGATGCGGCCGGCCTGCGGATTGACTGACGACGAAATCCAGCGCCTCTGGCTCCCACTCATAGACGCCATGCACCGGCTCAATCAGCAGCTTGCGGGCTTCATCAGGGGGAAATGGTTCCAACTCAATTTCGTTGAACAGGTTGTACCAGGGGCTTTCGAGGCGATCCCATTCCTTGCTGATCTGGATGCCTGCCACCACTGCCCCCAGGTTGGCTGCGAGAGAGCTCATGAAGACGCGACGGAGTTGTTGTTGTATGAGTGTATTGTAACTACTCACCACATCCATCTCATCCATCAACAAAATCACGCGCAGCTTGCGTGGCTCAACAACATCCTTAAGACGGTCCAGCAGACCTCTGAGGTCTGCAACAAAATCGCGATCGTTATATTCGGTAGGCGCCACAGTCTGGTACCGGGGGAAAGACGCGTCATCGGTGAGATAGCCTTGCAGCGCGCCCCAGAGAGAATCCATCAGGTGATGAAAAAATCGATCCTCAGACGTCCCTTCCAGGTCGACATAGACCGGAACAAAGACCCATTCGGGATCCTCTGCCTGACGCAGTTGATCGGCAAGCTGATAAAGCAACGTGGTTTTGCCCATCCGTCGCTCACCATGAATCATAATGCTGTTCTGGTGCAGGGCGTTGAAAATGCGCCGCAGCAACTCGTCACGGCCAAAGAACATGTCCGCCTGGCGGATGGGCTCGCCGGAGATGTACGGATTAAACGCACGCGCCAACGCATCACGTTGGCGCGCGGCCGTTTCTGCGGCCAGCCTGCGAGAGCGCGCGCGAACGCTCAGACCTAGCCCGCTGCTGGCGCCCATGCCCGCCACAGCCAAGACGCCCAAGGCTACAAGCGGGTAGAACACATCGGCACGCATCTTTTGGCCGCCGGGCAACCTCACCAGCTGCGGCACCACGATGTTGACCTCCGTCGGTTGCGAATAGTTGAGTGCAGCGTCGCGTGCGGTCACGCGCAAAATGTAAGTGCCCGCTGCCAGTGACCGGCGATTATAAGCAGTGATTTGCGCGTCCGTGTGCACTTGTGGGGTGGCATCAATCCCAGATAGCTGCGTGAGATAAACCAGATCCTTTGCACGAGTCGCCAGATCGCCGCCTTGCACCCGCACGATTCGTATGAGATCGTCATCGAATGCCACGCTGCCATCCTGCGGGGTCTGAAGATTGACTGCTTCGATTTTAACCCAGGGCAGCGATCTTTCGGGGCTGTAGCGCACCAGCCCCTTAGTGGTGCCGATCCAAATGGAACCCTCCGGCTGAGCAGCAACAGCCGTGACCCAACTACCCGGCAGAACGTCTCCAGCATAACTCTGCCAGGTCGTGCCATCGAATCGTGTCAACCCCTGGCGAGTGCCGACCCACAGGCCATCTGCGGCAGTGATGGAAAGGACCTTGGGGCTGGCCAGGTTCATGTCCATGCGTTCCCAGCGGTCGTCGCGATATCGCCACAGCCCGTCATTGTACGTGCCAACCCACAGGCTACCGTCGTCGGTTGCTCCGATACCGTTGACGACTACGTCGTTCACATTCGCGCCGCCTGAGCCTGCAAATGTCTGCCACTGTCCCGCGATCCGCCTTAATACGCCGTCCGAGTGAGTTCCAAACCATAAGGCGCCATCGGAAGCCTGGTACACGGCGTTGACACGTTTGCCTTCCAACTCGACTATGCGTTCGAACCCGCCAGACTCGGTCCACCGCGTGGCCCCCTGTTCAGATGCCAGCCACACTCCGCCCTGGACATCCTGAGCCATGGCAAACACCGGAAGGCCGACCAAACCCGATCCTGCCAATGGTTCGTACTGCCACGACTGCGCTGACGCCGTCGAAAACGCTGACGGTGTCAAAAAGCCCACGGTTGTGCCTGTCGAGATCCAGATGCGGCCAGACCCATCCTCAAATAACGCCACGATCCGATCGTCGGGCAAACCCTCACCGGCCGAGAGTTTCCGCCAGCCCTGCTCATCCCACAGCGCCAAGCCGTTGCCCTCGGTAGCCACCCAGACACGCGCTTCCTGATCTACCAGCACTGCGTTAATACGCTGTCCGCTTACGGGCTCCTCCGGCACAACCTGCCATATGATGCCAGCATAGCGGTTCACCCCTCCGATGGTGCCTAACCACAGCCCATTATCGCGATCAATCGCCATGGCACGCACGTAGTCATTCACCAAGCCGCCCGACTGTGCGCGCAAATGTGTTACGGGTCTACCATCCGGCTGGCTATCAGAGTCATAGAACACCCCCTGATCAGTGCCCACCCACAGGCCGCCTTGCGGATCGCGTACAACAGCTAACACTGGCAAACGGGTATCATCCTCAGTCAGGGGGAACTGCGTCCAGGTTCCGCGCACGCGGCGCACAAGACCATGCGATGTGCCCAACCACACATCATCGTCTCCCTCAGACAACAGCGCATAGAGATCACCCTGCAACAAGGTGTTTTCGTCCGAAACCCAAAGCGCCTCCCCAGCCTGGCGCCACACCCCCCTTCCCTTAACCCCAGCCAACAACCGGTTATCGGAAGTAAACGCTAAGACTTGGATGCTGGCCTGTGGGATGCCGATCGCAGCTTGCACCCCGTTATCATCCACATAGGCCAGTCCTTGGGATGTGCCAGCCCAGACACCCTGGCGGTCATTGTCCATTGCAGGCGCAAGACTGAGGACATCGTCCGATAAAAGTCCCTCCTCGCGGGTCCAAATGGCGCAACAAGTGCCATCGGGCGCGAGTCGCGCCAAGCCCATGCTGGTGCCGAACCAGAGTGCGCCGTCACGAGTCTGGGCGATGGCATGCACCTTGCCTGACGGCATACCGTCCGCCTCGGTATACCAGCGCCAACTTCCATCGTAGCGGCCCGCGCCAGTATCGGCGCCGAACCAAAGCGCACCATCCTGCGCCACCAGGACCGACAAAATGTTCCCGGAACGGAGGCCGTCCGCCACAGTAAACGTCAGCCAAAGCGAAGTCGGACCCTCGGCAGCTTGTGCTGGCGGCAATCCCCACGACAGCATGAACACCAGCAACCAAAAGCAAAGGTGCCTCAGCATCTTAGAATCGTTAAGCATAAGAACTCACCGTCACGGATGATATTGCAGCAAAGGGTAAAATATGATATAATCTTTCTTGGGAGCGAATGCTCATGTGGGTGTCCATCTGACACGATACCGAGCCCATCACTTCAACAATAGTGGCGACGGTGCGGGGCATAACGCGCGCAGTCCAGTCCGGATCGAGTTTAGCAACTCGTCCGCAGCGTAATGTGGATTGAAAACAATGTAAGAGATTCTTGAAGTCTAAGAACAAAGACATGTGCAGCGCTGCATTCAAAGTGTGGCTGCCATGGCCTAGGCCGAGGGGATGTGCTGTGAAGAACCATCTGGCCGGTATCAACTTGCTGATCATAGTCATTCTTTTAGGGCTATCCTCCACCCCGGCTCGAATGCGCGTCTACACTTACAGCTTAGTGCGAATCGCTGCGGCCGCCAGTTGCGGCCCCTCTTATGTGGTTCGCTCAGGCGACACGCTCTCGGGTATTGCACGACGGTGCGGCGTTTCAACCTCCAGCCTGGCGCGAACCAACGGACTGAACCTCAACTCGGTAATCTATCCCGGCCAGCAGTTAGCAGTGCCCGGCGCATCAAGCTCTTCGTCCGGCAGCAGCAGTAGCAGAAGTAGCAGCTCAAGCTCACAAGGCGCAGCAAGTTGCTCAACGAGCTACACCGTCCGTTCCGGTGATACCCTCGGCAGCATCGCCAGACGCTGCGGTGTCAGCGTAGCAAACCTCCAACTATGGAACGGCCTGCAATCAAGCGCTATTCGGCCCGGCCAAGTTCTCATCACACGCGCACCACGGTCGTCTCCCAGATCGGCGAGCCCACCCTCCTCAGGCGCCCAATCAACCGCTACCCCGAAGCCCAATCGGGCTGTGCAGGCTACCCCAACACCTTCTATCGAGTCACCTGTCTATCCTTGGTAGACTATACTGCACTATTGTTAAAAATGCAACTACTAATTATTTGACAATCTCAACGCGTTCCAAGGCAACAACAATTTGCGGCTCGCTCAATGGCAATCCTGACGACACCTGGGCAGGGAGGATGCCATCGATCGCCTCAACGGCCGCACCGGACGCCGCACCAACCTGACCAATAAAGGCGTGACCCCAACGAAATCGACCACGCAGATCGACTGTCACGCCCAAGCTTTTCAGCGCGTCAACACCCTCTTCGGTCAACTGGGCAGTAGCCTCATCACGAACTGCGCCGGCGACCGCTGCACCGGCAGGCAACCCTGCCACCCAGCGTGCCAACCCAGCGCTAGCTGTGCGGTCGGCGTGCGTATCAAAGTTGGCCGCGGCCAGCACCGAACCAGTGACGGGATCGAAAGCGACCAGATTATAGCCCCGTTGGTTGGGCGAACGGTCGATCCCGTCAACGTAGATGTGACCAAAGTCTCCGGTCTCTTGTCCGGCGCTGCGCACCAGAATGTCTGAGGCGCCTGACAGGCCGAGCTGCTGAGCCAACACTGTCAAGGGCAGCACAACGGCAAAACGCAGGCGCACATCGCTGAGCGGCGGTCGCGCTGGATCAGCCGGAACGGCAAACGCAAGCTGCTTCTGTCCTCGGGGCCAGGGCTGCTCACCGACCGCGCGACCATTGACCACCAGCCTTACACGCTGGCCGGACACCAACGCCTGCCCATCGAGGCGGATCGTGGTTGCATCCGGCAGCAATGGCAGCAGCAATCGGGTCTCGTGACGCTGTGCGTACACAGACACCGATTGCGAATCGCCGGCCGGCGGACTCCACCCTTCGCCCAAGATGCTCCGCCCTTGATCAGTACCGGGAAGAAAAACCCTCGACTGCGCCAACGGCTCACTGACGCGGTAGAGGGCCAGATCGCCTTCTTCAGCAACCGCCGTCACAGGCAGCAGATTGTTCAGCAGCGTCTCGGCCTCAGCTGGCAGCTTATCCCGGTGCACCATCACATAGCGGATATTGAGAAACGCGGCCCAGGCGCGCGCGGTGGCCCGATCGTCGTCAGTCACCGGCAGGGCGGCCAGGGTCGCACGCAAGGCGTCATGCTGAGACAAGTCGGCCGCATTTGTCACGGCAATCAAACGCGCCAGCGTGGGGCTCTCGCTAAAATACTGAAATTTGAACTCCGGATTGCGGGAGGTATTGCCCCCCAGAAGTCGCTTCCCGTGTCTGCTCTGATACCAGAGCTGCTGCATGATCAGGATATCCTGCTTGCCGACTACGCGCGCACCATTGCGCCAACCCAAAGGCAACTCCAGCAAAGTAAAGTCGCCCGGTTCTGCCGCGACAATATCGTAAAGCGCCGGCACATTCCCAAGATTCGACGCTGGCAACGGCAGGGAGAGGTGCTCGAAGAGCAGCACGGCCAGAATCCCTGCAAAACAGCCTAGAGAGAGACGCGACGACTGGAAGTCACGGCTACCCGTGTACTGCGCACGCATGCGAAGTCGGCCCGCGCCGACTATCAGCCAACGTGCGCCAAGCGCGGCCAACGGCGCCAAGCTGGCCAAAAGCATGACGCTGTAACGGCTAGGGTAACGATTCCCCTTGAAGAATGGCAACTGCTCGACCAGCCGAAACGGCAGCGGAATACCTGTGTCGGCGCCAGCGATGCGCAAGCTGGGGCCAAGAGTCAAAAGAAAGAAAAGCAGCGATGCCGTCGCCCAAAACCAGCTTCCGGCCCGGCGCCGCCCATGCCACACGGCTGCGGCGGCCAGCACTAATACCATGTAGCCAAAGTAAATGTGCTGTCCCTTGTTCACTGCAAAATCCCGGCCGTCCGCCTGCTGCGATGCGTCGTCGGCCCAACGGCGAACCACGTCCCCTAAGAGCGGGTGAAGCTGCGTCGGCACGGCGTAGCCGGCCAGATCGGCCGAAAAAACATCGGCAAACCCGCCACCTGAAGTAAAAAAGTCCCCTTCGGACCGTAAATCAGGAAGCATATTTGCCAGCACGGGTGCAATCCCTATGCCAAAGAGCACCCCCACCAACGCAAAGCGGGGAATCAGCCATTTCACAGTAGCGCTAAACGATCCGGCGGCTAAAACCGCAGCACCCAACCTCCAAACCACCACCAGCCCGATGAACACCAAAAGAAACG
This sequence comes from uncultured Anaerolineales bacterium, assembly GCA_964513075.1. GTDB lineage: Bacteria > Chloroflexota > Anaerolineae > CG2-30-64-16 > CG2-30-64-16 > DAOUBP01. The sequence continues at coordinate 37,841 of CAZELR010000028.1, forward strand.
AGGCGTACGTCAGCTCCGCATAGGCTTGCAGGACCAGAAACAACGCTGCCAGCACAGCATCGCGCAGCCGGCCTTCCGTGCGTGCGGTGCGGAGCACATAAAGCATCGCAAATGGGATCCACTGCGAACTAGCGATGTTTCCCTGTCCCAGCGCCGCGTAAAACATCTTGGCCGAAGCAAACGCGTAAAGCGCGCCGCCGAGAAACGCTGACAAGGTGACTGGGAGCTGTGAAGACGCTGCGATGGAGTGGCGTATCCCCGCGTGTCCCCGACGCAGGAAATCCAGACACAATAGATAGGCCCCCAACCCGCTGAGGACAAAGGACGAAAGCAGTAGGATATTATAGGCTGGGATAATGCCGGCAGTCACCTGGAGCGGAATGCTCAGCAGCCCATTGAGGATGGTGAGGGTGTAAAATGCAAGATTGATGCCGATAGGCCAGAACTGCCAATCGCAGACAAAAGGGTTCTGCGGCTGATCCACCAGAGAATGCTTGACCCACCACAAGTTCCACGCTAGCGCGGGGTCATCAATGCCATCACCGGGGACGTGCGTGGCAAACTGCGCCACCATCGGCCACGTGAGCACCAGGCTCAGAAATAGATAGGCCAAAAAGACCCAAATATATTTACGCACCCGCACCTCAGCAAGTTGATACGGCCGATCACATCGCTTGGATTATGCCACCGCTGGCACGAATCAGCAAGCCGTTTGTGTTTTGCCCCTCGTTGCGCTAAAATAACAGTTCAGGATAAGTTACTCTGACTATCCAGCCGCATGGAGTGCTTACATGGGCCATTATCAGGATGCCCTGGACTATATTTTTGATTACGTCAATTACGAGAAAAAAACGCGCTATCCTTACGATGCCGCGACATTCGATCTCAGCCGGATGGAGCGCGTGCTCGAGAAGCTGGGTCGCCCGCACGACCGTTTCAGGTGCGTACATATCGCCGGCACCAAGGGTAAAGGCTCAACGTCGGCAATGGTCGAATCGGTGCTGCGTGCTGCTGGTTACAAGACCGGCCTTTTCACCTCACCGCATCTGCACACCTTTAGAGAACGGATTCGCCTGAACGGCGGGCTGATGAGCAAGATCGAATTGGTCGATCTACTGGAGGATTGCAAGCCGGCCATCAAAGCTACCCCTGATATCACCGCGTTCGAGGTTATGACGGCACTGGCATTTGAGTATTTCGCACAAAATAAGATCGATTGGGCAGTGCTGGAGGTTGGCTTGGGTGGCCGTCTGGACGCCACCAACGTGGTGCATCCCGCAGTCTGTGCAATCACCAGCCTCAGCTATGATCACATTGAGCTATTGGGACACACACTGTCCCTCATTGCGTTCGAAAAGGCCGGCATCATCAAGCCGGGTGTGCCTGTGGTAAGCGCGCCGCAAGAGCCGGAGGCCATGGCGGTGATCCAACGGGTCTGCGCCGATACGAAAGCACAGTTGCTGGTTGTGGGACAAGATTGGACCTGTGATCCGGACGGTGCGGCATGCTCGTCACACGATCTGACAGGTCAGCGGTTAACCGTGCAGGGCCCGGGCGGTGAGCCGCTGCTCAGCGACCTGCACATCCCGCTCTTGGGCCGCCACCAGCGCGACAATGCAACCACTGCTATCGCCATCCTACACGAACTGCGCGGCCAAGGCGTGAGCATCCCCGATGAGTCGCTGCGGACCGGTCTGGCTTCTGCACGTTGGCCGGGACGTTTCGAGGTCTTGCAGCAATACCCAGCCCTGGTGGTGGATAGCGCCCACAATGAGAATTCCGCCCAGAAGCTGCGCGCAGCGTTGGCCGATTACTTTCCGCGGCCGCCCCGGCGGCAGTTGGCAGTGATCTTCGGCGCGTCATCCGACAAAGATATCATCGGCATGCTGAAGACGTTTCTGGAAGCGGAGACTGCCACCGGCTACCGGCCGGCCGACAAGGTCATTGTCACCAAGAGCGGGCACCCGCGCTCTGCCGAGCCAGCCCAACTCGCCGACCTGGTGCGCAACATCAATGCCTCGTGCCCCATCAGTGTCCACGCCAATCTCAACAGCGCACTCACCGAGGCGCTGGCCTGGGCTGAGCCAGACGACCTGATCTGCATAACGGGATCCATCTTCGTGGTAGCCCAGGCGCGTCGGGCCTGGGCTACGCGCCACCCTGACACATTTGCCCCAGATGACTGGGTTTTTGAAGATGAAACGGCCGGGGCGCCGGTGCCGGACTGAACCACCTGCAGTGGGGCAACAACTTGGCGGAGGGATTTTGAGCGAACTGGATCGTGGACTGGGTGCGCACATGGGGCCTGAATGGCCCCTGGTGAATATGCTGGCACGGCGCCGGACGGGCCGCACCAACGGCGAGGTGCGCCGCCCGAATGCTCGCGACCTGGAAGAGCTGGAGGGCAACGAGTATCCCGTCTTGCCCCTGCCCGACACAGTGGTTTTCCCGAACCTAGTCACACCGTTATTCTTGGGGCGTGACCGTTCTTCGCGCGCCGTTGAAGCCGCCGAGGCAATGGAGGTGCCGCTGCTCGTGGTCGCGCAGCGTGACCCAGAGATGGTCGATCCTGGCATCGCCGACCTATATACCATCGGCACCGCAGTAGAGGTGGGCAGGGTGCTGCGGATGCCTGACGGCAGCACCACGGTGCTGGTTCAGGGGCTGGAACGGGTGCGCATCGTCGAGCTGGTGGACACTGAGCCCTACCTGCGCGTGCGTGGGGTGCCGCTCTACGAGGACGAGCGCCACGATATGGCCAGTGAAGCGCTGATGCGCGCTGTTCTGGCACTCTTCGAGAAGGTGGTGGATCTCAACCCTAACCTGCCTGACGACGCGTACGTGGCGGCTATGAACGAGCATGAACCAGGCGGCCTGGCCGACCTGCTGGCCCACATATTGGACCTGGAGGTCGCGCAACGTCAGGAGTTGCTGGAAACGCTAGACGCTAACCAGCGCCTGCAACGCCTGAGCATTATCCTGGGGCAAGAGCTGGACGTTCTGGAGCTGGAAGATCGCATCCAAACCCAGGTGCAGCAGGAGGTCGACAAATCTCAGCGCGAGTATTACCTGCGCGAGCAGTTGCGCGCTATCCAAACCGAATTGGGCGAAGGGGACGAGATTCAGCGCGAGATTAAAGAGCTACGAGAAAAGCTAGTCAGTGCCAACCCGCCCGCTGCCGTATACACCAAAATCGAAAAGGAGATCGGCAAACTCGCAGCCATGCCGCCGGCATCGCCCGAAACAACCGTCATCCGCAACTACGTCGATTGGCTGTTGGAACTGCCGTGGCATACTTCCACCGAAGATAACCTGGATGTGTCCCGGGCAGCCAAAATCCTGGAGAACAACCATTACGGGCTACCCAAGGTCAAAGAACGCATCTTGGAACATATTGCCGTGCGTAAGCTGGCCCAAGATAAGATGAAAAGCCCTATTCTGTGCTTCGTGGGTCCACCCGGCACTGGTAAGACCAGCCTGGGCAAATCGATTGCCGAGGCATTGGGGCGCAAATTCGTCCGACTGAGCCTGGGCGGCGTACGGGATGAAGCCGAAATCCGAGGCCACCGCCGCACCTACATCGGCTCGCTGCCGGGTCGCATCATCCAGACGATGCACACGGCCGGGACGGTCAACCCGCTCTTTATGTTGGACGAGATCGATAAACTGGGCATGGACTTTCGGGGTGATCCATCATCGGCGCTGCTGGAGGTGCTGGACCCGGAGCAGAACCATGCGTTCAGCGACCACTACCTGGAAGTGCCCTACGATCTGAGCAAGGTGCTGTTCATCACCACCGCCAATTATCTTGATCCCGTGCCGCCGGCATTGCGCGATCGCCTGGAGGTGATCGAGTTTCCTGGCTACATCGAAGAGGAGAAACTGGCCATTGCGCGCCAGTTCCTGGTGCCGCGCCAAATCGAAGCGCACGGTTTGAGCTCCAAACAAATTCAATTCAGTACAGCTGCACTGCGCTCGATGATCCGCGAATACACATACGAGGCAGGGGTGCGCAACTTCGAGCGCGCCATTGCCAATATCTGCCGTAAGGTGGCCCGGCGCATCGCCGAGGACGTGCGCGCGCCGCACAACATCACCCCTGCCTTGGTCAACAAATTCTTGGGGCCGCCGGAGTTCAGCGAGTGGCTGGGCAATGAGCAGGATGAAGTGGGCGTAGCGAACGGCCTGGCGTGGAGCGAAGCGGGCGGCGATGTGATGCAGGTGGAAGTCTCGGCGATGGAAGGCAAAGGCGCTTTGACCCTAACCGGGCAAATCGGTGAGGTGATGCAGGAGTCGGCGCAAGCTGCTCTGACGTACACCCGCTCGCATGCGCGCGATTTCGGCCTTGACCAAATCGACTTCGATAAGGTTGACCTGCACATCCATGTGCCCGAAGGCGCCATCCCCAAGGACGGGCCCAGCGCAGGCGTTACCATGGCCACTGCACTGATTTCAGCGTTGAGCGATCGGCCCATCCGCCATGACGTCGCCATGACGGGCGAGATCACCCTGCGCGGCCGCGTGCTGCCCATCGGCGGACTCAAAGAAAAGCTGATGGCCGCGCACCGCATGCACCTGAAGGTCGTACTGATCCCCAAGCGCAATAAAAAAGATTTGATCGACGTGCCGCGCCAGGTGCAGCGTGACCTGGACGTCGTGCTGGTGGAACGGATGGACGAGATCCTGCCGCGCGCGTTGCTGGCTCCGCAGCCCGGTCTGCCCGGACCTCGGGCCACTCGAAAGGGCCGCACACGCAAAAAAGTCGCTGAGACTTCGACCAGTTCAATCGAGCCAACGCTGATGGGTGAAGCGCCTGCCTCCAACACGGCGGCCCCAGCGGCCGGCTGAGATAACTTAGTAACGATATGCATGTCGCCTGATCGGAGCTTTTGTCTATGTTCAAAGGCCGTGGCCTCCTTGCCCTCATCGTGCTGGCGCTGATCTTGCTGATTGCGTACCTGCTGATAAATCAAGGCAACTTCAACCTGCCAGGGAAGAAGCCGGCCGAACTGCCGGTGGACTTACAAAAGATCATTCCCACAAGCTGGACGCTGCGCGCCAGCCAATCGCAACCTTGCGACTTCGACGGCGACAACGAGGACGAATGGCTGCTACTCTATAGCTACGACCCAACATCGGTGCTCGACGTGTACAGCGCGAGCAACAAAAACGTAGAACGCCACCTCATCGGCGGCGCCATCTATGATGCCCAGGTGAACCGGGTGCCTCAAGAGCCAGGCAACATCAGCCCATACCGACCGGCGCTCCTTGCGCCTTATAAACTACTGCCTGACTTTTACACCGGTAAAGGCCAAGGTTTTCTAGGCGAAAACGATGTGGTGTTCCGCAGCTATCCACCTGCGCAAAAGAACGCAACCAACTGCCAGGCCGAAGAGCTTTATTTCCTGGGCTATAGCTATGAACCTCTACCGACTCGGCTCTCAATCTTTCGTTGGAAAAGTCGCGACGTGGGCTACGAAGGCGTTCATTTCGTCGGCAACGCTCACGTCGACGCACCAAACACCCTCAATACCTCGCAACCGATCACCGAGGTGATGACGTATAACCACCTGGACAACCACCGCAGTCTGCTTTGTGCGGTCAAGCGCTTTCAACGGCCCACAGGGGCAAAAACGCTGGAATTCTCGGAAGACACTACCCGGTTTACCATCGACTTCTGCTATGGGAAGCCGGACGACCCCGTCTATCCTGAGGCAGTGCTGGTTGCGTTATTACGCGGAGGCAAGCCGCTGGCCACCGGCAGTCCCACCGGTGCCAGCTTTCTGACCAATAACGCTCAGCTCGCCAGCGAACTAAGCGCCTTGAGCACGAGCACTCCCCCGCAGCTACGCATCCTCTCTTTGACAAACCAGGGTACGGTAGCGCCTTTCCCCGGCATGGGAAGGCAATGTGAGACCAACGAAGTAGAAGTTGCGGAGGGTAGCACCTGGTGGTGCGCCGCGGAAGAAGCCTACGTGGAAGCCGAAGTCGTCATCGGTGACGGCATCTTCCGGGCAGTAGCGCACCTGATCAGCATCGCCAACGACCAGGTGAAGGCTTCCGTCCACTGGCGCGTAACGAGCATGACCCTGCAATGAGTGCAAGCCGACCGACCTGGACCGCCGCCGATGCGAGGGCTCTGCTCACCGCAGGGCCAGGAGATCGCATTGCATTCGCCTTGGCCACCAGTGCGCCCGCGCGTTTGGCCGAGAGCCTGATCGCGCTGGCCAACACACATGGGGGTGTGGTCGTGCTGGGCATCGGTCCCAACGGCAAGGTGCAGGGCACACCGGACCCCGAAAGTGCGCTGGCTGCTATCCAGGCAGCCGGTCTGCTCTCCACCCCGCCGCTGATTCTGCCTCGCCCTCACAGCGTCGTGCTGGGCGACAAGACGATCTGCATCGCGGAAGTGCCTCCCGGCCTGCCGCACGCCTACAGCATCAACGGCCGCTACCTATCGCGCGCTGGCGCGCAGAATCGCCTGCTGAGCAGTGCGGAGCTGGTCGGCCTGCTGCTAGCCAGGACTGAGGCAGGGTTTGAATCACGTCCTGCAGTCAGCGCGACCCTGGCCGATCTTGATATGACCCTGGTGGAGTCCTACCTGGCTGCGCTCGCCGTCCCTACCGGAGAGGAGTGGCAGCGCACTTTATTGACCCGTGGCTGTCTGGTGGGGGTGGCTCAATTGGAGACTGACCAGGGCATCGGGGGTGGCTTAGCACCTACCTATGCAGGGGTGCTCTTGTTCGGCCGCCAACCTCAACGCTTCCTGCGCAATGCCCAACTCAGTCTGGTGCGCTACATTGGGCCGACGATGGGGGACGAATTTCTGCGCCACGACGCCACTGGCACCCTCCCAGAGCAAATCCGCCAGGCCGAGGCGTTCGTCTCTGCTAATATGCGCCGCGGAATGCGGCTCAGCGGCTTTACCCGCCAGGAGACGACCGAATACCCGCTGCCCGTGGTGCGCGAGGCTATCGTCAACGCGGTAGCACATCGCGACTATGCCATCCGCGGGGACAACATTCGGGTATTGATGTTCAGCGACCGGCTGGAGGTTTATAGCCCCGGCCGCCTGCCGGGCCACGTGACCCTGGAGAACCTGCTGGTGGAACGCTTCTCGCGCAACGAGGCGATCGTGCAGGCGTTATCGGATCTGGGCTTCGTGGAACGGCTGGGTTATGGCATCGACCGCATGGTGGCGGCGATGGCCGAGGCCGGATTGCCTGCGCCAACCTTCGAGGAAACGGTCGCTGGGTTCAAGGTGACGCTGCGCGGCCGGGGAGACGACCTGGTGAGCGCAGAGCCGGCCCCTCGCTGGGGCAATCGCCGCTTGAACCCTCGCCAGGAACGCGCCCTGGCCCATCTGGCTGAGCACGGCGCCATCACCAACCGCGAGTTCCGTGAGCTCTGTCCTGAGCTCAGCGATGAAACGATCCGCCGCGAACTGGCCGATATGGTGGACCAGGGGCTGATCATCAAGGTGGGGGACCGGAAGGCCACGTACTATATCTTGAAGTAAGCGCGCCCGCTGATGGTGTCAAAGCGTGTCAATTCTTAAGTCACTGCCATGATGATGCTGCGGCTTTCGCCGCCCGATGATCGCTATCGACGGTGGGTCGGGTTTGTTTTTGGCGGTCTGTTAGGGCTCGTCTACGGAATCGTCTCACAGTTCATCAATCGTGCGGCAATGCCGGGTGTGCCGCTATATCAGCCGCCCTACGGCGCGATGGGCAACATCGCGTTGTGCGCGTTGGGGGGCGGTGCGTTGGGTGTGCTCTGCGCCTGGCCCTTGGGCAGCGTGCAAGGCACCTTCCTGGCCAGCGCGATCAGCGCGGTTGTCATCGTGGTGGGAAGCTTCATCAGCGCCGGGGTAAAAGGAACCGTTCTGGTCGCAGCGGCAGTCACGGGCATTTTCCTGGCATTACCGTTCTGGGGAATGTTGATACCGCTGCTCGGCGCCTTGCGATGGGGCGTCAATGGCCTGGAAGAAGCCCGTCGCGATCGCCTGCCCTGGCATGCCCGTCTGCTGAGGCCGGCGCTGTTGATCGTGGGCGTGGGGCTTGTAGGCGCGCTCAGCTTGTACCGCCCGGAGGCCCGGATACTGCTTGTCAAGACCTATGCGCTCTTGCAGCAGACCCAAGCCGGCGGAGAACTACCAGAGCCGTTGCGCGACGTCGCAGACAATGCATTCCAAACGCGCGGCGCCGGCCCATTCGTGCTGTCTTGGGAGATGCGCGACATCGCACGCTACCGCATCCCCCGGCCGGGCCGCAACTTCGACACGCATTCCGTCGTTGTCGCTCGGTTTGCCAATGGCTGGAACCTGGTGTGTCTTTACGTTGCGCCAGATGAGCCGCCTTTGTGTCAGGGCTTCGATCAACTGCCGCCTTGAGACCGTCACCTCCTGCCAGGAGTTATCGCGTGGTTACCAGTAATCCTAACAAGCCGGCTTCGGCATGGGAGCGCGCAGCCGGGGCAACTCCCGAGCTGCAACAAACGTTTGAAAGGCGGCGGCGCGTCCTCGGCTGCCTCCTAGGCGCCGGGCTGGGCCTCAGCTACGGTCTCGTGTCGCAGCTCATCAACCGTGTAGCCTTGCCTGGGGCGCCCCTTTATCAGCCCCCCCTGGGGCCACTGGGTAACATCGGGCTGCACGGGCTGGTGGGCGCGGGCCTGGGCTTCCTCACATCACAACCGTCCAGCGCGGCCTTGGGAACTTTATTCGGCAGCCTGGCTGCCGCGGCCGCGGTGTTCGTAAGTATATTGCAGCGGATAGGTTCGCTGACGAATGCCGGAGGGGCCGTGATTGCCAGCGTGATCTTTGCGATCCCAATCGCCTGGCTGGCCGTGCCGCTAGTGGCGTTGCTGCGTTGGACTGCCGGCAGAACTGTGGAACTCAGCCGCGACAACGCGCCCTTGTGGGTACGTTTACGTGCGCCGCTAATGTTGGTCCTGGTCCTAGCCGCCTTGGCCGCGTTCGATCTATTGCCGGGGGAGGCGCGCAGCCAGATCAAGCACATGGACGCCCTGGTTCAAGCCGGCTTACAGGCGTCCACCGCGGAAGATCTGCCCGCCGTCCTGCGCGGGCCACTGGTCGCTGATTTCGCATCCAACTCCAATCGAGACTACACATTGGAGTGGACCAATCTGGACCTGGATCGTTTCATCGAGTTGCGGCCGCCATCGAGCTATGACCAGCATGCCGCCGTTATCGCCCGCTTCGCCGGCGACTACAACCTTGTCTGCCTTTACCCAACGCCCAAGAGCCAACCGAACTGCGGCGCCTATCAAGTGCCCTAACCGGGGTGCATGGCCCAACGACGATACGGCTCCAAGGCACGCCGCCCAGCCCCACACAGGTGAAACGCCCATGGACAAAGTCGCGATCCAAGACACCTACCCCGATAGCGTGGCTTACTGCTACCGCTGCGGCCGGCTGAACGAGCACGGCCTACAGATCAAAAGCTATCGGGACGGTCAGGAGACGATCTGCCACTTTCGGCCGCGGCCCTACCATACCGCCGCCCCAGGTTATGTCTACGGAGGATTGATTGCGTCGTTGATCGATTGCCATGCCACCGGCACGGCTGCTGCGGCCGCGTCTCAGGCTGAGGGGCGGACTGTCGGTTCCGAGGCGGCGCTGCGCTTCGTTACTGCTTCGCTCAAGGTCGACTTTCTGCGCCCCACTCCCATCGATGCGGTGTTGGAACTGCGCGGCCGGCCGGTGGAAGTCAAAGAGCGCAAGGTGATGCTTATCGTGACGTTATCGGCCAAGGGTGAGGTGTGTGCGCGCGGCGAGGTGGTCTGCGTGCGCATGCCCGACGACTTCGGCCAAAAAATCAGCAGTCGAAAACAAAATGAAAGGAATCCTCAATGACCAACTGCCGTCCATCAGAAAACCGGTACGATGCGATGCGTTACAACCGCTGCGGACGCAGTGGGCTAAAGCTACCCGCTATCTCGCTGGGTCTGTGGCACAACTTCGGGGGCGTGGACACCATGGAAAACGCGCGCGCGATGGTGCTGCGCGCGTTCGACCTGGGGATCACGCACTTTGACCTGGCCAACAATTACGGCCCACCCCCGGGCTCCGCGGAGGAGACGTTTGGCCAGATCCTAGGCCGCGACCTGGCGGACCATCGGGATGAGTTGATCATCTCCAGCAAGGCCGGATACTATATGTGGCCCGGCCCTTACGGCGAGTGGGGCTCGCGCAAATACCTGATCGCCAGCCTGGATCAGAGCCTGCGCCGCATGGGGCTGGCCTACGTGGACATCTTCTACAGCCACCGCCTGGACCCAGAGACGCCGCTGGAAGAAACCATGATGGCGCTGGATCAGATCGTGCGCAGCGGCAAGGCGCTGTACGCTGGCATTTCCAGCTATCCGCCTGCGGAGACCCGCCGTGCGGCCGAAATCCTGCGCGGCCTGGGCACGCCCTGCCTGATCCACCAGCCCAGCTACAACATGTTCAACCGATGGGTTGAGGATGGCCTGCTGGACGTGCTGGGCGAAGAGGGAATCGGCTGCATCGTATTCTCGCCTCTGGCGCAAGGGTTGCTGACCGACAAGTACCTGGCCGGCATCCCGGACGGCTCACGCGCGGCCAAGCCCATGGCTTCCTGCGGCCCGCACAGATCACCGAGGAGAAGATCGCCAAGGTGCGCCGCTTGAATGACCTGGCCCGGACCCGCGGCCAGACGCTGGCACAAATGGCGCTGGCGTGGGTGCTGCGGCATCCACAGATGACATCGGCGCTGATCGGCGCGAGCCGGATCGGACAGATCGAAGATGCGGTAGGGACGTTGGAGAACCTGGCATTTTCCGGGGAGGAGCTGGGAGCAATCGAGGAAATGCTGAGTAGCTAGATGGATCATGCATAGCCTGTTAGAAATCATCGCCATCATGGTCATCGAGCGCTATTACCGGCAGTACGCGATACATGATCAGAAGGACTAGGCCAGGGGACGAATGACCCAAAAAATGGAACGGCTGGCGGACCTACCATGACACTCACTGAACACAGCACCTCCCTGACGACCTGCCGCCGCTGCGCGGACGCGGGCTACTTCATCGGATCGGCACCGATCTCTACCGTGAACGCCGGCGCCATCTTCATGACCGTGGGCCAGGCGCCGGGCCGGCACGAGGCGGAGGTGACGCATCTGCCGTTCTCCGGCCCCGCAGGCAGACGGCTGTTTCGCTGGCTGGCGCAGGCCGGCTTCGATGAGGCTGAGTTTCGCGCGACGCAGGCGATGGTCGCGATCACCCGCTGTTACCCCGGTCCTCATCCTGCGGGCCGCGGGGATCGCGTGCCCTCGCGCATTGAGCAAGCGTTGTGCGCACCATGGCTGGAGGCCGAGCTGGCGCTGATTCAGCCAAAGGTGATCATCCCCATCGGCGGACTGGCGATCGATCGGTTTCTAGGAAAGGCGAGATCCTTCGCTGGAGTCCCGCCGCGACTCACTTTGAGTGGTCAACCCGCTCAGGATGACACAATTAGGGATCTCAGAATGACCGACCTGATCGGCGAACGATTCGAGCGGGAGGGACGGCTCATCGTGCCGCTGCCGCATCCGTCGGGTGCGAGCCAATGGTTCAACGCGCCGGAAAATAAAGTACGGCTGGAAAAGGCATTGAGGATACTGGCGGAGCTGCGCGAGGAAATGGGGGGAACGTGATGCGTGATGCGTGGTGCGTGAGGCGTGAAGTGCGGGGAATGGAAGGATGGGCGCAGCCTTACTAACTCACCCACTTGCTAACTTACTAACTCACTGAGGAGCAACATCGTGGATATTCAGATCAAACAGGGCAACATTACCGAGGTCGCTGCGGACCTTATCGTCGTCAATCTGTTCCAAGGCGTGACTGCGCCGGGGGGCGCGACGGGCGCAGTGGACAGGGCGCTGAACGGTGCGATCAGCGACGTGATCGCGACCGGGGATTTCGTGGGCAAGGGCGGCGAGACGTTGGTGCTGTATACGCGGGGGGCGCTGCCTGCCGCACGCGTGCTCGTGGTCGGCCTGGGGGAGAGCGTCAAGTTCGACCTGGCGGCAGTCCGCAGCGCGGCTGCGACCGCCGCACGCAAGGCGCGGGACCTGGGCGCGAGGAATGTGGCCACCATCGTCCACGGCGCGGGGATCGGTGGGCTGGATCCTGCGGCTGCGGCCGGCGCGTTGACAGAGGGCTCGCTGCTGGGCCTCCACCGCTACGAAGGCTACCGTTCCAAGCCGCCAAAGGACTGGAAGCCCGATCCTGAGACGCTGCTGGTGATGGGGCTGGATACCGACCATCTGGCCGCATTTCAAACCGGCGTCGCCCGGGCGCAGGCCATCGTTCGAGGCGTCACGCTCGCGCGCGACCTAGTGAACACTCCAGCAAACCGCATGACGCCGTCGATCATGGCCGCGCAAGCCGAAGCATTGGCCGCCGAGACCGGGCTGAAGCTGGATGTGCTGGGCCGTGCCAAGTGCAAAGCGCTGGGCATGGGCATCTTTATGGCTGTGGCCGAAGCCTCCGACGAGGAGCCCAAGCTGATCGTGCTGGAGCACAACGCGGATAAGCCTGATCTACCCACCGTGGTGCTGGTGGGCAAGGGGGTCACATTCGACTCCGGCGGCATCTCCATCAAGCCGTCCGAGGACATGTGGAAGATGAAGGACGACATGGCCGGCGCCGCCGCGGTGATCGCGAGCCTGGGCGTTGCCGCGCGGCTGAACCTGCCGCTGCACGTGGTGGGCATCGCGCCGTGCGCCGAGAACCTGCCTGGCGGCCGCGCGCAGAAGCCCAGCGACGTCTTCACAGGCATGACCGGCAAGACCATGGAAGTGATCAGCACCGACGCCGAGGGCCGTATGCTGCTGGCGGACGCGCTGGCCTACGCAGGCAAATTCAACCCGGCCGCGGTGGTGGACATCGCCACCCTCACCGGTGCACAGGCCATCGCGCTCGGCCCGCAGGCCGCGGCGGTGTTCTGCAACGACGAGAATCTGGTCGCCGGCCTGCTGGCTGCAGCCGAAGCGTCGGGCGATCGGCTATGGCGCATGCCCCTGTACGATGAGTATGCTGAAGCGATCAAGAGCCAGGTGGCCGACGTTAAGAACAGCACTGGTCGCTTTGCCGGCGTCGGCACCAGTGCCAAGTTCCTGGAGCACTTCACCGAAGGCTACCCCTGGGCACACGTGGATATGGCCTCGATGGCGTGGGGCGAGGAGGACAAGCCGGCCCAACCCAAGGGCGCGAGCGGTTACGGCGTGCGGTTGTTCACGGCGTT